>NZ_FOHZ01000014.1 GCF_900111555.1 Marinobacter segnicrescens
GCCGCTACTGCACAACCAGAGCATTCATTTCCGCCTGGCGGAACTGCAGACGGAAGTGGAGTTGCTGCGGTCGCTGGTTTACCGGTGCACTGAAGGGTACATTAACGGAGAGGACATGACCCGACTGGCCTCCATGGCCAAGCTGAAAGCGGGACGACTTGCACGGGAAGTGACTGACAGTTGTCTGCAGTACTACGGTGGCATGGGCTTCATGAACGAAACCCTGATTACCCGCTTCTACCGGGACCTGCGCCTGGTTTCCATCGGCGGCGGTGCCGACGAAGTCATGCTGGGCATTCTGTCCAAGTTCATGGGAACCCACCCCGGCGGCCAGTAAACCGGGGCGAAAGACTCCGGGTCGTCAGGGACGATGACCCGTGGCCAGTTGCCAGACCCGGTCGGTGAGATCCTCCAGGGAAAGACCTCCGCCATGGCGGAACCAGGTCGGCGTCCAGTGCAGGGAACCCGCCAGCAACTTACGAAGAATGTCCGGCTCCATGGTGACGACGCCTGCCTGGTGAGCCTCCCGCAGCACGTCCAGCCAGATACCTTCGTACTCTTCCCGCAGCCGGAGAATGGTTGCCTTACCCTCCTCAGACAGATTGCGCCACTCGTCCACCATGACACTCCAGGCTTCGCCGGTTTCACCATTCATGGCGTACAACTCGACAGAAATCAGGGTGCGTAGTCGGTCCTCCAGTGCCGGACGACTTTCCAGCGCCCGCTTCAGGCGGCCCAGGTTGAGAACGATGCTCTCTTCCATCACCGTGCGCAGGATTTCATCCTTGCTGCGGTAATGGTGAAAGATACTGCCCGGGAGGATACCCGTCTCACGACCGATATCACGTACCGTTGTTTGCAGATAACCCTTGCGGCGGAACAGGCGGGCAGCCGTATTGAGCACCACCCCGCGGGGGCTCTTGGGGTCGGTGATTTTCCCGCTCTCAATCAGTTCTTTGCGGATCTCTTCGCTGAATTCCAAGGTTCCGGCTCTCTCTCGACAGGGTTGGGAAACGGTTAGAAACGGGCTGCATTCTATAGCAAACCCGATATCGCCGGCCACCAGACAAGCTACCGGGGCTGTTGGGAGGCCTTACCCACATTGTAGACCAAACGCTTGCTCAAATTCGTGCTGTCCGCTAAATTTGTCGGAACAACAACAACGCACCCCCGACATGCGGAGGCTTATTATGGCCAGGCAACCACAGCACGAGACTGATCCCACCATGAACATGATCGACCGGGTATGCACCGGCGATATTCTAACCCGGGCAGCCGACCTCTACCCCGACAATGTGGCCATGGTAGATGATGGCCGAACCCTCACATACCGCGAGTTTGAAGACCAGTCGAACCGCCTGGCTCACAGCCTGCTCGGGCTTGGCCTCAGGGCCGGCGAACCCGTGGGCATCCTGGCCCGCAACTGTCTGGAGCTGATGGTGAGCTACATGGCCTGCGCCAAGGCCAACCTGGTGTTTGCGCCGGTCAACCTGGGGCTGAAACCCCATGAGATCGCCTATTGCCTGAAAGACTGCGGCGCCCGGATCCTCATCGTCGAGGACGCTCTTATCGAGGCCGGGCAAGCCCTTCCGGAACAACTGCCGGACCTGGAGTTCCTTTACTGGACCGGCGCCAGCACCCACTCCGCGGCAGGACATACCTGGCTGCCGTTGCAACAGCTCATTGACAGCGGTGACAGCACCCCCGTTGAGGTGGCAGTAGGCGACCGGGACCCGGTACAGCTCCTTTATACGTCCGGCACCACCGCCAACCCCAAGGGTGTGGTAACCAGCCACCTGGCCGTCACCATGGCTGCGATGGCCAATATCATCGCCAACCAGTTACCCCCTGAAGCCTCCATGCTGTGCCAGCTGCCGCTGTTCCACTGTACCGCAGTGAACTGCCTGGCCGTACCGACCTGGATGATGGGTGGCAAGCTGGTTCTTGCGAAGGGCTTCGATGCCCGGGAGTGCGCAAGGCTGATGGAGGAACACAAGGTCTACATGTGGGTGGGCCTGCCGATGATGTACAACGAGATACTCACCGACCCGGAAGCGAGCCAGCGGGATTTCTCATCAGTACGCCGGGCACTTTACGCCATGGCACCGATGGCAGAGTCAAAGCTCCAGGCCATTCATGACGCCTTCCCCAACGCGGATGTCGTGCTGGGGTCCGGACAGACCGAATTCACCCCGGCCACCTGCCTGATACGGCCAGAACACCAGTGGAGCAAGGCCGGCTCCTGGGGGACTGCCACCCCGATGACCCGGGTAGCCATCATGGACGACCAAGGCCGCCTGCTGCCGCCGGGCGAAGCCGGGGAAATCGTCTATCGCGGCCCCCAGGTGATGACCGAGTACCTGAACCAGCCCGACAAGACGGAAGAGTCCTTCAAGTACGGCTGGTTCCACAGTGGCGATATCGCTTCCATCGATGAGGATGGCGCCATATGGTTTACTGACCGCAAGAAGGATGTGATCAAGACTGGCGGCGAGAACGTAGCCTCACTGGAGGTGGAGCGCTGCCTGATCGGCCATCCCAAGGTGGCAGAAGCCGCGGTCATCGGGCTTCCCCATGAGCGCTGGGGGGAGGCCATCACCGCCAATGTCATCCTGATGCCGGATGAAGAGGTGACCGAGGACGAGCTGATCGAGTACTGCCGGGAGCATCTCGCAGGCTTCAAGGTACCCAAGGCCATTGTGGTGGTGGAGGAGTTCCCGCGCACCGGCACTGGCAAGATCCAGAAGCACATGATTCGCAAGGATATGGAAGGGTACTTTTCGGATTAAGGCTGCCAGACAGCCTTGTCAGCTATTTCCAGTGAAGGACTACGATCTGGCCTGCCAGTCTGGCTGCAGGCCCCCACAAGTCGATAAGGCTTTCCGGAACACGCGGTAAATACGTCCATGTACGCTCGACGAAAACATCCCTGTTTTCGACGGTTCCGGAAAGCCTTCTCAACTCGTGGCGACCCAAACCTCACAGTGGCCTGAAAGTACGAATTATCAGGCAAAGAGCCTTGATCAGACGTTATAAGCCTTGAGCAACTGCCGCGACAACGCCGCCCGGTGAACCTGGTCCGGACCGTCGCCAATGCGAATGTAACGGGCATACATCCAGGCTTCCGGCAGGAAGGTGTCCTGGCAGACGCCGGCCCCGCCATAGACCTGGATGGTCCGGTCGATGACCCTGGCGGCCATGGCCGGTACCACGATCTTGGCGGCGGCGATCAGGTCCTTCGCTACCTTGTTGCCTTCCCGGTCCATCTTGTCCGCCGCTTTAAGCGTTAGCAGGCGGGCCTGTTCGATTTCGCAAAAGGATTCGGCAATCTCCTCACGCACCGAATCAAACTGTGACAGCTTGCGTCCAAACGCTTCCCTCTGCTCTGCCCGCTGGCACAGCATCTCCAACGCCCGCTGGGCACAACCGATAAGCCGCATGCAATGGTGGATCCGGCCAGGGCCCAGTCGTCCCTGGGCAATCTCGAAGCCACGCCCTTCGCCCAGCAGCATATTTGACGCAGGCACTCGCACGTTTTCGTACACGACTTCCGGATGGCCAACCGGTGCCTCGTCATAGCCGAACACCGTCATATCCCGGACGATACGCACGCCTGGCGTGTCCTTCGGCACCAGTATCATGGACTGCTGGCGGTGACGGTCGGCGTTGTCCGGGTCCGTCTTGCCCATCACGATCAGCAGCTTGCAAGCCTCGTTCATGGCCCCGGAAGTAAACCATTTGCGGCCATTGATGACGTACTCGTCACCCTCACGACGGATCTCGCACTGGATATTGGTGGCATCACTGGACGCGACCGCCGGCTCCGTCATGGAGAAAGCCGACCGGATTTCGCCCGCCAGCAGCGGTTCCAGCCATTGCTTCTTCTGCTCCGGGGTGCCGAACATGGAGAGGATTTCCATATTGCCGGTGTCAGGTGCCGAGCAGTTGAACACTTCTGACGCCCACAGCACCCGGCCCATTTCCTCAGCCAGGGGTGCATACTCAAGGTTGCTCAGTCCGGCACCATGATCACCGGGGAGGAACAGGTTCCACAGACCGGCAGCCTTCGCCCTGGCCTTCAGTTCCTGGACGATGGCTGGCGTACGATAGCGATTCTCTCCGCTGGCCTGCTCACGGTAGAGATGCTCCACCGGGCAGACTTCCTCGGCCATGAACTGCCGGACTCGGTCCAGCAGGTCGGAGGCCCTTTCAGAACTTGAAAACAACATAAATCAGCCCTTAATTGATCAAATGATACCCGGAGCCTTCAAAGACCATGGGAGGCGGGATCAACCTTCGAAAAAATATACTCCCAGTAGAGGTTTGCCAGTTCCTCCTGACTATCCACCTGAGCTACCCTGGCTGCCCAGTCCGACAGGATCGGACGAAACGCGTCCAGCATCGCTTCTGCATTGTCGAGCCCGTAGCGTTCTTCATACTGTTTCGCCAGGGTTTCCATATCTGTGGCGATAAAGTCACTCGTTGCTTTCACCAGCGATTCGTCAGCCTCATGAAAGCGTGCGCCTTCCTCTCGGACCAGCTCGAAGCTTTCCTCAGCGGCTTCGACATAGGTCCACGAGATGGCCGCATTACCTTCCGCAGCACCACGTAGCAAGGTCTCCCGTTCCTTATCAGAAAGCGATCGCCAGAGATCCTGATTGGTCTGGAACGAGGCGAAAGGGAAAACCCCGCCGGGAACGGCCATGGTCAGGTCTGTTACCAGGCCAACCAATCCATAGTTTTGAATTTCAGGACTGGAGAGGGCAATACAGTCCACGATGCCCTGAGAGATAGCTTCCCGCATTTCGTTGGCAGACATCGTGACAGGCGTAGCGCCCATAGCCTCCGACCAGCGTGCGAAGTTACCCGCTCCAACCCGGACGCGCTTGCCACCGACATCCTCCAGCGACATAACAGGCTCATCACACATCAGGCCATAGGCCGTGCCTGCCGCATGTCCCAGATAGACCTGGTTCTGCTGTTCAAACCGGTCGATACACTCCGGGCAGTGAAACATCATGAATTCTGACAGGGCCGCTCCGAACGCAACGCCCTCTTTCCCGGCCTCCAACTCTTCCTCCAGCGTCAACAGCATGGAAGACTCCGCCAGCAGGTTAATGGGGGGAAACTCACCGGCGTGGTATGGAGTCAGAATCAGCCCCATATCAGCAATGCCGTCCCGGATTCCGGATGACATCTCAGCAAAACTCAGCAGGGACAATGGAAAGACCTTTACCGTAAGGTCGCCGCCGGAGAGCTCCCCCACCTTGTCAGCATAGAACTCAAGGGCTTCATGGGCCGGTGTCCCCGGGGGCGCACCCAGTGCATAGTTGAGCTCACGGGCGTCAGCGGCAGAGGACATCAGCACTGCCGACGCCAGCGTGGCCATTGAAAGGATTCCGGTGCGGTTTCTTGTTTTCATTATTTGCTCCTCATGATCTTCACCCGGTCCGGGCAATGATTCGGCAGACTTGCCGGATGGCCTCAGCGAGCCATGCCATAGAACTCGGCATTGGGTCGCATGGCAGTGTGGGCTGCAAGGCGGTTGGACATGGCGAACAGGCCGGTGATGGCGCCAATGTCCCAGATTTCATCCTGGGAGAACCCCGCCTGCTCCAGGGTGTGGATATCGTCCTCCCCCACCAGCCAGGGCGTCTGCGCAAGCTTGACGGCATAGTCCAGCATAGCGCGCTGTCGGTCGCTGATTTCAGCATCCCGGTAATTGGCGGCCACCTGGTCTGACAGCCAGGGTTGCTTCGAGCGGATGCGCAGGAAGGCACCGTGGGAGACCAGGCAATACAGGCATTGGTTGGCACTACTGGTGGCCACGACGATCATCTCCCGCTCGGCACGGCTCAGGCCTTCATCGGATTCCATCAGATCATCGTGCATGGCCAGGAAAGCCCGCAGCTGATTGGGGCGGTGGGCATGGCCAAGGAACACATTGGGGATGAAGCCCATCTTTTCCTGGAGGGTTTCAATACGCGTGCGCAGGTCATCCGGCAGGGTTGAAACATCAGGAATCGGGAAGCGGGAAATGGGGTGTTGCTCAGACATGGCAGGGTCTCCGGAGTATGGGTATACCTGCCACGCTAGTCCACCCGTTACCACAAGTCTTGTGTGAGGTGGCTACTCCGTCTTCAATCCCCGGGCCAGAGGTTTTTTGCCAGCATTGGCCATTGCTCTTCAAATTCAGCCGATGGGGCACGGCTGAAGCCAGACCGGACGAAGCGCTGGATTCGACCCTCAAGGAAAGTCATGAGCCAGTCGGCAGCGCGGGGCGCGCTGGGATAGGGTCGCAAGCCCTGACGGATCTCCCCTTCCTTGAGGATCTGGCGGGCCTGGGTTTCGAGGCGCTCGAAGAACTGGCTCGCCCGTTTGCGCAGGGCTTCGTTCTCGCCACTGAGGGCCTCGCCGGTCAGCACCCGGCAAAGCCCCGGATTGCGTTCAGCGAATACCAGCACCAGCCGGAGCAATTGCTTCAGGCGCACCTGGACATCTTCCTGCTCCTGGAGGATCAACTGGCAGCGGGAGAAGACGGTATCCTCGGCAAAGTCCACCAGTGCCTCGAACATCTTGCGCTTGCTGGGAAAATGCCGGTACAGGGCGGCTTCGGTAACGCCCACCGCCCTGGCGAGGCCGGCGGTGGTGATACGGGCACCCGGCTCCGTTTCCAGGATCTCAACCAGGGCCTGGAGGATGGCTTCCTTGCGACTGGGCTTCGGATTGGTCATGACAGGACTGCACTGCTCTGTTAAGGGGTAATGGGTTCGGGGCGGCCCTTTCCTCAGAAAAACGTGCCATCAATGGGCGATGACGCACTGGCGTAGGCCTTCTTCGGCATGCGACCCGCCAGGTAGGCTTCGCGGCCGGACTCGATAGCCAGTTTCATGGCCCTGGCCATGCGGATAGGGTCCTGGGCCTGGGCGATGGCGGTGTTCATCAGTACACCGTCGCAGCCCAGTTCCATGGCGATGGTGGCGTCGGAAGCCGTGCCTACCCCCGCGTCCACCAGCACCGGCACACTGGCGTTCTCGACAATCTGACGGATATTGTAGCGGTTCTGGATACCCAGGCCGGAGCCGATGGGCGCCCCCAGGGGCATGATGGCGATGCAGCCCATCTCTTCCAGACGCTTTGCCAGCAGGGGATCGTCCGAACAATAGACCATGACCTGGAAACCGTCGTTGATCAGTTCCTCGGCGGCCACCAGGGTTTCGGTCATGTTGGGATAGAGCGTTTTCTCCTCGCCCAGGACTTCCAGCTTCACCAGGTCGTGGCCATCGAGCAGCTCCCGGGCCAGCTTGCAGGTGCGCACGGCGTCTTTTGCGTTAAAGCAGCCGGCAGTGTTCGGCAGGATGGTGTAACTCGCCGGCGAAATCACATCCAGCAGGTTGGGCTCGTCCGGGTTCTGGCCCAGGTTGGTGCGGCGTACCGCCACGGTTACGATTTCTGCGCCACTGGCTTCGATGGCATGGCCGGTTTCCATCAGGTCCCGGTATTTACCGGTGCCCACCAGCAGCCGGGACCGGTAAACCCGGCCGGCAATTTCCAGGGGTTTGTCTTCCGGCAGTTGAATCTGGTTGTTCTGATCAGTCATTGGAATCCTTGGAGGTCTGGTAAGACAGCTTTCAAACGGGCACGACGCGGCTTCAGGCCTCAGCCGCCACCGATAGCGTGGACAATCTCGACCCGGTCGCCCTCATGCAGCCGACATTCGCTGTGCTGACTGCGGGGTACGATGTCTTCGTTTACCTCCACCGCCAGTCTCCTGCCGGTCAGGCCGAGTTCTTCAATCAGGGTTTGCAGGGTATACGGATCGGGAAGATCCCGGGGCTCCCCGTTTAGCATGATATTCATTACGGACTCACTCGCGGATGGATCGACGCGTTGCGGCTGCCACCAACAGGGCCCAGCCCACCATAAAACAGACGCCACCCAGGGGGGTAACCGGCCCTACCCAGCGGATCTCGGTCAGCACCAGCAGGTACAGGCTGCCGCTGAACAGCAGGGTACCCGCCAGGAAGCAACCGGCCGCCGCACCCAACAGGCGACGGGACAGTCCGGCCACCGAGAGCAGCGCCACCAGCACCAATGCAATAGCATGGTACATCTGATAGGTGACGGCGGTTTGGAAGACTTCAAGGCCCCGCTCACTCACCATACCCCGCAGGCCATGGGCCCCAAAGGCACCGGCCATCACCGCGAGCAGGGCCAGCAGTGCGCCTGCTGCCAGCCACGTTCGCTGGACAGGGGCGGGAAACCGGCCGTTGTCAGCAGTCACAATGAATCCTCTCGCCGGTATCCAGGTTCATAACGGTCAGCTTGCCGCCCCAGACACAGCCGGTGTCCAGGCCGATGTATCGATCACTGCCGGTTTCCCCCTCCAGGGCCGCCCAGTGGCCGAAAATGACACGGACATCGTCAGGGCGCGGGTAACTGAACCAGGGGGCGTAACCCGCCGGGGAATTGCCGGCCGACTCCTTGGTGGCCAGTTCAAGGGTGCCATCCTCGGCAATAAACCGCATACGGGTAAAATAGTTGGTAATCATGCGCCAGCGATCCATGCCCTGCAGGTCATCCTGCCAGCGCTCTGGATAGTTACCGTACATTTCACGGAAGTAGTCCTCGACATCCGGTCCGCGCAGGACAGCTTCCAGCTCCCGGGCCAGGGCAACACCCTGTTCGACGCTCCAGATATGGGGCAGCCCGGCATGGGCCATGATGAAATTTCGCTGGCTGTCGTGAACGCAGATATTCTGCTGCAATAGCCAGCCGAGCAGGTCGTCGTGGTCAGGCGCGTCGAGGATATCGTGCAGGGTGTCCTTCTTCTTTACGTTGTGGCCCCCCAGGGCCACGGCCAGCAGGTGCAGGTCATGGTTGCCGAGTACCACCACGGCGGAACTGCCGAGGTTACGGATGTAGCGCAGGCTTTCCAGGGATGAAGGGCCCCGATTGATGATATCCCCTGCCACCCAGAGCCGGTCCCTGGAGGGCGAGAAATCCACCTTGTCCAGTACGTCCAGCAGCCGTTCATAACATCCCTGGATGTCACCAATGGCGTAGTCAGTCATGGTCTGCCTCATGCACGGTGTCGGCCTGTGGCCGATTCTCCACCAGGAAGTCAGCAATAGCGACGAACTCGGCCAGGCTCAGGTTCTCGGGTCGCAGCCCATCATTAATGCCAAGCGCCTGCAATTCCTCGACACTGACAAGGTTACCCAGCGATTTGCGCAGGGTCTTGCGCCGGGCGTTGAATGCGGTACGCACCACCATCTGCAGGGTGGCCAGGTCCCGGGCCGGATGCGGCAACTGTTCATGGGGAACCAGGCGCACAATGGCCGAGTCCACTTTCGGTGCCGGCCGGAATGCTCCGGGGCCTACCTCAAACAGTGGCTGAACCTTGCAGAAATACTGGGCCATTATGCCGAGACGCCCGTAGTGATTATCACCCGGACCAGCGGCAAGGCGCTGCACCACTTCCTTCTGCAGCATGAAGTGCATGTCTTTCACCACGCCCGACTGCTCCAGCAGATGGAAGATCAGCGGTGTGGAGATGTTATAGGGCAGGTTGCCCACAATGCGCAGAGGCCCGTCCTGCGCCAGTTCGCTGAAATCAAACTTGAGGGCATCTGCCTCATGGATACGGAAATCAGGATAGTTGAAGAACTTGGTACGCAGCACCGGAATAAGGTCCCGGTCCAGCTCCACAACCTGAAGCCGTGGATTGACCGCCAGCAGCTCCTCTGTCAACGCCCCCAGCCCCGGCCCTATTTCTACCATCTGGTCATCCGGCTTCGGGTTTATCGACCGGACAATGCGCTCGATCACACCTGGATCATGAAGGAAATTCTGCCCGAAACGCTTACGGGCCTGGTGGCCGGCTTTGTTACTCACTGACCCGCTCCTCTGGCTGACTGGTGCTCACGACGATAACGGGCCATCTGTTCGCCCACCCGGATCGCCGTATGCAGGCTACCTGCGTCGGCCTTGCCGGTGCCCGCCAGGTCCAGCGCTGTGCCATGGTCCACCGATGTTCGCACGATAGGCAGCCCGAGGGTGATATTCACCGCCCGGCCAAAGCCCTGGAACTTCAGTACCGGCAGGCCCTGGTCATGGTACATGGCCAGCACCGCGTCGGCATCATCCAGCCAGTGGGGCGTGAACAGGGTATCGGCCGGTAACGGCCCGGTCAGGTCCATACCTTCACGGCGCAGGCTGTCCAGGGTTGGCTCGATGACCTCAATCTCCTCCCGGCCGAGGTGACCACCCTCCCCGGCATGGGGATTGAGGCCCGCAACCAGGATGCGCGGCCGGGCAATACCAAAAAAGGTTTTCAGGTCCTGGTTCAGGATGCGCGCCACCTGGGTGATACGCCCTGCGGTAATCGCCGCCGGTACATCCTTCAGGGGCAGGTGCGTCGTTACCAGGGCAACCCGCAGCTCTTCCGTGGCCAGCATCATGACGACCCTCTCCACACCGCAGAGTTCCTGCAGGAACTCGGTATGGCCGCTGAAGGCAATACCGGCCTCGTTGATCACACCCTTGTGAACCGGGGCCGTTACCATGCCATCAAAGGTGCCATCCAGGCAGCCCCGGGCGGCAATGGTCAGGGTGTCCAGGACATACTGGCTGTTACCCCGATCCAGCCTGCCTGCGGTGGTATCCGCAATGCCAGCCACATCCAGTACCGACAGCTGGCCTGCCACGGTCTGTACCCGGGCCTCCGGCTGCCAGGCATGCAAGGTTACGTCGAGACCCAGCAAGGCTTTCCGGTCTTCCAGCAGCGCCATGCTGGCCACCACAACCACCTGCTGCGAGCGGGGTTCAGTGGCCAGCTGCAGGCAAAGCTCAGGGCCGATTCCGCCAGGCTCACCCGCTGTCAGTGCCAGGGTGACCGGTGCGGTCATGAGTTCTTGATCTCCACATAGGCCTCGTCGCGGATTTCCCGCAGCCAGTTCTGCAGCTCTGTCTCGTACTTGCGACGATACAGCGCTTGCTGTGCCTCAGACCGGCGTACCTGGTCGCTGATGTCCTGGCGACGGCGCTCCTGCACTTCCAGGATATGCCAGCCGAACCGGGAGCGGAACGGGCGGGTTAACTCACCCACCGGCGCGTTCAACATCGTCTCTTCGAAAGCTGGCACCATCTGGCCAGGGCTGACCCAGCCCAGGTTGCCCCCGTCAGAACCGGACCCCGGGTCGTCGGAGAACTCCCTGGCGAGCGCCGCAAAATCCGCACCGTTTTGAAGTTGCTGGTAGAGCTCGTTAATCTGCTGTTCAGCCCTGGCATCCGATACCACCTCAGTGGGCCGAACCAGGATGTGGCGGACCCTGGCCTGCTCGATCACATTACGAGCCTCGCCACCGCGGCGATCCAGCACCTGCACGATGTGGAAACCACTGCCACTCTGCAGCACCTCGGAGGGCTGATTTACTGGCAGGTCCGGAACCACGTCCGTCACCAGGGTGGGCAGGTCCGAACGGCTGCGCCAACCCATCACCCCGCCCTCCAGGGCATTACTGGCATCGGATTCGGCCACCGCGGCGGACTGAAAATCACGGCCATTGGCAATTTCTCCCCGCAGCCGCTCGGCTTTCTCACGGGCACGGGCCACTTCCTGGTCATCGGAGAAATTGTTCACCGATACCAGGATATGAGCCAGCAGGTATTCCGTGGTGGTGTCAGCCTGGCCACCGGCCTGCTGCAACAGGTTGTCCACCTCACGGTCTGTTACCCGGACCCGGCTGTCGACCCGGCGTTGCTGAACCCGGCTGACCAGCATTTCCCGACGGATCTGCTCACGGGCTTCCTGGTAGGTAACGCCTTCGGCCGCAAGCTGGTCCTCGAACTCCTGCACCGTCATGTTGTTGCTCTGGGCGATGCGGTTGATCGTTTCGTTCAGTTCGTTGTCGCTGACCCGCATGCCCATGTTGTCGGCCATCTGCAGCTGGATGTTCTCGGTAATCAACTGGTCCAGCACCCGCTCCTCCAGCACCTGGCGCGGGGGCAGCCCCGTGCCCTGGGCCTGAAGCCTGGAGCGAATGGTATTGACCCGGGCATCCAGCTCGGACTGGAGGATAACCCCGTCATCAACAATCGCGATGACCCGGTCCAGCAGTTGCCTTTCAGCCTGGGCAGTGGTCGCCAACAGCAGCATTGCCGCCACCAGCCATGTCTTGAATCCTGTCAGGCCACGGTTTGCCTGCATATGTACCTCGTTCATGGATTGATGTTCTGTGTGCCGAAACGCCGGCGTTCCCGCTCGTTGTAACCAAGGAAGACATCGGACAGGGTACTGCTGGTTCCCCCGGAGCCGCCCAGCCCCTTGAGCTGTATCTGGAATACGATGCGGTTGTCCATTTCTCCTTCGTCTTCCAGTGTATCGCCAGTCAGGTATGTCTGATTGATCAGCTGAAAGCTCCAGCAACAGCTGTTGTATTCAAAGCCTGCCAGTGTACCTACGGTCTGATCCAGCTGTGAATCATAGACCCACCGGCCAATCAGGCTGATGTTGTCGGTCACCGGGAAAATTGCGCCCACGTCCATTTGCTCAAAACGGTTATCGGGATTGTCTCCCCGGGAATAGGTATGCCCTGCGCTGACCAGGTAGCGATAGTCCGGTGAATGGTATGCCAGTACACTGCGGCCTTCCTGGGTATGGTTCTCCCGCGGGTCCCACAACCCGGACACCCGGATATCCAGGGTATCAAGCGGACGGAGGACTGCCTCACCCGCGTAGGGGGATTCGCTTCGGGTTTCCGCGCCGCGCCCGAACAGCGTCACCTCCCGGTCATCATGGTAATACACCTGTCCGACACTGAAACGGGCAGTTTCTACCCCGGTTACCATATCGTTGAAGCGGCTGGTCAGCGCAACCACGGTCTGGTTGGCATCTCCGATGCGGTCACCGCCAACGAACCGGTTCGGCTGGAACAGGTTATCGAAGCGGAAGGAGCGCAGGCCGGCATCAAAGTTGGGTATGTAGTTCTGGTCCTCTTCAGGGTCTGACCAGGCGTGGTAGAGGCGCGGCTCCAGTGACTGATTATAGTTCCGGCCAAACAGGCTGGTCTCGCGGTCCAGGTAGATACCACTGTCCCACTCAGCAACGGGTACGGTACGATCGAAGGACCCGTCACCCAACTCATAGTCATCCAGCTCATACCAGGTCTGGTCGACACTGACGGAAGGCCGAATATAGCCCCAGATTGACCTTAGCGGCAACGCCACCTCCGGCACGGCCCGGGTCCGTTGCCCGACGGCCTTGTCCAGTCCGGTCAGGTCAGCGTTGTCCCGGTCAAACCAGCTGTACTGACTGTCAATTCCAAGTTCAAAGGGCCCGACAGGCGCAACCGCCCCGTAGATAATTTCCGGCAACTGATCATAGGGCTTGCTCCTGTCAGCGATATCATCGGCAATGGTTTGATAACCGGACAGGTAAGCCTCGAAAAACTGCCACTCGTCCTGGTAACGGATACCTCCACGACGGAGCAGGTGGGTAGCACTACCAATATCCAGGGTCTGGTTCAGGTCACTGAGATAATCGTTGTCGGATACCGCTGCATAATCCACGTTGCCGGTCCAGCCGCCGCCGAAACTGGCCCGCGATTCGATATCGAGCCCCCAACGCTTGCCGGATTCCCCGGGGAACTCCTTTTCATACTCGGAATCATCATCGATAAAGCCCACCCTGAGAACGGACTCGCCAAGCTCACTCAGATAACGACCCTCCACTTCATTGAACAGGCCCCGTCCATGGATGTACTGGGGAGTGAGCGTAGTGTCGTAATGGGGCGCCAGGTTCAGGTAGTACGGTGTGGAAAGAAAGAGCCCGCTACCGGCGTTGGAGGTACCGAAAGTCGGATACAGGAAGCCAGTCTTGCGGCGGTCATCGATGGGAAAACTCGCCCAGGGCCAGTAGAACACCGGCACATCCTTGACCTGCAGCCTGATATTGCTGGCGGTCCCAAAGCCCTCAGCCTGGTTCAGGCGGATATCCGAAGCCACCAGGGACCAGTCATTGCGATCCGGGGCGCAGGTGGTCAGATAGCCCTGGCCAATTTCGATGATCTGGTTTTCCGGCCGACGAATCTGCGAAGCCTGGCCTCGCATTTCCGATTGGTGGAACAGGAAGGTGGCGTCCTCAATGGTGAAAAAGCCCGAGTTCACATCGTAACGGGCCTGTTGCCCGGTCAATAGCATGCCCGAACTGCGAGTGGTCATGGGGCCGGCGATATCCACCTGCCCTGTCACCTGGTCATACACCGCTTCGTGCCCGGTCATGGCCATACCGGACTGACTAAGCTGCACATCGCCCTGGAGCAGCAGCCGGGTATCCATCTCATAGCGGGCTGACAGGGCGCTGGCATTTACCGGCGCACCGGCCTCCGGCGAGCCTTCCACCGAGGCAACCGGCGGTTGCAGGTAACCGCCCTCACAGAACCGGGGCAACCGGTCACGAACTTCCGGGGGCAGTTCCGCCCGGGGGCGCCAGTCCATTGCAGCGGCACTGGGCTGCTGGGCCGACACCGGCATGGCGAGGGACAGCAGGCCCAAACCGGCCAGCAAGGCGGTCAACGGCATGCATCGTGCCGCAACAAAGGGCTGTGTCGAGCCAGTGGCCCTGGCGTTTTGATATTGTGGCACCGGATCGGGATCCTGTTGATGATCGGCGTGGCCAGGCAGCATGCCCGGCAAATGGTGGCTAGTTTACACGCCTCAGAGAGGCTTGTTAACGCGCCGGGGCGATGGTTCCATAGTCTTATTGCAAAGGTATACTCTGGCTTGCACGGGCGCGGGTGTACCTCGGTGGTCCACACCTGCCCGGCCGGACACCGTTCAACCTGACCAGAAGGCCCTGAAAACATGGATACGCGCCTGGAAAAACTCACCACCTGGGTCCACCAGCACCCGGGCTTCGAACGCGCCCACCTGACGCCGGTGAGTGGCGATGCCAGTTTCCGTCGCTATTTCCGCGCCAACGGCAAGTCCGGCACTGGCAAGGCGATAACTGCGATCGTTATGGATGCCCCCCCGGAACATGAAAACTGCCAACCGTTCGTTGCCCTCGCCCGTCACTGGCGCCAGCACGGCATCTCGGTTCCGGAGGTGTTCGCGGACGACCTTGAGCTGGGCTTCCTGCTGCTGGAAGACTTTGGCGACCGGCTGATGCTTGGCCGGCTTAATGGTGTCACTGCGGACGAACTGTACAGCGAGGCCATGGCGGAGCTGATCCGCATACAGCGGGTGCCACCTGGCGGCGACTACACCCTGCCACCTTACGATGAAGCCCTGCTGGACCGGGAGATGAGCCTGTTCCCGGACTGGCTGCTGGAAGGCCTGCTGCAAATGGAGCTGGCCGATGGCGAACGCTGCATGCTGGAAACCACCTTTGCCTTCCTGAAGGAAAGCGCCCTCGCCCAGCCCCGGGTGACGGTGCACCGGGACTACCACTCCCGCAACCTTCTGGTGCGTCCGGACAGCCCGGTACCTGGCGTCATCGACTTCCAGGATGCAGTGGAGGGCCCCATCACCTACGACATTGTTTCCCTGCTCAAGGATTGCTACATCGAATGGCCGGCGGCACGACGCAACACCTGGCTGGAAGACTTCCGAATCCTTGGCAAGGAAGCCGGCCTCCACAAGGCCGACAGTGACACCTTCCATCAGTGGTTTGAACTGATGGGCATGCAGCGGCACCTGAAGGCTTCAGGCATCTTTGCACGACTCTACCTGCGGGATGGCAAGAGCGGTTACCTCGCTGATATTCCCCGTACCGTCAATTACCTGGTAGAGGCCAGCCGGCCACTGCCGGCCTTGCGCCACTTCCATCAATGGCTGACGGACGACGTGGTACCAGCCGTTCACCACAAACTCGGCACCTCGCCGGATAGCCTGAGCGGAGGCCCGCGCCCGTGAAGGCGATGATCCTGGCGGCTGGCAAGGGGGAACGCATGCGTCCCCTGACACTGCATACGCCCAAGCCTCTGCTCATGGCAGGGGGCGAGCCATTGATTGTTCACCATATCCGCAAATTGAGGGCGGCGGGCTTCCGGGAACTCGTCATCAACCACGCCTGGCTCGGCGAACGACTGGAGCAGGCTCTCGGTGATGGCGAAGAATACGGTGTCGCCATAACATGGTCACCGGAAGGCGAACCCCTGGAGACCGCGGGCGGCATCATACAGGCCCTGCCTTTGCTGGCCCCGGACGGGGGCTGGTTTGCCGTCATTAACGGGGACATCTGGCACGACCTGGACCTGGGTTTGCTGGTTCCGCCGGAGCAGGGCCGCGCCCTGCTGGTTCTGACCGACAACCCCCGCCACCATCCGGAAGGCGACTTTTCCCTGGATGCTGGTGGCCAGGTGCAGGCCACCGGTAATGATCGCCTGACCTTCACAGGCATCAGCCTTCTGCACACCTCCCTGTTCGAGGGCCTGGCCCCGGGCACCCGCAAACTGGCGCCGGTTCTCCGCGAAGCCATGGCAGAGGGCGAGGTCTACGGCCTGCACCACCGCGGAAACTGGATGGATATTGGCACACCCGAACGCCTGGCAGAACTCGATCAACTGCTGACACCGCCCCGGCAGGCATGAACGCACCATGAGCGGACGCGACTCTCAACACCTGCACCCACGCACCCAGGCCCTGCTGGAGGAGCTGCTGTCCGACTTTATCGCCTGTCGTCACCGTCCCAGCGAGCTGATCAGTCGCTATCGCATCGGGCTCGGCGCACGCAATGCGCTGTTCTATTGCCTCGGCTACCTGGCGAAGGCTGACGGACGCGTAACCGAAAACGACATTCGCTTTGCAGAACACCTGATGACCGGGCTCGGCCTGTCACCGCGACAGCGGCGCAAGGCTATCCGGCGTTTCCACCATGGCCGCGACAGCGCCCAGCTTTCCGCGCTGAAGCTGACCGGCTTTCGACTGCAGGGCCCCTGGCCGCAACGCACCAGCCTGTTGATCGGCCTGTGCCTGTGCCACAGCGCCGGGCTTTTCGGCGCACCGGAAAAACCACGCCGCTACCGCTGCGAAGACGCGTTCTACCATCTGGGCTTACCGCTGGCGGCCATGGATCGCGTTTTCCGGCTTTACCGACAGGAGGTCTGGATCAGCGCGCCGGCCCCGAAACCAGAAACCCTCCAGGATGCCTGGCACATCCTGGGTGTTCAGCCCGGGGCCAGTTTCACGCACATCAAGCGCCGGTACCGGCAGGAAGTATCCCGCTACCACCCGGACAAACTCGGCGACAACCTTTCCGCGGCAGAAAAAGCCCACGCCCGGGATCAACTGCTACGCCTGCAACAGGCCTGGGAGGTGGTCAAACGGCGGGAGCGCCTGACCCGCTGAAGCGGTATTCCATCTGTCACAGAACATAACGCACAGATACTGAATTTCGTCCGGCTCACGGCCAGGGTCTCGGCGCAGCTGACAAATCAGTCTCCGGAAGCCCACCCGGCCAGGCGGCTGGCAATGGCCCTGCTGTGCAGGGCCCTGGGCCCACCTGTCAGGGGAATGCCCAAAGCCTTGTAACCGGTTATCCCGGCCCGCCGGAAAGCCGCCCCGCGCTCAGCACCACCCGATGACCGGGACGGATACAGGTCCAGAAACTCGACCGGAAGCCCGCCGAGGCTGGCGGCCAGCTCGCCAGGGGCCAGGCCCTCGAATTCCGGCGCAATCCAGGCGACCCTGGTCACCTTTTCCGGCGCCGCTGGCAGGTATTCATTCACTACCACGGCACCCCGCCCGGTACCTACCAGTATGACCTGTGAATAGTCCCTCTCCAGAAACCAGGCTACCGCAGAAGCCAGCCGGGCATTCATCTCTTCGCGGTGAGCCTGCAGCAGATCCTCGGCGGCCTGGTCATTCACGTCGATCATGACTGGTTCATCCTGGCCGGAACTGTCCCCCGCTGCAGCCGCATCCACGCCAGCCATGCGTTGCCGGGCCAGCTGCAGGGACGGGCCTACCTGGTCATTGCCCAGGGTCATGGTGGCCCAGCCTGCCTTGGTGAGGCGCCTTCGTATACCTTCCAGCAAAGGCTCATTGGCCGTCTGTCCCTCATCGGCCAGGACCACCACGGCGCCTTTCGGATCGCTGGTTGCCTCCCGCTCAACAAGGGCCAGCACCCGGGGAGCACCCTCCGGTTCGAGCCAGACCGCAAGGTGGGGATAGAGCTGGGCAAGCATGCCTGAGTCGCCGGTGGAACGAATAAAAAAACGCTCTACCGGGTCAGCGGAAGCCTCCCCCTCGGAGCCATCTTTATCACTACCACCACCCTGCACAGCGCCGTCGGCTGGCACCCCTTCCTGGGCGGAAACAGGGGTAAGCAGAGACAAGGCAGTCACCAGCAGGACAGAAAGCCAGCGGGCCGTACTGAGATAATGCATTTCGGCAGAGGCCACGGACATTCCCCGTTCAGAGCTGTTAGAATAAAGCCCGATTTCAACCGGACTCCCCAGTGCCCGCCGGGCAGACGCCAGAGTGTCAGGAAATTTTACCATAGGGAGACCGGCAGCTCTTCCACGTCCGATACAGCCGTTTGACGAGACCATCATGAAACAGCCCGCTCTGATTGCACCGTCCATTCTGTCCGCTGACTTCGCCCGCCTTGGAGAGGAAGTCGACAACGTACTGGCCGCCGGTGCCGACGTTGTTCACTTTGATGTGATGGACAATCACTACGTGCCCAACCTCACCATTGGCCCCATGGTCTGTGAGGCCCTGCGCAAGCACGGCGTAACCGCTCCCATCGATGTTCACCTGATGGTTTCCCCGGTGGACCACCTGATCCGCATGTTTATCGATGCCGGCGCCAGCTATATCACCTTCCACCCGGAAGCCAGCAACCACATTGACCGGTCCCTGCAACTGATTCGTGACGGCGGCTGCAAGGCCGGCCTGGTGTTCAACCCGGCCACGCCCCTGAGTTACCTGGACTATGTGATGGACAAGGTGGACATGGTGCTGCTGATGTCCGTCAACCCGGGCTTCGGGGGCCAGAAGTTCATTCCCGGCACCCTCGACAAGCTGCGGGAGGCCCGCAAGCGCATTGACGACAGTGGTCGCGAGATCCGCCTGGAAATCGACGGTGGCGTAAACGCCGATAATATCGGCGAAATTGCCCAGGCCGGCGCCGACACCTTCGTAGCCGGCTCGGCCATCTTCAACACCGACGATTACAAGGCCACCATTGACGCCATGCGCGCCGAGATCGAGAAAGCGGGATAACGATTACCGTGGAACCCAGACGACGCTTCACTTCCCTTTGGCCCGGCGTGGCCCTGTTCGACCTGGATGGCACCCTGGTAGACAGCGCACCGGACCTGGCCGCGGCTATTGACGACATGCTGACCGCCCTGGGCAAGCCGCCGGCCGGCCAGGAAAAGGTGCGCCAGTGGGTAGGTAACGGAGCCCAGATACTGGTGCGCCGCGCGCTGACAGGGCGGGCAGACTGGGAAAACGCCGAACCTGTTGACGACGCCCTGTTCCGGGATGCCAGTGAGCAGTTCTATCAGTCCTACGATACCCTCAACGGCAGTTGCTCAACGGTATTCGACGGCGTCGAAACCTGCCTGCAACGGCTGCAGGAAATGGACTGCCGAATGGCAGTGATCACCAACAAGCCGGAACGGTTCGTGCGCCCCCTGCTGGAACGGATGGGTCTGGAACACTGGTTCGAGATGATCATTGGCGGCGACACCCTGCCAGTAAAAAAACCCGATGCCGAGCCGCTGCTACTGGCCATGCGCACCCTTGGCGGCACCCCCGGCACGACGGTGATGATCGGGGACTCCCGCGCCGACGCCGAAGCCGCCCGCAACGCTGGCCTTCCTGCCGTTCTGGTCCGCTATGGCTACAACTATGGGCCGCCGGTGGATGAACTCGGCGCCGAGGTAGTTGTTGATTCGCTGGCGGAGCTTTTGTAACCTCTCAGAGGTTTGACAACACCCAACTCTTCTTTCGGGGGATTCCTGCCGTGCAGGGACTGAATCTGACTGCATCGCGCGGTGTACTGACCACTCGCGCAACACGATGGTGGCGATGGCGTACCGGCTGACAGGCCAGGCGACGCAAGCGACCTGTGCGCCACAATAATAACGCTGCCGCCCGCACACGCCGGACGGCAACCGCAGATCAGATTTCAGGACAATACCATGACACCCGAACAGTTCGACCGGCTGGCCGACGCCGGATTCAACCGTATTCCTGTCTACCGCGAAGTACTCGCAGACCTGGACACCCCCCTGAGCACCTATCTCAAGCTGGCCAGTGGGCCCTACTCCTACCTGTTTGAGTCGGTTCAGGGGGGGGAGAAATGGGGTCGTTACTCCATCATCGGACTGCCCTGCCGGGAGGTGCTTAAAGTGCACGGAGATAAAATCTCCGTCACCCGCGACGGTCAGGTGATCGAGGAAGACGAGCGGGAGGACCCTCTCACCTTCGTGGAAGAGTACCAGGCACGCTTCAACGCCCCGGACCTGGACGACCTGCCCCGCTTCAACGGGGGCCTGGTGGGCTATTTCGGTTACGATACCGTGCGCTATATCGAAAAGCGCCTGCGCAACACCTGCCCGCCGGACAAGATCGGCACGCCGGATATCCTGTTGATGGTGTCCGATGAAATCGTGGTGTTTGACAACCTCCGCGGCAAGCTACACCTCATTGTCCACGTAAACCCGGCGGACCCCGGCGCCTATGACCAGGCCCTGGCCCGGATCGACGAACTGGAAGCCCGCCTGCACCGTCAGACCGCCAATGCCCCGCGCACGCCGGAGCACCTGCGGGGCAAGACGGTGGACGAGAGCGACTTCATTTCCGGCTTCACCCAGGACCGGTTCGAGGAAGCGGTAGATCGCATCAAGGGCTACGTACTGGACGGCGACGTCATGCAGACGGTGATTTCCCAGCGCATGACCATCCCCTTCGAGGCGCCACCCCTGAACCTGTACCGGTCGCTGCGGGTGCTCAATCCGTCGCCCTACATGTACTTCCTCGACCTGGATGACTTCCACATCGTGGGTTCATCCCCGGAAATCCTGGCCCGGGTGGAAGACGATGAAGTGACCGTGCGACCCATCGCCGGCACCCGCAAGCGAGGTGCCACCGACGCCGAAGACAGGGCACTGGAGAAGGAACTGCTGGCAGACCCGAAAGAGATCGCCGAGCACCTCATGCTCATCGACCTGGGCCGCAATGACGCCGGCCGCGTCTCCGAAACGGGCACAGTGAAGCTGACCGACAAGATGATTGTCGAGCGCTACTCCCACGTGATGCACATCGTCTCCAACGTCACCGGGCGCCTGAAGAAGGACACCTCCTGCCTGGACGTACTGCGGGCCACCCTGCCCGCCGGCACCCTCAGCGGCGCCCCCAAGATCCGGGCCATGGAGATTATCGATGAGCTGGAGCCGGTCAAACGGGGCGTGTACGGCGGTGCCGTCGGTTACCTGTCGTTCAATGGCAACATGGATACCGCGATCGCCATCCGCACCGCGGTGATCCGGGACAAGACCCTGCATATCCAGGCTGGCGCCGGAATCGTGGCAGACTCGGTTCCCCGCCTGGAGTGGAAAGAAACCATGAACAAGGGCCGCGCGATTTTCCGGGCCGTTGCCATGACCTACAACGACTACGACCACTGAGGCGGGGGAGACAATCATGCTGCTGATGATCGATAACTACGACTCCTTTACCTACAACGTGGTGCAGTATCTGGCAGAGTTGGGAGCGGACGTCCAGGTTCACCGCAATGACGAGATTACGGTGGAGGAAATCGAGGTCCTCAACCCGGAGCGCCTGGTGATTTCACCTGGCCCCTGTACGCCCAACGAAGCCGGTATTTCCATGGCGGCGATCCGCCAATTTGCGGGCAAACTGCCGATTCTGGGCATCTGCCTTGGGCACCAGGCCATCGGGCAGGTCTATGGCGGGAATATTGTGCGCGCCGGCCAGGTGATGCACGGTAAGGTGTCGCCGGTTTACCACTCTGACATCGGTGTGTTTCGCGGATTGAGTAATCCGTTACAGGCAACGCGGTATCACAGCCTGGTCATCGAGAAAGAAACCCTGCCAGACTGCCTGGAGGTGACCGCCTGGACCCGCAATGAGGATGGTTCCATTGAGGAGATCATGGGGATCCGGCACAAGACGCTGCCCATTGAGGGAGTGCAGTTCCACCCTGAGTCGATTATGACTGAGGAGGGGCATGAGCTTTTACGGAACTTTTTGCGGTCTTAGGATCAAGTCTTTTGGCTGAGAGCCATGGTTCGGATACCGGCCGGGGAGCGGTATCATTTTTCTGGACACGCCCACGAGCACGTCCATGTGGGGCTCGACGGCAGCCATCCATGGCTGCCGACGGTCCTGAAAAATAATCCCCCACCCCGTCCTCTGTGCAAGCCGCAAAAAGGTACGCAGGTCGAGCCCCCTGACCGTAAATAGTAGTAAAAGTAGCGTTATCACAGTTGCTCACAGGCCGGTGGGTGCAGGGGGCATTTTCGCAGCAGCGCCATGGATGGCGCGGAGCAAGGCGGGCGCCATGGATGGCCCCTGAATTGCGGCGGAGAAAATGCCCCCTGCACCCACCGGCCCGGCACCGAAGTCAGCAAGCACATCAATAGCACTGAGCGGGCAGTCCCAAAAGAATGAAAGCCGCGTAGGCTGGCCAGGTACGCAAACTCAAAGCAGCCCAAGTTCAAAGAGAAAACCAAAACGAGGCCCACCAGACCATGGACATGAAAGAAGCCCTGAACCGAATCGCCTCCAACCTGGACCTGAGCCGGGAAGAAATGAAAGCGGTCATGCGCATTGTCATGAACGGTGAGGCCACCGACGCCCAGATCGGCGCCTTCCTGATGGGCCTGCGCATCAAGAGCGAAACCATCGACGAAATCACCGGCGCCACCGAAGTCATGCGCGAACTGGCCACCGGCGTCCAGATCAACGCCGACCCCCTGGTCGACATCGTCGGCACCGGCGGCGATGGTGCCAACCTGTTCAACGTCTCGTCCGCGTCAGCCTTCGTCGTGGCCGCCGCTGGCGGTTACGTCGCCAAGCATGGCAACCGGGCCGTATCGTCCAAAAGCGGCAGTGCCGACCTCATCGAAAAGGCCGGCATCAACCTCAACATGACCCCGGAACAAGTCGCCCGCTGCGTGGAACAGATCGGTGTCGGCTTCATGTTCGCCCCCAGCCACCACGGCGCCATGAAACACGCTATCGGCCCCCGCAAGGAACTGGGATGCCGGACCATTTTCAACATCCTTGGTCCCATGACCAACCCCGCAGGCGTCAAGCGCCAACTGCTGGGTGTGTTCACCCCCGCCCTGTGCCGCCCCATGGCGGAAGTGCTCCAGAAACTGGGCAGCGAACACATCATGGTGGTCTGCTCAAAGGATGGCCTCGACGAAATCAGCCTTGCCACATCCACCCACGTGGCCGAGCTCAAGGATGGCGAAATTACCGAGTATGACATTACCCCGGAGGAGCTGGGCGTAAAGAGCCAGTCCCTGGTCGGCCTCACCGTCGATACCGCCGACGACTCGCTCCAGCTTATCCGTGCAGCGTTTGGCCTGGGCCATGACGAAATGGCCGAGAAAGCCCGGGACATGATCGCCCTCAATGCCGGCGCTGCCATCTATGTCGCCGGACTGGCGGCGACCCCGAAGATGGGTGTGGACATGGCACTGGATGCCATGGGAAGCGGACTGGCCGGCGGCAAGATGTCCGAGCTGGCTGACTTTTCACACTGTTTTGACTGAGCAGCCTGACACCATGACTGACCGACACAACGACCGGACTCCCACCATCCTCCGCAAGATCGTGGACCGCAAGTGGGAAGAAATTGACGAGCGCAAACGCACCAGTTCCCTGGCCGACCTCAGGGCCATGGCGGGCGATCAGCCAGCTGCACGGGGTTTTGCCCGGGCGATGGCCGACCGGATAGGCCAAAGCAAGCCTGCCGTGATCGCCGAGATCAAGAAGGCATCCCCCAGCAAGGGCGTCCTGCGGGACCCGTTTGATCCGCCAGCCATTGCCCATAGCTACGAGGAGGGCGGCGCTACCTGCCTGTCGATACTCACCGACCATGACTTCTTCCAGGGTCACGAGGACTACCTGAAAGCGGCCCGGGCCGCCTGCAGCCTGCCGGTGATCCGCAAGGACTTCATGGTGGCGCCCTACCAGGTATACGAAAGCCGTGCCATCGGCGCCGATTGCATCCTGCTGATCGCGGCCTGTCTGACCAAAGACCAGATGCAGGAACTTGAGGGCATTGCCCACGACATCGGCCTGGATGTGCTGGTGGAGGTTCATGATGGCGAGGAGATGGACGACGCCCTCACCCTGAGCACTCCCCTGGTGGGCATCAACAATCGCAACCTGCACACCTTCGAGGTGTCACTGGACACCACCTTCGACCTGCACCAGCGCGTTCCGTCAGACCGCCTGACCATCACCGAAAGCGGCATCCTCACGCGTGAGGACGTTACCGCCATGACAGAGCGGGAGATTTACGGTTTCCTGGTGGGTGAATCGTTCATGCGGGCCCCTGAGCCCGGGGAAAAACTGAGGGAACTGTTCGACTGATTGTTCCGGACAGATCGAGGGGCTGTCAGCCCCCCTCAAGCGCTTCCTTCAAAACCGCCTGCAAGTGGGCTGGCATGGCGCCGGCCAGCTGCAGCGCTGCCTCACGGGCCCGGGGCGTCATCTTCTCCCAGGTGCGGCGTACGATTCGCAGCCACTTCTCCTTGTCGAAGTCCGGGTTATCCTCATAGAAGTCCGCAAAATAGCGCTCCAGGAACACCATGCAGGCCACGTCCTCCAATAGCTGCGTGTCGGGGTCATTCCGCAGCTCTCGCTTGGTAAGGATAGTGGCAACCCGCTGGCACTCCGCTTCTGCATAGCCGCACTGTGCCATGATGTCCGCAGCCCGCTCGCCATGGAAGCGGCCACAGTCCTGTCGCCACTGGTAATACCCCTTGCGCCCTTCTGGAAAATCCGCCCGGGGCCTGGTCCAGCGTTCGATGTGCTGGGCCCGGCAGGCGATCTGCATGCGTTCGGACGGCTGTGCCTCCAGGGCGAACAGCCAGCGGGTCATGTGCAGGCTGTAGGCGTATTCCCGGGGCAACGTCTGGCCGTCCACAGGTTCCATGTTCGGGTCCTGGCAGTTGGCCCGGTCGATGGCATCGAGGGCACAGGCCAGGCCAGTATCCTTTGTCATGCCATCAGACCTTTGCAGAGGGACGTTCCTTCATGTGGTCGTACCAGGCCTGCAGGTTCTTCTGCTCCGGGCTGATACGGATCTTGACCACCTTCGCGAAATCCAGCACGCACAGGGCGGTGATGTCGGCGGCAGTAATGCTGTCACCATAGATGAACTTGCGCCCTTCCAGGTGCCGGTCCAGAAAGTCCATAAAGCTGGCAGCCTGCTTGCCCGCCTCCTCGCCCCACTCCGGAATCGGATTCATCCGGTCCTTGAAGTAGCCGGTGCTGTGCTGGAAACACATACCGGTAGGCACGAAGAAGTAGTAGTCCAGCCACCGCTGCCACTGGTCCAGCTGCGCCTTCTCCAGCGGCGTGGTCCCCATCAGGGGCGTGGTGTCCGGGTACTGCTCCTCGAAATAGAGGCAGATGGACATGGTTTCGGCAATGCAGTTGCCGTCATCCAGCTGCATCACCGGCACCTTCTTCATGGGATTCATGGCCTGGAATTCCGGGGTCAGGTTCTCCCCTTTCTGCAGGTCCAGTTCCACAAATTCCACCTTGTCCAGCAGGCCCTTTTCAGCCAGGAACATGCGTACACGACGGGGATTGGGGGCCGTTTTCGTCTCGAAAATCTTCATGGGTGAGTACACCTCGACTGTTGTTATGAATCGTTGTGACTGGCCGGTTTCCCTTCCGCCAGCGCAGGGTCAGGAATCTGCCACAGGTTGGCCTGTTCCGGGGAACCCGTCAAGGCACCGGCCGCGCTAAGTGCCGTCCCAGACGCCATGTCCACCAGTTTTACGACATTGTCTCCGACAGGAGACACCACGGGCAACGGATGGCCCGAGGATGCCTGATTCGCTACCTGTTTTGTGAATCTGGCACCGGGTATGCCTCCAGTCTGACTGCGCTGCAGTCCCGTCCTTTCCAAAGGACAGGTGTCGCATTCAACGACATTTTTCAATACAAGAAATGGAGGGCGTTCGGATGGACACCAAAAACACCCAGTCACTGATCAAGCAATTCAAGCATCGTATCCACCAGTTTGAGGGTACCATTGCAAAGCTTGAAAAAACCGCCGGTAAAGAGACTCTCCCCAGGGAATCCAGTGCCGAGGTTCGTAAACACCTTGCCAGCCTCAAGGGCGAATTGCAGGAGATCATCGCCGAGGCAGAGTCCCTGCCGGATGTTGCCGATGCCTTGGGCCTCTCCCCCCGCCCTGACCCGGAGCCGATCGAAACCGGCAAGGTGGTCAAGGCTACGCAGTTCAAGAGCTCGGACCTTGAGATAGAGCCCGCTGAAGGCACCTTCCTGACGCCGCTGGCTGAAGGCTGGCCCCGTTCCGGCCAGGTGATCCGTAACAACAAGCTGATCACCAAGACCATGGTCGGCAAAGTTCGTCTCACCGTCCATAACGAGGCCAAGCCCTCTCAAGGCGTTGCCGCTGTACCCTTTAGCGTGTCCGCCACCCCCGCCGACGGCGGCAAACCCATGGTACTCAAACGGGGCACCACCAACCGGCAGGGCTACGCAGCGGTAGACCTGCGCAGCCTCGCGGTGGAGTCCGTGAGTGAGCTTGCCATCGAAATCGACGGTGCCGGTGAGCCCATCCGCCATGTCATCGATAAGGACAGCATTGCTACCCACCGGGATCTGGGCATTGCCCATGATATCCGGATACGCCCGGAAATCCTGGACCGACTTCGGCTACCCGAAAGTGGCGAGGTGGAGACAGAGGGAACCATCGAAGACCCGGATGACATAGACTATGAAATCTCGCCGGATTCCTTTGGCCTGAACCATGAGGAAAACGACGGCAACTGCTGCCTCCGGCCCCGCACCGAGTTTGCCTCCCGGCAGTACTATTTCCGACAGCTTATACGGGTGCAGGAGCCACACCTGATGGCCTCCAGTCGCGTGATAGAGCGGGAGGACGTCCGCGCGCCGGTCCCCTTTGGCGACGACACCGCCTCCACCTACGCCATTACCGGCGGCAACCTTATCCTGGGCACAGTTAGCCTGTACCGCCAGGGCTGGTACCCCATCGGCAGGGGGCTGGGCGAGCTACTGTACTCCCTGTCACTGGCACCCTGTGAGCACGTGAACCTGGCGTTTATCGACTGGAGCCGGCAGGAACGGGACACCCGCCAGGAATCCCGCACGGCATCCGAACAGCTGGACCACGACATGGACCGGGACCGGTCCATTGAAGAGCTGGTGGACTCGGTTCTGGAAGAAAACCAGAGTGGATCGTCGTCCAGTGGCGGTGGCGGCGCCAGCCTGGACCTGGGCATCTTCAGTATCGGTGGCGGCGGGGGCTCTACCAGTAGCTCGGCTTCCGGACGCCGTAACCTGCAGGCCTCCACCATCCAGAATATTTCCGACAGTATCTCCCAGCGAAGCTCTGCCTTGCGATCACAGCGGGCAACGGTAGTGACCACCTCAACCCAGCGGGAGTCGGAACGCATCCAGACCCGCACGGTGCATAACCACAACCGCAACCATGCCATGACGGTGCAATACTTCCAGGTACTTTCCCACTACGCCATCAAGACCGAGCTGGTGGAAGAAAAGCCGGTGGTGATGGTGCCCTACCAGGTGGACCCTGCCCTTTTCGACACCATCCCCAGCTTCGACAAGTTTGTGGCAGCGCCATCACGGCCCATCACCCGTTTCCTGGACCGGCATTCGCGCCTGATCCGCCGCCTTGCCCCCGGTAACTATCGCCGGGCCTTCGAGTCCCTGTCACGGCTGCTGCATTGCCGGGATGTCTATGACATCGAGACGCCCTACGCCACCTTGTCCCGCTGGGAAATCCGGCTGAGCAAGGCATACCGGCCAGGCCTGCGACTCTACATTGAGACCGACAGCGGCCAGACCGTGCAACTCTACCCCTCTGGCAACAGCCGCGAGCCGGTATATTTCCAGTCCTCGCCCGTGCGCCACGATGATATCCGCGGGCTGACCATTACCTTCGACCCGGTGGCGGCAGCGGAGGGTATGTCACGGGACCTGCCGGGCCTTTTCGGCGATGCCTTCGGCGACCTGCTTGAGCAGCTCCAGGCGCACCAGCTGGATGATGTACAGGTATCGGTGGTCACTGACCGTTCCCGCTTCCTGCCGCACCCACAGAGGTTCCGTCTGGGGGTTGATGCCGTTGACGCCCGGCTGGACACCTCTAACCCCTCGATCTTTATTGCCATTGAAGAACCTGAGCCCGATTTCAGCCGTTACCGGGGCCGGGAGCACCAGGATTACTGCGCGCTCAAGGAACTGATTGCCCATATCCAGAGCCAGCCCATGCGCTACATCCGCGCCATCTGGATGAGTGAGGATCCCGACCGGCGGGCCATGCGGTTTGACCGCTTCCGCTTTGAAGGGGATTCGCTGCTGGACCGCATCGTGAACCGGCCGGTGGGCGTGCTGGGTAACTACGTGGCCTTCGAGCTTCTCCAGGGCCACAAGCTGGTGCCGGTGGAAATGCCCGACCACCTGGTCTCCCGCCGCGTGGTCAGCGTGCCTACCCGCGGGGTATTTGCCGAGGTGTTCCTGTCCTGCTGCAATGCCACCGAGAAACGGGACGTGGAGCGGTTTATCGACCCGGATCAGTCCTGCCAGATCACCGCACCCGAGATCACCGGCGTCTCTCCGGGATCCCGGGCCAGTCGCAGTGACACCCGGCCCACGGACTTCCCGGCTCCCATGGTTAACATCCAGAACCCGCCGGCGGCTCCGGATCCTTCTGCCATGTCCTCGGCACTCAGTGTGCTGAGCACCCCGGACATCTTCCGGGACCTGACCCGGGGCGCGGAGCTGCTGCAGTTTATCGAAAGCGCCACCAAGGAAGCCTTCACCAGCACCCGCCAGCACCGCGCCGCCATGGACGCCATTGCCGGTGATGTGGTACGCGGGCTGGTCTCTGCCTATACCGGTGTGCCCATCCCCTCCGGTAGCGGCTCTTCCGGAAAGTCCGGCCAGTCGTCAGGGCCTGGTAACGTTACCCCGACCTCCAGCGGTTCCGGCGGCAGCGGCAAGACACTGACAGCACCGATAACCACCTCCAGCAACAACCCGGCCCTGCAGAGCCTGACCAGCGACCGGGTGCGGCAAAGCTCGCCGGCCCAGCTCAGCGATCACCTGCAAACGATCCAGCGAGCCGTGGAGCGGGGCCAGTTCACCCCCGAGCAGGGCCAGTCCCTCGGCCGCTACCTGTACGGCCAGGTGGACGACCAGAGCGGCATCATGCTGGCCAGCTATAGCCCCGGTGGGATCGAATCAGAGCCCCTGGGTACCACCACACGCACCGTGGACGTCAAACTGAGGTGCTTTATCCCCTCACAGGCCGTTTCGCTTCAGGTACCGCTCACCGACGACTACGGCGGCGACAACCGCAGCTTCTCCTACGACCAGGGCAGCCACCGGGTCCAGGTGCATCAGCGTCTGACCTTCGGTACAAGCCACCCCTGGCCCAGGGTGGAGGCAGCGCCCGGCGCCCCCGGCGGTGGTTTCAGCTTTGGTGAGACGAAGGCCTACAGCCAGGGTGACACCGAAAACGTGGCCGGCAAGCCCTGGTGGTGGAAGCGGCTCAAGGACGGGGCGGCTCCTTCTGACACAGCAACACTGGGCCGTACCGACGACAACCTGCATGCGGTTGCCTCGTACGACTACGCCCAGACCGCCGAGAGCCATTGGTCCCAGGGGCCGCTGGCCGCCAAGGTATACCTGCGGGTGGACGCACCCAACCCGCTGGTAGACAGCGCGCCGGCCATCAACGCCGATCTCTGGCTACAGCTCAAGGAGTATAACGGCAAGCTCTACTATCGCCTGACCGGCACCCACGACGGTTTCCCGGCCTATGAGCTCTATGTGGACGAATGCCTGGTGTATAGCCATGATCCGGAAGCGGAAGGCCAGTCCCCCCTCTCCCTGTTCCCTCCATCGGAGTACACGGTGAACAAGGAATGGCAGGTGCTGGATTGTGAGGAGGATGACCCGACAGTCGAGGTATAGCCCTAGCCCGGGCATTGCTCGATGAACGCCATGAGTTGCTGGATGATCCACTGCGGATCATCCAGCACCAGGTCGTGCCCCGCATCCGGGTGGACCATCAAGGGCCATTGCCAGCGTCGGGCGAGGGTACGGCTGCAGTGCCAATGCACAATGCGGTCGCCGGCACTGGCAAGCAGGAGGGCTCGGGCCGCTGGCGCCGCAGAGCAGGGACGGTAGCTGACGGCAGCCCGGAGCTGGGCGACGGCGTTACGGAAGGTCACTGGCCGGCGTTGCTGAATATGGAGCCAGCGATGATGAACCTCCGGTGTCACTGGCCGATTGGAGGTCAACGCGAGTATACCCCGCTCCCGCACAGTCGGAGTTCGCCTGGCCATCAACCCCAGCGCTTTACCGAGGGCGCCGGGCCTCATACGCTGCCACGGTGGACTGAAGCCGGTACTGGTATTGATCAGCACCAGCTGGCCTACTCGCTTCGGTTCGGCCTGGGCCCAATCCAGGGCCACCATCCCTCCCATGGAAAGCCCCAGCAGGCCGATGGGGCCCTCGATCGGTGCAGCGCACGCCTGCACCTTCTGGCGAATATCGGCGATAGTAGCAGGAGACACCTCGCGGAAATGCTCTCCGGTGCCGGGCAGGTCGATGACGTGGAACCGATGCCGGGGAAACGCCGTCTCTAACCGCTCCCGGAAGTCACCCCAATGCGCCTTCTCACGGGTCAGGCCCCGCAACAGGATCCAGTCCAAGGTGTTGCCTCCTGCGGGCATGGCCTCAGGCTTCCCGGTACCAGTGGGTCAACGCTGCCTCCCGCAGCATCCGGGCCTGATCCCCTGTTGGCAGCCAGTTTCCGTGGCTGACTGCGGCATGAACGAGGAAGTCCATCAACAAAAGGTGGCTACGAAGCACCCGCTGATGGCGGTGGGGCACCAGCGGATTGAAGAAGCCCTCCATTTGGAACAGTTGCCGGGGACGTTTCCGCAACCAGCGCCAGGAGCCCATTTCCAGGGTCAGGGGAATGAAGGTACCGGTGCCCTGGCGATTCACCTGCTTGTAGAAGTAATCCCAGAGATCGCCGTGGGTCAGGTAATGGGCCGACTGGGGCTCGAACACATAGCGGTGGTTGGGGTAGGCCTGCTCCCAGAGCAGCTTCAGGGCCATCACCGAATCAATGCGGCGCATCGGGCGGCGGCGGTAGGCATAGGGGAACCAGATCTGGTCCTGCCATCCGAAGCCGGAGTGACAATCGAGGGCCAGACTGAATGGCCTGCCGGGGAGCAACTCGTCAATCACCGATTTCAGGGCTTCACTTTCCGGCTCCATACCCTGTTCAGGCTCGCCGGTGTACCAGGGAAGCCTTGGCGAAAGCCGCTGCCCCCCAAGGAGGAAGGTGCTCTCGCCCTGGGCAATGATCGGCGCATTGCGCATCAGGTCCACGCCGGCAGGGTTCGCCCGCTGGTTCAGGAACATTCCTCCCGGGTTGAGGATCGGCAGCGCGACAATCCGCACCCGGCCCAGCAGTTCCCTGAGATGATCATCCCAGAGCAAGCGGGCCAGCAGGCTGGCCAGCCAGGCGATAACGACCTGCGTGCCGATGCGTTCCAGTCCGTGTACGCCGCCCACCAGCAAAACAACCGGTGCGTCCTCGGCCAGGCTTCCAATATCGATGCGGTAAACCGGCAGCACCAGGTCCCGGACCTCTATCCGGGTCAGTACCTGGCTCTGGATGTCCTCCGGGGCTTCCGCCAATAGACGCTCCAGCTGGACCAGTTCCGGCAGGAAGGTACGAATGGCCCGCCGCTGGTGATTGCTGCGCCGTTGTTTTTCCGCAGCGACAGCCCGATGGCGGGTCAGCTGCTTCAGTTCAGTCACGGCGGGCCTCCCGGGTTGGAACAGACCCCCTATCATGACCGGCCACCAAGTCACTTCTGTGACACCGGGACTACGGACTTACACCTGTGCCCTCATGCCCCTGGCCAATCACCGGCAAATATCTCACCCCGCGATGGGCCCGATACCCACCTTGCGGCGCACATCTGCCATCAGCGGTGTCGCATAGTCGCGAGCCTTTTCTGCACCCTGCTGCAGGATACGATCCAGCTGGGCCGGGTCGTCCATCAGGGTGTTGTAGGTCTCCCGCATGGGCGCCAGTTCGTCATTGATCAGCTCGAACAGCTGTTTCTTGGCTTCACCCCAGGCAATACCGTTGGCGAACTCCTGGCGCATGGCGGCCGTTTGCTCCTGGCTGGCGAACGCGGAATAGATGGAGAAAACCGCACTGGTATCCGGGTCCTTGGGTTCACCGGGTTCGAGCAGGTTGGTCTTGATCTTGTTGATGGCCTTGCGCAGCTTTTTCTCACCCTCGAACAGCGGAATGGTGTTGTTGTAGCTCTTGGACATCTTGCGACCGTCCAGGCCCGGCAACACCATGGAAGACTCTTCAATGACCGCCTCGGGCAGTGTAAAGGTCTCACCAAACAGGTAGTTAAAGCGCTGAGCAATATCCCGGGCCATCTCGATATGCTGGGTCTGGTCACGGCCCACGGGGATTTTCTCGCCGTTGAACATAAGAATGTCCGCCGCCATCAAAATCGGGTAGCAGAACAGCCCCATGGTGATGCCGCGATCAGGATCAGCGCCCTCGTTCTCCTCGTTCTCCTGCACCGCCGCCTTGTAGGCATGGGCCCGGTTCATCAGTCCCTTCGCGGTGACGGTGGTTAGTACCCAGTTAAGTTCGGTGATTTCCGGCACATCGGTCTGACGGTAGAAGGTTACTTTTTCCGGATCCAGGCCACAGGCCAACCAGGTGGCGGCGATAGCGCGTACCGATTCCTGAACCCGGGCCGGCTCCTGGCATTTGATCAGGGCGTGGTAGTCCGCCAGGAACAGGAAGGACTCACTCTGTCCCTCTTCGCTGGCGCGGATAGCTGGTCGAATGGCGCCGGCGTAGTTGCCCAGGTGGGGGATGCCCGTGGTGGTAATACCCGTCAGTACTCGTGTCTTGCTCATGATGATCGCGCTATTCCGGATGGGGTGAAATCAGTGGTCAGAAAGAAAGCAGAACCATACCCAAAGCAGCGCCAGCCGGCAAACGGATTGATAGGTCGCAGGCAGTGAAAGCGGTATCATGGCGACACACGCCATGACTCTGAGAATCGCTGTCCCCATGCCCCAGGAAACCCTGCCACTGATCTATCGGGATGACCACATGGTCGTTGTGGACAAACCCGCCAACCTGCTGGTCCACCCCAGCGAGATTGATCGCAGGGAAACCCGCTCTGCCATGATGATCCTGCGGGACCAGCTGGGACAATGGGTGTGGCCGGCACACCGCCTGGACCGCCCCACTTCCGGATTGCTGGTATTTGCCCTGGACCGGGACTGCGCCCGTGAACTGGCGATGGCCTTCCAGGAGCACCGGGTGCGCAAGGAATACCTGGCGATCGTTCGTGGCCATCCGCCCCTGGGCGGCATTATCCGTCATGCCCTGACGGTGAAGGATGACATGGGTTCCCGCCGTAATACTGACGCCGAACCACAACCGGCACTGACCCTTTACCATCGCCTGGCCCATGCCACCGCGGACTGGGCTGCGGACAAACGCTATTCCACCAGCCGCTACGCCCTGGTGCGCTGCCGCCCTGCCACTGGCCGTCGGCACCAGCTACGCCGCCACCTCAAGCACATCAGCCACCCCATTATCGGCGACAGCAGCTACGGCAAGGGCCCCCATAACCGTGCGTTTGCAGAAGCGTTTGGCGAGAGCCGTCTCTATCTGCACGCCAGTGACCTTTGGTTGAACCACCCGGTAACCGGGGCACCTATTGCCCTCTCGGCCCCACCACCGGATGCATTCCTCAGGGTCGCCGGGGCATTCGGCTGGGGAGAGTCTGCTATGATCAGACACGGTCAGGCCCACGTCACCAAGGAGTAACCTGGACATGCCTCTGAAGCTCTACCAGTTTGCCATCTCCCACTATTCGGAAAAGGTCCGTTGGGCACTGGACTTCAAGGGCATCGGCTATGAACCGGAGTACCTGTTACCCGGCATGCACGGCAAGGTAATTCGTGGGCTGACCGGAGGAAAGGCCACGTCAGTGCCCGTACTCGTGGACAGTGGCAAGGCCATCCAGGGTTCGGTCGAGATACTGGACCACCTCGACAGCGCATTTGCGGATAACGCCCTGCTTCCGGAAGCGCCTGATGAGCGGGCCTCGGCCCTGGCGTGGGAGAAACGGCTGGATGAAGAGGCCGGCCCGGCGGTTCGTACCTTTGCCTACCATCACCTGCTGCAGCGCCCGAAGGTAGTGGCGCCACTGTTGACGGCAAAAACGGCGTTCTGGAACCAGTACCTGCTGCGGCTGGGCTTCAGTCGCGTGGATGAAACCATGCGGGAGCTGATGAACATCAACGAGAAAACTGCCGCCCGGGCGCAGACCGTGATCGAAAGCCTGCTGGAAGAGATCAATGCTGTCTACCAGGAGGGCCGGTACCTGGCAGGCCCAGGTTTCAGCCGGGCGGATATGACTGCCGGGGCCCTGTTTGCACCGCTGTTCATGCCATCGCAGTACCCTGTGCCCTGGCCAAGGCCCGGGCGGCTGCCGCCGGGACTGCGAGAATGGCACCAGCAGAAGGGTTCCCTGCTGGAGCCCGTTGCCAATTGCTACCGGAAGCACCGCTGATACGGCAACGCCACTTTGGCATGGCCACACGGGAAGTGAGTCAGGGCTCGGGATGACGCTGGAGGAACCGATGCCACAACTGTGCGGATTTCTCCGGCACCTCCAGCATGGGCACATGGCCCACGCCTTCGAGCAGGACCACCGTGCTGTCCTCGATGCCTGCAGCAAACACCTCAGCGTTTTCCGGCGCCAGTACCCGGTCCCGCTTTCCCCACACGATCAGGGTGGGCGCTTCAATGGCTGGCAGGATACCGGAGAGGTCCAGCTGCTCCCCGGATGAAAGGATGGCATCGAAAATCTGGTCATTGACGGATTGCCGAGCCATGGCCTGCTCCTCCATGACCGAAGTAATAGGCCAGGGCGCAAACGGTCGCTGCTCCATCACGAAATCCATCAGCTTGTCGAAATCACCAGGTTCACGAACCACCAGCGGGTTGTGCCCCTCTGCCAGGGCTTCGTCCAGTTCGGACGGATAGCGGGTAGAGCCGGCAGGATCAAACAGGGCTATGGTCCGCACACGATCCGGGTAGCGGCTGGCAACATAGGCCGTGATACCGCCACCCATTGAGTTGCCAGCCATATCTACCTGCTCAATGCCAAGGCGGTCCAGCAGCCGGATAAGAGTGGCGGCCTGGGCCTCGACCGTGTATGCGTCTGGGCCGGCGACGCTGCTATCGCCGTGGCCGGGCAAATCCGGGATCACCAGGTGGTAGTCATCGGGAAGGTGGGCCGCCATGCGCACCCAGTTGTCCTTGTTGGCTGCGAACCCATGGACCATTACCAGGGCCCTGGCGTCAGATGGCCCGCGCCGGCTGAGATAGGTTACGGAGAGTTCCCCCAGGGTAGCTTCCGCCAGTTGCAGACCAGCCTCTTCACGCTCCTCAGCGATCAGCCACTCGTAGAGATCATAACGGGAACATCCGGTCAGCAGCACTGCTCCCAGCAGTGCCGCCAGCCATGCCAGCCGGCTGCGTTTCATACCATCCTCGTATTGTCCGGTCCGCCTGGCAAGCTGGCGCATTCCTGACCGGAAACCAGTCAGGGAATGTGTCAGCCCGGTCAGCGGGTGCCGTAGACCACCATGGTCTTGCCCTTGACCTGAACCAGGCCCTGCTCTTCCAGGGTTTTGAGTACCCTTCCCACCATCTCACGGGAGCAGCCAACAATACGACCAATTTCCTGACGGGTAATCTTGATCTGCATACCGTCAGGATGGGTCATGGCGTCGGGCTCCTTACAGAGGTCAAGCAGGGTCCGCGCCACCCGGCCTGTGACATCCAGGAAAGCCAGGTCGCCCACCTTGCGGGTGGTCTGACGCAGCCGGGTCGCCATCTGCTCGCCAATAAAGTAAAGCACACGGGGATCCTGCTGGGCGATTTCCCGGAACTTGGTGTAGCTGATTTCCGCCACTTCGCATTCCGTCTTGGCCTTCACCCAGGCGCTGCGGGAATCCATATTGTCGAACAGCCCCATCTCCCCGAAGAAATCCCCGGAGTTCAGGTAGGCCATGATCATTTCGCGACCGTCTTCATCTTCTATGATGACGGTTACAGAGCCTTTAACGATGAAAAAGAGGGAGTCGCTCTTGTCACCAGCGTAGATAATGGTGCTCTTGGCCGGATAGCGACGGCGATGGCACTGGGACAGGAAATAGTCCAGGTGCTTGGTTTTCTGCTCAACAGGCCGGACGATGGTAGCCATGGTAAGTGTCGTGCCTCCTCAAGTGTCGCCGTCCGTGGACGTTTGTCGTTTATGAAGCCGCTCTCCTGCGACTGTTTTTTTTGTGCACGGGGGAACCTCCGTGGAGGGTACTCCGCCCAAATCCGATTTGGTATGTCGCTTTTATAGACGAAACAGTACTACGACTCATGATGGTAAGCCGGAGTCACAAACTCGTCCATAACGCACTTCTCAATAGCGAACCATTTCACAGGTTTTTGTGGCTTTGTGCTAGCATTTCGGGCCAGATTCAGACCAAAGGATAGATTCCATGAAAGCAACCATCGACTGGACCGGTAATGCCGGCTTCAAGGCAACCAGTGGCACCGGCCATGAAATCCAGATGGACGGTCCGCCGGACCATGGCGGCGAGAACCTGGGACCACGCCCCATGGAGATGCTGCTGATGGGCCTCGGCGGATGCTCCTCCTTTGATGTAATGAGCATACTGCAGAAGAGTCGCCAGGACGTCACCGCCTGTCAAGCCGAGCTGGAAGCGGAGCGGGCCGATGCGGTACCGGCCGTATTCACCAAGATCCACCTGCATTTTGTGGTCACCGGCAACAACCTCAAGGAAAACATGGTGAAACGGGCGGTCAGCCTGTCAGCGGAAAAGTATTGCTCCGCCTCCATCATGCTGGAAAAGGCGGGGGTCGAGATCACTCACAGCTACGAGCTCCGGGCCAACTGAGACTACAGGCCAGCCTGGCCCGCTGTCTTCGCCTCAATGCCCCGGATTCCTGTGATCTGACACGGCCGGACGCGATGCTAAAATGTGGTTCGAAAGGCTATTCAACCGCATAGGTGGTGTGCATAATACGCACCCTTCTCCGCCGGTCTGCGCACATAAAATGGTCAGTTATCGGTGGCGGCCTCTGCAGACCGGACCATCCGTGATCGATGGACGAGTCTGTACCTATACATCTCCATTTTCCGGAGGGGCTGAACATGGAATCCAAACTCCAGCTGCACGGGTTCAACAACCTGACCAAATCCCTGAGCTTCAACATCTACGATATCTGTTATGCGCAGACCGAAGAGCAGCGTGAAGCCTATATCGATTACATCGACGAGATGTACAACGCCGAGCGCCTGACCCAGATCCTCACCGACGTAGTGAAGATCATCGGCGCCAATATCCTCAATATCGCCCGCCAGGACTACGAGCCCCACGGCGCCTCGGTCACCATGCTGATCGCCGAACACGAGCTGACCGGCGGTGAGCCGGACAACGAGGAATCACCAGGTCCCCTGCCCGATACCATCGTGGCACACCTGGACAAGAGCCATGTGACCGTTCATACCTATCCGGAGAGCCACCCCCATGAGGGCATCAGCACGTTCCGGGCGGATATTGATGTTTCCACCTGCGGCCTGATCTCGCCGCTGAAGGTGCTCAACTACCTGATCCACAGCTTTGATTCGGATGTGGTCACGGTGGACTACCGGGTACGGGGCTTTACCCGTGACGTTGATGGCACCAAGCACTATATCGACCATGACATCAACTCGATCCAGAACTACCTGACCGAGGATACCCAGAACGCGTACCAGATGATCGACGTCAATGTGTACCAGGAAAACCTTTTCCACACCAAGATGATGCTCAAGAACTTCGACCTGGATAACTACGTGTTCGGCGTCAATGCCAGGGACCTGGGAGCCGAAGAAGCCGCCTCCATCGAGGAGCGCCTCAAGCGGGAAATGCTGGAAATCTTTTACTCCCGCAACGTCCAGTAAATCATCACTGACTGATCACCCGTTCCCGGCCTTCTGGCATCCATTACTTGCCAGGAGGCCTTGTTCAGTTTTCCTGAACACCGGGGCCGGAATTTTCCGGTTTTATCCTACCCCTGATCGTTCTCTAATGATGGCAACGAAGACTGTTGAACGGAGGCCATCATGACCGAACGTACTATCAAACGCGTTATCCCCGCCCTGGAAACCTCGGACGGTGCCGGAGTGCGTATCCGCCGCTCTCTCGGGCAGACCCAACTGGTGCGAATGGACCCATTCCTGATGCTTGACGAGTTCGGCTCAGACCAGCCACAGGATTATATTGCCGGCTTCCCCGCCCATCCTCACCGGGGGTTCGAGACGGTCACCTATATGATTGAGGGCCATATGCTCCATGAAGACCACCTGGGCAACCGCGGCAATCTGCGCAACGGTGGCGTCCAGTGGATGACGGCTGGCCGGGGCATCGTGCATTCTGAAATGCCGCAACAGGAAGAGGGCATGATGCGGGGCTTCCAGCTCTGGCTGAACCTGCCCGCGGCAGAAAAAATGAAAGCGGCCGGCTACCGGGATATCCAGCCAGAAGACATCCCCCGCATCGCACTGGACGGGGGCGAAGTCCGCCTGATCGCCGGCGAACTTTGCCTGGACGGCCAACTGCGGCAGGGAGCTGTCAGCGGAGGCTCCACCGAGCCTCTCTACGCTGACCTGCACCTCGGGGCTGGCGGCACCCTTGCCTTGCCGGTGGCGGCACACCTCAATGCCATGGTGTACCTTTACGAAGGCAGCGCCAGCATTTGTGGGCAGGAGCTGACCCGGTCAGCTGCAACGCTACTGGAGACGGGAGACCGGTTGGTGGTTGAGGCCGGCCCGCAGGGTGCACAGTTGCTCCTGATCGGAGGCCGCCCCATTGGCGAACCCGTGGTGCAGTATGGCCCGTTCGTGATGAACAGCCGCGAGGAAATCGAACAAACCCTGCGGGACTACCAGAGCGGCCGGCTGACCGCCTGACAGGAAGCCCGGGCTGGAGGAGGGTCAGACAGTCCCCAGGCGCTCCAGCAGCCCGGGCTTTTCGATGACATAGCCCTGGCCATAATCCACACCCAGCTTGCGCAGCATGTCCAGGGATTCCCGGCTTTCAATGTGGGTAGCGATAACTTCCCGGTTCAGGTAATGGGCCATTTCCACCATGGAGCGGACCATGGCCTGGTCGGTTTCGCTGTCGGCAATCTGGCCGGCAAACGCGCCGTCGAGCTTGATCATGTCCACCGGCAGACTGCGCATATACTGATAGGACGTAGGGCCTGCGCCAAAGTTGCCCAGACAGAACCGGCAACCGAGCTCCTGCATCTCGCCGATGAACTCCGCCACCGAATGCACATCCCGGATGGCAGCGACCTCGGTAATCTCGAACCACAACCGCTCGATGGGCGCATCGGCTTCGCTGAGCTTGCTGTAGATAAATTCCAGCAAACCCTCGTCGTTGAGGGAATAGCCTGACAGGTTAATGCAGTAACCCGGCTGACGCTCACCTCCGCTGCCCCCCTGGCGGCCACTCCGGGTCCGTAACCAGTCAAGCATGTAACCCACCACCCAGCGATCCACGAACTGCATGCGGTTGTAGCGCTCGGCCATACGCACAAAGTCTGCAGCGGTAATCAGCTCGCCCTGGTCATCGTACATGCTGATCAGCACTTCATACTGGGTGGTCAGGCGGGTTTCCTTGTGCAGCGGGATGATTTTCTGACATCTCAGCAGCATCCGCTCTTCGTCGAGGTCTCCCAGGCTGGCTACCTTGGCCGCAATCTGCTCCTGCTTTTCAAAGTTTTCCGGTTCGAGCTGGTAGACTTCGTATTTTCCGGATCCACGGGTCTTGGCCAGCTTGCAGGCCTCTTCGGTAGCCCGCAACCAGCGTCCGGCGGTGGTCAGCACCGGCAACTGGGGCGCCAGGCCGGCGCTGGCCGACAGTCGGTATTGGCGCCCCTGCCAGCTTAGCTCAAGATTCTCGATGGCATGGATGATACCCGACACCATGGGGCCGGCTTCTTCCGATGGTAGCAGGAAGCCAAATTCGTCCCCATCCAGCCTTGCCAGCGGCATACCGTCCACTACCTGGTCCCGAAGAATGCCAGCCACTTGCCGAAGGGCCTCGTCACCGGCCGCGAGGCCGGCAGTATCGTTGAGAAGCCGGAACTGACGCAGATCCAGCCGTACCAGGGTTCGCTCGTCCTCATGGCGGCTCAGCTGCTGCTCCAGCACCCGTTCAAACTCGCGGCGCTCCAGCAGTCCGGTCAGCTCGTCATGGGTGGATGCCCACGACAGCTGGTCGTAGACCTTGCGTACCATCCGGTCGATGCTCTCATCCACCAGCGGCCGCTCATACTGACTGTCAGGAACAATCAGCCCTTTCTGCATGCGCTCTGCCAGGTCGGCCAGTTCCAGCTCCACCACCCGCATGCCCTGGTGGTTAACAAACACGAACCGGTTGAAACCCCGGGCAATCCATACCAGGCGGATGTACTGGACCTGGTCGGCATTGGTCTGATCTTTAAGCCAGTCACCGGTACGCAACTTCTGGGCCCGGGCAATCCAGCGTTGAAGACGCTTCTGCAGGCGGTCCTGCTGTTTGCGATCCGGGTCCTCCCCGGGTTCGGTAACGGGCATGGAGACCCGCTCCACCGGTGTATCCGGCGAGCGTACCAGGAACTGCTTGAGCTCTTCCCGCACCTGGGTCGCCGGCAGGTGGTTACTGGAGATAGAGCCCAGGCCTTCCTGGATCAGTCGCAGCAACTCCGACAGGTTGATGTTCATCTCCGGGTCGTCGGCAAAGGCCATCAGCGTGTCAACCACGGACAGATAGTCCTGCCACAGCTGACTGTCCGGCCCCTGGCGAATCCAGGTCAGCGATAACAGATCCCGCCAACCGGCATTCAGCAGACTGACCACCGCCCGGGGCACCTCACGGCCACCCAGCCGCTTATCCAGTGCCCGGCTGACAGCTGCCTTGGAATCACTGACTTTCTGGGCGCCTTCGGCAGCGGCGGTGACCCGTTCCACATTGCGGCGATAAATCAGGTTCTGCCGGTCTATCAGCGTATCGAGCTCGCCCATGGCCCCCTCAAAGACCCGGGTATCCTGCTCGAATTCGGCCGCGATGCGACCAACAAGGTCGTCTACCCGGCGCTGTACCGCCGGGTTGGTACGGCCACCACGCATCCCCAGTTGTGCCAGTCGATTCATCACTCCCCGAACCGGACTTTCGATATCGTCAAAGAAGTCAGGATCCCGCAGCACCACCTTGAGCACAGGAACCTCGAGCTGACGCATCTGCTCGCGGGTATGGTCCGTCAGCCTGGGGCTCTCCACCACGCTACGAAAGAACCGGTCCACCACATCCAGGGCGGTCTGCTGTTCCTCGTCCAGGGCATGGTCGCCAGAGCTTTTGACCTGTTCGATCACACGCTCCTTGAGAGGCGCTGCATGCTCTTGAGGCTTCGCCGCTTTCTGCAGGGTATGGAGCTGGGACTGGAATTCGCCCTGGGACAGCGGGCGGGCATTTTCGGCGAACGGGGCCGGCGTGTCTCCGGCCTCCCGCCCGGCCTTGAGCGTTCCAATGAGGTTACGAACCGTGGCAAACGCCGAACGGGCCAGCGTCATCTGTTCCTGGAAACCCTGGCTGCGAGTTCCTGTCAGGGGTGCCAGGGCCGGCTGCGCAGACTTCCCCCCCGACGACGCGGGCGCATCCTCGGGCTGACCACTGACCGCCTCCGGGACAGGCTCTGGTCGAGGTGCCGGTTTCGGGGCCTCGCTGCGGGGTCTGCGCTCACTGAGATACCGGCTAAGGTCCAGATCCGGCAGGATGCCGTGGCGAACCAGGATCTGGTTGAGTTCTTCGTAAAGCGGACCGATTTTCTGCAGGACCAGGGTTTCAAAGGTTTTCAGGCAGATTTTTTCCACCGCCCGGCTGGTACGCAGACTTTCCAGCCCGGTATGAAAGGCTTCGCAGACCAGGGAGGGTCCCAGCGGGTTCTGATGGCCGGTGGCATTGGTAACACCAAGGCGATCCAGCCGCATGCGCAACTGGAGAAGCTCGGCTCGATACAGGGTATCAGCCTTGGTCACCATTACCTTGATCGCCAGCCAGTCTTCAAACTCCCCCTTGTCCACCAGGGACAGGCTGGACGGGGACTGGCCCTCACGCTGCGGTTTCAGCGGGGACTCCAGATACCGCGACATCAGCAGCCACATGGAGCGCTGTCGGCTTTCCACCTGTGCAGCCGCATCCATGTACTCATTCGCCTGCTGATCGTTGGCAGCCTTCAGGGCAGCCTGGCGCAGGTTTTCCGCCATGGCCCCGAAGCATTCAGTCATCAGTGGTTCGATGTGCTGTGACACACTCCGGGCACACTGCCGCAGGACAAACTGGACCCTTTCACTGGGAGGCTTGAGCGAGGCTCGTTCCTGGAAGGCTCCATCGGCGCCGCACTGGCTGAGCATGGCTTCGACAGCCTTCGGGCTGGAGCGGGTAAACTCGACCCCCATGGCACCGTCAATCAGGCGCACCGGCCGGGCCTCCAGCTGGTGACGCTCGCGCCCATCCCCGGTGCGGAAATGGAGGCCGAGGTCTGCGCCGGGGTATTTCTGGAGGTAGGCGCGAATTCTGGCGGAGGTATCGCCTGAATATCGCACGAACAATCCCTCTGCACAAAAGTCGGCAATCTGGCATGGCCACATCCCGGACTCCCCCAGGTCAACCTGGGCTGCCAGCTTGATGGGACGGCGGGGACTGGAGCGTCGTTCCTTCGGATCCATTGACTACCTGATCGATGGTATAGCCCGGCAGCACCTTGGCGCCAGCCGGGGCGATTCCCTTTAAGCGAGTGATAACGGACACCCGCAACGCTACCTCAGCAAACCGGAACACATGCCCGGCAAGCCCCTCCGAACGGGACGGGGCTCTGAGGTCAGTATAGCCATGATGGCCAGGAAACAAGGTCGCTGGAGACTGGCCCGGGGCATGGACCGGAACCTTTTGTTTCCAATTGTTAATGTGACTACTTTAACGACGGTTCGTCAAGAGAGTTCCCGGAAAATTTCGAGCAAATGCTCGCTCCTGAGTGAGGCTTCCACGCCTTCACCGGGCAGCCAACCCTCAGCCCAGTGTTTTGACGAACACCTTGGAATTGCGCCGTGTATTGTAAGTCGCCAGTTTCGGACCCGGCAGTGACTGGATCGTCGACGGCTCGAAGCCCCGTTCCCGGAACCAGTGTTCGGTTTGGGTGGTCAGTACAAACAGACGGGCCAGGCCCTCGCCCCGGGCCATGCGCTCGATCAGCGCGAGGATTTCATCGCCCCGGCCACCCCGGCGGTAGGCTGGATCCACCGCAAAGCAGGACAGTTCGCCGGACTGCTCTTGCGGATAGGCATAGAGAGCCGCGCAGCCGATGATCATGCCATCCCTCTCGGCCACCACGTATTGGTCGATCTCGGTTTCCAGCATCTCACGGGAACGACGCACCAGCACGCCCTGCTCCTCCAGCGGCTGGATCAGTTCAAGGATACCGCCGATATCCTCTACCCGGGCACGGCGGATCTGTTCATAGTTATCGTCGGTGACCAGGGTACCGGAGCCATCCCGGGTGAACAGTTCCTCCAGCACGGCACCGTCGCGCAGGTAGCTGATAATGTGAGCCCGGCGCACACCGCGAGTACAGGCATCGCAGGCTGCCCGCAGCAGGTCCGCATCATGGCCGGAAACCACACGTTCGGCTACCTTCTGCAAGGCCTGGCGTACGGTAAGCTCCCGTATCAGCGAACCGTCTTCGTCCAGCACTCCCTGGTCATCGGTGAACACGATCAGCTTGTCCGCCCTCAGGGCCGAGGCTACCTGGCTGCCCACATCCTCATAGGAGAGATTGAAGATTTCCCCGGTGGGAGAGTATCCCTGGGGCGGCATCAGCACGATGTGACCCGACTCCAGCAGCCGCTCGATACCGGCCGTGTCCACCCGGCGCACCCGGCCGGTGTAGCCATGGTCCACGCCATCCAGCACGCCCACCGGTCGGGCGGCGACAAAATTGCCACTACAAACGCGAATCTTCGCGCCGTGCATGGGCGAATTCACAAGCCCCATGGACAGCCGGCTCTCCAGCCAGGAGCGCAGACCGCCCACAGCTTCCATGACCAGGGGCAGGTCCTGTTCCGGCGTGACCCGAAGGCCTCCGACAAACTCTGACTGGTGCCCGGCCTGCTCCAGGCGCTGCTGGATCTGGGGGCGGGCGCCAAAGGTCACAACCAGGCGGATACCCAGGCTGCTGAGCAAGGTGATGTCATGGATGATGTTCAGCAGGTTATCACTGGCCAGGGCCTCGCCCCCCAATACCAGTACGACAGTGCTGCCGCGGTGGGCGTTGATATAGGGAGAGGAGTGACGAAAGCTGTGCAGCCAGTCGGATACGCTCATAGACAGAAGTGCCTGATCAGTTGTTTCAGCAGCGAAATAGTGGGGTTGACCTGGGCCAGGTCCAGGTATTCATCCGGCTGATGGGCCTGGTCGATGGAACCGGGGCCCAGAACCAGGGTTTCCAGGCCCAGTTTCTGCAGCCAGGGGGCCTCGGTGGCAAAGGCCACGGCCTCAGCCTGGTGACCGGTCAGCCTCTCACACACCTTGACCAACTCGGCTTCCGCCGGGGTTTCAAACGGGGGTACACCGTCGAACAGGGGTTCGAAGGTCAGTGACAGCTCCCGACGGCGGGCCAGGGGCCCAAGCCGGGTGAGAATGGCCTGGCGCAACTCGCTCATGTCCATGCCCGGCAGGGGACGCAGATCAAAATGCAATTCGCAACGGGCACAGATCCGGTTGGGGTTATCGCCACCGTGGATACATCCCAGATTCATGGTGGGATACTGCACCCGGAAATGGGGATTGCGATGGCGTTCCTGCCACTGCCCTCGCAGGACCAGTAGTTCATTCATGGCCTCGTTCATGCCTTCCAGCGCATTGCGACCAAGGGAAGGGTCCGAGGAGTGCCCTGACTGGCCTTCAAACACCAGCCGCTCCATCATGATGCCCTTGTGCATCCGGATGGGTCTCAGCTCGGTGGGCTCACCGATCACCGCGTAACGGGCCCTGGGATAACCTGCCTCCGCCAGGGCCCGGGCGCCATTCATGGAACTTTCCTCGTCGGCGGTGGCCAGCAGGATCAGCGGCTGTTTCAGCGGTTGCCGGGCCGCCTCCCTGGCGGCCTCGATAGCCAGGGCAAAGAATCCCTTCATGTCACAGGTGCCCAGGCCGTACAGGCGGTTGTCGCGCTCGGTCAGGGTAAACGGGTCACTTTTCCAGCGCTTGTCATCAAAGGGAACTGTGTCGGTATGGCCAGACAGCACCAGCCCGCCAGGGCCTGAGCCGAGTGTGGCCACCAGGTTGTATTTCCCCGGCATGCCCGGGACTGGCAGGATCTCGTTACGGAACCCGAGCGCACCCAACCACTCCGCCAGCTGGTTGACCACTGCTTCGTTACTGTGATCCCACTCGGCGGATGCGCTGCTGATAGACGGGATACCCACCAGGCGCTGCAGCATGGTGTGTACATCCGGCGGCCCGGGGTTCTGTCCGGACGAATTACGATGGGTCTGATCGGTCATCTTGCCAGGCTCCTGCAGGGTCAGTCAGGGCGCGGAGTGGCGATTGTCAGTCTTCTGCCGTCTGGCCCCGGCGCCAGACGGCCAGCTGATCTATGGCACGACTCGCCATGGGGTAGGCCACTTCACCACCGTCCACCGGGCGCGCCACTTCCACCTGTCGCTCGTCAACACGTATAAGCCGGCCTTCAACGGTACGCCCGTTGCTCAGGGTAACCCGGACGGTGTAACCAAGCCAGTCACCCGCATGTTCTGTGGCAACAACCTGCCAGCCTGCGACCATCGGACTCTTTTCCGGGTCAACCACAGGCTCCAGCGCCTGCTCGGGTACTGTCGGCGTCACCGGTTCTATCGCGGAGAGATAGACATCGGGCACCACAGCCCCGTTGTAGGAGACTGCCAGGGCAGGCGCAGCCTCACCTCCTTCAGTCCCGGAGTCGTTAGCATCCCGCAACGGAATACCCGCCCAGGCCGCTTTCGGGTCCAGCGATACCACCAGCTCACCGCCTTCGGTCAGCCATTGCCGGTAGAGGGCCAGTAGTTGGGGGGACGCCTGCAGGCCACGGCTTTCCAGCCCTTCCCGGAAGGATGTCATGACCAGGTCCGCCCAGGCAGCTGCAGGCAGGCCCGTCTCCCTGGCGCAATACGCGGTAACGCGGCGCATCATGCCCCCGTCTCGCAGCACTACCTGGACGGTCTCGGCCGAGGGGGTAAGGTTGACACCGTCCGGATCCAGCCTTACCCGTGCCCCCTGCCAGAAAACCTCGACGCCCCCTGACTCCCGGGAGTGTATCTCCAGCCTGACCCCACCGGACGTCTGGCGCACCTGGGCATCGCCCGCCAGTTCATTAATACCCATACGAACCAGGTCGCCACTACCGAGCTGCTGCCTGGCATCCGGGCCACATACGGGCATGAACAGGGGGCGTGGCGCCAACTCATCGGTATCCGTCACCCAGTTACGCAGCATGGCGGCGTCCAGGGGCAACCGCCAGCCGGAGGCTTCCAGCCGCCAACTGCGCGGCAGGTCATGGGCGCTGTGAAGGCCTTTCAGCAGCGCCAGTGGCGACCCTGCCTGCAGGTGCAGCCGTTCAATCGTCAGGGGCTGGGTCAGACGGAACGACTGAAAGCGGGTGTTCTCCAGGACAAGCTCACCACTCACCCCTGAGCTGATACTGCCCCGCTCCAGCGCCCCATGGTCTGACAGGGATCGGCGCAACTCCGCCATGGTCTGGTCCGCGTACCACCAGACCGCACCTTTGTACGCACCCCAGCCTGCGAGGACCAGGATAACAATCAGCGACAACAGTTTTCTCAAGGCTTCCTCTCCCTGCGGGGACACACGCTGCAGCAGCTACCCGGGCCGTTTCAGGCGATAGCGGGGAATCAATTCCGGGAAATCAGCGTACCCACACCTTCGTCGGTAAAGATTTCCAGTAGGGTGGCATGTGCCACCCGGCCGTCGATGATATGGGCCGTCTTTACCCCGTTCTCCACGGCACTCAGTGCGCAGCGGATCTTGGGTAACATGCCACCGTGGATGGTGCCATCCTCGATCAGGTCATTGACCTGGGCTGCGGTCAGGCCTGTAAGCACCTGGTCGTCCTTGCTCTTGAGGCCGGACACGTTGGTTAGCAGGATCAGCTTTTCCGCCTTCACTGCCTCGGCCACCTTGCCAGCCACCAGGTCAGCATTGATGTTGTAGGAGGCGCCGTCGGGCCCGACCCCGATGGGCGCAATGACCGGTATCACATCGCTGTGGGTGAGCATGTCGATGACCTTGGTGTTCACCTGGGCCACCTCTCCCACGTGGCCGATGTCGATGATTTCAGGACGGCTGACCTCGTCGGACTTGCCCACCACTTCCAGTTTGCGGGCGCGGATCAGGTTGCCATCCTTGCCGGTCAGACCAACGGCGGTGCCACCGTGGGCATTGATCAGGGAGACTATTTCCTTGTTCACCTGGCCACCAAGAACCATCTCTACCACATCCATGGTCTCCGAGTCGGTAACCCGCATCCCGTTGACGAAGTGGGACTTGATGTTGAGCCGGTTCAGCAGATCGCCGATCTGGGGGCCGCCACCGTGCACCACGATGGGATTGATGCCCACCAGTTTCATCAGCACCATATCCCGGGCGAAGCTGCTCTTGAGCTCCTCGTTTTCCATGGCGTTGCCGCCGTACTTGATCACTACCGTCTTGCCGGTAAACCGCTGGATATAGGGCAGGCCCTTACTCAGGACGTCTGCCACCTGCATTGCCGTATCACGATCCAGTGCCATTAATCTTGCCTTATCGAGAGTTCTGCCCGACACGTGCCGGGCACAGGTCATAAAACCGGGTTCAGAAGGTTATGTGTACGTCCGGGGCCAGGGCCTTGAGCTGCCCCCGGAAAATCTGCTTGATACGCTCGAGCGCCGCTTCGTTCTCGGCCTCGAATCGCAATACCAGTACCGGGGTCGTATTGGAGGCCCGGCACAGGCCCCACCCGTCGGGGTAATCCACCCGTACACCGTCGATGGTGGTGATGTTCGATTCGCCGAAGTCGGCCAGGTCCTTGAGGCGTTCAATAATGCGGAACTTGCCTTCGTCCGTCACCTCCAGGTTCAGCTCAGGTGTGCTGATATCCTCCGGGAACTCGGCAAAGACCTCACTGGCCTGGCGGTCCTCAATGCCGAGGATCTCCAACAACCGGGCCGCGGAATACAGTCCGTCATCAAAGCCATACCAGCGCTCACCGAAGAAAATGTGGCCGCTCATCTCCCCGGCCAGCAGGGCACCGGTTTCCTTCATCTTTGCCTTCATCAGGGAGTGGCCGGTCTTCCACATCACCGGGCGACCTCCCGCGGAGGAAATCACGCCACTGAGACGGCGGCTGCACTTGACGTCGAAGAGGACGTCGGCGCCCGGGTTGCGGGAGACCACGTCTCGGGCAAAGAGCATCATCAGGCGATCGGGCCAGATAATCTTGCCTTCGTTGGTAACTACACCCAGGCGATCCCCGTCGCCATCAAACGCGATGCCCAGGTCAGCACCCTCCTGTTGTACGCGCTCTATCAGGTCCTGCAGGTTCTCCGGCTTGCCGGGATCCGGGTGATGGTTCGGGAAACTGCCATCCACCTCGCAGTACAATGGAATCACTTCGCAACCGAGCTCTTCCAGCAGCAGGGGGCCAAGCTCGCCGGCTATACCGTTGCCCGCGTCAACGACAACCCTCAGGGGCGTAGCTACGGCGATGTCGCCGGTAATACGATCCAGGTAATCCCGCCGCACATCCTGGTCGGATGCACCACCCTGCCCCCGGTGCAGGTCGCCCATCTGTACTCGCTGCAGCAGTTTCTGGATACCCTCTTCCGCCAGGGTTTCGCCCCCCAGCATGATTTTCAGGCCGTTATAGTTGGACGGGTTGTGACTGCCGGTCACCATGACGCCGGAACCGGTACCCAGGTGATGGGTGGCAAAGTACAGCACCGGTGTTGGCACCGCCCCTATCCGGATAACATTACAGCCAGCTTCCATCACTCCGCGGGCCAGCGCATCCGCCAACTCCGGGCTGGAGTGGCGGCCGTCGTAGCCAATACAAAGCGTATCCTGGCTTCTGTCCAGTGCTTCCGAGCCAATCGACTGACCGATCAGGCGAACAATCTCCGGTGTCAGCGTTTCACCGACAATACCGCGAATGTCATAGGCCCGGAAGATGGAGGGGGACAGCTCGGCACGGGGAGCCGGTGCTTCCGTGACTTCCGGCGTAGCGCCGGCAGGACTCTCCCCAAAGCCCAGCACGTCCTCATCGCCATCAAGCATGTCGATGTCCGGCATATCCCGCTCCTGGAACAGGGGCTCACCCATATCCGGGTCCGCTGGCTGCGCCGCTTTCGGTTCCGGAGCCTTGCGGGTAGTGCCTTCAATTCGCTTCTCCACCGCCTTGCTCAGTCGGTGCAGGACATCCGCCAGTACTGAGGGCAACTCCCAACGGAACTGAGGGGGCGCCGAACGATCACCTGAGAACGCCTTGTTGGCCCACTGGACCAGGCCGGTGGTTTCCTTGCGCAAGCCGGACTGGGCGGACGACAGCATCAACCACACGATCACGGCTGCGACCAGGAACCCTGCCACCACCAACCCCAGCAAAAGCACCGGCACCGAGGTGGCCGCGGCCCGCTGCGCTTGATACCGGAGGCTCCAGTCAGGCACCGAAAGTGATCGAGTCACTTCCGGCCCCGCGCCCTGACCGCGACTGACGACGTTGCGAGACTGCCCACCTACGGTCTGGACCAGGGTCGCCTGACCCTCAACACCTGAAAGTACGTCTGCCAGTACGCCGGCATCGAACTGGATCACCAGGGTACCTTCCGCCACTTCGGTAGAGGGATTACGAACCCGGGTTGCCATCTGGACCCGCCAGCCGCCGTCGGCCGGGAATGCATCCGGGGTGACCGGACGACCGGTTTCCGCGCGCCGGGCCAGGTCAAGTGTGGCAAAGCCAAGGCCAGCCTGCTCATCAGCCCGCCGGGGGATAGAGCCATAGGGGAACAGGAATACCCGCTCGATACCAGGCATCATGGACTGCAGTTCGCCAGCCAACTCCCTGGCCCCACCGATTTCTCCGAGGGCCTCACGCACCGAGGCCTGGGTACCAAGCCCTTCAGTCAACGACTGCAGGAATCCGATACGTTGTTCCAGCCGGTCCACCGCCTGCTCAGCGCCGCGCTCGGCCGCCAACTGCTGCCCTTGCTGCTCGGCCGGTTGCAGCACAACCAGGTACATCACGGCAGCCACCACCAGGCCGGTGATAACCACGGCGAGGGCCTGGCCCAGGGCCACCGACGAAAGCTTGCGGACCTTGCTGCCCCCGGACTCTTTCGGTGCCTTGCCCCGAGCAGTTTTTCTGGTGGCTTTGTTGTTATCGGAAGTGGCCTCGGGCGACGAGTCAGCAGTTCCGGCCGCTTCCTTTTTCTTGCCAAATTTCATAGTCGGCTCCGTCTCGACGGCTGTTACAACAATACGTGACCTTCAAAGGGTGAATGGCTGTCAGTATAGATGGTTACATGAATTCGTTAATGACACATTTGGCGTATTGGAAACTTTATCAGTGTCGTCCGGTGGAGCCGAAGCCGCCTTCGCCGCGTCCGCTGGCATGGAACTCGTCTACAATATCGAACTGCGCCTGCACGACCGGCACCAGCACCAACTGTGCGATACGCTCACCGACATTCACGGTGAACGCAGTACTGCCGCGGTTCCAGCAGGAAACCATCAGTTCACCCTGGTAGTCTGAATCGATCAGTCCGACCAGGTTGCCCAGCACGATACCGTGTTTGTGACCCAATCCACTGCGAGGCAGGATCATGGCGGCGAGGGTGTTATCCTCGATATAGATGGAAAGCCCGGTGGGAATGAGCATTGACTCCCCCGGCGCCAGGGTCACCGGCCCTTCCAGGCAGGCCCTCAGGTCCAGTCCGGCGGAACCGTCGGTGGCGTACGTAGGCATGGGGATATCCTGGCCGATACGCTCATCCAGGATGCGCATCTGCACGGGCTGATGACTCATACTTCTATTCCTCAGGGCAGTTTCAGGGTTGGGCGGGCATCCGCTCGGCTATCAGGGCAACCAGCTCCCTGGCGACCTCACTCTTCGGGGCGGGGCCGATGGCACGCTGCCCCCCGGACCAGAATACCGTGACAGCATTCTGGTCGCTGTTGAACCCGATACCCGGCGCAGACACATCGTTGGCCACTATCATGGCCAGCTTTTTGCGTTTCATCTTGTCCGTGGCGTAGGCAGCGACGTCATTGGTCTCTGCCGCAAACCCTACGGTAAACGGCGCATCGCTCCGGGCGGCAATGGTGGCGAGGGTATCCGGATTACGCACCAACTCCAGGGACAGGGTCTCTGAAGACTTCTTCATTTTCTGGTCTGCCGTAGCGGATGGCCGGTAATCCGCCACGGCAGCGGTGGCGATAAAGATATCCGCGCCCTTGTCCACTTCCGCACTGCTCGCCCGCAACATGTCTTCAGCGGTCTGAACCGGCACCACCTCCACCCCTGACGGTGCCGCCAGGCTGACCGGGCCGCTGACCAGCGTCACCGTCGCCCCAGCGGCACGGGCGGCTTCTGCGATGGCATACCCCATCTTGCCGGAACTGTGGTTGCTGATGTAACGAACCGGGTCAATAGGCTCCCGGGTTGGGCCGGCGGTGATGACTACCCGACGCCCGGCCAGGGGACCGTTATCGACGGTCTCCGATGGCTCAAACTGATCGATCAGGCCGAACAGGGTCTGAGGCTCAAGCATCCGCCCTGGCCCGGTATCGCCACAGGCCTGGCTGCCCTGGTCCGGGCCCCAAAGGGTGATCTGGGGGTCCTCCTCCAGCAAGTGAACGTTACGCTGCGAACGGTAATTGCCCCACATGGCCTGGTTCATGGCAGGAGCCAGGGCGATAGGAGCCTCGGTGGCGCAGCAAACGGTAGCCAGCAGGTCGTCCGCCAGGCCATGGGCCAGCCGCGCCATGAAATCCGCTGACGCTGGTGCCACCACCACCAGGTCCGCCCACTTGGCCAGCTCGATATGACCCATGCCGGCCTCGGCTTCCGGGTCCAGCAGGGAACTGCGCACGGGCTCGCCACTGAGGGCCTGGAAGGTCATCGGGGCAACGAAGGCCTCCGCGCCCCGGGTCATCACCACCCGTACCGGGTAGTCGGCTTTTCTGAGTAACCGCACCAGTTCCGCGCTCTTGTAGGCAGCAATACCGCCGGTGATGCCCAGCAGGATGTTCGGTCTGGCCATGATGTCTCCGTAATACCCGTGTCCGGTCAAAGGGCTATAAGATAGCATTGCCGACACTTCCCCGACAGTGGGTCGGTCGTGCTAAGATTCTTGCGGTTTTGGCCGCGGCTCCCGGGAGATGGCCCGGCGACCACTGATGAATGCAGGAAGCACCCACAAGGATCCAGGATGGATACAACCACACGACCCCAATGGCCCCGGGACGAGCGCCCCCGGGAGCGGCTGCTGGCCCACGGTGCCGAAAGCCTGTCTGATACCGAACTGCTCGCCATATTCCTGCGTACCGGGACCGCCGGTATGCCAGTCATGGCCATGGCCCGGCACCTGCTGGAAGAGTTCGGCAGCCTGCGAGGCCTGATGACCGCCTCACACAACAGTTTTTGCCGGGTTCGCGGGCTGGGCACCGCCAAGTACGCACAGGTGCAGGCCGCCATGGAGATGGCGCGGCGGGTCATGGACGAGCCGGTGCGCCACGGTGACCCGCTGACCTCGCCGGAGGACACCCGGCGCTATCTGGGCGCCAGGCTTGGCACCCAGCCCCATGAGGTGTTTGCCGGCCTGTTCCTGGACAACCGACACCGGGTAATTCGTTACCAGGAGATGTTCCGGGGCACCATTGATGGCGCGGCAGTCTACCCTCGGGAAGTGGTGCGCCAGGCGCTTGACTATAATGCCGCAGCGGTTATCTTTGCCCACAACCACCCATCAGGGATTGCCGAACCCAGCCAGGCGGACATCTCCCTGACCCGCCGCCTCAAGGATGCGCTGGGCCTGGTGGATATTCGGGTGCTGGATCATATGGTTGTAGGGCATGGCGAAATTATTTCACTGGCCGAGCGGGGACTGATGTAGCCGAACCGGAAACTGCACAATTTCCCAACAATCTTTTGCGTTAGCCCCCCCGTTCTGGTATAAAAGCGTCCCTTTCTGGCGGCGTCTGGCGAGCACCGTGCGCACTGCAGACACGTAAAGCAACCAGAGACCCGATGACAGGAACCTCTGTGAAGGATCAGCTTCAGAGGCTTCCTTAAAAACGAATTCGTATTCAGGACCCAAGCTCAGGTCGGAGGCAAACATGTCCAGAGTCTGTCAGGTAACCGGTAAGCGGCCGGTAACCGGTAACAACGTTTCTCACGCTATGAACCACAACAAGCGTCGCTTTCTGCCCAACCTGCAGAGCCATCGCTTCTGGGTCGAGTCCGAGAAACGCTTCGTGAAGCTGCGCGTATCCACCAAGGGCATGCGCATCATCGATAAAAAAGGCATTGACGCTGTGCTGGCCGATCTTCGTGCCCGCGGCGAGAAAGTATAAGGAGCCGCATCATGCGCGAGAAAATCAAGCTGGTTTCATCAGCAGGTACTGGTCACTACTACACGACCAAGAAGAACAAGCGTAACACTCCGGAAAAGATCGAGATCAAGAAATACGATCCGGTTGTCCGCAAGCACGTTGCGTACAAGGAAGCGAAGATCAAATAAGATCGCCGCTTACCGAAAAAACCCGGCCATGGCCGGGTTTTTTTGTGGCCGCTCGACAGCGCCCTGTCCGACTCAGAACGTTTCCAGGTACCCCTTGGGCAAGGCAATATCCATGGCGATGGGCAGGTGATCGGATAGCGGATAGCTCACCACTTCCGAGTTGCGGATTTCCAGGCTGGGGCTGACCAGGATGTGGTCCAGCGCCCGCTCCGGCCGCCAGCTGGGAAAGCTGTGGGCGGTTGCCGGCAGCGGCATCAGGTTGGCGTGCTTCAGGGGGGTATTGGTCAGCAGCTCGTCGGCATGGTTGTTCAGGTCCCCCATCAGGACCACGTGCCGGTAATCGGCAATCAGCTCATGGATATAGGCCAGCTGGCGGGCCTGCCCGGCCTTGCTCAGGGACAGGTGCATGATGACCAGCACCAGCGGATCATCCGCATCTCCGTAACGGGCAATAATAGCACCACGGCCAGGCAACAGACCCGGCAGGCGGTGCTCGGTAACATCCAGCGGCCGGAACCGGCTCAGCAGACCATTGCTGTGCTGGGCCACCGGCCCGAGATTACGATTGAGTTGCTGGTGCCAGTAAGGAATGCCCGCGGCCTCGGCCAGGTACTGCACCTGGTTGATGTAGCCGCTGCGCAGACTACCGCCGTCACACTCCTGTAACGCTACCACGTCGTAGTTGCGCAGCAGGGAGGCTATGCGGTCCAGGTTCTCGATGCGCCCCCGGTGCGGCAGCACATGCTGCCAGCTACGGGTCAGGTAATGGTGGTAGGAGGCGGTATTGATACCCACCTGGATATTGAAGGTCAGCAGCCGGATGTGGTGACCAGGCTCGAAGTCCGGCACATGATCCACACCCGAGCAGGCACCTCGCGATGGAGCAGCCCGGCCAGTGCGATCAGCAAACCCCTGTTTCAGCCTTCTGTACATTCCAGCCTTCTGCCAATGGCCGGCTCCGGGCAAAACGCCCTTACACCGGCTGCCAGTTTATTGAGCGCCTTCACCACGCTCCTTCTCTACAAGGTAGTCTACTACCGCCAGCGCTTCCTCATAGCCACCAGCCATACTCGGTGACGTACGATACTTTCCGGCCACCAGAACGGTAGGGGTGCCCCGTACCTGGGCCCCACGCAGCACCGACATGGCCCGCTGGGTCTGGGCCTTTACGCCAAAGCCGTTGAAAGCCTTGAGGAAGGCTTCACGATCAACACCGTACTCAGCGACAAAGTCGGCCAGATCGGAGGCACTGGACAGGTCCTGGCGCTCAGCGGCCAGCGCCTGGTAGAACGCATCGTGGGTCTTTTCACGGGCATCCAGCGCTTCCACCGCATAAAACGCCTTGGCATGCTCCGCCGCCGCCCGATTCATGGGTGCAGGGAGATAAACAAAGTTGATGTCCTCACCCATATTCTCCTTCCAGGCCTGCACATGGGGCTCGAACTCCAGACAATAACCACAGCCATACCAGAACACCTCAGCCACCTCGATACCCTCAGCGGAGGAGGCACTCACCTCACTGGGCAGGCGCTGGTAGTGCTTGCCCTCTTCCCACTGGTCCTGGGCAGACGCGGAAAAGGCAATGGTGGCGGCGATAAGGCCCGTGGTCAGGTGTCGGAAAATTCCCATGGATATACCTCTGGATTCGTTCTGGTTGTGATTTGGACTCTACCCCGAAAAGACAGGGGCGTCGGCAAAAGGTTCACCCGGGATTATGTCCCAGGCCTGCTTCCGGTATCCAGTCGTGACGGCGTTACCGTGCTGACAGGATGCCAAAAACGCAAAAGCCCGCACGAAGCGGGCTTCCGGAAACACTGTCAGACTGACAGGAATCAGTTCAGGCCGGAGATGTAGCTGGCCACGGCCTCGATTTCCTCGTCGGTCAGCCTGGATGCGATATCCGTCATGATCTGCGACTGGTAACCACCACGCTCGCCGTTACGGTAGGCTTTCAGGGTCTTGACCACATACTCTGCGTTCTGCCCACCCAGGTGCGGGTAGCCAGCAGGCTCATTACCCTTGCCCTGCGGGTTGTGACAGGCGGCACAGGCGGCCACGCCAGAGGCCAGGTTACCGCCACGATACAGCGATCCACCAAGGTCGACCAGCTCCGGATCAGCCTGGCCAAGGGGCATGTCTTCCTGGTTGAAGTAAGCCGCCAGGTCCTGCAGGTCCTGATCCGACTTGCCATCCAGCTGACCGATCATCTCGGGGATTTCGCGGTTCCCATCCCGGATAGCCAGCAACTGGTTATAGAGGTAAGTCTCCCCCAACCCGGCGATTTTCGGGTAGACGCTCATTACCGGAGCGGTACCTGCCTGTCCATGACAGGCCGCACACGCAGCGGCCTGGGTCTCACCAGCTTCAGGATCTCCCGCACCGTGAGCCGTCATAGAGAGGCCCACGCCGAGAACCACACCTGCGATCAGTTTCTTCATGCTCGCTCCGCTTATCTCTCATCAGAAACGTTATTCTTTGTGCCGCCGGCAGAACTGGAAAAGCCACGATTATCGGGGCATTGGCAGTAGTAACCTGCGCACTGTCCGGAAATTGGTGTAGCATTATACATTAAGGAGCCAATGAATAAATGCCATGGGCCTGTCTCAGGTCAACCCGCTGTCCATCGGCTCTCGCCAGGACCATGAAACCGACATCCTCGCCATTCAGGAATTCTCTGTGACATCCGAAGCACCCAAACCGATTTCGTTCAACAGCGCCCGCTTTCTGGTCAGTGCTGCACGGCTGCAGGACTGTCCGCCAGACGCCGGGCGTGAGGTCGCCTTCGCCGGCCGGTCCAATGCCGGCAAGTCCAGCGCCATCAACTGCATCACCACCAATGGCAAGCTGGCCCGGACCAGCAAGACCCCGGGGCGCACCCGGCTGATCAACTTCTTTTCCCTGAACCGGGAAAACTGCCGGCTGGTGGACCTGCCCGGCTATGGTTACGCCAAGGTTTCCCGGGATATGAAGGATGACTGGCAACAGCACCTGAGCCACTATCTCACCGAGCGGCGCAGCCTGGCAGGACTGGTACTGGTGATGGACATTCGCCACCCGCTGACCGACTTTGACCAGATGATGGTGGAATGGTGCGAACATAACAACCTGCCGCTGATGATTCTCGCTACCAAGGCGGACAAACTGAAGTTCGGCCAGGCGAAAACGGCTATGCTGGGGATCCGCAAGGCCCTGAAGGACAATCAGTGCCTGGAGCACCTGATCATGTTCTCGGCCACCAGCAAGACCGGGCTGGAAGAATGCCGCAAGGGGCTGACAGACTGGCTTGAATCCGGGCAGGATGACTGAGCGCCCGACATAAAAAAACCCGACCGGTTTTCCCGGTCGGGAATCGTCAGGGTTTGCGACGTACTGAGACCTGAGTCTCACCGGCGAGTCCGTTGGCACCGGCATTGACTATGATCAAACTTTCACCTGAAAGTTCCCTTTACCCGAGGAATTGGATATGACCGCAACCGTTGTTCCCCTGAGCGAGAGCAAAAAGCAGATCCAGCTTACCGCCCGGGTACTGGCGGAGCAGAAGCAGGCCTTCAGCCGTAACCCCCTGCCATCACTGGGCGAACGCCTCGACAACCTGCAGCGCCTGAAAAAAGCGCTGCTGGCACACCAGGAGCAGTTCTGCGAGGCCATCGACAAGGATTTCAACGGCCGCTCCCGGGACGAGACCCTGATCGCCGAGGTCATTCCCTCGGTGGAGGGCATCAATTACGCCATGAAACACCTCAAGGGCTGGATGCAGCCGGAACGACGGCATGTGTCCATGCTTTTCCAGCCGGCCAGTAACAAGGTTTATTACCAGCCCAAGGGCGTGGTTGGCATTATCGTGCCCTGGAACTATCCGCTTTACCTGGCGGTTGGGCCACTGGTGGCAGCAATCGCTGCAGGTAACCGGGCCATGATCAAGATGTCGGAATTCACCCCCCATACCTCGGCCCTGCTTGCCAACCTGGTGGAGGCCACCTTCCCCCGCGACCTGGTAGCGATCATCAATGGCGAGGCTGACGTAGCCGCGGATTTCTCCACCCGCCCCTTTGACCACCTGCTGTTCACCGGCTCCACCACGGTAGGGCGCCTGGTCATGAAAGCCGCCTCGGAAAACCTGACGCCCGTGACCCTGGAGCTGGGGGGCAAGTCACCGGCCATTGTATCCGGTGATGTTCCGGTAGAGGATGCCGCCGAGCGCATTGCCTTCGGCAAAGCCCTCAATGCAGGCCAGACCTGCGTGGCACCGGATTACGTGCTGTGTCCGTCAGACCGAATCACGGCCTTTGTGGATGCTTTCCAGGATGCCATGGCGCGGATGTATCCAACCCTGCGGGACAATCCGGACTACACCGGCATCATCAACGAGCGCCAGTACCGGCGATTACAGGACTACCTGGCAGATGCCCGAAGCAAGGGCGCCCAGGTCATCGAGATCAATCCCGCCGAAGAGCATTTCGAGGACGGCTGTCGCAAGATGCCCGTCACCCTGCTGCTCAACCCCACCGAAGACATGAAAGTGATGCAGGACGAGATTTTCGGGCCGCTGTTGCCGATAGTGGCCAGCAAGGGGCTGGAAGATGCCATGGACTTTATCAACCGTCGCCCCAGGCCGCTGGCCCTGTACTACTTTGGCTACGACCGGGATGAGCAGAAGCGCCTGCTGGCGGGCACCCATTCGGGTGGCGTCTGCATTAATGACGCACTGATGCATGTAGCCCAGGATGACCTGCCCTTCGGGGGCATTGGCGACTCAGGCATGGGCCATTATCACGGCAAAGAGGGCTTCCTCACCTTCTCCCATGCCCGGGCGGTATTCAGCAAACAGAAGATCAACAGCGGCAAGCTGATTTATCCGCCCCACGGCGGAGCCTTGCACAAGCTGGTCTATCGATTCTTTATTCGCTAGTGTATGCGTCGGCTTATTTGACGTACCAAACCACAATTATCAGCCCCTGAGATGAGCAAGGAGTAACATCAATGACAACGGTTATTTACCCGGGAACCTTCGACCCCATCACCAATGGCCATATCGATCTGGTGGAGCGCGCCAGGCGGCTGTTTGATGAAGTGGTAATCGCCGTTGCCTACAGCTCCAAGAAAAACCCCCTGTTTACCCTGGAAGAGCGGGTCAAACTGGCGGAACAGTCCACGGCACACCTGGACAATATTCGGGTGGTAGGCTTTGACAACCTGCTGGCCGACTTTGTCCGGCAGCAGAAGGCCACCGTACTGTTGAGGGGCCTGCGGGCGGTTTCTGACTTCGAGTATGAGTTCCAGCTGGCAGATATGAACCGCCACCTGGCACCGGAGGTGGAGAGCGTCTTCCTGACGCCCTCGAACCACCTGTCTTATATCTCGTCATCCCTGATCCGTGAAATCGCCTCCCTCGGAGGAGATGTATCAGAATTTGTGACGCCAGTGGTACAGGATGCGCTGAAAGCCAAGTTCGCGAGCTAGCAGTCCACAAGGCCTCCAGCCCATCAGCAAAGCCGGGCCTCTTAAGGCCCGGCTTTGCTGTTTCAGGGGCAACCTGACCTACATCTGTGAAGGCAAGCCAGCACCCATGCCAGGTACCGGCAACGGCATCTCGTTGCCGTTGAGGTTCACCATCATATTGCTCAGAGAGGCTTCCATCACATAAAAGTCGCCCTCTTCCTCCAGAACGCCCTGGATAAGCAGCGGCATCAGCTCCTCACCCAGCTCAGGGTAACGATCAGCCAGAGCCCTTGGCAGCTTCACTGACATCTCCCCTTCGATGGTCCGGGCGATCATCATCAGCGGCACCGGCTCACCATCCGCCTGTTCCGGGTGGGAGATCACCAGGCGCCCGGTCACCGGACCATCGGGCGAACTCAGGTCCAGTTCGGCACTGGTGGACAGGCCATCCGCCATCATCGCCTCGATACTGCCGGTGAGCGCCATCGTGGCCTGCATCTGTTGCTCGAAGGCCTGCTGAGGGTTGTCACTGCCACTGACGGCCATGGCCTGAAGCTGGTTCACCGCCTCAAGCATGTCGTTCCAGGCCGCTACGCTCACGTCGGACAAACCGAATCTGAAAGTGTGGGGGCCCTGACTTTCGTCGCCATAGTGAACCTTGTCCAGGGTCAGCGTTGTTGCCAGGCCGAATTTTTCACCGGCACTGTCGGCATCGGAATTGCTGACCATTTCCAGTTTTTCCAGTACCAGCTCAGGCTCATCCCGACTGGTAACCGAGACTTTGTCCAGGGTCACGGTAGCTTCACCGGTCCACAACTTGCCTGTCAGCAGACTGGCATGTTGGTCAAGGTTGAGGTTTTCCATGGACACCCGTACATCGGGCCCACGCAACACCAGGCCGGGCAGTTGCATCCTGGCGTCCAGGGTTTCGCCGTCTTCACTGATGTTCAGGGTGGCGTAGCTTGCCGAAACATTCAGGGACTCACCGCTGCTGTCGTCGGTGTAGTCGATGGCCGGCACGTTCAGCTCAACCAGGGAGGATCCCCAGGCACTGGTGGTAACCGTAACGGTGGGCTTCTCGTCAGGAAACACCGCCTCCATGCCAGCATCGTCGGCGAAATCGAAGTCAAAATCGATGGTGCTGCTAGTGACACCGTGGGAGATATCGCCAGTCCAGCCCAAGGGATAGCGCTCGCCGGTATCCGGGTCAACGGCAAACAGCTGGCCATGGGCCTCAGAGCCCAGGTAGCCCCGCTCATAGCTCTCGGTTTCCATCACGAAATAAGGCTGGGAGGCGTTGAATTGTTCAGTGGCAGACTGCCAGTGCTGTTCCGTCAGCTTTCCCACGGCCCATGGGGCAGAAACGGCTGCCACCAAAACCACGCCGCCGGCAATGATCCATACTTTTTTCATTTCCTTGCTCCAACTCAGGGAGCCAGTGAGCGCTACTGCGCGCTACCCGGACGTCCCTGTCTACTGATCCTGCCCGCCTTTCCCTAGAGGACTCCACAGCAGCACTGGGGGAATCGCTAACGGGCGGGCGATGAATCCGGGGATGATCACTTGGTCGTCAGACGCTCCAGCAGGACCAACTGGGACGCAAAGCGCTCTTCGCCCGGTGCCGGCTGATTTTGCAGGTAACGGCCATCGGGCTGCAAGACCCAGCTCTGACAGTTGTCACGTAAACAGGCATCAAGGTCATCTTTCAGTCGTGCGACCAGGTCCTTGTCCTCCACCGGGAACGCCACCTCAACCCGGTTCACCAGGTTGCGGACCATGCCGTCAGCGCTGGAGCAGTAGACTTCCGGCTTGCCGTTATTGCCGAACCAGTAGACCCGGGTGTGCTCCAGGAAGCGCCCCACAATAGAACGGACCTGGATGTTCTCCGATAAGCCCGGAACGCCGGGGCGCAGACAGCAGATGCCCCGAATGACCAGGTCAATCCTTACCCCGGCCTGGGAGGCCCGGTAAAGGGCAAGCATCACCCCCGGGTCGGTCAGCGCATTGAACTTGAAGATGATATGACCCTTGTCACCATACTCCGCCTCCCGGTCGATCAGTTCGATGATACGCCTGTGCAGGGTAAAGGGTGCATGGAAGAGCTTCTTGATCTTCAGGGCCTTGCCCATGCCAGTGAGCTGCTGGAACAGCTTGTTGACGTCATCGCCAAGGGCATCGTCGGCAGACAGGAAACTGTAGTCGGTGTACAGCCGGGCATTGCCGGCGTGGTAGTTACCGGTACCCAGGTGCACATAGCGCTTCAGGCGCCCTTCTTCACGGCGCACGATCAGGATCATCTTGGCGTGGGTTTTGTAGCCTACCACGCCATAGACCACCACCACGCCAGCTTCTTGCAGGCGACTGGCCAGTTCCAGGTTTTCGGCTTCATCAAAACGGGCCCTCAGCTCAATGACAGCGGTTACCTCCTTGCCACGGCGGGCGGCGTCCATCAGAGCCTCGACAATCTCGGAATCCGCGCCGGTACGGTAAAGGGTCTGGCGGATCGCCAGCACCTGCGGGTCCTTGGCGGCCTGGCGCAGGAAGTCGATCACCGGGGTGAAGCTTTCATAGGGGTGCAGCATGAGAATGGGCTGCTTGCGGATGGCGTCGAAGATCACTTCCTTGTTGCGGATCTGCTTCGGCAATGCCGGAGAGAAGCCCGGATAGGTCAGGTCAGGCCGATTCACCAGGCCACTGACCGCCATCAGCCGGGTCAGGTTCACGGGCCCGTGAACCTTGTAGAGATCCCGCTCGGTGAGGCCAAACTGATGCAACAGGAACTGGACCAGCTCCTCCGGGCAGTTGTCCGCCACCTCCAGGCGCACACCGTCACCAAAGCGACGACTGAGCAGCTCGCCCCGCAAAGCCGAGGCCAGGTCTTCCAGGTCGTCTTCCAGCTCGAGGTCCGCGTTCCGGGTCAGGCGGAACTGATAGCAACCCTTGATCTCCATACCCGGGAACAGCTCGTCTGCATGGGCGTGGATCATGGACGACAGGAACACCAGGTTGTCGCCCCCGTCGCAGACGTCGTCCGGCAATCGCACCAGTCGCGGCAGGGAGCGGGGCGCCGGCACAATGGCCATACCCGTCTCGCGACCGAAGGCATCCTTGCCGTCCAGCTCGACGATAAAGTTCAGGCTTTTGTTCACCAGGCGGGGGAACGGATGTGAAGGGTCCAGCCCGATGGGATTGACCACCGGCAGGATTTCATCCTCGAAGTACTGACGCACCCAGTCCGCCTGGGCCGGGGTCCAGTCCCGGCGCCGGACGAAATGAATATTCTGCTGCTCCATCTCGGGAATCAGCACCTTGTTGAGAATGTCGTACTGTTCGCTGATGTACGCATGGGCCACCTGGCTGATTTCCGCCAGCACCTGTTCGGGTAACATGCCGTCAGGCCCCACCATCTCGCGACCGTACTTCATCTGCTGACGCAGGCCGGCAACACGGATCTCGAAGAATTCGTCCATGTTGGAACTGAAAATGCACAGGAAGATCAGCCGGTTTATCAGCGGATGGTGCTCATCCAGCGCCTGCTGCAGCACCCGGTAGTTGAACTGCAGGTGGCTGAGTTCCCGGTTGAAGTAGTTCTCCCGGGCGGTGAGGTCCAGCACCTGCTCCGGCACTTCCACCGGCTCGGGTACGGCAGCCACTTCGCCAACCTTGCTCACCTCCGGAACCGGATTCATGGCCATGTCAGTCCCCCTTCAACAAGCGCGCTGCCCGCACCGCAAAATAGGTCAGGATACCGTCCGCACCGGCACGGCGCATGGCCACCAGGCTTTCCATCATCACCTTGTCACCATCCAGCCAGCCATTCTGGGCAGCCGCCATGTGCATGGCGTATTCACCACTGACCTGGTACACAAAGGTGGGCACCTGCAATTCTGTTTTAACCCGGCGGACGATATCCAGGTAAGGCATGCCCGGCTTGATCATGACCATGTCAGCGCCTTCAGCCAGGTCCATGGCCACCTCATGCAGTGCCTCATCACTGTTGGCAGGGTCCATCTGGTAGGTTTCCTTGCTGCCCTTGCCAAGATTACCCGCGGAGCCTACCGCATCCCGGAACGGACCATAGTAGGAAGAAGCATACTTGGCGGAATAGGCGAGGATACGGGTGTTCACGTGGCCAGCGGCCTCGAGCGCATCACGGATCCCGGCTATGCGACCATCCATCATATCCGAGGGCGCCACCATATCAGCGCCCGCATCGGCATGGGATAATGCCTGCTTCACCAGGGCTTCCACGGTGCGGTCATTCAGCACATAACCGTTCTCATCGAGAATGCCGTCCTGGCCATGGGTGGTAAAGGGGTCGAGAGCCACATCGGTAATCACACCCAGCTCCGGGAAGCGCCCCTTGAGTGCCCGTGTGGCACGCTGCGCCAGGCCTTCCGGGTCCCAGGCGCCAGAACCTTCCAGGTCCTTCTTTTCAACCGGCACCACCGGAAACAGGGCCAACGCCGGGATACCCAGTGCAACCACCTCCTCCGCGTGCTCCAGCAGAAGGTCGATGCTCAGACGCTCTACCCCCGGCATGGAGGGCACAGCTTCCCGTTGCCCCTCCCCTTCCAGCACAAAGACCGGGTAGATCAGGTTATCCACACAGAGCTGGTTTTCCCGCACCAGGCGGCGAGAAAAATCGTCCACGCGGTTCCTGCGAAGGCGGGTCCGGGGGTAATGGCGGTTCGGGAGTGAAAACACGGAATGCCTCCATAACTGGATTGTTTAACCATCTATCATACACGTCAGGATGTTACCGGGGGATGAACCGGAACATAAGAGGGTATGTGTGGCCAGGAAAAGGGAAAGGCCCGGAACGGGCAATCGACCGGCAAAACGGGAGGCCGGCAGGACGCCCCCAAACCGGTCAGTGCGCTACGCCCTGGAAGTTGTCACAACCGGAGCGTAGCGGGAAGGTGTCTATGACAGGCTGCGGTTGTTGAAACCGACATCCACCTTACGGGGAGCGTCCACTCTGAAACTGGTGTCCACTTCCTGGATCTGGCCACCCTGACTCAGGAAAGCCTGGATATCCGCCTCCAGCTGGGCCCTGATTCGTGCCCGCCCAGCCACTGAATGGTTGTCTTCTGATTCGTTCCAGCTGCTGGAAGATTCCAGGCTGTTTTCGTCGAATTCACTCATGGTTACTCTCCATCAGCGAAGACCCGGGGACCGTCAGTGCAAGACAATGGCCCCCTGTGTTCAATGAAACGCGCACCGGCGGGGCCGACTACCGTTTCCTGTTCGGCGCCTGAGGCATTGCGTGCATGGGCGCCTTGGCGTCTTTATAATCGTGTTTGGATGACAGCGCTATCTTGCCGCAACGGCTTTTTTGTAACTTTTTGTAACCGCCAGTTGCGCGCCAAAGATTCTGGTTTTTTATACAACAAATACAAACAGATACAACGATGAGGCTCGACATGAACGCCAAGCAGCCAAACACCCCTGGAACACTCTTTGAGCCGGACCCCTGGCTGGCCCAGACCCATGAGGTGCTGAATCAGCCCCCCGCCCTGGAAAACTACAACCTGTTCCTTCAGGACAAGGCTCTGCAAGAGGCTGTTGAGCGCGAAGGGGCCAGCTGGGCCCGGCAGGAACTGGAAGCCTTTGGCAAGCTGGCCGGGCTCCGTGAAACCATTGAACTCGGGTTCCTGGCCAACGACAACAAACCATCGTTCCACACCCATGACCGTTTCGGCCACCGCATCGATGAGGTCCGGTTCCACCCGGCCTACCATGAACTGATGCGCCTGGCCATGGAACACGGGCTGCACAGCAGTCCGTGGCAGCAACCCGGAGAGGGTGCCCACGTCGCCCGGGCCGCCAAGTACTACCTCCACACCCAGGTGGAGGCCGCCCATGGCTGCCCCGTTACCATGACCTTCGCGGCAATGCCCTCAATCATGAAGCAACCCGAACTGGCAGAACTCTGGGCGCCGAAGATCCTGCACCGGGACTACGACCCACGCAACGTGCCGGACAGCGAGAAGCAGTCCGTCACCATTGGCATGGCCATGACCGAGAAACAGGGCGGCAGCGATGTTCGGGCAAATACGACCCGCGCCCTGCCCACCGGCAAGGAGGGCCCGGGCCAGGCCTATGAACTGGTAGGGCACAAGTGGTTTGTTTCCGCCCCCATGTGCGACGCCTTCCTGGTACTCGCCCAGGCCCCGGGAGGGCTGTCCTGCTTTCTGATGCCACGCTGGCGCCCGGATGGCACCAAGAACCCCTGGCAGATCCAGCGCCTGAAAAACAAGATGGGCAACGTGGCCAATGCCTCCAGTGAGGCGGAACTTCGCGGCGCCCTGGGCTGGATGGTCGGTGAGGAAGGCCGGGGGGTGCCCACCATCATCGAGATGGTGGCCATGACCCGCTTTGACTGCATGGTGGGCAGCTCATCCGGTATGCGCCAGGCCACCGCCCAGGCCCTGCATCACTGTCATCACCGCAGCGCGTTTGGCGCCAGGTTGAGTGATCAGCCCCTCATGCAGAACGTACTGGCGGACCTGGCAGTGGAGAGCGAAGCTGCCATGGCCCTGACCATGCGCGTTGGCCGGGCCCTGGACGCAACTGACAACGAACAGGAGAAACTGCTCCTCCGGCTGGCCACCCCGGTGGGCAAGTACTGGATCTGCAAGCGCACCCCCAACCAGGCCTATGAGGCCATGGAGTGCATTGGCGGCAGCGGTGTAATGGAGGACTGCATCATGCCAAGGCTGTTCCGGGAATCTCCGGTCAACGCTATCTGGGAGGGCTCCGGCAACGTACAGTGCCTGGACACCCTCAGAGCGCTGCAGAAATCACCGGAAAGCCTGGATGCCTTCATGGCGGAAGTGAACCTGGCCGTAGGCAGTGACCAGCGCTTTGACGCTTTCGTCAACCAGCTACAACAGGATTTCGGCGCTGCCATAGGTAACCCCCAGCAGATCGCCTTCCAGGCAAGGGACCTGGTGGATCGGCTGGCGGTATCCCTGCAGGCATCACTACTGATACGCAACGCTCCCGCTGCAGTGGCAGACGCGTACTGTGGATCACGGATTGCAGGCCAGGGCATGCACAACATTGGCGCCTTGCCTGCCGGTATAGACGCCCGCGCCATTATCGAAAGGGCCACCCCCCATGTCTGAGAAGTTCCGGCAACTGCTGGCGGCGCGGGAACCCGCGCCTGCCACCATTACCCCCCATATCGGTGTTGTCACCCTGCAGTTCCAGTTGTATGGGGTTGAGGACCTGAAGGCCAAGCGCAAGGCTTTCACTCCCATGCGAGCCATCTGGGGCAAGGAGCCGGACCTGGCCGTGGCCGAGACCGGCGATTTGGAGGCTCTGGACAGTGCTGTCTGGACGATTGTCGCAATCGGCGGTACCTCACAGCAGCTGACCGCCCGTCTGGACCAGGTAGAGAAAGCCATCGAACAGCGCATTGACGCCCCGGTTCTGGAGGTCCACCGGGAACTGCTTTGAGCCGTCTGAATTAACGGCCGCGACATCCATCGAGCAGACGCTCGCTTGGCAAGTCGCCGTATCACGCCGTATACTACGCGGCCCTGAACACGGACTGACAGCACCCTGCCACGAAGCGCAGGGCCTGTTCCGCACAGGGGTTGAGGACTCTAACCCCTGTTGATTGTTCCGCTGAATTCGCCGGGCATCAGGAACCGCCCCGGGGATCCCACTGACTGTGTGGCGCGTATGACCGGTAAGAAAAAGTCAGCCCAGGCGTCGGTAGAGGCCATGTACCGGGTATTTACCGTACCCGAGGCCCCCGAATCCACCCTGAGCCGGATCGACCAGAATATCTCGGGCAACCTTACCGGTTTCCTGCAGGAACATATTGTCGCGGTTGAACGTGACCTCAGCGAAGTGGAGAAGTACTTCGCCGATTCGGCCATCCCGGAAAAACCCATCTTCGTTTCCGAGCAGGCCCAGTTCCTGCTGGACAAGCTGGTCGCCAACTCGGTCCACACCGCCTCCCCCAGCTTTATCGGGCACATGACCTCGGCGCTGCCCTATTTCATGCTGCCGCTGTCCAAGATCATGATCGCCCTGAACCAGAACCTGGTGAAAACCGAAACCTCCAAGGCCTTTACGCCCATGGAGCGCCAGGTGCTCGGAATGATTCACCGGCTGGTGTACCAGCAGGATGGTGCCTACTATCGCAAGTGGATGCACGACCCCCGCCATGCCCTGGGCGCCATGTGCTCGGGCGGCACCATAGCCAACCTGACCGCCCTGTGGGTCGCCCGCAACCGGGCATTCCCGGCGGAAGGCAGTTTCCGTGGCCTGCACCAGGAAGGTCTGTTCCGGGCGCTCAAATACTATGGCCACGAAGGCATCGCCATCCTGGTTTCCCGCCGGGGCCACTATTCCCTGCGCAAGGCCGCCGATGTACTGGGCCTGGGCCGCGACGCCCTGATCCCCATCGACACCGATGACGAGAACCGCATCCAGATCGACGCCCTGCGGGACAAGTGCCTGGAACTCCAGCGCCAGAAGGTCAAGATTATGGCCATTTGCGGTATCGCCGGCACTACCGAGACCGGCAACGTCGACCCGCTGGAAGCCATGTCGGACGTCGCCCGGGAGTTCGGCGCACACTTCCACGTGGACGCCGCCTGGGGTGGGCCGACCCTCTTCTCTCGTCAGCATTCGCACCTGATGCGGGGCATCGAGAAAGCCGACTCGGTCACCTTCGATGCCCATAAACAGCTCTACGTACCCATGGGGGTAGGCCTTGTCGTGTTCCGCGACCCCACCATGGCCAGCGCGGTGGAACACCACGCCCAGTACATCATCCGCAAGGGATCCCGGGACCTGGGTAGCACCACCCTTGAAGGCTCCCGTCCGGGCATGGCCATGCTGATCCACTCAGGCCTGAAGATCCTGGCGCGGGAAGGCTACGAGATACTGATCAATCAGGGTATCGAGAAGGCCCGCACCTTTGCGGACATGATCCGGGAGGAGCCGGACTTCGAACTGGTCACCGAACCGGAACTGAACATTCTCACTTACCGCTATGCTCCCGCCCGGGTGCAGCAGGCCCTGGCTGCGGCGAGCCCGGAACAGGCCGAACGCATCAACATGAGCCTGAACCGGGTCACCAAGTTCATCCAGAAAACCCAGCGGGAGCGGGGCAAGGCGTTTGTCTCCCGGACCCGGCTGGAGCCGGCCCGCTATGGCCACTTCCCCTGCATTGTGTTCCGGGTGGTCCTGGCCAATCCGCTGACCACCAAGGATATCCTCCACGATATCCTGGAAGAGCAGAAAGAACTGGCTGGTGTGCCGGGACTGAAGGACGAGATGGATATTCTTTACCAGCACACAGAGGCTGTGCTGGGTGGGCCCGTGGCCAAGAGGGCCTGAGGAAGGGGTTTACAGGAGTCGACTAAATCTGATGGTGAAGGCGACCGGGCAGGTGGGGGATGCTTTTTCCGCCGCAATTCAGGGGCCATCCCTGGCACCCGCCTTGCTCCGCGCCATCCATGGCGCTGCTCCAAAAGCATCCCCCACCCACCCGATCACCCGTAGATGTGAGTTAGCTGCCAAAAACTGCCTCTTCAACAGTGGTCAAACACCGAAATCAGTAAAGCGCTTCCTCATCATCCAGTACGTCGTCGAGAATCTCCAGGAACATCCTGTCCGCCTCACTCCAGTTCTCGGGAATGCGAACCGTGGTTGAGGCACTGATCTCGTCAGCCACCAACTGGTGGGCATCCGGCTTGCCCCGGTGCTTGCGGGCCACCTCGACGCACTTTACCGCCACCGTGGGATCACTCAGCACCTTCTTGATAAAAACCCTCAGCTCGCCAATCACCTTCGCCTGGCGACTTTCATTTGCTGTGCTCATAGACATCTCCGGAAAAGTTCAGGGAAAGGACAGACAAGAGTATGCAGTATTCGCTGCCACCACGGCCAGCCGCGCTCACGCACGCCAACAGGCATGACCGCCCCGACAGGACTGCTGGACACCAGCCTGCCGGGAACAGGATCAGATCATAAGGCCACGGATGGTGAAGTACAGGATAGCCGCGAGGATTGCGGACACCGGCACGGTGATCACCCAGGCGGCGGCAATACGGATCAGGTGGGAACGCTTGACCAGCTCTTCCCGGTAGATCTTCTTGAGCCTCTTGCGCTCCTTCTTGGACAGGGGGATATCCTGCTTGTGCTTGCGGGCTTCCTTCAGCAGGGCCTCCATTTCCTCCACTGTGGCATTGCGGAAATCGTCCAGGAAAGGCTGCAGCCGGGCCCGTTCTTCCTCGTCGTGACGATCCAGCATGGTATGAATCTGGCTGGCGTAGCTGCGCTTGAGGTATTCACGCAGGAAGCCCACACCAAACACACCGCCAATGGCAATATGGGTTGAACTCACCGGCAGCCCCAGCTGGGAAGCCAGGATGACCGTGAGCGCTGCTGACAGGGCCACACAGAAGGCCCGGGACTTATCCAGCTCGGTAATCTCGGAGCCCACCACCTTGATCACCCGGGGTCCAAACAGCAACAGGCCAACTGACAGGCCCAGGGCACCTACCATCATGACCCACAGCGGGATAGACGCATCAGAAACGATGCTGGATGCCGCCAGGGCGTCATTGATCGCTGCCAGCGGGCCGATGGCATTGGCCACGTCGTTGGCGCCATGGGCAAAGCTCAACAGCCCCGCCGCAAAGATCAGCGGCCAGACAAACAGGGCGTTTACCCCATCGGTGTTGTTTTCCATGGTGGCGGCTCGCCGACTGACTCTTACCCGCACCAGAATGAACACAACCGCCGCCACAGCCAGGCCCACCAGGGTGGCACCGAGAAAATCCACAGAGATGATTTTCTTGACGCCCTTGATCATCAGGTAGGTGCCGAAAGCCCAGGCCATGATGGCCACCAGCCAGGGGACGAAGCGGCGTGCACTTGCTACCAGGTCTTCCTGGTATAGGATCGTTCTTTTGATGGCGTAGAGGAAAAATGCCGCAATCAGGCCGCCAAGGACAGGGGAAATCACCCAGCTGGCGGCGATTTTGGCCATCACCGACCAGTCCGCAATACCCCAGCCACCGGCTGCGATCCCCGCACCCAGAACGCCCCCGACAATTGAGTGTGTGGTGGACACCGGCGCACCCATCCAGGTCGCCAGGTTGAGCCACAATGCACCAGCCAGCAGGGCGGCAGTCATCAGCCAGACGAAGGTATTCACGTCATCCAGTCGCTCAGGAGCGATAATGCCGCCCTTGATGGTGGATACCACGTCACCACCGGCAATAATGGCCCCTGCGGCTTCGAACACCGCCGCCAGCATCACCGCTGCAAACAGGGAGATAGCACCGGACCCCACGGCCGGGCCCACGTTGTTGGCCACGTCGTTGGCGCCGATGTTGATGGCCATATAGCCTGCAATCACCGCTGCCGCAACCAATAGCGGCTTGCCGGTCATATCACCGCCGATCTGGGTTACCACCAACCCGACGATTGCGAGGAAAATAAGGCTGATGCCAATGCGGTAACGTTCCGTCGTCTGGCTGGTCAGCACCTGGTCCATGAATCCGGATGATTTCGCCATTACGGGTTTCTCATGCAGCAGATTGGAGGGCGGCACTATAAAATTTCTGACACCAAATTGAAACAAACCGCCCTTTATTTGTAGCCGAGTATAGACGCCCGCACCTGCCCCTGCCGCGCTCTTCAATCCATCCGCCCCGAGGATTCTGTCTGACGCTTGAGGAGCCGTCCGCCCCCGGCTAAGATGACGCCCCTCAATCCAGTGCCGAGGCCAAGACTCCATGACCGAGATCCAGATCCTGGTGGGCAGCGTTTACGGCGGCGCCCTGATGACCGCCCGCAAGCTCCGGGACGAACTGTCCGGCGAGGACGTTCGCATCACCGTACACGAAAGACCCACGCTTGCCAGCCTGACTGACACCAACGGCCCGGTGCTGGTATGTACCTCGACCACAGGCCAGGGAGAAGCGCCCGAAAACCTGCTGCCGTTCTACGTCGAGCTGCGGGAAACCCTGCCCCTGCAGGAAGGCCGGCCTTTCGGCGTGATCGTACTGGGAGACAGCTCCTACGGAGACACCTTTTGCGGTGCCGGTGAACTCATGGAGGAGGCCCTGCTGGAAGTCGCTGCCCGCAAGGTTGGCGACACCCTGCGTATCGATGCCATGGAGACCATGGAGCCGGAAGCAGAAGCCCTGCCCTGGGCCAGGGCGTGGCTTGAACAGGTAAGGTCCACCGATCGCTGATCGGTGGCACGCCTATAGCGCGAACCCCGTCACACAACATCCCGTTACACACTGGCACTATCCTGCAACATCTGGTGGCAACATGACGCTTGTGTAAGCGTTTTGTAATCTTGATACTCGTTCGAAAGATTGCCCCCACGACACGCTTCCAAAAACAGGATTCCTGTGCGGCGAACGGCGCTACTGACATCACTGCTGACCATGCTCTGCCTGTGCGGCCCTTCAGCATGGGCTGCCAGCGCAGCATCCGGGGCACTGGTGTCTGTCGAGTACCTGCGACTGGCTCCGGGCCAGGCCAACCTTTCCCCTGAAGCGGCCCTGGCCAGCGGCGACTGGCAGACGCTGCCGGGACGCACGCCGAATTTCGGCTATGAAACGGACACCTTCTGGTATCGGATGGAGATAGCGCCGGGACACAGCCGCCGGATACTGGAAATCGCCTACCCGCACCTGGACGACATACGATTCTGGCTGGTGAACGAGGGTAAGCCCGGCGAGCTAACACGCACCGGTGACCGACTTCCTTTTCACGAGCGACCACTGCCCCACCCCAACTTCCTGTTCCCCGTTGTCGGGGAGCCGGGCGCCAACCAACAGATTCTGCTGCGAATCCAGACCGAAGGCGCACACCATGTGCCGATGCAATTACTCGAAACCGACGAGCTGTTCCTGCAACTGTCCCGGGAAGACCAGCTCCATTCCCTTTATTACGGTACCCTGGTCACCATCACCCTGTTCAGCCTGGTCGTGTTCGTCTCGCTGCGGGAGAAAATCTACCTGTATTACCTGGCCTCGACGGCCAGCTTCCTGTTACTGCTGGCCTCCCTGCGAGGCGTTACCTACCCGGTGCTCTGGCCCGGCAGCCCGGCGTTACAGAACTACAGTATCCTGGTCGCCATACCCCTGGCGCTGATCTCCATTGTCCTGTTCTCGCGGACCTTCCTGCGCCTGAAACAGGTAGGCGGCTGGATCTACTACGCGGTGCAGGCGGCCCTTTACATCGACATACTCGCTCTGATCGGCGTGGCGGCTCTCGACTACAACCTGTCTGTCCGGTTCTCGGTGGCCGTCGGGCTGGTGACCTGCCTGCTGCTGGCCGTCATTGGCCCGGTGCTCTGGCTGCGCAACCATCCGCAGTCGGGTATCTATACACTGGCCTGGGGCGCGTTGACCCTGGGTTGTCTGATCACCGGCGCCAACATGTACGGACTGCTGCCCAACAGTTTTATAACCACCTATGGCCTGCAGCTGGGCTCAACCCTGCAGGCCGCAGTGCTCACCATGGCCCTCGCCAATCGCATCTACCAGGAGCGAGAGTCCCGCACCCGTTCCCGGGAGGCTGAGCTGGCAGCCGTGTCAGCTCAGCGCAGGGCGGAGCAACGGGTCATGGACCAGGCCATGCGGGACCCCCTCACCCATTTGCCCAACCGGGCCTGCTTTGAACTGAACGCCAGCGAAAAACTACACCTCTGCCCCGGCCGGCGCTGGGCGATCTGCGTTGTAAAACTCGACAACCTGGCAGCCGTTACCAAGACCCTGGGCCACCGCAACTCCGATCGTCTGCTGGAACTGGTCAGCCTGCGCCTGCATCAGATCGCACGGAACCTGCCGGGGATACAGTCCATTGGCACCAACGAGCAGGACTGCCTGGGAGTGCTGGAGCCGTCTACCTTCGCCTATCTGATGGATGCGGGCGCCGCTTCAGCCAATCCCCGCCAGATCGCCCGCAGCATGGAACAACTGCGCGAACCCATTGATTACCTGGGCATGCAGGTTCCCATGGATTGTTGTATCGGGGTGGCCCTGTTCCCGGACCACGGCAAGGACCTCAATACACTGGTGAGACAGGCCTATGTGGCCCAGGAAACACCGATCGCCCGGGAAAAGGGACTTGCCTTTTACGACCCGGCGAGGGATCCCTACAGCCCTGAACGGCTCACCCTGGTGACCGAACTGCGCAAGGCTATCGACGAGAACCAGCTGGCCCTCTGGTTCCAGCCCAAACGTTGCCTCAAACGCAATGAGATTGTCGGAGTCGAAGCACTGATCCGCTGGCCGGGACGCCAACCGACAGTGTTCGCCGACGAGCTCATTGCCGTGGCAGAACAAAGCGGCCTGATCCGGCCCCTGACCCGCTGGGTCATGGAACAGGCACTGGGGGCGCGAAAGGTATTGCTGGAGGCCGGCCTGGATCTGACCGTATCCATCAACATCTCCCCCAACAACCTGCGGGAGCGGGACTTCCCGCTATTTGTCCAGCGCCTGATGACCAGCCACCACCAGCACCGGGGCCGGTTGATCCTGGAGGTTACCGAAACGTCCATGATGCAGGATCCCGCCAACTCCATGCGCACCCTGCGCTCGCTGGACCATGCCGGCATTCCCCTGGCCATCGACGACTTCGGTTCCGGGTACTCGTCCCTGTCCTATATCAAGCAGCTGCCCGCCTGTGAGGTGAAGATTGACCGGTCACTGATTACCGACCTGCTGTCCCACATTGATGACCGCATTATCGTGAAGACCACCATCGATATGTGTCACAGCCTGGGCTACCAGGTGGTGGCGGAAGGTGTCGAAGACGAGGAAACCACAGAACTGTTGCGGGAGATGGACTGCGACATGATCCAGGGGTACGTACTTGCCAGACCACAACCCCTGGCTCACCTGATCAGCCAGCTCCGGCCGGAAGCCGGCACATCCGCGCTCTGACACCTATCCTGGATACCGGTCGGGAGATTGCCAGCTGCTACCATCGGCAGCCGGCGGTGGGCGTCATTTCTTCGCAGACTTTCGCTGACGAATCAGTGCCTCCTGGGCAGTGGAGGCCACCAGAATGCCATCCTGGTTGAACACGCTGCCCCGATTGAAACCACGGCCACCCGCAGCACTGGGGCTGTCCTTGTCATACAGCAGCCAGTCGTCCATACGCAGGTCCCGGTGGAACCAGATGGCGTGGTCCAGGCTGGCCACCTGCATGCTCGGTGTCATGAAGGTAACGCCATGGGGGTTCAGGGAAGTGCCGAGAAACGCGAAATCCGATGCGTAGGCCAGCAGGCAGCAGTGCAGGATGCGGTCATCCGGGAGCTCCCCCTGGGCACGGAACCAGCTCTGCTTGTGTGGCGATCGTTTGTCCGGGTCCAGCGGGTTGACGGGGTCAACCGGCCGGATTTCTATGGGTCGGTTACGGGTGAGCTGGCTATGGAACTTCTCGGGAACCCGGTCAAGCAGCTCCCGGTTCAGCTCCTGCTCCGTCTTCAGTGACATGGGATCGGGTACATCCGGCATGTCGATCTGGTGATCGAAACCATCTTCCTCTACCTGGAAAGAGACAGACCCGGTGAGGATCTCCTTGCCTTCCTGCCGGGCGATCACCCTGCGCACCGAGAAGCTGCCACCATCACGGACCCGCTGCACTTCATAGTCAATGGGCGCCCTGGCGTTGCCGGGCCGCAGAAAATACGCGTGCATGGAGTGGGGCATGCGGTCTTCAATGGTGCGGGTGGTGGCCATCAGGGCCTGGCCCAGCACCTGCCCACCGAAGAGGTTGGGAAAACCCAGGTCTTCACTCTGTCCCTGGAAATGATCATCGCCAATAGGCGCAAGATCCATTAATTCAACCAGTTCTCTGGTAACGTCCAGCATGCCTGCTCCTGAAAATTCATCTGGCCAGCGCAGTGGCCAGGCCTTTTTTTGTCCGCCGCACCCGGTCGCCCGGGCCGGAAAACCGGGGCGCAAGCCTGCCATCTGAGGCGGCCACTCCCACAATCTCCGGGGACACTTAGCTTACGAAGCGGTAATTTCTACCGGATACCTCGAGGCTGTGCAAGCGCCCTTCACCGGGCATCCAGCGTCGCCAGTACCGGCGGCACCTCCCTGGACAGGGTCTGCTTTTCAATCACCCGGTCGCCAGTCAGTGCGAAGCCAAGCAGCGCTCCGCTACTGTCCCGGTATAGTGCACGGACATTGTTGCCCTCCCGCTCAACTTCCCAGGTTCCATCTTCCGTCACCTCCGGAGGCACTACCGCGACCGGACAACAAGGCGTTTTGACCATCACCGGCATGCCCCCCCACTGCACCGGCGCAGGTGCACCAGTGAGGGTGGCAGCCAGGGCCCGGGCGGATGCCATCAACGGCATGACATACATCAACACATGGCCTTCCACCTCGGCGCAGTCTCCCAGTGCGTAGACATCGGGCGCACTGGTCGCCATCAGCCGATCGGTGACGATACCCTGATTGACCTTCAGGCCTGCATCCAGTGCCAGACGGGTTCGCGGACGCAGCCCTACGGCTGATACGACGATATCTCCCTGCAGCATAGCACCATCATTGAGGCGCACCTGCACGGAGCCAGTTTCCCCGACAACCTCGTCCGCAGCCACGCCCAGGTGAAAGGTCACACCTTCCGCCTCCAGCGCGGCCTGAACCGCTGATGCAGCGGCCTCAGGCAACAGCCCCGGCATTACCTGTCCGGAAGGGGCGACCACGGTTACGTCATAGCCGCCATTGCGCAGATCATTGGCGTATTCACAGCCAATCAGGCCAGCGCCAAGCACTATGACCCGGCGGTGTCCGCCCAGGTGCCGACGGAACTGGCGGTAATCCTCGAGATCGTTGATGGAACAGACCGCGGGGTTGCCACTGACCGGGTCCGGCAGCCGAATCACATCTGCGCCCCAGGCCAGCACAAGCTGGCGATAACGCAGCCGTTCGCCACCGATCCGTATCTCATGGGCATCAGGGTCAATTCCTGTTACCCGGGTGTGGGTGCGAATTTCCATGGTCAGTTGCTCCGCCATGGCGCCGCAATCGGCCTGTGCCAGCTCATCCGCCGCCTTGCCCTTGGTGAACCCGGTGGACAGCAGGGGCTTGGAATAACTGGCGCCATCATCCGCCGTGATCATCATCAGAGGCAGGCTGGCATCGCGCTTGCGCAGCTCCCTGGCCAGCGAGTAACCCGCCAGCCCGCTGCCAATAATCACAACCGGCGGCTGATCCGTTCCCATTTCCGTCATGGCCTTTGCTCCCTCAGCCAATCTCGATCATTTCGAAGTCTTCCTTGCCGACGCCGCAGTCGGGGCACTCCCAGTCTTCCGGCACATCTTCCCAGGCGGTACCCGGCGCAATGCCGTCCTCCGGCCAGCCTTCAGCTTCGTCATAGATAAAACCACATACCACGCACTGCCACTTTCTCACGCCAGTCCTCCTGAAAAATCTGTACTTCCGGATCTCGGTTGTTCTCCCGGAGACACTCACCGGGAACGATCGTCAGCCCATGATACGCATAGCGGCGATACCCCCAAAGGAATACCTTTGCAGCTGAATGAATCCGTATCACCCGGTATCGCGTTTGGCATGCAGGACACCGTTAACCGGCCGTAGACTGCCTCTTCCGGTTTTTGCGTACTCTGCGGATACGCGGCAGCTCTCCCTTAAGACCATCAACTTCGCTATACTTGCGCGTTTTACGACAGGACCGACGACTATGACCGACACCGTCGACGAGCTGAACCAGGTGATGGCGGAAGCCGATTGCCTGGTTCCGGAACAGCAGGTCTACCAGGCCATTGATACCATGGCCGAGCAAATCACCACGGCCCTGAAGGACAGTAACCCGCTTCTGTTCTGCGTAATGAACGGCGGCCTGATCCTCACAGGCCAGCTGCTGCCCCGGCTGAGATTCCCGGTACAGGCGGAATACCTGCACGCAACCCGGTATCGCCATGAAACCACCGGTGGCATCCTGGAGTGGAAACTCCGGCCCGAGGCCGACATGAACGGTCGCACGGTCCTGATCATCGACGACATCCTCGACGAAGGCACCACCCTCAACGCCATCGCTGATTACTGCCGGGCCCAGGGCGCCAGCCAGGTGCTGACAGCGGTGCTGGTCGACAAACAGCACCAGCGCAAGGCACACCCCGGACTGAAGGCCGACTTCACCGGACTGGAAGTGGAAGACCGTTTCCTGTTCGGCTTCGGCATGGACTACAAGGGATACTGGCGCAACGCTCCGGGCATCTATGCCGTCAAGGGACTCTGATCCGGCACGGGTACCCGGTTCCCGGGCGTCCATCGTGCCCCCCACCCGCTGGTACGACTCTTTCCGCCAGGCCTGCCTGCAACGGCCCAAACTGCGGGGCAACGGCTCGTTCTGGCTGCAGGCGGAAGGATCGCTCACCCGTCACCTGCAATTGCGATGCCGGAACAGCTTCCATGTGGAAGTCGTCAATGAAGGGTTCGCGACCCCCAGCCTGGAAGAAACCCTGACCCTGGACATTCCCCGGCGTCAGCAGGCCTGGATTCGCGAGGTCCGCCTGTGCGGGGACGGCACCCCTTGGGTCCTGGCCCGCACTATTATCCCGCTGGCTACCCTCGAAGGACGCGGGCGACGCCTGCGACACCTGGGCCGGAAGCCACTGGGTGCCTGGCTTTTCAGTCACCGGGAATGGTCCCGGGGCCCACTGCAGGCCGGGCTTTGCCAGCCCCTCACCAAAGACCAGCCCCACTATGCACGAAGGTCCGTATTCGCCAGCGATAACCACAGCCTGCTGGTGGGCGAGTATTTTCTGCCGGCATTGCTGAACCAACCGCTCTGAGCCGGGTAAATCATCAACCCGGATAATGCTAAACTCCCGGGGTCTGATCACCCGTCCATGGAGTAGCACGTCCGATGACAATGGCCGCCCTTTCCCCGAGCCTGCGCAACCGCCTGATGGATTATGCCCGCCTGCTGCGGATTGACCGGCCCATTGGCTCCCTGTTACTGCTCTGGCCCACCTGGTGGGCACTCTGGCTCGCGGCCGATGGTGTCATGCCATCCATTGGCAACCTGGTCGTGTTCACCCTGGGTGTATTTTTCATGCGGGCGGCGGGCTGCGCCATCAACGACTTCGCGGACCGCAAGGTGGACCGGCACGTAAAACGCACCAAGGACCGGCCGCTAACGTCCGGGCGCATACAGCCGAAAGAGGCACTGGGTCTTTTCCTGGTGCTGGTTCTGGCTTCCTTCCTGCTGGTGGTGCTGTTTACCAACACGCTCACGTTCTATCTCTCCTTCGGTGGGTTGGTTCTCGCCTTCATCTATCCATTCATGAAGCGCTACACCCACCTGCCCCAACTGTTCCTCGGCGCGGCCTTTTCCTGGGCGATCCCCATGGCCTGGGCGGCTGAAGCGGGCGAACTGAGTCGCCTGACCTGGCTGCTGTTTACCGCCAACGTATTATGGACTGTCGCCTACGACACCCTCTATGCCATGGTGGACCGGGATGACGACCTGAAAATCGGGGTCAAATCCACCGCCATCCTGTTCGGTGACGCGGACCGGCTGATTATTGGCGGACTGCAGGGCCTGGTGATCATCACCCTGCTGATGGTGGGGGCCCAGGCCGAACTGGGCTTCTTCTGGTACCTGGGGGTCGCCTCCATGGCGGCCTTGTTCGGTTGGCATCAATACCTGGCACGCAACCGCAGCCGGGAAGGCTGCTTCGAGGCTTTCCTCAACAATAACTGGGCAGGCTTCGTGGTGTTCGCCGGGCTGGCACTGGACAAATTGTTCTGAGCCAGGCCGACGAAACTGGCGCGGCCAGCAAGGGATATGTATTTTTCATGTAGTAAGTTAACGATGTCATAAACTTGTAACAGTTCCCCGATGTAATGATGCAGCAACAAACAAAAGGAACACAGGTACAAGCCCGATGTCCAAGACCGTTCTGATCGTTGACGATGAAGCGCCCATCCGCGAGATGATTGCCGTCGCCCTGGAAATGGCCGATTACAATTACCTGGAGGCAGCGGATGCACGGGAAGCCCACACCCTGATCGTGGACCGCCAGCCGGACCTTATCCTGCTGGACTGGATGCTCCCCGGCACCAGCGGCGTGGAACTCGCCCGCCGGCTGAAAAAAGACGAAACCACCGCGGAAATTCCCATCATCATGCTCACCGCCAAGGTGGAGGAAGACAACAAGATCCAGGGCCTCGAGGTGGGTGCCGACGACTACATCACCAAACCCTTCTCGCCACGGGAACTGGTCGCCCGCCTGAAAGCGGTGCTGCGGCGTACAACCCCGGCAGGCGTCGAGTCCCCCATCGAGGTGGACGGCCTGACCCTGGACCCGGTAGGCCACCGGGTTACCGGACCTGGAGGTGCCATCAGCATGGGCCCCACGGAGTACCGTTTACTGCAGTTTTTCATGACCCACCAGGAGCGCGTCTATACTCGCTCACAACTACTGGACCAGGTCTGGGGCGGTAATGTCTATGTGGAAGAGCGTACCGTTGATGTCCATATCCGACGCTTGCGCAAAGCCCTTGGCGACCAATATGATCACCTGATCCAGACTGTACGCGGCACCGGGTACCGCTTCTCGACCAAGGCCGCATAAGCCCCGGCACCACACCCCCGGAACAGGTCAGATATCGATGAATTACAAGTGGTCCCGCTACCTGCGGTTGATTCTGGTTTTTCTGGCCCTGACCACCGGCGCCGGCCTGGCGTTCGGTTACCCCCTGGAAGGCCTGCTGGCTGGCTTGCTTCTGTACCTGGCGTGGACCCTGGCCCAGTCCCGCAAGCTCTATCAGTGGCTGGCCAACCCCGGGGCCGGTGAAGAGGCACCAGAGAGCATCGGTCTCTGGGGTGACATCTTTGACGGCCTGCACAAGCTTCACCGGGGGCACCTGGCCACCCAGGACCGCCTGCTGGCACAGTTCAACCGCATCCAGGAATCCACCAATGCCATGCGCGATGGCGTGGTAATGACCGACGCCCGTGGTGTGCTGGAATGGTGGAACGGCTCTGCCGAGTATCTGCTGGGGCTGAAACGACAGACCGACCGCGGCCAGCCCATCCACAACCTGTTGCGAGCGCCAGCGTTCAAGGCGTACTTTGACCAGCGGGACTACCGGGAACCCCTGGAGCTGAACTCGCCGGCACGCCCCCACCTCCACTTGCAGATCCAGATCAGCCTGTTCGGCGAGGATGATCGCCTGATCGTGGTCAAAGACGTCACTCGCCTGTTCCAGCTAGAGCAGATGCGAAGGGATTTCGTCAGCAACGTATCCCACGAAATGCGCACGCCCCTGACCGTGATCAGCGGCTACCTCGAAACCATGGTAGACAACAGTGACGACCTGCCCGCCCGCTGGCAGAAGGCCCTGCGTACCATGGCCCAGCAGTCCAGCCGGATGGAAGCGCTGATCACCGACCTGTTGCTGCTGTCCAAGCTGGAAACCGGCGAACACCATGGCGCCGAAGTGGTGGTGAATGTCGAAGCGATGTGCAGGCAGATCTGCCAGGACGCGCGTGCGCTCAGTGGTGAGGCTCGCCACGAGTTCCAGCTGGATATCGCCGAGCGGCACTTCCTGAGGGGCGACCAGGATCAGCTACGGAGCGCTTTCTCCAACCTGGTTTTCAATGCGGTCAAGTATACGCCGGCGGGCGGGAAAATTTTCGTCAGCTGGTATACCAACCGGGAGGGGGCACACCTGTCGGTAAAGGACACAGGCATAGGGATCGACCCGATACACATCCCCCGCCTGACAGAGCGCTTCTACCGGGCCGATCCCAGCCGACACAAGGAAACCGGCGGCACAGGGCTGGGCCTGGCCATCGTCAAGCATGTACTGCTGAATCACGACGGCAAGCTCGAGATCCTCAGCCGGATTGGCGACGGCAGCGAGTTTATCTGCCACTTCCCCCGGGAGCGCCTGGCAGAACCGGAAACCCTGCCGGCCTCAGCGACGGAAGCCGGCAATAAAGTGTGACAGGTCCTCGAGCTTCTTTGGGTCGTCGTCCACGAAGCGCACCGTCACACTGACAAAGTCCGTGTCCTGGCGCTTGTCCACCGCCTGTAACTGGTGCACGTAGCCATTGAGCCGCGCCATCCGGCCGTCGGCCACCTCCATATCCACCACAGCCGGATCGAGGATACCGGGGAACACCTGGTCACGCTTTGCGATGACCCGGACCTCGGTCAGGGTGATGTCCTTGATCACGCATTTGAGGGTGCTGTCCGCAAAACGTATCGCTGCCACCACCAGTTTGCTGCCCCGTTCCTGGCGACTCGCGGGAGCCGGGGCAGTCGTATCCGGGGCCGGCTTGCGGGTGAGCAGGTCAGCAGATTCCCGGAAGGCATCGGCGCCCGGCGCTGCTGCGCCACTATCTGCCATGGCATTCTGGAGTGTGCGCCCCATGACCTTGACCACCTTCTTGCTCAGACCCTCGGGGCTGAACGGCTTACCCAGATATTCCGAGACACCTTCCTGCACCGCCTCCACCACATGGCTCTTGTCGCCACGACTGGTAATCATGTTGAACGGAACCTTGCGGTAATAATCATCGGCCCGCATCCACTGGAGAAGCTCCAGGCCAGACATTTCCGGCATTTCCCAGTCACAAAGGATCAGGTCAAACCGGTTGCGGGACATAAGTGACTGGGCCCTCCGTCCATTCGGTGCCTCGGTCATTTCAATCACCGGGAAGCGCTGCCTCAGGGTCCGTTTGACCAGGTCCCGGACGAAGCTGGCGTCATCCACCACCAGTGCCTTGAGTACTGCCATATAAATGCCCCTGCCTGCACCCTTGCCCGGTGCCAGTGGTGCCGGCATGGGCTATTTATCGTTGTCTCAATCAGGCTACTATAAAGCCTCGTTCACCCGACGGAGAGGATTACGTGGTCAAAACCCTGAACAATCGACAGCGGATGTCGTTTACCCCCAAACCACAACGCCTGCGTCCAAGTCGTACCATCACCCGCCTGGGTCTGGCTACGGCAGGCTTGTTGATCGCCTCGGTGGCCACCGCCGAGATATCCGTGGTACCGGAGAAACCGGAGACCTTCGGCCAGTGCCTTCAGGATATCGAACAACGGGCCGTCGCCGAAGGCGTTTCTCCCGAAACCGCCCGCAATGTGCTCGCCAGCGTGGAATTCCTGCCCAGGGTTATCGAACTGGATCGCCGCCAGCCGGAGTTCACCACCACCTTTGCCGACTATCTCGGCCGCAGGGTCAGTGAGACCCGTATCGGAAAGGGCCGCGAGATGCTGGCAGAGCACCGCGAACTGCTCAATCGTGTCAGCGACCAGACCGGCGTGCCACCGGCCTACCTGGTGGCCTTCTGGGGCCTTGAAACCAACTATGGCAGCTATTTTGGAAAAATGCCCGTGCCCAGTGCCCTGGCAACCCTGGCCTGCGACGAGCGAAGGGGCAGGTATTTCTCCGGCGAACTGATATCAGCACTGAAAATCCTCGACGAAGGCGCCATTGAGCCTGAGCGGATGGAAGGCTCCTGGGCTGGCGCGATGGGCCATGTGCAATTCATGCCTTCCGTTTTCCTGCAACATGCCACTGATGCTGACGACGACGGCCGCCGGGACCTCTGGGGCAGCATACCGGACGCCATGATGTCAGCCGGACGCTTCCTGCAAAGCATGGGCTGGGATCCGGATTACCGCTGGGGCCGGGAAGTCGTACTGCCAGACAACTTTGATTACGCATTGGCGGGGCAGGGCCGGCGCTCCCTGAGCCAGTGGAACGAACTTGGCGTTACTGATGTTTACGGGCAGCCCCTCGCCGATGAACCCATTGATGCCAAACTGGTGGTCCCTGCCGGGCACCGGGGGCCGGCCTTCCTGGCCTACGACAATTTCCGGGTGATCATGGGCTGGAACCGATCGGAATACTACGCCATTGCGGTGGGCCACCTCGCTGACCGGATCGCAGGTGCCGGCGCCCTGTCCAATCCGCCCCCCGAAGATGCACCGACCCTGTCCCGGGATGATGTCCTGAAGTTGCAGGCGGCCCTGAACGAGCGAGGCTTCGAGGCCGGCAACCCGGATGGCATCATTGGCCCCAATACCCGTTCAGCGATCCGCCGTTACCAGTCCAGCGTAGGACTGATAGCCGACGGCTTCCCCGGCCCGGAACTGCTGGACAGCCTCGGCGTCACACCTTCGTCATCCTGATTCGGTAAGCGCCGGAGAACAGAGCTATGGACTCAGTTACCCAGGCCGCCCTGGGCGCCTGTATCGGCGGGGCGGTCGCCAGCCGCGCCCTTGGCCGCACCGCTCTGGTTACCGGGGCGCTGCTGGGCACCCTGCCGGACCTGGACGTGGTGATTGATTACGGCACGGCCATCGCCAACTTCACCCAACATCGGGGCTTCAGCCATTCCCTTTTCATACTGGTACCGTTGGCGGTGGGACTTGCGTTGGTATTGCACCGCTGGAAGCCCCAGCTGTCCCTTGGCCGGTGGCTGGCATTTACCCTGCTGGTCCTGATCACCCACCCACTGCTGGATACGCTGACCACGTATGGAACCCAGCTGTTCTGGCCCATCGGGCCGCCCCTGGCTACCACCAGCATTTTTATTATTGACCCGCTCTATACACTGCCATTACTGGTGGCGGTCATGGTCGGACTGGTCAGACCTCCAGCGCCCAGGCCCCAGCTAGCGGCGCTGGCGCTGTCTTCCCTGTACCTGGTCTGGGCCGTCAGTGCCCAGACCATAGTGGACCGCCACGTGGAGCAGCGGCTGGCCCTGGAAGGCCTGGAAGGTGCACCCCGAATGGTTCAGCCCATGCCCTTCACCACTCTGCTGTGGCGGGTCACTGTACTGGCGGGAGACGAACGCCTTGAGATGGTCACCGGACCGCTGGAAACCGACCGCCCCCTGACCATCGAACGTTTCCCGCGTAATACCGCACTGATCCGGCAGCTGGCCGACCTGCCTGAAGGCCAGCGGCTGCTCTGGTTTACCGGCGGTTTTGTGGATGTCACCCTTCGTGAAGGCAGGCTGCAGGTGACGGATATCCGTTTGGGCATTCCCGGTGCTCATCCGTTTACCTTCGACCTGGCGCGACAGAACGCGGATGGCTCCCTGACACCGTCAGCAAGCCAGCAGTTGCCGCGCCCTGCCATGCGGGAGGACGCCCTGCGGGCGTTCTGGTCACGGCTCAGCGGTGAAGCGGAAGTACTCTGCCTGGCCACGTTCCGGGCATTACCCGGCGGGGAGCACTGTTCCTGACATGCGACTGGACGCCTACCTCGCCCGCTGTACCAGCCTCTCCCGCAAAGAAGCACGCCGTGCCGTCGCTGCGGGACGTGTCACCGTTGCCGGCCAGCCGGCAGCGAAGGCCTCGGAGCCGGTTGCCGAGAACACCGCTGTCACCCTGGATGGCGAACCTCTGACGATACCTGGACACATTTATCTGATGCTCAACAAGCCCGCCAATGTGCTTAGCGCCACCACCGACGCCAGCCAGCCGGTGGTGACTGACCTGTTGCCGGATGAACTGGCGGCAAAGGTGCATCCGGTAGGTCGCCTCGACCGCGATACCACCGGTCTGTTGCTGCTGACCTCCGACGGTCAGTGGTCCCATCGGATAACGTCGCCCCGGCACCACTGCCCCAAGACGTACCGCGTCACCCTGGCAGAACCGCTCAGTGACCCGGCCCGGCACCAGCTGGAGAGCGGTGGATTGCAGTTGCGGAACGAGGAACAGGAATTGAGGCCGGCCGGTGTCGTCAACGTCAGCGACCGCGTAATCGACCTCACCATTACCGAAGGCCGCTACCACCAGGTAAAACGCATGCTGGCAGCGGTGGGCAACCACGTGGAAGCCCTGCATCGCCATCGCATCGGGGCCCTGACCCTCGATCCGGCACTGGGCCCGGGAGAGTTCCGGTACCTGGATGATGCCGAGATTGCCAGCCTCTGATGTGACGCTGCCGTAGCCGGCATACCCTGCTAACAGCGCTCGAACCGGCCAGCCCTGAGGTTCTTGCGCACCTTGCCCGCTTCAAACACCTCACCGTTCATGGCGATGTATATACCCGGCTCCAGCAAGGTCGCCGCTGCCATGGCAAAGCCGAGATTGAACACCGCATCACTGCGACGCATCCGCGCTGGCTGCATGGCACCAAACAGCACGATGGTCTTGTCCCCTATATCGCTCAGGGCGGCAGCCGTTTCCGCCATGGTATCGGTGCCATGGCTAATGATCACTCTCTCTTCCGGGCAGGCAGCCACGGCAGCGCGGATATCGGCCCGGTCAGCTTCGGTCAGTTCCAGGCTGTCCTTGCGGCATAATTCGGTGATGCGCCAGGGCACCGTCACATTGGCCTCCGACAGCAGTTCCGGCAGCAGGCTTTCGCCGACAGCGAACTCGCTGTTGGCATCGTGGTAGATCTTGTCGATCGTGCCACCGGTGGTGAAAAGATGGATCATGGGGGTCTCCTGATGGTCGGGAGGTGTCGCCCTGACAGCCTCCCCTTGATGCCTGACAAGGACATCATAACCAAAAACCGGCCTGCACCTCGCCCTGACTCAGGTCAACACACCACACCTTCCGGGGGGCTACACTTCGCCCTGACTGAACGAATTTTAGCCTGGACGCCTGCACACCGTGCCTTTGCACCACGCAGACGCCTGACGCACCGGAGGCTCCCATGAGTAAACCCTTTGCCGATATTCAGATGCTGGACCAGGTTGCAGCCCGGGAACCCGCATTCGAGCATTGGCGTCAGGGCTATGGTGTTATCCGCCACCTCCCCGACACCCAACAACAGGTTCTGGCCCTGGCTGAACAACTGGTGGCCGAAGGGCTGCAACCGGATACCGGTTCGGTATACCAGCTACTGGCAGCCCTCGACCGCCTTGCCAGTGCCGGACTGTGGCTGGTCGTCCACATGACCTATGCCGAACGAGTGCGCACCGACGGTGCTCCCCTGCAGACCTGCGAATTCAAGTGTCATCCGGAAGGCCATACCGGCGGTGCCCTCAACATGGTTCCCGGCTATGCCGCCTACATGGCCCTGAACGCCCTGACGGGCGACACCCGGAGTTGGCTGATGGGGCAGGGCCACTGTGTGGCCGCCGTCGATGCACTCAACGTACTGCTGGGCAACCTGAACCCGGAACAGGCCGCCCGTTATGGTGGCGCCGACGGTTTGGATAACCTGGTTGCGGATTTCTACAGCTATCGTCAGCAGGCGGATGGTCGCACCGAAGCCCCGCTTGGCAGCCATGTAAATCCTTATACGGCCGGCGGCATTATCGAGGGTGGCTACCTGGGTTTTGCCGAACTTCAGTATGTGCATATGCCCCTCCCCGGCGAGTCCCTGGTGGCTTTCCTGTCTGACGGCGCTGCCGAGGAGCAGCGAGGCAGTGACTGGGCGCCACGGTGGTGGCGGGCGGAGGACAGCGGTCTGCCGCTACCGGTCATGATCGCTAACGGCCGCCGTATCGAACAACGCACGGAACTGGGCACCCGGGAAGGGCTGGACGGATTTATCACCCATTTAAGCCGCTGCGGCTTTGACCCCATCCGTTTCGATGGCCGTGACCCGGCAGCCTTCGTTTGCACCTTATTCACCATGGAGCGCAGGCTGAAGAAGGCCAGCCGTGAACACAGCAGGGGGCTGCGCCAGTACCCCCTGCCGATACCCTACGGCATCGCCGAAACCGTCAAGGGCTATGGCTTCTACGGAGCGGGCCGCAACGCGGCCCATAACCTGCCGTTACCGGGCAACCCGAGACTGGATGCCCGGGCCCGGGACCTGTTCAATGAGTACGCCAGTGTGCTCCATGTACCTGAGGCAGACCTCCAGGCATCCATCACCCTGTTGTGCAACCACCAGCGCCAGCAACGCCCCCGGGAGAAGGACCACCCACTGGCCGAGCGCAATCCGGGGGCACCGGCCCTGCCGGAACTGCCCTCCCGCAGTGATACCTGCTCGCCCATGCTGGCAGTTGACGATTTCTTCCAGGCCCTGGTGGCGGCCAACCCGCGGCTCCGGCCCCGGGTTGGCAACCCGGACGAGTTGGCCAGCAACAAGCTCAGTGGCGTTCTCCATGCCCTGCGTCACCGGGTGGACGACCCCGAGAACGACACCGAGGCCGTGCAGGGAAGTATCATTACCGCGCTGAATGAAGAAGCCGTGGTGTCCGCCTGTCTGGCCAATAAAGGTGGACTTAACCTGGTGGCCAGCTACGAGGCCTTCTGCGTCAAGATGCTGGGAGCAATCCGCCAGGAACTCATCTTCGCCCGTCACCAGAAGGAACTGGAGCGCCCTGCCCGCTGGCTGGGATTCCCCGTCGTTGCCACATCCCATAGCTGGGAGAACGGCAAGAACGAGCAGTCCCACCAGGACACCACATTCTGCGAGGCGCTGCTGGGCGAAATGAATGACATGGTGCGCGTGGTGTTTCCCGCCGACTACAACAGCACACAGGCCTTGTTGCCGGAAATTTACAGCAGCCGGGGCGAGCTTGCCTGCATGGTCGTTCCCAAGCGTGATCGTCCCTGTGTGTTTACTGCGGAAGAAGCTCGCAGCCTGGCCCGCACCGGCGCCCAGGTGGTGGACGAGGACCTTTCCGAAGGTACACCCCTGCTGCTGATCGCTAACGGGGCCTACCAGCTGTCGGAACTGATTCATGCCTGTGAACGGCTACGGGACACCAATACTCCATTCCGGCTGGTCTATGTGCAGGAACCGGGACGTTTCCGCGTGCCACGGGATCGGTTCGAGGCGGCCAGGTGCGCGGCAGAAACCGATCGTGAGCGGTTAATGCCAGGCCACTACCATCACCGGGTCGTACTGACCCATATGCGACCTGAAGTATTCCGGGGCCATGCCAGTACCCTGTGTGGCGACCCGCGCAACAGCCGTGTGCTGGGTTACATCAACCGGGGCGGCACCCTGAACGAAGCCGGCATGTTGTTCGCCAACCAGTGCACCTGGGCCCACGCCCTGTATCAGGGCGCCCGGTTACTGGGGCAGGCCCCGGACCGTTTCCTGACGGACGAGGAAATTGCCGCGGTGGAAGGGCGTGGTTTACCCGAGGTCCTGCTGGCCTGACGCCAGGGGCCACAGGCGCCGGCGGCACCAGGTTTCCAGTTCCAGTGCCAGCAGCACGGTGACCCCTGCCATAAAGGTAAATACCAGCCCCGCCCAATCCATCGCGGTTGAGCCAAACGCCTCATTGAACGGCGGCAGCCAGGTAAACAGTGACTGCAGCACCACCACCGCCACCAGGGCGCCGAGCACCAGGGGCGTACCCACCACCCCACGCAGGGTAATCGACGGTGTGTCAAGGTAACGTACCGCGAACAGGTAGAAGACCTCCATCGCCACCAGGCTGTTCACGGCCATGGTGCGGGCATACTCCAGGTCTCCGGTGCGTTGCATACCCCAGTTCCAGGCCGCAAAGATACCGGCAAGGAACAGCAGCGACACGACCAGCACACGCCACACCACAAAGCCCTCCAGCAGCGACTGGGCCCGGGGGCGCGGTGGCCTGGTCATCACACCGCCCTCCGTGGGCTCAAAGGCCAGGGTCATGGCCAGTACGACCGAGCTGACCATATTGACCCAGAGGATTTGCAATGCAGTGATGGGCAGGGTGAGGCCCAGCAGCAACGCGACAATCAGGCTGACCGATTCCCCCCCGTTGATCGGCAGCAGGAAGGCGATCCCCTTACGCAGGTTGTCATACACGGTACGCCCTTCCCGCACGGCGGCGGCAATACTGGCGAAGTTGTCATCGAGCAACACCACCGACGCAGCCTCACGGGCGGCCTCGGATCCCTTCACCCCCATGGCGATCCCCACATCCGCCCGTTTCAGAGCCGGCGCGTCATTGACCCCGTCACCGGTCATCGCCACGACTCCCTGACCTGTCTGCAGTGCCCTGACCAGTCGTAATTTGTGCTCAGGACTGGTACGGGCAAACACGTCCACTTCGGCCGCCAGTTTCACCAGGTCTTCATCACTGACCCGGTCCAGGTCGGCACCCGTGAGCACCCGGTCCGGGGCCCTGAGCCCAAGTCGCGTCGCAATGGCGCCAGCGGTTCGGGCATGGTCACCGGTGATCATCTTCACCCGGATGCCCGCCCGGTGGCATTCTTCAATTGCGGTGATGGCTTCCGATCTTGGCGGGTCCATGAACCCGGCCACGCCGAGCAACTGCAGCCCCTCCCGAACATCGTCTATCGAAACGGAGGTGGTGCCGGCAGCTACCGGCAGGCGGGCAAAGGCCAGCACCCTCAGACCTTCCGCCGCCATGGCATCGATGCGCCTCTGCCAACCGTCAGCATCCAGTTCCACCGTGCCACCGTCAGGCGCCAAGTCCCCTGAGCACATGGCCAGGACCTGCTCCGGGGCACCTTTGAGATAGACCATGGCGTGACCGTGGTGGTCGTGGTTCAGGGTGGCCATGAACCGGTAATCCGCATCGAATGGGATCTCGTCCTTGCGGGGCCACTGGCGGTCGACGTCGGCAAGGTCATTGTCCACCTTCAGCGCAAGTACTTTCAGGGCACCCTCCATGGGGTCCCCGGCCACCCTGACGGGCTTTTCCTGCAGCCGCAGGTGAGCGTCATTACACAGGGCCCCGGCACGGGCGAGTTCCTCAAGCGCCGGAGACACCGGTTGACCTTCGGCTCCGGTGACCCCGCCATCAGGACTGTAACCGGTCCCGGTAACCTCGAAACGCTCGCCCCCCGCCATCACGGCGGTCACGGTCATCTCGTTGCGGGTCAGGGTGCCGGTCTTGTCGGAACAGATTACCGATACCGCCCCCAGGGTCTCGATCACCGGCATGCGCCTGACCACTGCCTTGCGGTTGGCCATGCGGCGTACCCCGATGGCCAGGGTAATGGTGAGTATCGCCGGCAACCCTTCAGGAATGGCTGCGACAGTAAGGCCCACCACGGCCATGAACAGTTCGTCTGTCGCCAGGCCACTGAACCAGGTGCCGGCGAGGAAAATCAACACACCGGCCACGATAATCAAACCGGAAAGGTACCGGGCAAAGCGGTCGATCTGCGCCAACAGGGGAGTCTTCAGGGTTTCGGTCTGCCCCAGCAGGCCAGAGATACGGCCAATTTCTGTATGAGGACCGGTTCGAACCACCACGCCACGGCCCGTACCGATGGTAACCATGGTGCCGGCAAAGGCCATGCTGCGCTGATCACCCAGGGCCGCGTCCGGTGACTCGCCGGCTACCGCCTTGTCCACGGCCATGGATTCACCGGTCAGTATGGCCTCGTCGACCTGCAGGCCGTGGACCTGCTCCAGGCGCACATCAGCCGGCACCCGGTCCCCGGGCTCAAGCAGCAGGGTGTCGCCCGGAACCAGTTCCTCGGCAGGGATAGTATGTCGACCATCTTTACGCAGCACCGTAGCCTGCGGCGCCAGCATGTGCCGAATGGCCGCCAGCGCCTGCTCAGCCTTACCCTCCTGAAGGAAGCCCACCAGGGTCTGGATCACCACCACCGCCAGGATCACCACGGTGTCCATCCAGTGACCCAGCAGGGCAGTGATGAGGGCAGCCACCACCAGTACGTGGATCAGGAAGTTTTTCAGCTGGCGCCCGAGCCGGGCCAGGGGTCCGTGGCGCACTGGCTCCGGCAATCGGTTGGGGCCATGTTCCTGAGTGCGACGGCTCACCTCAGCCGCGCCCAGGGGCTGGCCTGCGTCAAGGCGGGATCGCACCTCCGCTACGCTCAGGCTGTGCCAGGCCACTTGCTCGCTAGGGGCATTCGCCTTCGGGGAAACCGTGGTCATGAGGTGAACTCCATTATCGTCAACCCGGCCAAGTCCGTGGGACGCATGTCCTATTGCAACCGGGAGGCGGTGCGAGCGCCATGAGGCAGATCAACTGAGCGCAACGCAACCTGCCCGGTCCGGAATCAGGACTCTCTTACCAGCAACTCGGCAAATTCGGCTGCCGGCATGGGGGCGGCCTTCAGGTAACCCTGGAAACTGTCACATCCCAGTTCCGCCAGGACCTGCAACTGGCTGTCGAGCTCCACACCCTCGGCCTGTACTTCCAGGTCCATGGCCTGGCCCATGGCGATGATCGCCTTGACGATACCCAGGCCACCACCCTCGGAAGACAACTCGCTGACAAAGCTGCGATCAATCTTTAGCTTGTCCACCTTGAAGCGGCGCAGATAACTGAGGGAGGAATAGCCGGTGCCAAAATCGTCGATGGCCAGCCGGGCCCCTGTTTCACGGATTTCGGAAAGCAATTCGGTGGTGCGGTCGCCGAGGGCCAGCAGGCTGCTTTCAGTCAGCTCCACTTCCAGATATCGCGGAGACACCCCGACCTCGGTGACCACCTGCCGGAGGAAACCGGGAAAGTGGCCCCGCTTGAGCTGTTTCGAGGAAACATTGACGGCCACCACACCAGGGTCGAGGCCCTGATCCTGCCATTGCCGGATCTGCCGTGCGGCTTCCTCCAGCACCCAGCCCCCGAGTTCCGTGATCAGCCCTGTCTCTTCCGCCAGCGGAATGAACTCCACCGGCGACACCAGACCCCATTCGGGATGCCGCCACCGAAGCAGTGCCTCGGCACCTTTCAGCTGCCCGGAAGCCACGTCCCAGACCGGCTGGTAGAACAGTTCGAACTGTTTTCGCGCCAGGCCGGTGGTCAATGCCTCTTCGAGCTCAAGCCTGCGCCGGGCGAGTCGGGTCATGTCGGCACTGTAGAAAGCGAAGGTGTTCTTGCCTGCCAGCTTGGCTTCCGAGAGTGCGGAATCCGCCTGACTGAACAGGCTGGAAACCTGTTCACTGTCGCTGATCCGGTTTCCTGCTGCCAGGCAGATACCGATGCTGGCACGCACCATGACCCGGGCCGTATGATCCAGGGTAAAGCCGGCTCCCAGCGCATCCAGCAGACGGGTAGCCAGCTGCTCCACCTCGTGCTGGTCGTTTACCCCCGGCACCAGCACCACAAATTCATCGCCACCGAACCGCCCCAGCTCCTGCCCCTCCCCGAGACACTGCAGGATGCGCTGGCTGGCCTTCTGCAACAGCCGGTCACCCAGCTGGTGGCCGTACGACTCGTTGATAGTCTGAAAGTCATCCAGGTCCACAAACAGCACTGCCACCCGGGTGCGACCATCTTCCGGGGTCTGGCGAAGGGCATTGCGCAGGTGTTCCGCCATCAGCGCACGGTTCGGCAGGTCCGTCAGTGGGTCATAGAAGGCCAGGTAACGGAGTCGCTCCTTGTCCGCCTTTTCCTCGGTGATATCCGTTGCGAACAGCACGTAATACGCCAGTCCCCCTTGCCTGTTCTGAACCCGGGTTACGGTCACCCACTGGTTGAACATGGAGCCATCACGGCGACGGGCGATAACCTCCCCCTGCCACATGCCTTCCTGGTCCACCTTACGCCAGAGTTCATCGTAAAAGAGCTGTTCGTGGGCGCCAGAGCGAAACTCCGCCAGGTTCCGACCGAGCACCCGGTCCAGGGACGCCCCGGTCATTCGCTCGATCGCCGGGTTGGCATAGATCACCTTGCGTTCCGCATCGGCGGCCATAATGCCGGCATGGGCATGTTCGATCATGGAGCTCTGCAAGGTCATGAAGCTGGAGGCCCGGTCCAGTCGTCGCAGGGACCGCCATACCAGCACACCAATCAGTACCGAACTCACCACCACAAACGCCCAGCCCTTGAAAGTCTGGGCCTTGAGCTGCATGTCCTGACCAGCACTTGCAAAGAACCAGGCCACCAGCTGATCCGAGAACAGGATCCACAGGCAGCCCACCACCAGGTAAATCAGGGCGATCCTGAACGGTGATGTCCTGATTTCGGGTAATGCCAAAGGTTGCCCCCTGTTACTTCCTGATCGAAACATCCGGGCATCTGCGTGGTAAGCTGCCTGGTATCCGTCAAACCAATTCCGGAGTTTTCATGTCGTCCACAAAACCGTTCTCTCTGCTGGAACTCGCTTCCGTCCGGGAAGGGGACTCCGTCGCGCAGACACTCGCCAACAGTGTAGCCTATGCCCGCCATGCCGAAAGCCTGGACTTCCAGCGTTTCTGGCTGGCAGAGCACCATAACATGGAAGGCATCACCAGCTCGGCCACAGCGGTACTTGTCGGACACATTGCCGGTCAGACCGAACGCATCCGCGTGGGATCCGGCGGAGTGATGTTGCCCAACCACCCGCCACTCGTGGTCGCCGAGCAGTTTGGCACCCTGGAATGCCTCTATCCAGGCCGCATAGACCTGGGGCTCGGACGGGCGCCCGGCACGGACCCGATCACCAGCCGGGCCCTGCGGCGTGATGGTATCGGGGCAGAGCAGTTCCCTGACGACGTACAGCGGCTACAGGAACTGCTGGGGCCACTCAGGCCGGGTCAGCAAGTCAAGGCCATTCCCGGCGCGGGCACCAACGTGCCCATCTGGTTACTGGGTTCGTCGCTTTACAGTGCCCAGCTTGCCGCACTGAGAGGCCTGCCCTATGCCTTCGCCGGTCACTTTGCGCCGCGCCTGTACCGGGAGGCCCTGAAGGTCTACCGGGATCATTTCCGGCCCTCAGAGCAGCTGGAACATCCCCACGCCATGCTCTGCCTGCCGGCAGTGCCTGCGGATACCATCGACGAAGCGCAGCACCTGACCACCACCAGCTACCAGCGCATCCTGTCCCTGTTCCGGGGCCAGCCGTTATGGATGAAGCCGCCTGTCGACTCCATGGACGGCCTCTGGAGCCCGGCGGAAGAAGCTGGCGTCAAGGACTTCCTGGGCTTGCAGGTGCTCGGCGACGAGGAAGCCATCCGGGACCGTTTACAGCAGATCCTGGCAACCGTGGACGTGGACGAACTGATGTTCACGGTAGATCTCTACGACCCTGCCAAACGCCGTCATGCCCTGGATATCCTGGCCCGGGTGCGTGACAGTCTCTGACGCTGAACGCCCTGACAGGCGTCCGGCCCGGGCATGATCATTAGTTGTGGTGGGGTTAACCATTCCTGCCCAGTCCGGGCAGGGTGTGCGGATCGGTGTAGTCCAGCCCGTGCGCCTCGGCTACCTCCCGGTAGGTAAGGTGCCCGTCGTGGACATTAAGACCCGCCAGCAGGTGTGGATTGTTCCGCATCGCAGCCACCGCCCCATGCCCGGCCAGCTGCCGGATAAATGGCAGGGTGGCGTTGTTCAGCGCCAGGGTGGACGTGTGCGCGACTGCGCCCGGCATGTTGGCGACGCAATAGTGCACCACCCCTTCTTCAACAAACACCGGATCATCATGGGTAGTGGGCCTCGACGTCTCCGCACACCCGCCCTGGTCGATCGCCACATCCACCAGCACACTGCCATCCGGCATTTGACGCAGCATTGCCCGGGTCACCAGTTTGGGCGCTGATGCACCGGGAATCAGCACCGCGCCGATCACCAGGTCCGCCTCGGTGACACACTGCCAGAGCTGCCCCGCGCTGGAGAATAGCGTGCGAATCCGGTTGCCGTAGCGGTGATCCAGCTCCCGCAGCACATTCACGTTGACGTCCAGCACAGTCACATCTGCGCCCAGACCAACAGCCATTGCGAGGGCATTCTGGCCGACCATGCCAGCCCCTATGACGGTAACCCTTGCCGGACTGACTCCGGGCACCCCGCCGAGCAGCACACCACGACCACCCATGACTCGCTCCAGGCAATGGGCCCCGGCCTGCACCGCCATACGGCCCGCCACCTCGGACATAGGCGCCAGTAACGGTAACCGGCCGTCGTCATCGGTAACCGTCTCATAGGCAATGCAGGTAGCACCGGAGGCTATCAGATCCCGGGTCTGGGCCTCGTCAGGCGCCAGGTGCAAGTAGGTAAACAGGGTCTGTCCGTGACGAAGCCACATGCGTTCTTCGACCTGGGGTTCCTTGACTTTGACGATCAGTTCGGCCTCCTCGAATACCTTTTGAGGGTTGTCTACCAGAACGGCGCCGGCCCCCTGGTAATCGTCATCGCTGAATCCAATGGCCTCTGCAGCGCCGCGCTGCACCATGACCTGGTGCCCCTGGCCGGTCAGTTCAGAGACCGCAGAGGGAGTCATGCCAACCCGATACTCGTGGTTCTTGATTTCTTTCGGTACGCCTATCTTCATGCCAGTTCGCTCCAGCAATCATTCTCCCCAAGTATAGGAGCCATCCGCCACCATGTTCGGCCCGTAGAACAGAAGTGTTCTATGATCTTGTAGGATGTTGTACAGACCGAGTCACCAACGTTAAAAGGACTGACCCATGACTTCGAAACTGACCCCACTGGCTGTTGGCATTGCACTTTCCCTGGGTGCCGGCACCGCCCTCGCCCAACTGCAGACTGAAACCGTCAAATACTCTGTGGACGGTAAAACCTTCACAGGATACATAGCCTGGAACGATGCCATCGAAGGCAAGCGACCTGGCGTACTGGTAGTCCACGAATGGTGGGGCCACAACGAATTCGCCCGGGACCAGGCCGAGAAGCTGGCCGCCGCCGGCTACACCGCCTTCGCACTGGATATGTACGGTGAGGGTAAGGTGACTGACCATCCCGACGAAGCCCAGGCCTTCATGAAAGAAGCCACCGGCGACCTGGAGTCCCTGAAGGCCCGCTTTACCGCGGCCATGGAGGAACTGCGACAGCATGACACCGTGGATGGCAGCCGGATTGCCGCCCAGGGATACTGCTTTGGCGGCGCGGTCGTTCTGAACATGGCCCGACTGGGTATGGACCTGGACGGCGTGGTGAGCTACCACGGTTCACTGGGTAGCCCCATCGAACCGGAGCCCGGCACTATCACGGCCCGTATCCAGGTGTATACCGGTGGTGCTGACCAGATGGTGCCGGCGGACCAGGTCGCGGGCTTCGTGGCCAGCATGCAAAACGCGGAAGCGGACTTCTCGGTCACCAGTTTCCCGGGTGTAAGGCATTCCTTCATGAACCCCGGGGCGGATGCGGTTGCCGAGGAACACGGCATGCCCATTGGCTATGACCAGGATGCGGCCGAACGTTCCTGGGAAGGCACCATGCGCTTCTACCAGGATATTTTCAGCCAGTAAGTGATGTCGGGGCGGGCCTGCCACGGGCTACCGCCCCGTAAGTACAAGTACGTGACTTTTTGTATCTGAAGGGCTGGTATTCCTGAAAAAGCAGGAGTACAGTCGGATGTCAGGAAAGATCAGTAAAGCATTTCATAAACCAAGACGTATCTCTCTCCTGCAGTAGTGTATCCGTCCTGTTTTTGAATCCGCAGTTCTGTGTTTCCTCCCAAAGGTCCTTTGCGGCAACCGGGTTCCGGGGCTGTTGAAAGGGCAATCTAGAAAGTGTTTTGAATACAGGAATTTCGAGTATGTCTACTGTTACCGGTACTGTTAAGTTCTTCAACGAAGCGAAAGGCTTTGGCTTCATCACCCGTGAGTCCGGCCCGGACGTTTTCGTTCACTACAGTGCCATTCAGGGCAGCGGCTTCAAGACCCTGGCCGAAGGCCAGCAGGTTGAGTTCACCGTCACCCAGGGCCAGAAAGGTCCCCAGGCGGAGAACGTTGTAGCCCTGTAAATCAGGCTTCAGCGCAGGTGGCGTCTGACCTTCGGGGAAGGCGCTCCTGAAAACAGAAAAGGCAGCTTCCGGGCTGCCTTTTTTGTGTCCTGTGTCCCGTCCTGAAATACGTTGTCATCTGGAGATGCACAGATGGACAACATCACTCCCACCCGCAAGAAGCGCACGCAGCGTGATTACAACC
>NZ_FOHZ01000003.1:0-105766 GCF_900111555.1 Marinobacter segnicrescens
GTTGCCCGGGTCTTGGTGCATCCTGAAGACCGCTCAGGCCCTGTTCGGTGTAACGATTACGCCACTTGAATACCGTGGCCGTCGTGGTTCCCAGTCGCTCAGCAACGACTTTGGGTGATTCACCGGCATTCAGGGCCAAAACGATTCGCGCTCGCAGAACGAGATTCTGACTCAGCGTGCTTGTTCGCAACCAGCTTTCCAACTCCAGTTGATCGTTTACCGTAAGATTAAAGGGAGCTGGTTTCCGGGCCAAAACAGAGTCTCCAAACTCGTGAATAATAGCTCGAATTATAGCATATATGCGCTTAGGAAATACCCGGACGGAACACTAGCTTGTCTTCATCGCCAGGGCATACACGGCTAATAATGTGGTCAACGGGACGCCAATTACCACCGGCCTTGGGATTTTCAGAGCAAAAGTTCGAATCGGTAAGGGTTGATAAGAATGAATATATTAGGAATTAGAGTCGAACCAAAGAAAACCACTTTTGTTGTGCTAAGGAAGACTGATGGGCAGTTTGAGGTAATAAACAGTGAAGTGATAAAGGTCCCGTCTGCCTTAGACTTTCCAGAAAAACTTAAGTATATAAGGAATTGTGTTCTTGATATATTGCGAGAATACTCAATATGTTATGCCGGAATCCGCGTGGCTGAAGCTAATACCCAAAACCTTGATATAACGAGACTCCATATTGAAGGCGTTGTCCAAGAAGCATTTTCCAGCAGCGATGTTAGTAGTTATTTTACTGGCCGGAAGACGTCAATAGCTGCGAGGCTTAATCTAAAGTCGAAACAGCTCGAAGCGGTTTTTAAGGGCGAGCGACGTTTTAACGTTATTGTAAACTGGAATATCCTTTCTCAGAAAAACTTAAGGGAAGCTGCATTGGTAGCGATAGGGGCTGTTTCGTAATGTTTCCATACCAAAAAGCACAAGTTTCATTCCAAAAAATAGAAGAAATTGGATTTGAGGGACAAAACTCGAAAGTTTACAGGGCACATGATGAATATTTGGATGCGGAGTTGGTGATTAAAGAAGTTGAAAAGAAAGATGGTTTTAGCGCCCACGAGTATTTCTCAGAAGCGCGGACTTTATATAAGAGCTCACACCCTAACGTAGTTCAAGTAAGTTATGCTTGTGAAGATGACAAAAGGATTTACGTCGCCTCTCCATTTTATAAAAATGGATCTTTGAATAAGCGGATGCAAGATAGATTTCTAACTGTAAGAGAAATCATACGTTACTCAACGCATGCGCTTAATGGTTTGCACAACGTTCACTCAAAGGGCTTGATACACTTTGATGTAAAGCCAGATAACATTCTAATATCAGATCGAAACGAAGCTCTACTAGCAGATTTTGGATTAACTCAGGTTATGGATGAAGAAGGTATAGCCAAACAGCCCATGCTATATATTAAGCAAATGCCGCCAGAAGTTTTCGGTAATCGAGAGAAGGAATTTGACAATAGATTTGACATATACCAAATGGGGCTCACCATGTACCGGATGTGTGTGGGAAACAGCGCCTTCTATGAGCAATTCTCCGTATATAATGATGGAGACAAATTTGCCAAAGATGTCAGGGATGGGAAGTTCCCTGATAGAAAGGCTTACCCACTACATATCCCTAAGAAGCTTCAGCGTGTTATAAACAAATGTTTGAGGCCAGATCCTGGAGATAGGTATGGCGCAGCTATTGAGGTGGTTAATGCCATAGCTGAAATTGATGGGACAATCCTTCATTGGAGGTATTTGCCGTCCGATCAGGGACATAAATGGGAGCAAGAGCTTGACGGTGTGTTAAAGTCTATTAGCATAGATGGTAGGCGAACATCTCTGGCATACCGTCATCGCGTAAACTCTCCGGTACGTAGAGTTCAGGCTTTTTGTAAGCCGAATATCACGGACGCTGAGATCATAGAGTTTCTTGAGCAATGAAAAAGACAAAACGCAATAAAAATAAAGGGTTATTGACGAGATCAGAGCTCGTCAATAATCGGCGTTCGTCTCCATGTCGAGACAAACTCCCCCCCTTGCGAAAAGGAATGTTCGATGAGATGAAGGGGGTTAACCTCCGTTCACGCCAGTTCATCGACTTTTCCCCCCCTCTGTCAAGGTAGTTGGAACCTCACCCGATGTTAGACTCTCTAAATAAAGTGGGGCGAGACAGAGGTTTTCATGAAGTATTCTCCATGGCGCCGCGAAGCGATCCTGCGTAAATTACTTCCACCCAATAACCGGCCTGTGGCCGAAGTGGCGGAAGAAGAAGGCATATCTGATGCCACGCTGTATAACTGGCGCAGTAAAGCCCGCAAAGAAGGGAAACTGTTGCCAGATCATGGTTCAAACCCGGAGGGATGGAGCTCCCGGGACAAATTCAACGCCGTACTTGAGACTGCCGCACTGAGCGAGTCGGAAGTGGGTGAATACTGCCGAAAACGTGGCCTTTATCCTGAGCAGATTCACCGTTGGCGCCAGAGTTGTGAAACCGCTAACGATCGCGATGAGAAGGTTGAACAGCGTTCTCGCGAAGCGGTCAAGCAGGAGAAAAAGCGTACTCGCCAGCTGGAGCGTGAGCTCAAACGCAAAGAAGCCGCACTGGCAGAAACGGCTGCGCTGCTGACCCTGCGAAAAAAGGCCCAGGCGATCTGGGGGGACGAGGACGACTGACCAGTGCCCTGGATCGCCAGCGTGCCGTGCAGCTGGTCGATGAGGCGCGAACCGATGGTGCGCGCCTGAAAAGCGCCTGTGCCGACCTGGGTATTGGCACCAACACGTACCGCCGCTGGAAAGCTGGCGGTAAGGACGGTCGGCCCGGTGCGCCCAAACAGACGCCGTCTCACGCACTTACTGCCATGGAGAAAGCGATGATCCTGGCCGTTTGCCACCAATCCGATTATGCCAGCTTACCGCCGTCTCAGGTTGTGCCGTTGCTGATGGACGACCATGGGTGGTACATCGCCTCGGAATCGTCGTTCTATCGCGTTCTGAGCGAGCACAACGAGAACCATCGCCGAGGTGCCCGTCACTCCGGGCGAGTCGGTCCGCCACGCCGTCACGAGGCCACCAGACCGAATCAGGTCTGGTGCTGGGACGTGACCTACCTGAAGTCGACCGTTCGGGGGCGATTCTTCTACCTGTACTTTATGCTCGATGTGTACAGCCGCAAAATCGTTGGTGCTGAAGTGTTCGACGCGGAAAACGCGGCCAACAGCGAAGTGGTATTGCGAAAGGCACTGCTGCGCGAGGGCTGCGTAAACAACCCACCGGTGGTGCATTCTGATAACGGCAGCGCCATGAAAGGCGGCACCCTGCCGGCCACCTTCGAAAAGCTGGGGGTTAAGCCGTCTTACAGTCGACCGCGAGTGTCCAATGACAACGCCTATATCGAGTCGCTGTTCGGTACTGTCAAGCAACGCCCGGAGTACCCGCCAGAGGGCTTTGAGAGCCTGCAATTGGCTCGTGACTGGGCGAACTCATTCATCCGGTGGTACAACAAGGAACATCGCCACAGCGCGATCCGTTACGTAACTCCGGCGGATCGCCATGATAAAAAAGATGCTGACATCCTGGCGAGCCGAAAAATGACGTTGCTTAAAGCCCGAAACAAGAATCCTGGCCGTTGGTCAGCCGGTATTCGCAACTGCGACCCCGTGGGAGCGGTGTGGTTAAACCCACTACCCGAGGAGCAAACTGTTAAAGAGCAGTGCGTGGCTCATTAGAGCCGACAGGAATCAAGTTCCAACTACCTTGACAGACGACGTTCCGAAACGCCGCAATCCTAACCAGTGAATTAATTCGACCAATTTTCCGTTGGCTCTCCAAATTGGCCTCTTATTCAGTGCGTTATCCTGCCATCCGAATGTTCGCTATGCGACCATTTTTGACAACTTTCTGAGATGTGTTCGGAAAACAGCCGAAGTGACGCTGGGAGGGGTTGATACCCGCCAGTTGTCTTCGAAAACAATGGCGGCGAATGACGTACCCGGGCTGTTCTTTATTGGTGAAGTGGTCGATGTTACCGGGCACCTTGGCGGTCACAATTTTCAGTGGGCCTGGGCATCGGGGGTCGCTGCGGGAAACATTGCCTGACAATTACCCCCCGGCCGATGGCGACGGTGATCGCGATCTGTTAGCGCGACATTCCTCTGAGGGCCACATTTTGCGGGTCCTGTCATACGAGACGGTACCGATCTCACCCTACTATGCAGAAGGTTGGGTAACCGGTACCAGATTCCCTGCCGGTTTCAGCCGTCTGAACAACCAACCACACGCCACTAAGCAAAGTACTCAGAAATCCGGGGTTTATATAACCGCATTGCGCGCCCCTGAGTAGCGCCCCTACGTGGCTGGGCCAGTGCTTTTCTCATTCCATAACGCGAATGGTTTTTTGTTAAGGGGTTCCTGTTACCCCCGTGCGAATGACGGCACACTACAAACAACGGTTACAACAGCAGTACAAAAACGCCATTGACAAAATTCCAATGACAACAAGAGGGGTTCTACATCATGGACTTCAATGCCAGAGTGATCCCGCTCCACCTCCACCCCCTGGGCTTTATTGAAGTATTCACCCGCCACGGCGCGGACCTGGCAGACCTGCTAAGGGGCACGGGCATTTCGCCGGCGATGTTCGAGATGCAGGACATCCGGATCAGCTATCTGCAGCAACAGGCACTTGTGCGCAACGGCATTCAGCAGTGCCGGAAGCCGGGCCTGGGCCTGATTACAGGGATGGAACTGGACTGGAGTTTCTGGGGCACACTGGGCTACACGATCCATTCGAGCCCCAGCCTCAAGGACGCCGGCGAGGCCTTCCGCCGATACCTGGTAATAGCCCAACCCTACTATGCCCTTATGGTGTCACGCCCCACCACCTACATTGACTGCAACCGGCGAGTAGTGGATCCACTCGAGTATGCCGCTGACGAGGCCTACGACGACGATATTCGCCAGTTTACCCTCGAATTCCGCGTGGCCATGACGTCACGGCTCTGGACGCTTTGCGGGAATCCCGCAGCCAGGGATACTGATGTGCATGTCACCCTGGACTATCCCGAGCCTGGCCATGTGGAGCTATACAGCCAACTGCCCTGCAAGTCCGTCACTTTCGGCGCTGACAAGACCGCCATATCCGCCGACTACAGCTATGTCATCAAACCTTTCCGCCCATACCGCCGCCGGGCCTGGCGAAAGCTTATCCAGCAGTGTGAACAGGAGCTGAACCAGGCACCGGTGGATATCACCTTTACTGACCGGGTGCGCTGGCATATCCGGGCTCACTTCAACCCCGACATCGACCTGGAACAGGTGGCCCGGGGCATGCAGATGCCCCCACGCTCCCTGACCCGGCGCCTGGCGGCGGAAAAAACCTCCTTCCGCAAACTGCTGCACTCGGTGCGTATGGAGATTGCCACCCACCAGTTGAGGTCATCCGCCCTGAGTGTGGATGAAGTGGCGGAGATTGTCGGGTTTTCCTGCGCCTCCAGCCTGCGCCGTGCGATGAAGAAGTGGTCGGGCACGACCATATCCAACATCCGGGAACGTCAGGGCATTGAGGAGCTGATGCCGTGAGCACCCGGATCCAGAAATCCCGGAAAGCCGCCCCCGAGCCTCAACGGAAAAACCGGACCGTCATGATCGGGGGCGGCGCCGCGGTGCTGGTGGTCGTAGCTGTCACCATCTGGGCCGGGGGCCAGGCCCTGATTCCCGAGCCTGCGCCTGACCCCATCCCCGAACAGGTCTCAGGGAGGAGTTTCACACCCGGGCAACCTGCCCAGCCAGCGGCCAAACCGGAAGCCCGGACGTTCTCGGAGTCCCTGTTGGCGGCAGAGACACCCGAGCAACCTGCCGAAATAGCCGACCAAAGCAATGAGGAAACGGACCTGAATATCCCGTTCCAGCTTGAGCAGGTTGCCTATGCGCTCAGCCGAGTGGACGTCGATGAGAACGGCGACCTGGTCATCAACGAAGCCGCCCAGACTGTCCTTGAGCAGGCATTCCTTGACGCCCGCGTGACCATGGACGAGCAACAACTGGAAGAACTCAAAGCGATGATCGAGGCGGGCCTGGACGGTCCGGCCGGAACCCAGGCGGTCGAGGTTGCCGAAAAATACTATCGTTACAGCAATGCGTTCCGGGAAATTTCCGACACCCTGGCAATGCGCAGTGACACGGGCTCGTTGCGCAACGACTATGAACAGGTCACCCGGCTGCGCCGAACCCACCTGGGTCCGGAGCTGGCCGAACAACTCTATGGCCGCGAGGAAAAACTGACCCGTTACACCCTTGAAGTGATGGAGATACAGGCGGATCCGGACCTGACGCCAGAGCAGCGAGCCGAGAAACAGGAAGCACTTTTTGCCCGCTACCCGGAAGTCTCGCCGGGCGACGACCTCGAAAGTGCCCCCCCGCCGGAGCAGTCCACCAACTGACCGATGGCCTGCGGTTCCGCTCTTCCCCCTGGCTCAGACCTTTTCTTTCGAAGTCCTTGATCCGGGCCCGATCACCAGCAGCACCGGCGTCAGCAGCAAGGTAAGGAACGTCGCGAAGGCCAACCCACCAGCAATGGCACTGGAAAGCTGGGTCCACCACTGGGTAGACGGGGCATTGATACCCAGGGAAGGCGTCAACAGGTCAACGTTCACTCCCAGCACCATGGGCATCAGGCCGAGTATCGTAGTGATGGCGGTGAGCAACACCGGACGCAGGCGCAGGCATCCGGTTTCCAGGGCCGCCTCCAGCGGCGCCGCCCCCTCCGAGCGCAACTGGTTGAAGGTATCAATCAGGATGATGTTGTTGTTCACCACAATCCCTGCCAGGGCAATGATGCCCATTCCCACCATGACCACACCGAAGGACTGGCCGTTCAGCAGCAACCCCAGCAGAACACCAGCGGTCGACAACACAATGGCCGACAGGATCAGCAGGGTCTGGTAAAGGGAATTGAACTGTGTCACCAGGATCAGCGTCATCAGGCAGATGGCCACCAAGAAGGCGGTCATCAGGAACTCCATCGCCCGGCGCTGCTCCTCATCTTCACCACCAAAGCTGACCTGGACCTGATCCGGCGGCTCCGGCAACCGGGATCGCAGGGCCTCCAACTGGGCGTTGGCGTTGAAGCCAGGCCGCACGTCCGCCTTCACCGTAATCGCCCGTTCCCCATCCAGCCGCGAAATGGTACCGGTCTTGGGTGCCGGCTCCAGGGTCACAAACTGGGACAGGGGCACCTGCCCCCTGGAGGTATTGAGTGTCTGTCGCTCGAGCTGATCCAGCTCCCGCCACGCTCTCGGTACCCGTACGGCAATATCCACTTCATCCCGCACGTCCGCCGGGCGGTAGGTGGCCAGCACCAGGCCATTGGTGACCAGGCGCACTGAGCTGCCGATGCTGGCCACGTCGGTACCAAAACGGGAAGCCGCTTCCCGATCCACTTCGAGCCGCCATTCGATGCCCGGCAGGCTGCGGTCGTCCTCAACGTCCACAAATCCGCCCGTCTCTTCCATCGCAGCCCTCAGCCAGGTCACATAGTCGTCCAGCTTTCCATAGTCCTGGCCGGTCACCATGATCTCCACGGGTTTGCCGCCACCAGGCCCCTCCTCCTGCTGACGGAACTCCAGCACAATGCCCGGGATATCCGCCGTCATTTCCCGGAAATCTGCGAGAATCTCCGACGCGGGCCGACGCTCATCCCATTCGGTAAAGCGGAACTGCAGGGTACCGATCACGTCGGGCGCCATCTGCTCACCGGCACTGACCATAGAGCGGCCATACAGGGAAGACACCTCTGGTGACCCTGCCAGTCGCTTTTCTACCTCGCGCACAATGGCGTCCCGCTCGTGAATGGACAGGTCGCCCCGGGCACGGACCTGCACCTGCGCAGATTCCGGTTCAACCTCAGGGAAAAACTCCACACCATGGTTGAAAGTGCCGTAGGCCCATCCGATCGCCCCGACAATGACCAACGCACCCAACAGCGTGGTGCCCGGGAACCGCAGCAGCCTCGACAGCACCTTGCGATAACCCTTCACAAACACACCTTCACCCGAGGTTTCCCGCCGGCGCCTGCCACCGCTGACACCCCCCATGACCGGCAGGAACACCAGCGCCATGGCGAGGGAGGCCGTCAGGCAGATGATGACGGTGATGGGCAGGTACTTCATGAACTCGCCCACTGTATCGGGCCAGAACAGCAGCGGCACAAACACCGCAAGGGTAGTGGCGGTAGAAGCGATTACCGGCCAGGCCATGCGACTGGCGGCCTCAGCCCATGCCTTGCGTGGCGACATGCCCTCGGACAGGTTTCTGTCGGCCAGCTCGGACACCACGATAGCGCCGTCCACCAGCATCCCGGCCACCAGGATGAGGCTGAACAACACCACGATGTTCATGGTGTAACCCATTCCCCAGATCACCAGGATACCACTCAGAAATGCCCCGGGAATCGTGATACCCACCAGCGCAGCAGACCTCGGGCCCATGGCTGCAATCACCACAATGACCACCAGCACGATGGCCGTTAGCACGTTATTGAGCAGGTCCGAAAGAATATCCCTGACATCTTCGGACTGATCCATGGTGTAGCGGACCTCCAGTTCCTCCGGCAGCCGTGGGGCAGCGGCGTCCATCAGGCCCCGTACCTGGGCCACGGTTTCCAGGATATTGGCGCCGGCACGCTTGGAAACTTCCAGCACTACGGCCGGTTCGCCATTGATACGAGCAAAGCCGGTGGGGTCCTTGAAGGTACGCTGCAGCATCGCCACATCGCCAAACGTCACCACCCGGTCACCACTGACCTTGACCGGCATAGCCATCACGTCTTCGACATCTTCCACCACGCCGGGCACCTTGATGGCCATGCGACCCTGGCCGGTATCCAGGCTACCCGCAGCAACAAGCTGATTGTTACGGCGCACCAGGGTCGCCAACTGGTCATAGTCCACCCCGTAACTTTCCAGGACCTGGGGGTTGACCACGATTTCAAGAAGGTCTTCGCGGTCACCGCCGATTTCCACCTCGAGTACTTCAGGGATGCCCTCAATGGCCTCCTGGAGCTCCCTGGCGATGGTGATCAGCTCCCGCTCAGACAGCGGCCCGGACAGGCCAATCGAAAGGATCGGGAACAGGGAAACGTTGATTTCCTGCACGGAGGGCTCGTCGGCCTCGGTGGGCAGCTCGGTCTGGGCGGCGTCCACTTTTTCCCGCACATCCTGCAGCGCCTGGTCCGGGTCAAAGCCGGCATCGAACTCCAGGACAACGGAGGCATAGCCTTCGGCGGCGGTACCGCGCATTTCCTTGATGCCTTCCAGCGAGCGCAGCTCCTGCTCCAGGGGCCGCACCAGTAATCGCTCTGCGTCCTCCGGACTCACACCCTCGAGGGAGACAGAGACGTAGATCATGGGGATGGTGACGTCGGGGTTGGATTCCTTGGGAATCGAATTGAATGCCGCAAGCCCACCGAGCAACAGGAAGCTCAGTAATAGAAGGGTTGTGCGGCTACGGTCCATGGCCGCATGGATCAGCGCGCGCATGGATCAGCCCTCCGGGTCTGCGGGAATCGGCAGGACTTCCTGGCCGTGGGCAACGAAGCCCCCTCCACGGGTGATCAGCTGCACCGGAAAGTCGATGCCGCTGACCCATGCCCCGCTGGTACTGACACTGAGCAGATCCACCTGACTGAACGCGACCCGGTTGTCCCCGTTGACATGAAGGATCCCCGGACGTCCGTCCGGGCCCAGACTAAGCAAGGCAGGTGACAGGTACAGCGCCTGCCGGGAAGGCTGCCGGATGGCAACGCTGGCGCTGCCGCCGGCGATGCGCAACCTGTCGGGATTCTGAACCCTTGCCTCAATGCGGAAACTGCGGGTTTCCGGGTCGGCGGCACTGGCAATAAAGGTCAGTTTGCCCTCCAGCTCGCGACCATCCAGCAGACTCACAGTGACCGGCTGGCCGGGTGACAGTTGCCCCACCTGTTGCTGGGGTACAAAGCCGGAAACCTTCAACGGGTCGACCTGTACAAGTTCGACCAGCGGTTCCCCCGCCTGGACCAGGGTTCCGGTCTCGACCTGGCGGTCGTTGACGACACCATCAAACGGCGCCCGGGGCTCCAGGTAGGTCATGGCAAGGTTCGCCTGGCGCAGTTCCGCCCGGGCCGAAGCAAGCTCGCTCTCCAGTCTCAGCTTTTCAGACTCGGATACCAGCCTGTCAGAGCGCAGGCGATCAGCTGCCGCCAGCTCTGCTTCCAGCTGACGAACCCGGGCCCGGGCACCAGCAACGGCGGCGGGCCGGTCATCTTCGGAGAGCACCAGCAGGCGATCTCCGCGGCTTACCTCATCGCCAAGCTCGACATCCAGTTGCTCGACTTCGCCACTGAGTCGCGCGCTGACCTCGAGGCGACGCCAGGCTTCAACCTGGCCCTGTATACGCACGGCAGGCTCAAAGGTGGTTGCATGACGTTGTTCCACCTCCACCATCGGAAGTCCGCTGGCTTCTTCATTACGCGGCTCCGGCGCGCTGTCTTCTGACGACCGGATATCCCCTGTGGCCAGCCAGACGATCAGGGCCACCATAACCAGGACCGACAGTCCGGCAGAGCTCCATCTGAACTTCGACATACCCGTACTCACTCCCTGATATGGAAAAATCGCTGCGCTGACTTTTCGCTGAAAATTCAGGCATTTTTACAGAAAGCAGGACCCGGTTCAAACGATCGTTTGCCTGGTTGCCGGATAACCACTTACCACACTGGCCCGCAACTTGCTGTCCTCTCATTACGATGACAGGCCAATTTCCAGGGAGGCACAACGCCATGGCCAGCGCTTCGCTGAATACCAAGCCTCACCGACGCCCCCGTGCGTCAGACTACCTGATTGCATCAAAGCGTTGTGAACTGGGAAACCTAGAGCGCTTTTTGCAGATGGGCAAGCTGATACTCAGCGCCGGCAACCTGATTCACAGGCTCCAGCGCGAACGGGGCGCCAGCAATGTTTTCCTCGGCTCTGGTGGGACCCGGTTTTCAGGCGAACTGGAAGCGATGATCCGCGACAGTGACCAGCAGCAGACAGCGTTCGAGCGGGAACTGATGGAAATCCAGGGCGAACTCACCCTTCACCCCACCAGCACCAGCTTGCTCAATTCCATTGCCGCGGCACTTCACGGGCTCGAATCCATGCCCGATCTGCGCCATGGGATTCGCCGCCTTGAGATCTCCGCTGAAACTGCCATACACGCCTACATCGATCGGATCCGGCACTTGCTGACTGTCGTCTTTGATGCGGCGGAGACCGTGGTAGACCCTGCCATAGCCGGTATGCTCGTGGCCCTGGTCAACCTGATGCAGGGCAAGGAGCTGGCCGGGCAGGAGCGAGCCTGGGGAGCGCTGGGGTTCTCCCGCGGCAGGTTCGACCCTGCCCTGTCCCGGCGCATCACGCACCTTATCGATGCACAGGAGCAGTCATTCGTTGTATTCGGACAGTTTGCAGTCCCGGATCTGCTGGCCCTCTGGAAGGGGCACCACCTTGAGCCCTACTGGCAGGAGCTGCAACCCCTGCGAGGGCTGGCCTGCTCGGCAGGGCGCTACCGGCCGCTGGATGCGAAGCTGGCTGAACAGTGGTTCGCACTGATGACCCGTCGTATTGACCAGCTCAAGGACCTGGAAGACCGGATGGAAGATCACTTCCATCGGCGGTGCATTGAACGGTATACCGAAGCCCGGAATGCCCTTGCCCATGAGGAGAAACTCACGGAAAGCCTGGATGAATCCGGCTACGCACCACAGCCTGTCCTGGTGATCTGCGGCACCAGCCACCCTGACCGCGCCGGCAACTTTACCCACTCTGAGGCTGGTCGCATACTGGGCCGCTCGATCATGGACCTTGTCCGGCAACAGGCCCGGAGACTGGACCAGGTCAACCAGGAGCTGAACCGGTCGCGGGAAGCCCTGGAGGATCGCAGGGCCATCGGCAAAGCCGCGGAGCTGCTGATGCAGCACCAGCAGGTTGGCGAAGACGAAGCCCACAAACAGCTGCGTAAGCTGGCAATGGACCAGGGTCGCAAATTGCCCGAGGTAGCGCGTTCGGTAATCTCCATGTCCGGGCTACTGCGCTGACCACTCCGCACCGAACACAGGGCATCAGGCCGCCGGTCCGGAATCGAGTACGCCCTCCAGGTCGGACACATCTACCAGCGGGTCATCCAGGTCCAGCAACACTTCTGAGCGGGCCAGGGTCCAGGCACGGCCGGTAATATCCGTATTCACAGCGCGGTAGTGGCTGACCGCTGCCTCACCCAGCAAACGGCCCAGGAATGCGCTACCCTTCGGGGAAACCGTCTCCAGGGTCTCTCCCTTGCGCAGCTGGCCATTTTCATACATCAATGCCATTCTCGCTGATGTTCCGGTCCCGGTGGGACTGCGGCAGATCACACCGGGATGCACATAGGTGGCAGAACGTGAACGGAAACCGCCCTCTACCGGTTCCAGGGGGCCCATAAAGTGGGCGAAGGGCAAGGGACCAACGCCTCCCAGTTCCGGGTGCTGGTCGGTCACTAAGGGCCTGGCGGCTTCTACCAGGGCAAGTCCAAACTCAGCCATACGGCCTGTTTCTCCGGGCATCAGCGCAAAGCCAAGGGACTCTGCGTCCACCAGGGCAAAGTAGGCGCCACTCCAGACAAGGTCAAAACGAACCCCTCCCCAGCCGGGAACGTTCACTTTCATGTTCTGTTCACAGACAAAGGCCGGTTCACTGCGGGTCGTCACCGACTGCACCCGACCGTCCCGGTTATGGGCGGTTACCCAGGCGAGCCCCGCCGGGGATTCAAGCACCAGGGTCTGATCCCCCTCTTCCAGCGGCACTACACCGTTCTCAAGGATCGCCGCTGCGGTACAGATAGTGTTGGAACCTGAATAAAGCGGGTAGCCCATGGCTTCCATGATGATATAGCCGGCCTGGGCCTGTGGATGATCGGGTGGCACGATCAGGTCCACTGACATGTACGGGTCACCGTAGGGCTCGTTAAGCAACCAGCGGCGGAAGCCATCGCCGTGCTGCTGCAAATAACGCATCTGCTCGAGCACCGAACCGCCAGGCAAGTGACCAACGCCACGGGTAACGATCCGTGACACGTCCCCACCCGACTGCATGTCAACCAGCTCAATGGACCGGGTCCGGTGATTCGGGTGCCTGCGGAACTCAGTCACCGGCATAGGTGGCTCCTTTTTCCTCCCAGAGGCTGTCAGGTACTACCACCAGCTTGCCGATGTATTGCTTGGCCATGAACTCGGTCTGGGCCCGGTGGAAGTCGGAAAGCCGGAAGGTCCGGTCCAGCAGGGGCCGGATCCTGTTCTGTTCAATGTAGCCCAGCAGACGCTGAAAATCCTTGCGGGTCCCCTGGGATGACCCGTTCAGCTGTTGCTGCTTGAGGTACATGGTACGGAGATCCAGCTGCACCACCGGGCCACCGATAGCCCCGGCTGTCGTGTAACGCCCTTCCATCTTGAGAATACGCAGCAGGTCATTGAACATGGGACCTGCCACCAGGTCGGCGACCACATCAACGGGCGCGCCACCAACCATTCTTTCAGCCGACTCAACAAGGTCACCCTCACCACGGAAGATGACACCCTCGGCGCCGATATCTTTCAGTGCCTGCGCCTTCTCCGGCGTGGTGACTGCGTAGGGAATGGCGCCCCTCGCGCGAGCCAGCTGGATAATCGCGGAGCCAACCCCGCCGGAAGCCCCGGTCACCAGCACCCGCTCACCGGCTTTCAGCGCTGCCCGCTCCAGCATGTGCTCACCAGTCAGGTAAGCACAGCAGAACGTCGCCAGTTCGGCATCACTGAGATCAGTGTCGATAGTATGGGCGTTGTCGGAGGGAACGGCGGTGTACTCGGCGTAGCCACCGTCACGGCCATGGCCGATATAGTCAATATCGGCGAGGCTGTCGTCGCCCGGGGGACGGTTGTAGATGGAAAAGTCGACGATCACCCGCTGGCCGATTCGTTCATCCGGCACACCAGAACCGACCGCGACAATCTGGCCCACGGTATCTGTGCCCTGAATGCGCGGAAAGGTCAGGGTTGAACGCCCACGGCGCCACGTGGAGACAGACGCCGGATCGGTATCGGAACCATAGGCGCCCTCACGCACCCAGACATCCGTGTTGTTCATGCCACAGGCGCTTACCCGGATCAGTACCTCCCCCGCTGCCGGCTGTGGTACGGGCACGTCTTCCCGGTATACCAGCTTGTCCAGGCCACCGTGTCCGGTGAGCTGAACCGCTTTCATGGTGTCTGGAATGGTCATCCGTTCCTCCTCGTCATTCAATGATCGACCCAGGAATCAGGATAGTCCGCCAGAGCGTGGCTGAAATTACCGGGCGATTACCCGGTATACGGGACGAAGCCGGGGAATCTGCTTCAGTACCACCTGGATGACAGTCATCAGCGGAACCGCCAGCAGCACACCCACAGGCCCCCATAACCAGCCCCAGAAGAAAATGGCTACGAAAATGATAACGGGATTGATCGCCATTCGAAAACCATGAATCCACGGTTCAATGAAGAACCCGACCAACGAAGTGAGTACGAGATAACCGAGGGGGGCCAGTGCCATCAACCAGACCTCTTCGAGACTGGTGGCAGAAACCACAGCCAGCAAGGTGATCGTAAGGATCACACCAAGATAGGGAACAAACCGGGCAAGCCCGGCCACCAGGCCCCATACTGCTGGATCCGGCAGGCCAATGGCCCAGCACATCAGGCCAGTGGTGATGCCAATCACCAGGTTACTGATTCCGATGACACCGAGGTACTGCGCGATCTGGCTCTGTGAGTCCCTGACAATGACCAGCGCCCGACGGCGCTGACCCACGGGCAGTTGGCGGATAAAATTGTGAATCAGGCGGTCTCCGCTGACCAGCAGGAAATAGGTCAGGGCAAGCGCCAGCGCCAGGCCGACTACGCCTTTGCGGGCCTTGGTCATCAGCTGACTGCGCCAGGAGTCAGTCTGCAAGACGACCGTGGTCGGCTGCTCCCTGGCCTCGTTCTCGGCCAGGTCCTCCACTGACTCTTCCACCTTTCGCGCCGACTCGGATACCTTCTCCAGCTGAGTTCGGAAAGTGCTTTGCCCTACCAGCAGCCGGGAAACGCCCTCTGGCGCCTCCTCTGCCCATTCCAGGGCCGGGGTAACCACCGCCCAGCCAAGCCCGAGAATGCCTGCCAGCAGGGCCAGCACCAGTATCAGCGAACTGACGAAGCGGGGCACACCCAGCCGCAGGGCCCGGCTCACCATGGGCGCCAGTAACAGACTGGCCAGGATGGCCAGGATAATGGGCAACACAATCTCGTGTGCAATATAGAGCGTGTACAAAACCCCCAGGGCGAACAGGCCGTACAGCGGTGTAGAGAGGTCCCCCAACGCCTTCCAGCGGGACTCTGCAGGTTTGTCATCACCCGGTTGGGGAAATGCGGGCTCGTCCTTGTTCATGGGTTCATCCTGGATATGGGTGTGAAAGCGCGACTTTTTCTGCGCTGACTAACGGAGTAGTCTAAACGTTTAAACAATAACAATGACAGACCATTGCCTATGACCAGGTTCCGCGCCGAACTCACAGAGCAACTGCCTTTCCCGCGGGAGCAGGTTTTCCGTTTGCTCTCAGACCACAACCGCCTTGGGGAGCTGATCGGCTTGCCGGTCAGGCGCATACGTGACAGTGACCAGGCGGACCCTAACGGAACCGGATCGGTTCGCTGGATTGGCATTGGCCCGGTGGGCATTGAAGAAACCATCATTACCTTCGAACCCGATCACCTGATCGAATATACCGTGACCAGCTTCAGCGCCTTCCGTAATCACCTGGGGCGTATTCGCCTGTCAGAAACACCCGACATGTCCACGTACCTGCATTACACCGTCGATTTCGATGAGGTGATCCCCTATTCCGGCCCGACCCTGCAGGCTGCCATGCAGCGAGTGCTCAATCGGGGAGCAAGACGACTGATCGAGCGGCTACCGGAGACCGGATCTTGATCAATGTCAGCTGGTTTGACCTGACGCAATACTTCCAGGGACCCATCTCCGTATCCTGCCCGGCATTCGTTTCCGGGCTTTTTTCGAGGAGTGAGAGATGGCAGCCGAGCCCATCGTCCTGTTTGATAATGGTCACCACAAATGCCTGATGTTCGACTCGCTGGTCACTGGTGAGGGGGTTCAGTCCAATCAGTTCCTTATTGTGGACGGCGACCACGAGGCCCTGATCGACCCGGGTGGAGACCTCACCTACACGCCGCTGTCGGTGGCGGCATCACGGTACATGAATATCCGTGAGATGGACTATGTGTTCGCGTCCCACCAGGACCCGGATATTATCGGCGCCATTGACCGCTGGATCGTCCACACCCGCGCCCAGATCGTTACCTCGAAGTTGTGGGCCCGGTTCCTGCCCCACCTGGCGTCCGGTTACGTGACCAATCAGCTGGGCAGCAATGTGTTTGACCGGATCATTCCGATACCGGACCGGGGAGCCAGGGTGAAGTTCGGCGAAAGTCATATCGAGTGCCTGCCCGCCCACTTCATGCACTCGGTGGGTAACCTGCAGTTCTATGATCCCGTATCAAAAATTCTCTTCTCGGGAGACCTGGGGGCCTCGATGGGCGCAACGGAAGACCACAAACCGGTGACGGACTTCGATGCCCATATTCCGTTCATGAAGGGTTTCCATCGACGCTACATCGGTTCCCGCAAGGTGTGTGAACTGTGGGCCAACATGGTTCGGGGCATGGATGTCGCCATGATCGTGCCCCAGCATGGCAAACGCTTCGAAGGCCCGGAAATGGTTAGCCGTTTCCTGGACTGGGTATCTTCGGTGAATTGCGGTATCGACCTGATGACCCAGGAACACTACCGGCCACCGCAAGAGTTCATCTGACCCGGGAGCCGGCCACCGGCTCACCCAATCCTGACATGAACCGGACCGTGACGCAGGTCAGTGGTCCGGCGGCGGTAGTGCGTGTAATATTCGCCTTTTCTGACGACCACAGGATTCCGAACCATGGGCAGAGCCTACCAGAACCGAAAAGACTCCATGGCCAAGACGGCCGCTGCGAAGACCCGTGTCTACAGCAAGTATGGCCGTGAAATCTATGTCACCGCCAAGTCCGGCGGTACCGATCCGGACGCAAACCTGGCATTGCGGGGCCTGATTGACCGTGCCAAGAAGGACCAGGTACCCACCCATGTCATTGAAAAGGCCCTGGACAAGGCCCGTGGCGGCGCCGGCGAGGATTTCTCGGCCGCCCGCTACGAAGGTTTCGGCCCCGGCAACTGCATGGTCATAGTGGACTGCCTGACGGACAATCCCAACCGCACGTTCGGTGATGTCCGGGTCTGCTTCACCAAGACCAAGTCCAAGATCGGCACCCCTGGAAGCGTCAGCCATATGTTTGATCACTGCGCCATTCTTGCCTTCAAGGGCGATGATGAAGACGCCGTCCTGGAAGCATTGATGGAAGCGGATGTGGACGTCACCGACATCGAGCAGGAAGACGGCCTGATTACAGTCTTCGCACCCAACACCGAATACGCAAAGGCCAAGCAGGCGCTGACCGCTGCTTTCGAGGGACTGGAGTTCGAGGTTGACGACATCCAGTTCCTGCCCCAGACAACGACGCCGGTTCAGGGCGAGGATGTGGAGATGTTCGAGAAGTTCCTGGACATGCTCAATGACCTGGACGACGTTCAGAACGTTTACCACAACGCCGAGCTTTAACAGCTGCGGTTTTTTACAGGTAGGGGCTACCAAGGTTCAAAGGAGGCGGTCGGGGATTGATTTCCGGGACCGACGAACGCCACGGATGGCGTTCGTCGAGTACTCCATAGACGTGCTTGCGGGCGTGTCCCGGAAAGCGATACCCGACTGACTCCACCCGCCCAGGTGCCCAGGCGGTGAAGCCAGGTCACGTCAGTCAGCAATATGAACCAGTTGCTTACCAAAGTTCTTGCCTTTCAGCATTCCCTTGAACGCCTCAACCGCATTATCCAGGCCTTCCGCAACCGTCTCGCGATACTTCATCTCACCTGAAGCAACCCGGTCCGCCAGGATACCGGTGATCTCCTGGTGCTGGTCCTGCCATTCGGTGACCAGGAAGAAACGGTGTTCCGGCACCGGATCCAGGGCCTTGAGAACGTGGAACGGGGTTTCCACCTTGGTGGGATCTTCGGCATTGTAGGCAGAAACGTAGCCGCAAATCGGTACTCGGGCACCTTCATTCAGCAGCGGCGCCACCGCACGGGTCACCGCACCACCAACATTCTCGAAATAGATATCGATACCATCAGGACATGCGGCCTTCAGGTCTTCCTCCAGGTTGCCGGCCTTGTAGTCCACGCACGCATCAAAGCCGAGCTCTTCAACCACATAGCGGCACTTTTCGGGACCACCGGCAACACCAACGGCGCGACAGCCCTCCTTCTTCGCGGTCTGGCCGACCACCGTACCCACCGGGCCGGACGCCGCGGAAACCACCACCGTCTCACCGGCTTTCGGCTTGCCCACATACATCAGTCCGCAGTAACCGGTGCGGCCCGGCATGCCGGCAACACCCAGATAAGCCTGCAGGGGGACACCCGGCTTCTCCTGGATCTTGTAGACCATGGCTGCGGTATCAGGGAAAACGGAGTACTCCTGCCAGCCGGCGTAACAGGTCACCAGGTCGCCCTCTTTGTACTTATCCGAGCGAGACCCTACGATGCGGGCGACAACCTCGCCCACAATCACCTCACCGATGCCGATGGGATCCATATAGCCCTTGGAGTCGTTCATGCGTGGGCGCATGTATGGGTCCAGGGACAGCCAGAGGGTCTTGGCCAGCACCTCGCCGTCTTTCAGTTCACGGACCGGCTTTTCGATAAGCTTCAGGTCTCCGTCCTGGATTTCCCCCTGGGGGCGCTGGTTCAGCACAATGGCACGATTGGTGTAATCACTCACTGTTGTGTTCTCCCATTTTCGGTTGCGTTATGAAACCGGATCAGGATGCAGTCAAAAACACTTCCGGTCAAATATCATGGTTTTTGATCGATGAAGAGGATGATAATCTCATCCACTCGGCAGGTGCGTTCCGGTTTTTCCTGGATGTACCCTGCGCTGTGACCAGCAACATAAAGCCGGGCAGGCATGAATGACCACCCGGCCCTGAGCTGGATCGCCAAAACCATTCCCCGCGAGCCACATACTGCGGAGACAAGTCCCGAGGATGCCGTCCGGGAGCCATGCAGACAAAGGATGTTGTCATGAAAAACCGGACATTACGTTTCCCATTTTGGTTCCAGCGAGGGTGGCCGCTACCGGCAGCCCTGCTATTTGCGGTGTTACTGGCCGGTTGTGACTGGTCCGTTGTGTTCGGCAATGACCCGGAGGATGAAGACGATGATGAAAACCTGACCGCGGTAGCCAGCCAGGTAACGGGGTTCGAACTGGGTGTCAGTGACCTGGACATGTCACTGCCGGTATACAGGGATGGGTTGGGCATGGAAGTGGTGGATGAGGTGGAGACTGACTTCAGCGTCAGGGTGACCCTCGCATCACCGGTCAGTCCCTTTGAAGCCACCCTGACGCTGATCGAGTTTACCGATGGCCTGGGACGAAACCTGCAGGATAATCCGGGCAAGATCGTCTTCTTCACTGCCGACGCTGACGCGCTGGCAAACCGCTTCGCCAATGCCGGAGGCGTAGTCACCGTGCCCCCCTCCAACCAGGAGGATTTCGGAGTGGTGGGTTTCGGGCGGGACCCCGACAAGAACCTGATCGAAATTGCCGAAACATCACCGACCGGCGCCACCTACCTGGCTGCGATCGGCATTGGTGCCAGCGACCTTGACCAGGCCAGGGATTTCTATGTGGACCGGGTCGGACTGACAGAACGGCAGTTCCTGAGCACGGACCAGTACGACGAGTACATCATGGGCACGCCGGAAGACATCCCTTCCCTGTCATTGGTGCTTATGCACTGGACGGACGGTTCTGAGCCACGATATCGCTATAACGAAACCCGCGTGCGGTTGATCTCGGAAAATCCGGAAGAAGTCGTTGAGCGCACCTGGTCAGAAGAAGATGGACGCACCCAGGACCTGGATGGTAACCGGCTGATTATCAACGACGAACCGGCTGAACTGGGAAGCTAGGAAACGGCCAGCGCCACCGCCAGCACCAGGCCCAGCAGCGCGATCACCAGGTTGACCATCAGTCCCCAGGTAACCCGGTAGCCAGAAGGGAACTCAGCCGCAGAGAGCGTGCGGAGTACCGCCAGGTACTGACGGGACGAATAGGCCGCGCAGAACGCACCCAATACAATAAACGCGATGCCCAGCCAGAAAGTCACCGACTCCCGGAAGGGGTCTGACTGCTCCGGGGCCAGTACCTGCAACAGTATGTGCGCCCTCTCGACCATAAAACCGAAGGCAATCAGCACCAGGCTGGTCCGGTTCCAGGCCAGCATGGTGCGCTCTGCGGCAAACAGTACCCTGGGGTCTTTCAGGTCAGACATCGCGTTGGTTCCGCTGAATCAGCCGAAGTGGAAGAAGGCAACCTTGTTGCCGTCCGGGTCACGGATGTAAGCGCCGTAGAAACGATCCGGGATTCGTTGCCCGGGCTCGCCATCACAGGTCGCGCCCAGCTCGATCGCCTTGTGATACAGCTTGTCGACCATCTCCTTGGAACCGGGGTTGATCGCAACCATGTTACCGTTGCCCGGGTGGTTCGGCTGCTGATCATAGGGCGTACACACCGCCAGCATTGGCGTTCCCATGCTCTTGCCGATGAACGCAATGCGCTCCATATCCATCAGGACCTTCGCGCCCAGGTCAGCCAGCAGGTCTGCGTAGAACTGCTTGGCGCGGCCCATGTCACTGACACCAATTGTTACGTAACCTATCATATAGATCTGCCTTCTTAGTTTGTCTGTTTATAATGAGAGCATCTATAACAACTTCGGAGTCCATGCAGGGATGCACATGATCTCATTCCGACTGATAGTCGCCATCGTTATCCTGGTACTGCTGGCAACAGGTCTTTATAACACGTTAAAACCACTTCCGGCAGGACTGTCAAAATCTGCACCGGCAAGAGCCCTTTACGATGCCCGGCTGATCGCGGATGTCACCTGGCGCAACGCCAACGGCGAGCGGATGCAAAGTCACGGCATTTTTGACGAGGTGTTCCGGCTGATCGGCCAGGCCCGCAAACTGATCGTCGTTGATATGTTCCTGTTCAACGACAGTGCCCAGGACGCCAGCTTCGAACCACTCGCAGAGAAGCTCACCACGGCACTGATCCGGCGCCACCAGAAAATTCCCGGGCTGATGGTGGTGGTCATCACAGACCCGCTGAATACAGTCTATGGTGGCCTGGAGCAAACGCACTTCAAACGTCTGCGCGATGCAGGGATCACCCTGGTGGAAACCGACCTGCGCCCGTTGCGGGACCCCAATCCGGCCTGGTCCGCCATCTGGCGATGGTGCTGCCAGTGGTTCGGCAATAATCCGGGCGGTGGGTGGCTGCCCAATGCGTTCGGCGAGGGCAAGGTTACCCTGCGCAGCTACCTGGCGCTGCCAAACTTCAAGGCCAACCACCGCAAGACCCTTGTAGTGGACGAAGGCGACCAGCTAAGGGGCCTGATTACCTCCGCCAACCCCCACGCCGGCAGCAGCCGGCACTGGAATACGGCAATTACCTTTACCGGAGCGGCCGCCTACGACCTGCTATCCACTGAAGAGGCCGTTATGACGCTGTCCGGGGTGCCGGTGCCTGCCTGGCCATTACCGGAGACCGCCGTCACGCGTGACCAGGGTGGCGAACTTCAGGGCCAGGTGCTGACCGAATCCGCCATTCGCGAAGCCGCCCTGAACCTTGTCCGCCTCGCCGGCCCGGACGACCACATCGATATGGCCATGTTCTATCTCTCCCACAGGGCAACAGTGAAGGCCCTGAAGGACGCCCACCGGCGCGGCGCCCGACTGCGAATCCTGCTCGACCAGAACCAGGATGCCTTCGGCCACGACAAGAACGGCATTCCCAATCGTCAGGTAGCGTTTGAGCTGAAACAGGCCGGCATCGATGTGCGCTGGTGCAATACTGCCGGCGAGCAGTGCCACAACAAGCTACTGATGTTGCGCCCCGTCAGTGGCGACAGCCGGCTGCTGGTAGGCTCGGCTAACCTTACCCGCCGCAACATCGACGACTACAACCTGGAAACCTCGATGCTGGCGACTGGCGCCGGAACAACCCCGGTCATTGCGACAGCGACTCAACTTTTCGACCGCCTGTGGCAAAGCGGTCCCGGGTCAACCCCGGTGTTCAGCCTGCCCTATGAGGAAAACCCCGACGAATCCCGGCTGCAGTACTGGCGTTACCGGTTTATGGAAGCCACCGGCCTGTCCACCTTCTGACAGCCGGAGACCTGGACCGACTCAGTCCGCTGCAGCTGGTCGCTCGTGAAAGAAACGTTCGATCTGGCGGGCATGGGCCTGGGCATCCTCATACCCCAGCCGTATTAACTCCTGGCAAAAGCGAGGGTCAAACAGCAGGTAACTGGCCAGGCTGGCAGCGGTGCCATGGTGGCGATCCGTGGCGCCCACGAGGTTTCTCAGAACGAGGGGCATGCCATCCATATACTTTGCGGCTATGTCATTGATCTGATGACTGGGAGAAATCTCCAGCAGGTTGACCGGGCGCAGGTCGAGGCCGGCCTGGGCCTGCTTTTCGGCTGGTATCAGTTCCAGTAACTGGTTAATCAAGCGCAGACGATCGATATCGTAATCCAGGGTATCCAGGAACATGCCATTGAAAACCTGGGCAATGACCTGGGCGAAGGTGGGACTGCCCGGCTGGCCGGGGCGCTCGGTGGGGCACATGCTGTTGGCACTGACGCCGATCACCAACACTCGCTCCGCCCCCAGCCTGAGCGCAGGGCTGATGTGGGCCATCTGCCGTGTGACACCGTCGCCGAAGTACTCGCGGTTGATCTGCACCGGCGGAAAGACCGTGGGAATAGCCGCGGAGGCGAGAATATGGGACAGTTCGAGTCGGGTTCTCGTCCCGGCCCGCTGCCCCATAGTCCAGCTTTGCAGGTCCTCATGACCCTGGAAGAAGCACAGGTTCTGCCCGGTGGAGTAGCCGCAGGCGTTAACCCCAACGGCCAGTAACCGTTCTTCCTCGATGGCACTGGCAATGGCGTCGAAGTCCACCTCCTGCTCCAGCATCCGGCGTAGTGGACTGTTGTTGAGCAAGGCAACCGGCGCCCCCTCCCCCTGGCCGGCAAACAGTCTGCGGGCCACGCCGGTCATATTGCGGAAGATGTCCAGGGTCTGGCTCTTGTAGATTCGATCGACGGTAATTTCTGACCAGAGTCCCTCCAGGTGACTCACATTGTGCCGGAAGATGGGGGCACCACTGGCCAGGGCCACTGCATTGATGGCACCGGCTGAGGTGCCCACGATCACCCGGAAGGGGGCTTCCCAGTCAGGGTACATATCGGAAATGGCCCTGAGCACGCCTACCTGGTAGGCAGCACGGGCGCCACCCCCGGTCAGTACAATTCCCGTTTCCATGTCACCTCCCTGTCCGGTTCGGAGATGGGCTAGCGGTTAACCCACCCGCCACAGACCGGAAAAACCTGCCCCACAAAACAGCTGGCAGCGTCACTGCACAGGTATGCGGCAAACTGGGCGTCCTCACGGGCACCGACCAGGCGGCCCAGCGGGACCTCCCGCTTCAGACGCTCCTGGAAGCGGGGGTTGGCCTGGATATCTTCCGGAAAATAAGTAGGGTTATCCACGAAGTTCTGGGCAATGAGGTTGACCTGGATGTTTTCCGGAGCCAGTTCCACTCCCACCGCCTGGACCCACGACAACTGTGCGCCCCGGGCGGCACTGTAGGTGGACGCCCGTTTCATGCCCCGCAGTGCGGATGCACTGCCCATTACCAGGACCCGGCCATACCCCTGCTCACGCATACCAGGCAACACAGCCTGCAGAAGGCGCGGCAAGGGGTCCACCATGGTGGCAAAGGTGTCCCGCCACTCCCCCGCAGAGACCTCGCCAACCCGGCTGGATGGCGCAGGCACGGCAAGGTTGGCCAGTAGTACATCGATACCCCCTGCCTCTGCCACAATCCGGGCTGGTGTCTCCGGGTCACTGATGTCGTCGTAATTGGGGATGACCGTGGCGCCCTGCTCTGCGAGTACCTCGCAGAGTACCGGACCCATAAAATCTCCGGCCTGGGTGACCAGAATCCGCTTGCCCTTCAAGCTCGTTTCAGACATAGACTGCGCTCTCCTGACGTATTGAAAAGTGGAATTTCCTTGCAGGAAGTCCCGTTATCGATTGCCGTCAGAATAGCCGAGAACCGGTCGGGGCGTAAAAGCCCCGGGCCGGAGGTCGCCCGGAAAAGGCGAAAAAAGAAGGGACAATAGTTTCCCGTCTGGCTAACCCCTTAATCTACTACTTGCCTCTGGGGACGCTCAGCAGGTTAAGGAATTAGCCAGACGGGACACAAGCCTCAGGAACCGCTGCCCTGGACGTTATCATGACCGGGGCCGCCAGCCACGGTCCGGCTACCGCAGTTAAGCAGCCCTGACCGGGCCAGCCACTCCTTGTCCGGATAATACTTGAACACCAGCTGGCCACCCTTGAGGTTGTCCACGACCTGGTCGCTGATTTCCTGGCGAACTGCCGGGCAGCCCAGGCTGCGGCCGATACGTCCGTAGGCGTCCACCCAAGAAGGGTCAACATAGTCAGCGCCATGAATCACGATGGCCCGCTGTCGGGCCAGGTCGTTAAACCCCGGCTCGAGCCCGTCGAGCCGCAGGGAGTAGCCATGCTTGCCCTGATAGCTCTCCGCCGCGCGAAACAGGCCGATACTGGACTGATGGCTGCCTTCCACGTTGGAGAACTGTGTGGATTCCAGGTCTCCGGAATTACGACCATGGGCCACCAGGTCCCGCAGCAGCAGGGCTTTTTCCTCCAGATCGAATATCCACAACCTCTGTTCACTGGAAGGCAGGGAAAAGTCGATGACCGCGAGGCGAGACGGCGTGCTTACACCATTATGGATCGCACACTCGGTGGCATCGAGGGCATAGCGCAAAACCTGGGGATCGAGATTGGGAGCGGAGCGGGACAGGCCGGCAAACAGGCTTTCCCCCTGAGCCGCTGCTACACTGCTTAGCGGGGACAAAATAAATGTGGCAACACAAGCTGACATGAACAGAGCGCGTTTCAGGCCTCTGACTACCATTGACTATTCCTCGTAAATACATTGGTTCGCGGGAACCCACTTACACGGCGATACCGGATAGCGATGCTATCCGACCTGCCTCGCCTGGCATTGTGCGACAAAAATCCCGCAAAATATGGGAAGCGAGTCGAATTGTACAGATTTCACACAAACAGCAACACCGTTTACGATTTGCAATGGAGCCGTGCCCTTTATCCCGGGGCCCGACTCTGGCCCGGCAGACCGTCATATCGGCGATGGTGCAATGCCCGGAGAGTGATCCAGGCAACGATATTGCTGCTCACAGCCCTGGCCGTCGAGGCAAGCGCCCGCAACATTGATGGCCCCTGCATGGACGGGGCCCGGCCTCCGGAATTTGTGAGCCAGGTGGTGGCAGAGCTGGATCGCCTCGAACCCCATACAGAGCGGTGGCTTTACCCGGTTCACTGGCAGCGGCTGGTCAGGGAAATTGGCCAGCTACGCACAGATGGCCTTAACCCCGGCTACTACCAGCTACCCGAAATCGCCCTGATCAGCAGTCGACAGTCAGATGGTGCCTATCCGGACAATTGCCATGCCGAACTTGCCACGTTGATGCTCGCATGGTCGGTCAAGGACCTGACCCTGGGCCGTCTCGATCCCGAAGAGCTGGGCCTGGTCTGGCACCAGAACCCACAGCGTCCGGACCCAGCTGACTTTGCGCAGAAACTTCACCAGGCCTTCCATTCTTCACGGGGACTCAGCCTGGCCTACGACAACGCCCGTCCCTCGCTGGCCGCTTACCAGAACCTCCGCAATGCCTATTCCGGACGGCTTGACACCCTGGCCATGCAGAGACCCACGATACCAGAGGGTCCCACCCTCAGGTCCGGAGACCGCAACGAGCAGGTGGCACAACTGGCCCGGCGGCTGGTGTCCCAGGGCTATCTACCCGGCGGAACTCCCTGGCCGGGCGGGCCGGAGGCGGACACCAACAGCCCCAGGCTTTTCGATGACGCCATGGCGGATGCGGTCGCTGAATTTCAGCGGGACCACGGGCTGGTCGCAGACGGACTGGTTGGCAAGGACACCCGGGCTGCCCTGAATACCCCACCCGCAGCCTGGACGGCACGGGTCCGTGCAAACCTGGAACGCATTCGCTGGTTTTCCCCCTACCTGATGCCTGACCGGTTGTTGGTGGACATTGCCGGGGCCCGGGTGCGCCTGTTCCGCGACAATGAAGAGGTATGGCAAAGCCGGTCACAGGTAGGTCGGGCAGAGCGCAAAACCCCCGCATTGACGTCCGTGATCAGCCACATCACGGTCAACCCTACCTGGACCATTCCGCCCACCATTTTTTACGAAGACACCTTGCCGGCGATCCAGGCAGACCCGGACTATCTCTACCGTAACCGGCTGACGGTTCTGGACCGGACCGGCACACCACTGGACCCCGACCAGGTTGACTGGAGCCGACCGGGAAACCTGCTGCTACGGCAGAACGCTGGACCTGGTAACGCCCTGGGGGAGGTCGCAATCCGGTTTCCGAATCCGTTCTCCGTATACCTGCATGACACGCCCTCGCAACGGCTGTTTGGCACACCTGAACGTTTTTACAGCTCCGGATGTGTCCGTGTTGAAAATGCCCTCGACCTGACTGACCAGTTGTTCCGTGATGCCTCGGGCACGGTACCCAGGCAGCTGACAGAGGCGCGTCGGTCGGGCGAGACCCGCAACGTTTCACTGCCGGAGGGGGTGCCACTGGTCATGGCTTACTGGACAGCAGAGGCCGACGACGCCGGTCGTATCCGGTTCCGCAGGGACACCTACGAGGAAGATGGGCTGGTCATTGACCTATTGGACCGTGAGCAGTAAATCGCCAGCGGTTTTCGCGTCAGCCGGTTACCGCTGCGGACAGTTTCCGCCCCCACCAGGTATCCGGGTCTGAACGCCAGGCGGCGTGGTGAAGCCAGGCCAGGGTGTCGCTGTCACGACACAGGTGGCTCAGCTCGGAGCGGCTGAGGGCGTCCGGTCCCTCAGCAAGGCAGCGCCTGGCGAGCCCCTGCAGGGTTTCCTGCCGTAGCCTCCCCGGGTGACTGCGGGCGAGGCTGCAGTGCATGGCGTTCACCTCGGGTAACAGAACCGCTTCCTCGAAACGGGAGAGCTGGCCCAGCCGCGGTAATAAAGATTGCTCATCGGCAGTATCAAGGAGGAGTTGCGGAGGGTGGGTTTCCTCCGGAGTACGCAATAAACCGGCCCGGCGCAGCCACTGTCCGGCCCACACCCTGCTCAGGCCGACGGCGGTGGGCGCCGCCAGTATCAACGGCACTGCTACCGGAAGTGACCAGAAAAAGAATAGCGGGTCCAGGTACCAGGCGAATGCGGACCAGGCCAGCCCCACCAACATTCCCGTGGCCTGGGTCACCATCGCTTCACGCCAGCCCGTTTCCTCGGTCCTGTTCTGGCCCGCCCAGCTGAGGGACAGGTTCAGCAGCGCCCCCAGCACATAGCCAGAGTGGGCCAGCATCTTGATGGGGGCCAGCATGACTGACACCAGGGTTTCCAGGATCACGCTCAGCAGGCTGCGACCAACACCACCGAACTGCCGCGCCCTGCGATGTATCAGTGCGTCCAGCCAGGCCAGTACCTTGGGAGCAAACAGCATGGTCAGGGTGGTGAGCGCCAGGGTGATCGCCAGTCCCGGGCGCCATTCTGGCCACAGGGGGTAGAGACCGGGTTGGTCCCCCGGGAAATAATCTATCGGCATCAACGCCAGCTGGGCCGCCTCCGCCGTAGTGAACACCAGGAAGAGCAACCACAAGGGTGAGGCCAAGTATCCCATAATGCCATTGAAAAACGCCATGCGGTGCGCAAACCGAAGCCCAGGCGTGGTCAGCATGACCCAAAGGTGCTGCAGGTTACCCTTGGCCCAGCGCCGGTCCCGGGATAGCTCATCGCCCAGACTGGGGGGAGATTCCTCGAAGCTGGCGCTGAGGGACGGTTCCAGCCAGACCTCATACCCGGCCCGGCCCATCCAGGCAGCTTCCACGAAGTCATGACTGAGGATCGGCCCACGGAACAGCCCTACCCCGGGAAGCTTGCGAAGTCCGCAGTAGTCCATGAACGCGCTGGTTCGCAATATGGCATTGTGGCCCCAGAACGCGGCATCGCCCATCTGCACGGCTGCCAGTCCGGCAGAAAACAGGGGCGAGTACAGCCGGTTGGCGAATTGCTGGATACGGGCGAACAGGGAACAGCCCCGGACGACCCCGGGGTTGGTCTGCAGGATACCAACCCGTGGTTCCAGCTCCATCAACCGGACCATGCGCACCAGGGTATCTCCCCCCATCAGGCTGTCGGCATCCAGCACCACGGTGTAACGACAACGGCGGCCCCAGCGCCGCAGGAAGTCGGCCACGTTTCCGCTTTTGTAGTTGAGGTTAACCGTGCGGCGCCGGTAGAACAGCCGGCCATCGGCATTCAGTTCCTCACACAGACTCTGCCAGGCCGCCTGCTCTTCAAGCCAGACTTCCGGGTCACGGCTGTCGGAGAGGATATAAAACTCAAAATGCTGCAGGTGCCCGGTACGTTCGAGATCCCGGTAAATCGCGCGCAGCCCCCTTAGCGTGCGCTGAACCGGTTCATGGTAAATCGGCATAACTACCGCAGTGGACGCGAGGGGCGTAGCGACCAGTTCCGCTTCCGGGTGACGGCGGGCCAGGGACCACCGATCACCGCCGATCAACCTGATTGCGAACCCAAATACCGCCGTCCAGAATCCGACAGCCACCCAGGCATAGAGCACGGCGAACAGCGTGGTAAGTCCGGCCTCTGCCCAGGTGCCTCCGTGGTAAGGCAGGACCCTGAGTATCAAAGCCGTGGCCAAAAACGTCTGCCCCAGTACAAACAGGGCCAGCACCAGGCGCCGAATGTTCGCCACCCACCGCCAGCGAACGTCCGCCCTGCCCCTTACCGGCACCCCCGGGGCCGGGGTTGCCACTGGCTCACAGGGTTGGCCCATAACCTATACTCCCTCGCTGGATGGGCGGACGCTGCAGCGGGACGTACAGTTCCGGCAAGTCGAAGTACCCGGGGAGGCGGTCAAAAACCAGCGCCAGCACCCCGCCCGGGAGCGGTGTGTCTGAGTGACAAGGGTCAGGCACAGAACTACCCTGCCCGGTCACCACTTCTGCCAGGCATTCATCGATCAGGGCCAGGGCGCGGCGGCAAACCTGCGGAGCGGGGGCTACACCGTAATTCCGGAGGTAGAGCATTACCCGGTCCAGCGCATATTGGCATATCGCCCTTTCCATCACGCTTCTCCTGAATGCACGCTATCCTTGTGGGTTAATTGCCCCGGATATCAATCCCCGGTGGCAACTCGTAGGTCCAGGTTTCGGTCAGCGGTTCGCCATCCTGCGACAGGAAAGCCCGCAACGACATGGTCTGATCCCCGGAAGGCCGCACCAGCATAGAAAGACGCCACTGCCTGGCAGGTTCCGAGTACTCCACAAAGTGCTCCAGCACTTCTGTATGTTCATCGGCGCTGACCTGACTGACCACATCGGCCCCGGGGTCTGTTTGATCCAGCGGCCCACCTTCGAAATCCACCAACACCCGATAGGCTCCTTCCTGGTCGCCACCACCGATGCGGTTGCCATCACCAATAAACGTATTGGCCGCATAGCCTGAAGGATGGCCGCTGAGGCTGGCCGGACCGAATCGTAGCCTGTAGTCAAGGTCAACCGAGGCGCCTTTTTGCGGTGACTCTTCCGGAGACCAGAACGCCACGATGTTGTCGTTGACCTCTGACCGGGTTGGTATTTCCACCAGCACAACACTACCCTTACCCCAGTCACCTTCGGGCTCGACCCAGGCGCTGGGGCGCAACTCATACCTGGCCTCCAGGTCCTGGAAGTCGCGGAAGTCACGATCCCGCTGAATCAGGCCGAAGCCCCGGGGATTATTGGCCCTGAGGTAACTGATGCGCAGGGATTCCGGGTTGATCAGGGGCCGCCAGAGCCATTCTCCGCTGTCGCCGTCGGTTACCAGGAGCCCGTCTGAATCGTGGGTCTGCGGGCGCCATTCTCCCATCGGCCGGAGTGTGTTCTCGCCGTAATAGAACATGCTGGTCAACGGCGCGTAACCGGGCAGCCCGACCCGTTCACGGAAAAACAGGCGTGCACGTACCTCCACGTCGAGAACATCACCGGGTTTGATGGTGAACTGGTAGGCACCCGCCAGGCTGGGGCCGTCAAGCAGGGCATAGACCACCACCTGCTCATCGCCGGCGTCGGGGTTCTCCAGCCAGAACTCGATAAACGACGGGAACTCCTCACCCCGGGGCTGTCCGGTATCAATCGCCACGCCTCTCGCCGAAAGGCCGAAGCCATCGTCACGCCCCACACCACGGAAGTAGCTGGCACCGGCAAACGCCAGGAACTGGTTGTTGATATCCGGCCCACGCAGCGGATAGGTAAGTCGGAAACCGGCGAAGCCCAGATCCGCTGGAATGCGCTTGGCAAACTCCTCGCTCGGGTAGGTAAACAGGTCCCGGGCGAAGCGTATCGGTTCAACCTCGCCATCGCGGATTTCGTTGAGCGTAACCGGATGGGTAAAGTATTTTCCGGCCGGGGTTAACATCACCTGGAAGCGGGAATCCGAATCGCGCCACAGGTTACGGTCGTCCCGGAACCGGATCTCCTGGTAACGGGAATAATCGATCTCTTTCAGGAAATCGGGGATCTCTGGTGGCGCCTGCCAGCTTTTGCCGGCTAGCTGACGGGCCTTCTCAGCCACATTATCGAAATCAAAACCACCAGGTTCAGAGGCAGTGGCAGCAAAGGCCGTCATGGAAGAGATAATGACACCAGCGAGGAGGCGCAACATAGAGAGGGGGTCCTTGTCAGAAAATCCTTGTAAAGGCCTGCAAGCCTACCCCCTTGATTTTTAGTCTCCACTGAACCCTGCCGCAAGTGACGACTTTGTAAGCCGGCGTCGTGAACGGCTCCGGCCCAAGGCGTGCCGGTTCACAGCGTCCAGCTAATATCCAGGGACAGCTCCGGCACGTTGGCGGATACCAGGCCCGGACCTGATGCCTCCAAAAGAGTACCAGCCCTCAGCCCCCCGGTCAGATGCTCACCGCTGACCCGCCAGAGCACCTCACCCGCCGTGGCCCGACTGGTGAGGCCCTGCCCCGGACCTTCGGCCCAGCCACGCAGCAGTGAGAACCGCAGGCTTGTCCGGACACCGGATGGCAGCCAGAGGAGACGGTCGGGCGTGGCGCTGTCCAGGCGCAGCCAGCCACCCCGGCGTCCCCGCAGCACCTGGCCACCAAACCCGTGCATCATTCCCTGGCCAACCTCCAGGTAGCGCCAGCCCGGCAATTTATCCGGGGTGAACTGGTACTCGCCTTTCAGGTCCCAGTCCATCTTCAGCCAGTTTCGTTCCAGACTCGCTGCCAGGTTGTAGCGCTGGAAAGCGCCCAGTTTTTCGCCGCACGCCTCCTGCACTGCACCATCAAGCAGTGCCATACAGCCTTCGACAGAAAGACTGATTTCTCCATGGCTATCAACCCAGGGCACCTGCCCTCCGAGGTAACCATCAAGCCGGACCAATGAATAACTGCGCCGGGCCTCTCCGGTCAGGTCACCATTTTCAAACCACTGGCTGCTGACATCAGTGGTTATGACCCGTGCATCCAGGCTCGCCGCCGGGCCCTGGTAAAGGTTCCGGACCAGATCCATCTCCAGGGTCTGGCGGCTGCCACCAACCCGCCGGATATCTTCACCTGACACCACTTCATCGTGGTATTCATGATGACGACCACTGAATGAAAGCCGGTTGCCGCCCAGCAGTGTCTGCCAGGCCAGGCCTACATCCATGGTCGTATCGCCGGGCTGTTGGGACATGGACCAATTGCCATCGAGCCTCAGGTTGCTGCCCAGACCGGGCAACGGTGTCTCGTCAAAGCCGACGCGAACCCGGTCCCCCATTTCTGCGTCGTGGTCCTCGCCCCTGAGATAAAACCGTTCCCCAGCCCAGGTCTCCCTCGCAGGTGCAGATGACAGGGGAATGGTATCTGCCGTCATACCCGCCAGGACGGGCACCCGGGCTGTCGATGGCGCCGGCGACCCGCTACCCCGCTCAACAGGCAAACTTCCATGATGGGAACGGATCCAGTACAAGCTTTGCTGCAGAAGCGTCAGGGTGCGACGATTCCGTTCGACACTGGCAGTTTCATCGCCCTGGATTTCTGCAGCAAGGCCTGAAAGGGGGACCAGGATCACCAGCATGGTGACAAACAGGTATAGCAACCGAAGGCTTGTATGATTGACGGATTCCATGGCACGACACAGGAAGGCGGGCTGAAGTTCGGAGCCATGCTAACCTTCTGAGCGGTCGGGATTCCATGGTTTCAGTCACCAATTTTCGCGTCGTTACAATTTTAATATTTCTTTTTTAACAAGAACTTCTGCAACTCTTTGAAACTTCAATATGAGGTTTTTTATCTGTCCTCATGATCGACAGACAGGAGTTACATTCATACACAGCAATCAGGCAGGTTTTTGCAGAAGCGCAACATCCTTGCGGGGAATGGTCAGGGTCCAGCCGAAATGGCTGGCAAGCCAACGGAAGGTCTCCTCCCGGTAGAAAACAATGTGCGTTGGATCGCGGCGGTAATGCCAGTTGGCGAACCGACTGTCATCCGTCTGGAAACAGGTCATGACACCAAGCCATCCTCCGGGACGAAGCATTGCATCGAGTTGCCGGAATACCGCCAGCGGATGATGCAGGTGTTCCACCACTTCAGTGCAGGTGACGAAATCCCAGTTCCGGTTGAGTACCGTGACATCAGGGAAGAACGCCGGATCGTACAGAGTGACGGTATGACCCTGTTCCTCGATCATGGCGGCCAATGCCGGGCCAGGCCCACAGCCGAAATCCACACCTTGCGCGCCAGGTGGCAACCGCTCAAGCAGGGGAGCAGCCAGCTTTTCCAGGAAACGTCGGTAGCGAGGATCCCCCGGCTCGTTCTCGTGCAGGGCGTAGACAGCCCGCTCCTCAGATTCCGTCAACCAGGCAGCTGGGTCCATAAGGGTAGCCTGGCAACATAGGCACCGGCGGTAAGTCCTGTGACCGACCGTGAGAAAATCCACCAACCCGTCATTCTCGCAGACACTGCAGTGGGTTCGGGCGAAGGAATCGTAGCGATTCATAGGGGGCTCCGCATAGCCTCTGCCTCAGCAAGGGGGAGTCCGGCCCTGGCAATCAGTGGCCAGGGCGCAGTTCTCAGCGGCGCTTGTTGGCCTCCAGCATGGCGGCCATCATTTCGTGCACCTTGTTGATGGCCTTGAGCGGGCGCACCATCACCTTGAAATCCCGGATACGACCGGTCTCGTCCCATTCGATCATATCGACACCATTGATCACGGTGCCATCCAGTTCGGTACGGAACTCCAGGACGGCTGTATTTCCATCGACAATTTCACGCAAATACTCGAAATGGTCGTTGTTCAATACACCAAACGCAGCCGCCAGGTACGCCTTGGTAATGGCCTTGCCTTCCTGGGGTGTATGTACCACCGGCGAATGAAACACAGCGTTGTCCGCCAGCAGGTCATCCAGTCCGTCAGCGTTGCCACTGTGGGCGAGCTCATGCCAGGTCTTGAGGGTATCTATCATGGAAATCTACTCCTTGTTGTTGTCGGTCATCGCGTTATTGCGCAGAGTCCGTCGCACCAGCCAGGGTCCGGTAGCCTCGAAGAATACCGTGGAGCCTACCACCACAGCCATCAGCGTGGCACTGAACTCGGGGAAACGTTCGCCTGCTAGCAGGGCCATCCCCATAGCCACTCCGGCCTGGGGTGTCAGTGCCATACCAATCCCGGAAGGCAGGGCACCCTGCCTGCCTGCTACCGCCCGGGCACCCAGCAGGCCTCCCAGGTAGCGCCCCAGTATCCGGAGCAGGATATAGGCACCGGTAATGCCCAGGGCGGACCCAAGCATGTTCAGGTCGAGGCTGGCGCCTGCAAGCACGAAGAAAAAGACCAGGAATGGCCATTTGAGGTAATCAATCTCGTTGAAGGAGCGAGTGTGGTGTGAAGCCAGGTTGGCCACAATGGCACCGGCTATCATCGCGGAGAGAAGTTCCGATACGTTCAGCAGCGCGGCCCCACCGGCCAGTAACAGAATCAGGGCCAGCGCCTCTACGAGCGTCGGCTCACCCGCCTCCAGGCGCCCTGTCAGCCAGGCCGCAGGTATACCCACGATAACCCCGAGCGCTACGGCACCCCCAAGCTCCCAGAGCGCCTCCAGCAGGGCCTGCAGGCCATCACCGCTGGCGTGCCAGCCCAGAAACGCCATCGCCAGCCCAAACACAATAATACCCCAGCCATCATCCACGGCCACGGTACTGAGCAGCAGCCGGCCGACACGGGTATTCCCAGCTCGGAGTTCGTGGATGGTTTCACTGACCGCCGCCGGGTCGGTGGCCACGGAAATGGCCGCCAGCGCCACCGCCAGGATGACGGGAAATCCGAGCAGCCAAAGGCCCAGACCAACAGCGGTCCCGCTGGCCAGCACCACCGTCAGGGAGAAGATCCCTACCACCGGCCCAAGGGTGCGCAGTCGGTCCCAGGTGAACTCCCCGCCCAACAGAAACGCCACCATGACCAGGGCCAGCTGGATGAGCGGCTCTGCCAGGGTGGTCAATGGCCCCGCTGGCTGGCCAAGCCCCCATTGCTGGATAGCCGCCACGACAACGCCGACCAGCACCAGCAGGGATATCCGGGGCACAGCGGTTCTGGCCGCAATAACATCCGCCAGGATACTGATCGACAGCAGGCCACCCATTATGACCAGTACCATTCCATATTGGGCGGGATCCAGCGGCAGTTCCATTGTGTACCTCAGCCGTCCCGCGACGGGTCGGTGGTGACCTCACCTTCGCTCTTCCGGTCCCTCGCGGCCCGGGGGGGTACCAGGCTGATCAGCTGCCAGTCAGTATCCGGCTCGAGCTCGTCCCCAGCCATGACCGGGTGGATCTTGTCCTTGTCGTTGATCACGAACAATACCCTGGCCTCGCCGTCGTGCCTTGCCAGGAAGTCCTCATAGGTAAAGCTTTCACTCAGTTGGGTGGTCTTCACGGTATAGCCACGGCTGACCAGGCTGGCCAGCTTGGGATAGGACAGGTCATCAAACAGGCCACGGGTCTGCTGGATTTTCTCTGCAGACTGGTGGCTGGCCTTCTGATCCTGCTCACCTTCCGACAGGCTGTACACACTGTTGGGGCCAAACCAGTCCAGGAAGTGGTAGGTGGCCAGGGAGTTCAGTTGCTTGTACGGAGAAATCACCAGCAGCTTCCCTACTCCCGTCAGGTCCAGGTGGGTGGAGGCATGCTCTGAAGTGGGGTTGCCAAAATACACCTTGAGGCCGTCCATCCGGGCCTGGCGTACGTTTTCCCAGTTGGTATCGGTGAGCGTGACCGGTATTTCATTCTTCTGCAGGGCCTGGGCAATGGCGCGGGCACCACTGTTGGCCCCCAGGATCAGGAAACCAAAGGCTGCGGGTTCTGCCACTCCGAGTGCCCGGGCAATCGGGCGGGCCGTCAGGCTCTGCAGGGTAACGGTGGCGATGATCAACATGAACACCAGGGGTACCAGTGTGCCCGCATCCTCATAGCCCTGGTTTTCCAGCTGGAACGCGAACAGGGCGGATACCGCCGCTGCCACGATGCCACGGGGGGCTATCCAACTGAGAAACGCCTTCTCGCGCCAGTTCAGCGACGTGCCTATGCCAGACAGGAGAATACTGACCGGGCGGGCCACCAGCATCAGGATAGCCAGGACCACCACCAGGCCCCAGCCCAATTCTGCGATGGCACCAAAGTCCACCCGTGCGGCCAGGATAATAAACAGGGCCGAGATCAGAAGAACACTGAGGGACTCCTTGAACTCCAGGATATCGTCAATGGGCACCATCTTCATGTTGGCCATCCAGATCCCCATGATGGTCACCGTCAGCAGACCTGATTCGTGGGCGATCTCGTTGGACAGGGCGTAGACCCCCAGCATGAAGGTCAGGGTTCCGGCGTTATGCAGATATTGGGGGAGCAGGTGCTTGCGCAGGGCCACGCCATTAATCCAGCCGGCAACGGCGCCGAACAACAGCCCGACGGCCACGGTCTTGCCGAAGATATACACCGAGTGCCAGAACACATTGCCCTGGCCCCAGGAAATGATGGCCTCAAAGACCAGTACCGCCAGCAACGCACCGACGGGGTCGATAATGATGCCTTCCCAACGCAGGATATTGGCGAGGTTCTGTTTCGGGCGCACTGACCGCAGTAGGGGCGCAATCACAGTCGGCCCGGTCACAATCGAAATGGCACCAAAGAGCAGAGCCACCTCCCAGGAAACATCCAGTATCCAGCGTGCCGCCAGGGTGCCGATCAGTGCTGTCACCACTGACCCTACCGGAATCAGGTTGCGGACCATCTTGCCGTGGCCCTTGATCTCCTCGTACTTGAGCGTAAGGCTGCCCTCGAACAGGATCACCGCCACCGCCAGCGAGATCATCGGGAACAGCAGGTCACCGAACAAAGGCTCCGGCTGTAGCCAGCCAAGCACCGGGCCGGCGGCAATGCCACCAGCCAGCAAAAACAGGATTGCCGGCATTCGTACCCGCCAGGCCAGCCACTGACAGAAAAGTGAGGCAATACCAATACTGGCCAGAACGAGAACGATGCTTACGCTCATAGACACCCGGTTTCAATTCAGTCGAGGAAGAGCCGGATTATGGTCAATCCGCCCATGCCGACGGCAGCCGGCACGCACACAGGATACGTCAGAGGGGAAAAGCTGTACACGGCAAACCCGTGCACAGCCCGGGGGAGGGCCGCCAGCCCTTCAAAGCCAGCCGCCATCAATCAACTGAGATCAGCTCCGGCGTTGGCGGGCACGCATTGCGCCAAGACCTGCCAGGCCCAGGGCGAGCAAGGCCAACGAACCCGGTGCAGAGGCATCTGCTACCCGGGTCAGCTCCAGGCTGTAGGCCCAGGGGCCGTCGCCGGAGTGCCGGGACACCTGTCACCATAGAGAGCAGGTCTTACCTTCCGGTGTCTGTTTCTTGATGGTTTGCTGACAAATTGACGAAATTCCCCGACAACCGCTACATAAAAGAATTTTCGTCAATCAATTGACGAACAAGGCCAGCAAAATGCCGGCCTTGTTCGTGATCCTTTCATCAGGGGTCTGCACGGTAAACCGTCGCGGACTGCCCGTCAGGGTTTGCGTCCTTTCATGGCGTTGGCGACCAGGGAGATCACCAGGAGAATCAGGAAAATAAAGAACAGGACCTTGGCAATGCCGGCAGCTGTGCCGGCAATTCCACCAAAACCCAGGACACCTGCGATGATGGCGATGATCAGACAAACGACAGCCCAATAAAGCATCGTTCCCTCCTTAGGGTCGGCCTCCTTTTCCAGGTGCCAACGCGATGTGAATTTGGATACTGCCCTTTCACCTTTGACCCAAAACCGAAAAACCTCAAGAAATCAGTTGCTTTCTGACCAACATTTAATACTTATCATTTCCCTTTTTACCAGCAGCCCTGCCCCGGATGCCGGGCATGGCCTAATCCAGTGAACGTCACACAGGCAACATCAGGGTATTCTTGATCTCCCGAAGGGCGAAGTTGGAATTCACCTGCGAAATCCCCTGAAGGGTAAAGATTTTTTCATTCAGGAACCGGTCATAACTGGCCATATCCGGCACCACCACCCGCAGTACAAAATCCGCGTTACCCGTGACGGCAAAGCACTGCAGCACCTCTGGATAGCTGCTGACCTCCCGCTCGATCTCCGCCGTGCTGTCGATGGTATGGCGCTGTAATGAAAGGTTCACCAGCACACACAGGCCCTGCCCCATGGCCTCCGGGTTCAGCCGGGCACTGTACCCAATGATGACGCCAGCCTCCTCCAGCGCGCGCACTCGTCGCCAGCATGCCGCCGGCGACAGGCCCACCTGTTCAGCCAGTTGCTGGTTGCTGATGCGCCCATCCTGTTGCAACGCATCCAGGATGCGACGATCCAGCTTATCCAGTTCCACCTGTTTCATTTGGTAACACCTGATTTTTATCAAAGGATCTTTCGCTTAATTGTCATTCATCAAAGACTGTTGCGCAAATGGCACTCCAGCCTGCTCAAAAAGCAAGCACATTCGGTGCCTTCCCCCCTAGAATTTTGTTCATAAAATCAACAAAGGGAGAGCACCATGTCCGCCGATACTTCCAAGCCGGATACCCCTCACTTAGACGACTACCAACTGGAAGACCGCTATCATCGGGAAGCCGGCCGTGTCTTTCTCACCGGCACACAGGCCCTGGTCCGTATCCCGTTGATGCAGGCAGCACTGGACCGCAAGCAAGGCCTGAATACTGCCGGTATGGTCAGTGGCTACCGGGGCTCCCCCCTGGGCGCCTATGACCAGGCCCTGTGGCAGGCAAAGGACCTGCTGGAACAGAACCGCATCGATTTCGTACCCGCCATCAACGAAGACCTGGCCGCCACCATCATGCTGGGCACCCAGCAAGTGGAAACCGACGATGACCGCCAGGTGGATGGCGTATTCGGCCTCTGGTACGGCAAGGGCCCGGGCGTTGACCGGGCCGGTGATGCCCTCAAGCACGGCACCACCTATGGCAGCTCACCCCATGGCGGCGTCCTGGTGGTGGCCGGCGATGACCATGGCTGTGTGTCGTCGTCCATGCCCCATCAGTCAGACGTGGCCTTCATGAGCTTCTTCATGCCCACCATCAACCCGGCCAACATTGCCGAGTACCTGGAGTTCGGCCTCTGGGGCTATGCCCTGTCCCGCTACAGCGGCTGCTGGGTGGGCTTCAAGGCTATCTCGGAAACCGTGGAAAGTGCCGCGTCGGTGGAACTGCCACCCATGCCCGATTTCGTCATGCCGGACGACTTCACACCACCGGCAGACGGCCTGCACTACCGGTGGCCAGACCTGCCCGGGCCGCAACTGGAAACCCGCATCGAGCACAAACTGGCCGCCGTTCAGGCCTTTGCCCGGGCCAACCCCATCGACCGTTGCCTCTATAACAACCGGGAAGCCCGCTTCGGCATTGTTACCACCGGCAAGGGCCACCTGGACCTGCTGGAAGCCCTCGACCTGCTTGGCATCGATGAAGACAAGGCCAGGGACATGGGCCTGGATATCTACAAGATCGGCATGGTCTGGCCCCTGGAGCGCAGGGGCGTACTGGAGTTTGTCCACGGCAAGCAGGAAGTGCTGGTCATCGAGGAAAAGCGCGGCATCATCGAAAGTCAGATCAAAGAGTATATGTCCGAGCCGGACCGCCCCGGCGAGGTGCTGATCACCGGCAAGCAGGACGAACTGGGCCGGCCCCTGATCCCTTACGTGGGGGAGCTGAGCCCGAAACTGGTGGCCGGCTTCCTCGCTGCCCGCCTGGGCCGGTTCTTTGGCGTCGACTTCAGCGAGCAACTGGCGCAGATCAACACCATGACCACCGCCCAGGACCCGGGCGGGGTCAAGCGACTGCCCTATTTCTGCTCCGGCTGCCCCCACAACACCTCGACCAAGGTACCGGAAGGCAGCAAGGCCCTGGCCGGTATCGGCTGCCACTTTATGGCGTCCTGGATGGGTCGCAACACCGAGTCCCTGATCCAGATGGGCGGCGAAGGCGTCAACTGGATCGGCAAGAGTCGTTACACCGGCAACCCCCATGTATTCCAGAACCTGGGGGAAGGCACCTACTTCCACTCCGGCTCGATGGCCATTCGCCAGGCGGTGGCCGCCGGCATTAACATTACCTACAAGATCCTGTTCAACGACGCCGTGGCCATGACCGGCGGCCAGCCGGTGGATGGCCAGATCACCGTCGATGCCATTGCCCAGCAGGTCACTGCAGAGGGCGCGAAACGCGTTGTTGTGCTCAGCGATGAGCCCGAAAAATACAACGACCACAAGGACCGTTTCCCGAAGGACGTCACCTTCCACGACCGTAGTGAACTGGACCAGGTACAACGGGAACTGCGGGAAATTCCCGGCTGTACCGTACTGATCTACGACCAGACCTGCGCCGCCGAGAAACGCCGTCGCCGCAAGCGCAAGCAGTTTCCGGACCCGGCAAAGCGGGCGTTCATCAACCACCACGTGTGTGAAGGCTGCGGTGACTGTTCCGTGCAGTCCAATTGCCTGTCCGTGGTACCCCGACAGACCGAGCTGGGTCGCAAGCGCAAGATCGACCAGTCCTCCTGCAACAAGGACTACTCCTGCGTGAACGGCTTCTGCCCCAGCTTTGTCACCATCGAAGGTGGCCAGCTGCGCAAGAGTCGCGGTATGGACACCGGCTCGGTGCTGAACCGCAAGCTCGCTGATATCCCCGCCCCTGTGTTGCCCGCCATGAATGGCTCCTACGACCTGCTGGTGGGCGGCGTTGGCGGCACCGGCGTGGTCACCGTGGGTCAGCTGATCACCATGGCGGCCCACCTGGAGTCAAAGGGCGCCTCGGTGCTGGACTTTATGGGCTTCGCCCAGAAAGGCGGCACGGTGCTCAGCTACGTACGCATGGCGCCGTCCCCGGACCGGCTGCACCAGGTGCGCATCAGCAACGGCCAGGCCGATGCCGTCATCGCCTGCGACCTGGTTGTGGCCAGCTCCCAGAAGGCACTGACGGTGCTGCGACCTAATCACACACGAATCGTCGCCAACGAGGCGGAACTGCCCACTGCGGATTACGTGCTCTACCGGGACGCGGATATGAAGGCGGACAAACGCCTGGAAATCCTGCGCAACGCGGTAGGCGACGATCACTTTGCCCGCCTGGATGCCAACGGCATTGCTGACAAACTGATGGGCGACACCGTCTTTTCCAACGTCATGATGCTGGGCTTTGCCTGGCAGAAAGGACTCCTGCCCCTGTCCGAAGCGGCCCTGATGAAGGCCATCGAACTCAACGGCGTGGCCATTGACCGCAACAAGGAAGCCTTTGGATGGGGTCGCCTGGCAGCAGTCAACCCTCGGGCGATCACCGACCTGCTGACGGACAACCAGCCGCAAGCGGTGGAAGTGAAAGCGGAACCCACCCTGGAACAGCTGATTGACACCCGCTACAACCACCTGGTGGCCTACCAGAACCGTCGCTGGGCAGACCGGTACCGGATTGTTATCGAAGGCGTCCGCAAGGCAGAACAGAATCTGGGACACACCAACGGCCTGCTCACCCGGGCGGTGGCCCAGCAGCTCTATCGTTTCATGGCCTACAAGGACGAATATGAAGTGGCCCGGCTGTTTGCCGAAACCGATTTCATGAAAGAAGTGAATGACACCTTCGAAGGCGACTTCCAGGTCCATTTCCACCTGGCGCCGCCCCTCATGAACCGGGGCACCGACGCCCAGGGCCGCCCGAAGAAACGGAAGTTCGGCCCCTGGATATTCCGTGCCTTTAAAGTACTGGCCAGACTTCGCAGCCTGCGTGGCACCCCCATCGACCCGTTCCGCTACTCGGCGGATCGCAAGCTGGACCGCGCCATGCTCAAGGACTACCAGGCGCTCGTTAACCGCATCCAGAAAGAGCTGAACGCGAACAACTACGACACCTTTTTACAACTGGCGGAGCTGCCCGCCGACGTGCGTGGCTACGGCCCGGTGCGGGAACAGGCCGCCAAGGCGATCCGGGACAAACAGCAACAGCTCTACAAGGCTCTCGATACTGGCCGCCCCACCCTGATCCGCACCCAGCAGGCCGATGAGAAGGAGGCAGACCATGTTTGAGACCCTCAAGCCCCTGCCCCAGGACCCGATACTGCAACTGATGCAAACTTTCCGGGACGACCCGCGCCCGGACAAGGTGGACCTGGGCATCGGCGTCTACAAAGACGACGCCGGTAACACCCCCATCATGGCCGCGGTCCACGAAGCCGAACGACGACTGCTGGCAGGCGAGACCACCAAGGGCTACGTCGGGCCAGCTGGCTCCGCCGGCTACAACGACGCCATGGCCAGCCTCATCCTGGGGACAGATAACGCCCTGATCCGGGATGGCCGCACGGCAGTGGTCCAGACCCCGGGCGGCTGCGGTGCCCTGCGCATGGCGGCGGAATTCCTGCGCCTGTGCAACCCGGCGACTACCGTCTGGGTCAGCACCCCCACCTGGGCCAATCACCTGCCGCTGCTGGGTGGCGCCGGCCTGACCATCCGCGAATATCCATACCTGAATCGGGACACGTTGCAGGTAGACTTCGCCGCCATGCTGGAAAGCCTGGAAGGCGCAAAGCCCGGAGACGTGGTACTGCTCCACGGCTGTTGCCACAACCCCTCCGGCGCCGACCTGGACCTGGAGCAGTGGCAGGACGTCACCACCCTGATCCAGCGCAAGGGCCTGCTGCCCTTCGTCGACATGGCCTACCAGGGTCTGGGCGATGGCCTGGAAAAAGATGCAGCTGGCCTCCGCCACCTGGCCAGCCAGGTACCGGAAATGCTGGCAGCGGCCTCCTGCTCCAAGAACTTCGGCCTTTACCGGGAGCGCACCGGCGCCCTGGTGCTGATCTCCGAAACCGCAAGCATCAACCAGGCAGCCACCAGCCAGCTGCTGAGTGTCATCCGCTCCCACTACTCCATGCCCCCGGCCCACGGCGCCGCGATCGTGGAAACCATACTGGGAGACAGCGACCTCACCCAGCAATGGCAGAGCGAACTGGGCGGCATGTGCGAGCGCATCCTCCACCTGCGCCAGGCCTTCGCCGAAGCCCTGGCCCCGGCGGGTGACTTCAGCTTCATCGCCCGGCAGCGCGGCATGTTTTCGTTCCTCGGGATAACCCCCGAACAGGTACGGGCACTCCGGGAAGACCACGGCATCTACATGCTGGACTCCAGCCGGGTGAACGTGGCGGGGCTGAATGACAAGGTGCTGCCGCAAGTGGCGGATGCGATCAGGAGTGTTCTTTAAAAGCGGGACACCAAACTCGAAAAAATAGTAGCGGCCAGCACAGGGTTCGAGGCAGTGGGGCCGGGGTGATTTTCCGGGACCCTCAAAAAGAGGGACCTTTTTGAGGAGCCTACACGGACGTATTCACGGCGTGTCCCGGAAAATCACCCCGGCCCTGCTGCCAGCACGGACCCAAAGGCGTGGTCTTAAAAAGCTACCGGCAAAAAACTTCCGACAAAAACAAGTAAGCGGAGAACCCAATGACCCAAACCACCCAACCACACCAGCAGGCCAACAACCTCTGGTCCTCCCGAATGGCCTTCATCCTCGCCGCGGCAGGCTCCGCCGTCGGCCTGGGTAACATCTGGAAGTTTCCCTACATTACCGGCGAAAACGGCGGCGGCGCCTTCGTACTCATCTACCTGGCGTGCATCTTCCTCATCGGCGTACCCGTCCTGATCGCCGAAACCATGATCGGCCGCCGCGGCGGCCAGAGCCCCGTGGCCACCATGCGAACCCTCACCCAGACAGAAGGCACCGCCAGGGGCTGGCGGGCCATCGGCTGGAACGGCGTCATCGCCTCCTTCCTGGTGCTCTCCTTCTACGCCGTCATCGGCGGCTGGGCCCTGGTCTATATCGGCAAGGCCGCTGCCGGCCTGTTCACTGGCGCTGACGCCGAAGCTATCGGCGGCCAGTTCGGCACCCTGCTCTCCAACCCCTGGGAGCTCCTGCTGTGGCACTCCCTGTTCATGGCCATCGTGATCTTCATCGTCGGGCGCGGCATCCGCTACGGCCTGGAAAAAGCGGTCAACATGCTCATGCCGCTGCTGTTTGTACTACTGATCGTGATGGTCATCTACGCCATGAACAGCGGCAGCTTCGGCCAGGCCGTCAGCTTCATGTTCTCACCGGACTTCAGCAAGCTCACCACCGCCGGCGTACTGACTGCCCTGGGCCACGCAGCCTTCACCCTCAGTATCGGCATCGGCGTGCTGATGGCCTATGGTTCCTACCTGCCAAAGGACATCAACATCACCCGTACTGCCATCACCATCGGCGTACTGGACACCAGCGTTGCCCTGCTCGCCGGCCTGGCCATCTTCCCGCTGGTGTTCGCCAACGGCCTCGAGCCCGGCGCAGGTCCCGGTCTCATCTTCGTCACCTTGCCGCTGGCCTTCGGTCAGATGAGCGGCGGCGCCATCTTCGGCACCATATTCTTCGCCCTGCTGCTGGTGGCCGCCATTACCTCCGCCATTTCCATGCTGGAGCCGGTGGTGGAGTGGCTGGAAGAACACAAGGGCATCAGCCGCACCAAAAGCGCTCTTGGCGGGGGCCTGGCGATCTGGTTTATCGGAATCGGCACTGTGCTGTCGTTCAACGTCTGGGAAGGCGTCCACCCACTGGGCTTTATCCCGTTCTTTGAAGGCAAGACTGTCTTTGACCTGCTGGACTTCCTGGTATCGAACCTGATGATGCCCCTGGGCGGGCTTGCCATTGCCCTGTTCGCAGGCTGGGCCATGAAGCGGGAAGGACTGGCAGAGGATATCGGCCTGCAGGGAGCAAGCTACAACGCCTTTATGCTCGTACTGCGTTATCTGACCCCGGCCGGCATTGCTGTCGTATTCCTGTACAACCTCATCTGACCCGCAGGATGAGTGACGCTTGAGGCTGCTCCCGGTGGCCTTTTGCCGGCCCCGCCGATTCCAGGTTTGCGGCGGGGCCGGCCTTTTACCTGCCCAGACCCAGATAGTCGCAACTTAAGACAGTTACGGACGTTGTCGGTTTGCCCACAAACCGCGTCACCGGGTTACCGCGCTGGCAGACCGGCGGGACTGCAGGGTTTTGACCCAGGGCACTTCAAACAACGGACTGAACAGGGGCTGTCGTGCCAGCGCCCATCCTACCAGTACGCTCAGAGCCACCACGACACCGCCCGACACCAGATAGAATCCGGTGTACCAGAGACCGGCTTCCGCTGAGGGCTGCAATCCCAGACGCGCAAGAACCGCCAGCAGGTAAAACTGGACGATGCGGTGCAGAACGTAGACCTGGAGGGAGTGCCGGCCAACAAAGGCCCAGCCACGCCCCCCGATACGCTGCCTGTGTGCCAGCCAGCCGGCCAGCATGGTTACCGAGGTTATCCCCCATACACTGAGCAGAAAGGTAACCGGACCGACTGCCGCCAGGGGCGAGTCGTAAACGCTCCAGCTAGCCAGCAGAAAACCGGCCAGCATGGGCGGCCAGAGACCCACCCTGCGCATCAGTGTGCCTTCAATAAACTCCAGGGAGAACACCCCCATCACAATAAACGGAAACAGCAACATGACCCGCTCAGGAAACGGCAGGCTCCGCCAGTTTCCATCGGCTGACAACAGCGCGTAGATCACCACGCTGAAGGCCAGTATCACCCCAAGCGGCACCCTCCGGAGGACCATTAACAAGGTGACGGCAATCAACAGCGCATAGATAAACCAGAGGGTTTGTGGCGGCTCGATGAAGATCCGCAGCAACGGGGCGAGACTGACGGTTTCTCCATTAATCAGTGCCTGCGGAACAGTCGTGGAGAAAAACACCAGTGCAGACCAGAGCACGAACAGGTAGACAAAATTCACGAACTTGAAGACAAATTTGTCACCTGATGGCTGGAGGAAGACGCCTCGGAGAAAAAGCCCTGCGAGGAAGAAGAACAGTGGCATCCGCAGAAAGATCAACGCCTCGTTGAAGGGCACCAACGGACCTGCCACATGCCAGAACACGACCAGGGTGATACTCACCCCCTTGGCGATATCGATCCAGTCAGCACGTTGGTGTCTGCGCGGCAACGCCGGCAACTCCGCTGGTGAATGCCGACACTGGTCGACAGGACTTCCCTCCATTGCCTTTTCCTCCTTTCCGCCGGTCGCTTCAGTGCATGCTCATCCTGAAGACATGCACCTCGAAGAAAACGGGGGCTTTGTATATATAAACTACATATCAAATAAAAACCCAGTACTCGATTCCACAAACCCCTGAACCTGGAATCATCACGCCCGTTATGAATAATTATGCAATTTAACCCGCCCATAAAACCACTACATTAAAATACCATGAAATTTTTCTTTCCTGTTTATTTATGATTCCTGACTTTTTCATTAAAAACAGTTTGTTAAATAAACTTAATTGCACCTTTATCGCAGCGATAGCCGACGCCAGAACACCGCGCAACGTTGAAATACATGCGTAATTCCAGCGCACCACATCTAATAGAACATATTTATACCTACATCATATACATGTCTTTTCTTCGATAAAGTCTTTTAGAATCCGCGGACCAAACCCGATCAGATTCCGGGGTGTCCCTATGGCGTGTTTAATATTCGTAGTTCACTGCCACGCCTGCGATGTGCACCACCCGGTCCTGACCGGTCACTCAGGGAATTTCACGGAGGGATTTATGGGAAGTCATCAGAAGGAGCAAAAGGCTGCGGTACTGCCTCCTGCGTCCGGAACCACTGCCTCGATACGCCTGCATCGCTCCAACATTCTCGCCTTCTTTCGTGCTTTCGACAGCCTGCTGGTGATCTGCGTGCTGTGGGGCACACTGCAACCATGGGACACCCCCTGGAGCCATACCTACACCTGGCTGGGGGTACTTGCCATCATTGCCTTCGTGTTCTTCGCGGAGAGCAACGAGGTCTACCATCTCTGGCAGGGCTTTTCGACACCTGCCCTGGCACACCGGTTGACAATGGCCTGGGCCGGCACCGCGCTGGTACTCGGTGCGTTCGCTGTCGCCATGGAATTGCTCGCAAGCATCAATATCAGGGCGGTAGCGCTCTGGCTTACCCTGACCCCCATCACCATTATTTCCTGTCATTGGCTGCGCCGGTTCGTGCTGGCCCGATTCCGGCAGCAGTCGTCGCAGCGACGCATCGGGATCGTCGGGGCGACCTCACTCAGCCAGAGACTCACCGCAGCCATCGGGAACCTGCCCTGGATGGGCTATCAGATCGCCGGCTACTACGATGACCGTGGAGTCACGGACGACGGGAGCCGCCGACTGGGCGATGACCAGGTCCGGGTTGAGGGCAACCTGGAACAACTCAAGCAGGCAGCCCGCAACGGCGAGATCGATATGGTGTTCATCACCCTGCCCATGGCGGCCGAACGCCGGGTCCGGGAACTGGTACAGGACCTTGCCGATACCACGGTCTCTGCCTATCTGATTCCCGACGTATTCAGCTTTGACCTCCTCCACTCCCGGCTCACCGGAATTCAGGGTATTCCGGCGGTGAGCATCTATGATTCGCCCCTGGCGGACCAGGCATGGACCAAGCGGGCTTTCGACCTGGCAGCCGGTTTGGCAATACTTGCTATCGTGGCAATCCCCATGATTGCCATCGCTATCGGTGTCAAAATGGATTCAAAGGGCCCGGTCTTCTTCAAGCAGTCCCGTTACGGAGTCCGCGGTGAAAAGATCAAGGTCTGGAAATTCCGATCGATGAAAGTCTGCGAAGATGGTGAGAACGTCCCCCAGGCCACCCGGGATGATCCACGGATCACGCCGTTCGGCGCCATGCTACGCCGCACATCCCTGGATGAATTGCCGCAACTATTCAACGTACTTGGTGGCAGCATGTCACTCATCGGCCCAAGACCCCACGCCGTTGCCCACAACGAGTTCTACCGCAACCATATCCAGGGCTATATGTTGCGCCACAAGGTAAAGCCCGGTATCACGGGGCTGGCGCAGGTAAACGGTTTCCGGGGCGAAACGGAAACCATGGACAAGATGGTGGGGCGGATTGCCTACGACCTGGAATACATCCGTAACTGGTCCCTGTGGCTGGATATCAAGATTCTCTGGTGGACCGCTTTCCGAGGATTTGTCGGACAGCAGGCCTACTGATCTTTCGATCCTCGCACCTGGCCCCGGTAGCGCTATGCAGCACCCGCTGCACAGCACTGTCGGGCTTTTGCAGAAACCGGAGTTTCAAGCGTCAATCCGTACCACCCAATTGATTGACCGGGTTACCCGAAACTTACCTTCGGGCTTCGGACCACCTGGCTTTTTGAACCAGCCTCAGCAGTCTTCGCCAGACTTCTCCCGCCCCCAGAAGGATACCGGGCGTCAGTGTGGCTGCAGCAAGCAGCAGCCGCGCCGGCAGGTAACCACTCTCATCCCTGGCTCGCCTGAAGCAAGTCCGGGCGGCCTCGAGGTTACCGTCCGCCGCGTAGCGACTGCCAATAATGCACATATCCTTCGCCAACTCTCGGCTGGGGGGACGGAACAATGCTCCCTGCTCGCCGAATTGTTCCAGTGGATCTGGCCGTCCTGCCAGCCGTTCACGGTGGCAATACAACGCAAAGTCAGACAGGTGGCGCTGAAGCATTAGCCGTGCCGGATCAGCCGCCACCGACCCGGGCACCTTGGCGTACTTCCGGTAAAGCACATCTTCAAGTACCAGAAAGCGGCAGTGGTGACTCATTCGGCACCACAGATCCCGGTCCTGGGCGCAGACAAAGAAGGGACGGTAGCCTCCGACTTCCTCGAATAAAGCCTTTCGGAACATGACTTCTCCGTGATGGAACGGGTTCCAGTCCAGGATGACCTCCCGGGCATCGCCATCAAAAGGCTGCTTTACAAGGTGCGGAGGACGCGTGCTCTGCAGGGTCACCACCTCTGACCGGCACCCAACCACGCCCACATCCGGACGCTGATCCAGAATCTCGGCCTGTCGCTCCAGACGCTCCGGAAGCGACAGGTCTCCACTTCCATGAATGGCGATATAGCTACCCCGGGCCTGGGCGATGGCGTTATTCAGCGCCCCGACAAGGCCACGGTTGGTGCCGGATATAACCCTTGTCTTCTCATTCTCATGGGTACGCAGGCGCTCCAGGGTATTATCGGTGGAGCCGTCATCCACCAGCAGAATTTCACAGTCTCCCAGAGACTGTTGTTTAAGGCTGGCAACCGACTCATCTACCAGACCCGCCCGATTGTAGAATACCGATACCACTGACACCCTGGTCATTACTGCCTCCTTACTGATTCAATCCGGGCACCGGTTTCGGGTCTGCCCCGTTAACTTCAGAAACACTTTCCGGTACGCAGAGCGCCTCGGCCTTGAGGTGTGCCGGGGTAATTTCGCCGATAGGTGACACGTAGCACACCTCAGCCGCCATATCGTAGCCGGTCCTTTCCCGCACGGTTCGCCGGGCCACGCCAATAAGCGTAAGGATGTCAGCCGCCCTTGCCTGGTCCTGGTTAACAATAAAATTAGCATGCAAAGGAGATATCATGGCGCCCCCCAGTCGCATACCCTTGAGACCACAACGCTCGATCACAGCACCGGGTGGGCCATATTGAGCATACATCGCCGGGTTACTGACAAATACCGAACCGCAATTCGGAACCTTGCGAGGAAACTTTCGTCGGCGCTCACCAAGGATGGTCAGCATTTCCTTTCGGACCGATGAGGGTGACGGTCCGGCCACAAACCGGAAACGGGCCCCGACGATGATTTCCCCCAGTCCCTGGAAGATCGACCGTCGGTATTGAAAGCCACACTCTTCGCGGGTACGAACCCGCTTCTCACCAGTTTTCGTGACGGAGGTGACGTCGATCACCCGGTCACCAATGCCCTTGCGCTGACTTCCACCGTTCATGCAGATCAGCCCCCCCAGGGTACCGGGGATACCACAGGTATGCTCAGCTCCCGACAGCCCGGCCCGGGCGAGCTGTCGCGCAAAGGCAGGCACCCAGATGCCCGCTTCGCTCCAGACCCGCGCACCCTCCACCCGGAACCCACCAAGCCTGGCACCGATATGTATGGCAAGCACCTCCAGCCCTTCATCGGCAAACAGGAGGTTGGTGGAAGACCCCAGCACGACATACGGCAGCCCTCGACTGGAGACATAGGCCATCACTCGCTGCACCTGGGAGATAGTGCCCGGAGCGACGACCAGCCTGGCCGGTCCACCTACCCGCCACCGGCTCACCCGGGAAAGCGGAACGTCGCGATAGACGCCTCCGGGGACAAGTGCTTCGAGATCACGCTGCAGCTCGCCACTGCCTTCCCCTGCGACCGGTTCCGGTTTCATGATTCCTTCCATCTGTGGATACACCTCCAGCTGTGCGTGTATTCAGCGGGCAGCGCAACTTATGGATTCAGAGACAGCGCAGCCCCCTCCGGTTTCAACTGAGACTAACTATACCTGCACTGCCCGTTGCATTCGGGCTCCTCGGCATGACGATTAATTAACCGATACGGCACCAAACGGTAACTCTCAAGCGGCGGCAACGCCTTTCAATAGCCGCCCTGTTCCGGTACCGTTTTGTAGCAGTGAAATCAACATCCTGGCGATCCGGGCAGGTACGGCGCCGAAGCTCCCAGCCGTCGGCCCGGGGGCGGAAATCGTGCAAGCCTGCAGGGCAGGCAAGGTTCCTCACCTCGCCAGAACGTCAGCTGTACAAAGGACTCTCACAAAGGGCACACGGATGCATTATTCATTCCCCTTTTACGATCTACCCTGGCGTGCCAACGGCGCCTGCTTGCGGCCAGTCCCCCTGACGCTTGCCATAAGCCTTCTGGGCATGTCCGCTGCTGCCGTGGCACAGGAAGTCGAGCAGCCAGACCGGTTCAGGTTTAATGCCGGCATCGGGCACACCTGGGACAGCAATTACGATCGGGTGCCCGATGATGACCCTGAACAGATCAGCACAGCGAACGCTGGAGTCCGGATCAACCAGGAACTCAGCCGCCAGCGCTTTACGCTCAGCGCCGGTGCCACCCGCTACGAACACGACGAGCGCGATAACTTTGATACCACCACCTGGGGTGGCGGCGCCGCCTGGAAGGGGACCATTGGTAACGCGTTCAAGCCACACCTGTCATGGAGCCGCCGCGAACGCCTGGTTGACCGGGCCGAATTCGAGGACAAGGACGTGGTCACTGAGGAAGAAACCACTGGCGGTCTTGTCATCACACCAGGCAACAACTGGTCGTTTCCGCTGACTCTGCGCCGCCTTGACCAGGCGCATTCCAACGACAGCCAGGAAGCACTGGACTACACTGACGAGGAAGCGTCGGTAGGCACCCGCTACACCAGCGCCCGGGGCTCGACCATTGGCCTGAAGGTTATCAACGGCCAAAGGGAATATCCTCACCAGGACCGGGTCCGCCCTGAAGATATTCCGGAGAGTGGTGACCTGGATTTCGACTACACCACCGTCGAATTCGAAACCAACTGGGTCGTCAGTCCCAAAACCCAACTGGAGTCCCGCCTGGGTATGTTCGACCGGGACGGCGAAGCCAACGACGGTACGGGTGGCTACGCCCTGCTCGAGGGCCGTTGGGCCGCGACCTACAAGACCCATGTAACCACCGGCTTCGAGTACACTGAGCCAGCCATCGGCGAAACCTCGGACAGCGCCTCCGAGATCCAGCGGTTCTACCTGGACCTGGAATGGCAGGCAACGCCGAAGATTCTCCTGGGCACTGGTTATGCGTGGCTGCACTATGAGTTCGATGCCAACCCCCAGCGGGACGCACGCAGTGAGCGAATCCACAAGTTCACCCCTTTGACCGCCCGCTACCAGGCCACCGACACACTGGAGCTCAACCTCCGCACGGTCTGGCTGGATCGCAGCTCCCCCCTTGACGAACGGGAGTTTGACGCCAGCATCGTTTCCCTCGGCCTGGACCTGACACTCTGATCAATACCCACGGAACCACAACCCCCAGGGTGGCACTATCCTGGCCACCCTGACTTCACAGTGCCCAATGGTCTCGTGGCCAGCCTATACGCTGGCGGCAGATCGCTCACGCACACAACGAACGAGGAAACGGCCGATATCAACGGTGTACCGTCGTACCAACCGCCTTGGCTCCAGACTTAACCGGTAAAGCCATTCCATTCTCAGGGTGCGAACCATCTCCGGCGCCCGGGGTTTTTCCCCCGCAAGAAAGTCCAGCAGCGCTCCGACGCCGATAAAAAGCCGGGCCCCAAGATCAGGCGCGTTTTCGAGAATCCACGTTTCCTGGCGCGGATTGCCGGTGGCAACCAGCACGATGTCCGCACCGCTGGCATTGATGGAGTCCACAACCCGACGGTTATCGGCGGATTCACCGTAACCATCAAGCACCCCAACCACCGGGACACCTCGCTGAGCCAATACCCGCCCTGCCCGCTCGGCTACACCTGGTCCTGCCCCCAACAGAAAGACGGCCGGCACCTCTCCTTCACGGCCGGATTGCTGGTGGTGCTCGACGATGGCGTCAAGCAGTGCTGGCACAAAGTCTGTGCCATTGAGGTTGTCCGGATAGCGGCGTCGGTGGATGAGATAGCTGGCAATGTCCATCCCCACCCCATCGTTGACGAGTATGACTTCAGGCTCCAGAAGCTGGGTACGAAGGTGGTCGCACTGATTGACAAAGTTGGTGTTTACGAAGAACAGCATACGCCGCTGACCCGATTCCAGGTCCCGGATAAGCGTAGCCTTTAACTGCTCCGTTCTCAGCGCGGCCACGGGGTAACCCGCCAGTGGCAAGGTAGGACCGCGCATGGGCCTTTCACAACTCATCATTTGATAACCTCCGTGTCCGGGAAAGCGGATGGTTCAAGAATACGGTCCGTAACCTCCGACCAGCTGAGGTGGCGCCGGGAGGCTTCCCGAGGGGCATTCAGCGCCCGGGTTATGGCCTGTTCAACAGACACACCATCTCCAGGCGTATACCCGAAGCGACTGCCATAATCGCCTGTTACCGAATGTGGGCACACAGCCGGCACACCAAGGAAGTCATACTGGATCAACTTCATGGAGGTATCAGCCAGGTACCCAGGTACGGACTCTGAGCGGTAGGGTGCTATGCCGATGTCCGCATGACGGATGTAACGGACGGTTTCCTCATGGGGCATTTCATCGTACACGGTGACATTAGGGCCGTAGGACGGGTGATGGGGCTGCCCACATCCGATGATATGGAAATGCACGTTCGGAAAGCGGTGCGAAGCTTCGGCAAAGAAACCGGGATCAAACAGCATGGAACCCACCGATACCGCATTCAGGGCGTCCCGGTAGGGAGAAGCGGCGGACGTTTCTGCCAGTTTGTGGTCGATACCATGGGGTACTAGCACCACGTTGTCCCGCGATGGTATCCCCGGCAGCAAGGCCCGGGATGGAATGCGGATCGTCGTCATATCAGGCGCTGCACGATTGAAAGCCGCCTTGACGTATTCCGCCACGTTAATCGTATCGAGATCGTCAGAGGCTATATAGACAGTCTTCACCCGGGGATTGATCTGCCGCGCAAGGTCAAAGAAGACCGGTGCGACGCCGCTCTCGAACACCACCACATCTGCCTCCGCCAGCCAGGTTCTCAGCACCCGGCTCGCCAGGGCGACGTAGCCCCAATACATGAGGTCTTCCAGGGCACGCAGGGCGGGCCTGCGGGTGTTGAAAGGATGTACCGGGGTTTTCCAGAGATAGCATTCCACGCCATCCCGGGTTTCGATCCGGTTGGCCTGGTGATCCAGGGACAGCCTTGGGTCACCGGTCTGGCGGGAAAGCAGGCTGTAGCGAAGTGAAAAGAACCGGGTCGGCCCCCGTTTCGCCAGCTCCCTGGCGATAAAGTGGATGTTGGCCTTGCGCGGAGAACGGTAATCGTGGGCCGAAAGCACCAGGTACCGGAGGCCCGCTCCGATCCTGCTATCACCGGTTGTCCGGGTGCCTGCCGTACGATCTGAGGGAGGCTCACCGTCGCTTTGCCGCAAAACCTGTCTGATTGCTGGTTCCATTGCGTTCCATTCCTTCCTTAGTCTACCGCCAGGTCTTCCGGAGGCTCCGGGCACTGACCGTTCTTCACGTCGGCGCATGACCAGTCTCTGAAGAACGTTTCCAACACCGACATTTGTGGACGATCCTGGCCATCGTCCGGGTGAACCGTAAGAAAATAATCGCCCCACCAGGCCCCGGCGGCCCAGTACGCCCAACCCCGCCAGGTCGAGGGATCATTGCTGAGGTGCAGGATCCGCTCCAGGGATGCCAGGCACTCCTCCCGCGGGGGCGAGCCGAATTCGCCCAGCAATAACTGCTGATCGTTTTCATCCGCCCAGCGGGATAGTTTTTCGAACATGCCATCGAAATGTTCTGGCGGCAGGCAGTCCTGATGGGTGCCGGAGTAGCCTTCGTTCAGGTACTGGTGAACCTCCAGTACGGTTCGGTCGAGCGGATCCTCCAGCCCGGCAAAGGCATCGGCATTGGTCGTCCCCGTGCGCACCTTGAACCATTCATGGACACCGCTCCAGCGCCCTCCGGATACCACGACCAGGTGTTCGGAGCCTTGCTCCCGCAGTGCATACAGCGTGTCCTGTGCCGTTTTCGCCCAGTCAGCAATGTCCATACGGAAGGGCTCGTTCATAAGTCCCAGGGCCACATGCTCCGGATCGTCCAGTTCCCGTGCCAGACGCTGCCAGACATCGATGAGATCCCCCGTGGTAACGCGCCCCTCGCCCAGTACATTGCCGTGCCATGCCGCGTAGTTGTGCAGGTCAAGGAGCAGGCACTGGCCGTTATCGCGGGCGCGACTGACCGCCTTGCGAATCTGGGCCAGTTCCCCGCCATCCAGCTCACTCCGGAGCTCGCGCTGAACCCGCTCCCAGCGGATCGGCAAACGAACCAGGTTCGCCCCTTTCTCTGCGAAGTACTCGAAGTCTCCGGGTGACGGATAGGTGTAATGGCGGAACATTTCGCCGGGCAACTGTTTGCTATTGAACTCCGCACCAGACAGGTTCACGCCTCGCAGGGGCGCTTCACCCAGGCACACTGCGGAGGCACCGGATGCCATGACCAGGCCGGCAATGCCAGCCATCACAGCTCGCCATGACGTTCGTCCGTAGCGGCTCCTGCGGGCAGGGTCCGTAGTACCGGGTTGAGTCATGAAGATCCTCCCAGGGACTCGTAGAGTTGAATGTACCGATCGGCAATCTGCGGCCAGCTGTACCCGCGGGCAAAGTTTATGGCCCGTGACCGCCTGTTCTGATAGGCCGCCGGACCCTCGTCATGTAATCGCTGTAAGCGGTCCGCTAGCGCCCGTGGCTCGCCTGCCTCGCCTGATACCCCCACATCAGAGGCATCGGTTAACTTACGGAATGGTGGAATATCGGAGAGAACCGGAGTCAGCCCCGCACTCATGGCTTCGATTGCCGCCAGCCCGAACCCCTCATGACGTGACAGGCAAACGAACCAGGCCGCGTGCCCCATCAGTTCCGCCAGTCTTTCGTCGGAGGGGCTCGCTTCCAGCGTAACGGCACCCTCTGTCAGCTGGCGTCGACGGATTTCCTGGTTCAGTGTTTCGATACTGAAATCGTACTCGCGTCCGGCAACAATAAGTCGCCACCGCGAATCCCTCTCTCTCAGAACCTTGAGCAGGTCGAGCGCTTCCAGCAGTCCCTTGTTGGAGGACCAGCGCCCGAAATAAATCAGGGTACGGTTCAGCTCCTGACTTGCCTGGTCAGCATACTTTTCCGTATTCACACCGTTTTCGATCACCTCCAGACGACTGTCCGGGATGATCTCGCGGAACCGGCGACCATCGTTCTCGCTGGTAGCGACCACCTTGTCATAGGCCCGCGACGACATCCGGGTAATGGTGTTAAACCAGATATCCTTGAGCCGGCTGGCGAACTCGGTATGGAAAAAGCCACCGTGGGTCGAAACCACCAGGGGGCGTCGATGGGCCAGCCTGGTCAGCGCCAGGTAATCGAAGAAAAAATCCACACCGTGAACGTGTACCACGTCCGCCTCGCGCACCGCCTGCAAGACGGATGGACACAGAGGGTAGCGGCTGGAACCCCGGTAAGGCAGGCGGGTAACCGGCACATCGGCCACCACATCCTGCCGCTCCAGTCGCTGATCCGAGTTTCGGAACAGCCGGTCCAGGGTGACAATCGAAGCGGTCTGCCCACCCGTAGAGAGCTGGCACGCGGCGATGTTCCTGACTACATCTTCCATGCCACCAACCGATGGGTAGTACTGCCGGATGACGTGAACAACGTTGACGCTCATGCGTCGGCCTCCCTGCGATGAATGCCCAGGCGTCCGCCCCAGCCGGACCAGTCCGCCCTCAGATGCCTTGGAACCGGTAACCGCGCCGGATCAGCCAGTACCACGCCGAACAGGAACCAGAGCAGCGCGGACGTTTTCATGGCGAACAGTGATGTTCCGCTAACCGTGAGGATCAGTGATATATAGACCGATGCAAAACAGCGGAACCTCGCTGCCCGTTCGTCAGGCACACGCATCAGCCAGATCACCAGCCAGAAGCCCAGAGCAAGCACAACCCCAAACGTCGAGAGCACGTAGGCATAACCCTGATCCGGGAACCAGGCGCCGCTGTCCGCGCCCAGCAACATTCGGGTATCAAAGCTCAGCAGCCCCCAGGCACTGCTGACCAGGCGGCCAACGAAGGTGTCACTGTAAGCAACAGAGCCAAACAACCCGAGCGCCACCAGCCCGGCCATGATGCAGAACGGCATAATGGCCGGCAGGTAAAGCATCCAGCCCCTGAACAGCAGGCGGACAACCACCAGAAGTGCGACTGACAGCAACGCAAACCGGGAGTCCGCCAGGACCATCATCACCACGCCGGCCGCGCAGAACTGCCACATCAGGGATTTCTCGGAGGAGTCCTTGCTTAGCCCCCAGGCCACCACCAGGGTCGCAAAATTACCCAGCGACACCGGTTCCAGGAAAACCGAGGACACCCGGTGATTATCCAGCAGCCAGGGTAAAAGCGTGCGCCCCATGTCTTCCGGTCGGATGCCGTTCATTTGCAGCCGGCTTTCACGCTCATACTCGGTGATAGGCTCCAGACTCCCGATATTTACGTAGTAGCCGAAGATGTCCAGCATGCTGGTGAAGCTGTCGAGGGCGAACAACTCGTAGAAACCCACAACTACAACCACAGCAATGGCGATTTTCAGGGTACGGTCCGCCAGGCGGATGTCGCCAACATTACGGCCCAGCCAGAAGAACCACATGGGGATCAGCACATCCCGGAAGCCCTTTATGTCCAAACCGCCCTTGAACAGAGCCAGCAGGCACAACGTGGCACCGGTCAACGCCACCAGGATCAACACACCGGGCAGCAACCTGGGCAGCAGCAGCGGCAGGCAGGCCAGCATCAACATCGCCTCGGCCAGCCCGACCAAGGCGCGGGAAGCCGGAAAAAGATGGGTATTGATAAGGCAAAGCACCACCTGGTAAATCACGGCTCCCACCACAATCGCGATGGTCAGGGGCCTCAGAGCCAGGTGCTGGGCCGGGGTTTCTGCTGGCATGGTCCTTCCCGCCTTCGGCACCGGACAGGCGCCACATAAACCACCCCGGTACCTTCCAGGATACCGGGCCGGACGTGTCAGTGAGAGAGCGCCACTCCAGTGACTGCAACTCCCAGGTCTCTCAAGCGATGGCTGGCCTTATCGAGGCTTCGCAGGGAAGTATGGTTCTCCCTGGCCACCATCAGCGCTGCGCCGGAACGGGCAGCCACCAGTTGGGCGTCAAGGTTGGCACCCAGAACCGGGGTATTGATGATCACAGCATCAAACTTGGCCACGAGCTGGGTAATCAGGTTCTGGTAGCGCTTGTGGGCCAGCAATTCCTGGGGATTGGGTGCCACAGTGCCGCCATTAAGCAACCACAGGGTATCCAGAGGAGGACAGTGCCTGGGAATCGCGGAGGAGCGGCCTGCAAGCGCATCAGACAACCCCCTCAGGTTGGGCAGCCCGAACCATTCATGGAGACAGGGGTCCCGCAGGTTGCCGTCAATAAGCAGGGTGCGTGCACCTGTCTGGGCAATCACTACAGCCAGGTTGGTAGCCAGGTCCCGGATCCCGGCCTCGCTATCGACTCCGACAATAGCCAGAACCTTGTTGTCCGGCTGGTTGAAGTACCGGAGCATAAGCTCACTGCGCAAGCTCCTCAGCGCCTCCACACGGGGGTGTGCTGGCTGGTAGGCGGCGATCAGCCTGGGGTGCAGGCTGACCTCGCTCGCAGGCCTGGCCACCACCGGGTAGGCGAACTGTTCCGCAAGAACCGCCTTTACATCTTCTGCAGTAACCAGTCCCAGCGATTGCGCCGCTTCCCCGAAACGGATACCTCTCTGCTTCTGCAGGATCAGGATCCGGTCCAGGTCATCGTTGTGAATCAGCCCCTTCTGAACCATCAGACGGCCCATCAGGTCGGTCTGGTCCGGAATGTGAGAGTTATCCCTGAACAGGGGAAGCGCTACTTCACTCATATTGTCTGTGCCTCACGTTGCCGCCAGCTGCCAGGCGTATCCGGCAAATAGGCGAGTACCGGCAGGCCAAGGGTTTCTTCGATATCCGACCGGCTTCTGACTCGTCGATTGGTCAATTCAAGGATCAGTGACAGTGCCACACCGAGCAACAACCCCAGAGCAGTTGCAATCACCAGGTTGAGTTTGACGTTGGGCGACGTCGGCATGCTTGGCGGCACGGCTTCGTTGAGCACGGTGACATTGGTTTCAGCCAGCCGGCTTTCCAGGGTGTTGGCCTGGGCCCGGCCAGAAGCGGCGTTATAGGCTTCCTGGGCCATCTGCACTTCCTGCTGAAGCAGGTCCAGCTCATCGCGCTGTTCCTTCAGGGCCAGCACCCGCTGTTTCTGGTCGTCGAAAGCCTGCTGCAACTCTTCCAGGCGACTCTGGGAGACGTTGGCCGTGGATTCGAGGCTATTGGCAGCAATACTGCGTTCCCTGGCCAGGCTTGCGCGCAGGGACTGGACCCTGGCGGCCTGGCGCCGGTACTCAGGATGTCGCTCCCCGTAACGGTTTGACATGTCGTTCAACTCAGCCTCGGCTTCCGCAAGCTGAGCCCTGAGGTTCTGAATCGCTGCGTTGTCCGGAACGCTGACCGCCCGGTCTCCGTTACCCTGGCGAAGCTGGTCCTGGGTGCTCTGATCCTGGGCATCCACCAGCCGGGAGGAAAGCTCCGCAAGGCGGGCATTCTCCAGGTCCAGCTGTTCATTCAGGCCAACGATGCCGTGCTTTTGCTGAAAGTCCGATAGCTTCCCCCGGGCTTCCCGGAGGTTTCCCCGCAGCAGTTTCAACTGTTCCTGGTACCAGGTGGAAAAGCGTCGGGCGGGATCTGTACGCAGCTCGATGCTGGTATCGATATAGGCGATCGCGACGCTGTTTACCACGCCGGCAGCCAGTTCGGGCTCCTCTCCACTCAGGGAGATGGTCATGACGTTATTGCCCTTCTCGGTGCCGACGCTGAGATTACGGCGAACATACCCGGCCAGCCATGCCGCAGGCCTCGCCTCGCCATCACCGTCGTGGGCCTCCTTTGCCCGGGCATCGACCATCGCCCGGATGTCGTCCGGCAGATAGTCATACACTCGCCCGGCGACCTTGCGGCTGCGCACGATTTCTGCCTGGGTAGCAATATACCCTGAGCGGGCGGGCGCCAGCTCACCGGTCATCCGGTCCTGCACCTGGCCTTCCATAATCAGCTCGGTGGAGGCAACGTAGGTGCGGGGCAAAAGCAAGGACACCACCGCCATGACGCCAACGCATACCACCAATAGCGCTGCGGTGATCCACCATCGGGCCAACAGTATTCTCAACAGACTGCTCAGGCTCATGCCTTTCTCCCTGAAAGCGGAATCAGAACAGGCTTTCCTTGACGAACAGCACGTCACCGTCCCGAATCGGATCAGACATATCCACCTTCAGAGTTTTGACGGTGCCATCCGGCTGCTTGCGGTACAGCACCACCCCCCTGGTGCTGGCACGGGGATTAAAGCCGCCGCTGACAGAGAGGGCCTGCATCACGTTCAGGGACCGGTCGAGGGTGTAGGTACCTGGCTTCTGGACCTGGCCGTGAACGTAGAACTGCTCGGCTTTGGGAACAAACAGGGTATCGCCATTGCGCACCCTCACTGCTGGCTGATCAGCAGCCTTCTGGTCAAGCAGTTCGGAGAGGTAGAACTGGTGGCGCTCCTGCTGCCCGCCTTCACTATCTCGAATCAGCACAAGGCGCTCGCCACCTCCGGAGTTGATACCCCCGGCCAGCGCCAGCACCTCGGTCAGGGTGGTAGGACCCTCCAGCGCGATCTTTCCGGGCTGGTTAACGTGGCCGAGAACCGAAACGGTATTGCTCCGGTACTCCTCCACCACCACATTGACATTGGCATTTCGGAGATAGCCTTCGTTCTCAAGGCGGGATTCCAGCAATCGACTGACTTCCGGAGGCGTCATACCCTCGACATCGACGCGGCCGATCAGCGCCATGGTGATGGTGCCATCCGCAGCAACCTCGGTGTCTGTGTCCATGTCCTCCTGACCGTAGACGGAAACGCTGACCCGGTCGCCGACACCAATCTGGTAAGCCTCCTGGGCGGAGACGGTGCCGGCGGAAAGCAGGCATATGACCAGCAAAATGACTGTATTACGGAAACTATTGCTCTGTATCATCCCAATCCATCCCTTGTTGGAGCGTCAGCATGTCAGGCAAACCCGCAGGCGCTGCCTGAACTGTCCATGCCATTGCTGGGCCTGTGGGAACAGCGCCCGGGCGAGATTTGACGGTTTGTGTACCCGGCGCCCGGAATGCCATGTCCTGCAAGGCTCCCGGGCCACCGTTTCGATGCGTATTATGCGCACCTCTTCACAGCAGCATCAACGTGTCGTCATGAGTGATACATAGCAACAAATGACCCGTAACCCACTGGATTATCGACATTTTCAAGACTACAAAAAGAACATGACAGTGAGGTTATGAGATCGTCATCACAGGCGCGGGAAAGTCGTGATACCACACCCGCAAAAAGGTGCCGTTCAGTGCAGGCAGGATCTGTCGAAAGACGGGAAGCGCTGGCTGGAAAACGGGATAGCCAGGAATGGCGTCAGGCAAGTGAGGCCTCAGGCCGGGACAACGACCTTGCCCGACCTGTGCGAATGGGAAGAACCGTGGATCAGTGGTCAGAATGGTCCATTTTCGATGGCATGGCATCCATCTGCTGAACCTGCAGGATGATCTCCATAGGCTCCATACCTTCGAACTGCAGTGTCAGCGGCACTTCCTCGCCCTCGGCCAGGGGACGCTTCAGCTGTTCCAGCATCAGGTGAAAGCTATGGGGCTTGAGTACCACGGTTTCTCCGGCAGAAACGGTGAGCCCGTCCGGCAGGGGCTGCATCTTCATCAGGCCATCGTGCATGACCGTTTCGTGGATTGAGACCTGGCCTGCCACAGGCGTCTCACCGGCCACCAGGGTAACGGATTGGTCACCATGGTTATGAATGGTCATATAGCCTACACCCACTGGCGTACCGGGTGGCGTTGGACGGGACCAGGGATGTTCAATAGCGACATCGCCCTGCTGATATTCCGCGGCCAGCACTGGCAGGGAGTGAGCCGCCAGCATGGAGAAAGCCGTGAGGCCGGATGCAAGGAGTGAGACTTTTCTATGGGTCATGGGTATCCAATTCCGGTGGTTGAAAAGGGGTACAGTGTCGACAGTCTTTCCGTAACCACCACCAAATACAACCCCGATCCCTGCGGTATATTGCCGCGCCCCGATTCGGGCCACCTACGCCAGGGCCAGCCTCTACCCTTACTCAGGAACGGATATGCCGATACCTGGCTTCCAGGCAGCTGTATACCCCAAAGGCCACAAGGCCAGCCGCAACAATACCGAGTAACCACTGCCCGTAGGGCGACCCCGCCAGCCAGTCCAGTGCTTCCCCGGTGCCCTGGATTTCCCTGGAATTTAGCCGTACCGCGGAATGGATAAGCATACCCGCCACAATGCACCAGACCACCCCCCGTGCCACCAGGCCGAAACGACACAGGTGCCGCGCCCAGGGTTCATGGCTGGAGGGGAAGGTCATGTAACGCTCGAACCGTGCGGTCCAGCCCTTGAATATGTGAGCCACGCCAATGCCTGACAATAATACACCCGCCGCGGCAATCACCAGCGTGGCGGTGCCCTCGCCAAGAGCCGATAAAGATCCTCCCTTGCTACCCTCTCGCGAGGCCAGCATCAGCCGGATCGCCCAGTATGCGAGGAAGCCATGTGTCACAGCGCTGAGCAGGTGACCGGCACGGATGACCAGCGCCTTTGGATCCCTGCCATGGTGGTCGGCATCAGTAAGGCTCTGGATCGCGCGCCAGAGGGCGAAGCCGACAAGGCCTGCTATCATCAGCAATAACAGAATCCGCCCGAAGGGTTGCTCCAGGATTTCCACCAGGGCGCCTCGCGCACTGGTTGTCTGCCCGCCCATACCGACAGCGGACGTCAGTGCCAGCAGGCCAACAACCAGGTAGAGAACTCCACGGGATGCATAGCCCGCACGGGCAAGAATCTGGATGGTATGTTCCATGGTGCCCGGCTTCCCTGTAGCGACTCTTTCAATCCAGGCAAGGGAAACGCCACTTGCCTGCCCTCCCCGTACTGTAGCGGCTTAAAGGTTCCACACCCCAGCCCAATAGATGAAATTCCTGTTATGCCGGCGGATTTGCGGAACCGGGCGTGACAGGCGAAAATACCTTCCTCGTTATTATTAGCAGCCAAACAACGCCAGGCAGCCGATGGCTGCCCAAAACAGGATTTGCAACATGTCCAGACAGGTTCCCCAGGTAGACCCGGAAGGGCTGCTGGAATACTCCGTCGTGTTCAATGACCGCTCCCTCAACCACATGTCTGCGGTGTTCCAGCAGGTGATGCGGGATATCTCGGGCACACTCAAACGGGCCTATAACGCGGAGGGTGCGGTCGTTGTGCCCGGCGGGGGCAGTTTTGGCATGGAGGCCGTGGCCCGTCAGTTCGCCCATGACCGCAGATGCCTGGTCCTCCGTAATGGCTGGTTCAGCTATCGCTGGTCCCAGATTTTCGACATGGGACGAATCCCGTCATCCGCATCGGTGCTCAAAGCCAGCCCCGTAACCCCGGGCCACCAGCCGGCCTGGGCTCCCGCCCCTGTCGACGAGGTCGTTCGCCAGATTCAGCAAGAAAAGCCTGAGGTGGTCTTTGCACCCCACGTGGAAACCGCATCCGGGATGGTTTTGCCGGACGATTACCTGAAGGCAGTGGGCGAGGCGGTATCCAGTGTGGGAGGGCTGTTTGTGCTGGACTGCGTGGCTTCCGGCGCGCTCTGGGTCGACATGAAGGCCTGTGGCGTTGATGTGCTGATTACTGCGCCCCAGAAAGGCTGGAGTGCCTCCCCCTGCGCGGCCCTGATCGCTCTCAGCGGTCGGGCACTCGAGAAGCTGGAAGCGACCACCAGCAGCAGCTTTGCCGCTGACCTCAAGAAATGGCGCACTATCATGCAGGCCTACGAGGACGGTGGCCACGCTTACCACGCCACCATGCCCACGGACACCCTGGCCATCCTGCGGGACGCCATGGCCGAAACAGAGAATACCGGCTTTGATGTGTTGAAAGACCGGCAATGGCAGCTTGGCCAACAGGTGCGGGCAGTCTTTGCCGACGCCGGGTTCCGCAGTGTTGCGGCGGAGGGGTTCGAAGCACCGGGAGTGGTGGTGTTGCACACCGAAAATACGGACATCCACAACACCCGCCTGTTCCGGGAGCAGGGTCTGCAAACGGCTGCCGGTGTGCCCCTGATGTGCGACGAACCGGAAAACTTCCTGAGCTTCCGGGTCGGCCTGTTTGGCCTGGAAAAGCTCAATAATATCGATCGAACGGTGGACAACCTGCGCCAGGCCCTCGCTGCCATAGGAAAAGATGCCTTCTGAACTCCGCCCACTACAAGCGGCGCCTGGGTCACTATTTACCGGGCATGCGCCCGGTTCGCTCCAGGCGCCGGGTGACCATGGCGTGGTACGCCCTGGCCAGTACTGGGCGGATCAGGGGCAACCCGATCAGCCACGCCAGGGGTTTGAGCACCGGTGCCCGGGACATCAGCAGAATGTAGGCGTCCAGCTCCCGATGAATGTGCCCTTTGCTGTCCTGGACATGCAATTCCTGCAGCGCGTCATCCGGGTGAATACCCAGGGATTGCAGCTCCTCATCCCGGCCAGTGATATCCACCCACTCCACGTTCCCGGCAGCTCGCCCTGCCAGCTTTTCGTATTGCCGGCGATCACGGATACAGCTTGGGCATGAGCCGTCGTAGAAGACCCGGAGTGTTTCTGCTGTAGGGGCCATAAAACACCTCCTCCGGCTATTGGGGACCTGTCAGAGCATGTGGGGCGTCGAGGCCCTCTTTCAATGGGAATCTCGCCAACACCTGGTAGCGGGAGCCTTCCGGGCCGGTGTTACTCAGGAACAGGCTGACATGTCGCACCATCACCTCCGGGGCGGAACTGCATCTGTGCTGTGCCAGGAAATCCCGGGCAGACCCGGCCTGATGACGACCAAACCTGGCCAGCGTGATATGGGGCCGGAATTTGCCAGACCCCACACCAAAACCCTGCTCGACCAGGCGACGGGATACCCATTGGTGCAACCCGATAACCGGCGCTTCCGGCAACACGCCCGCCCACAGGCTCCGCGGCTGGTCCGGATCGCCGAAACAGCCCACACTGGTCGGTGTAATACAGAAATCATCTGTTTCAGGGCTCTCCATCGCCCGGAACAGCGCCGGAACCTGTTCGGGCTGAACCTGCCCCAGAAAGCACAGGGTCAGGTGCAACTGATCCTGCCGTTGCCAGCGCGCACCCTCGATATCCTCGCGCCAGCCCAGTAAGACTTCGCCCGTTGTATTCGGTAACTCGAGCCCGACGAAGAGTCGTGGCATGTTTCGCTCCTGTTCGGAGGTTGGCTCGCCGGTATCAGCGGGGCCGGCGCCGGGGTGGAAAACACCACCAACTGACAACGACCAACAAGCCAAACCCGGTGTATAACGCTATAAAGACCCAGGCGGGTGCATCGTAATAGAGCACCTGCTGCAGCCAGTACTCTATAAAACTGCCTTCATAGCCCGACTGTCCGGCCTGGCGGCGTAACCAGGCCTCAAGGGTGGTGAGCGGGCAGATGACGCCCAGCCAAGCCTGGGCAACCACCACGGCAATCGCTGCAAGGTGCGCGACCCGGAACCAGAGGACATTCACCCAGGGCCAGCCAAGGCGATTACCGACAAGTACCAGGACCAGGCCCAGCACAACAAACAACACTATACCCACATGAACCGTCAGAACGGCATCCGCCAGCCACTGCCAAATCATGCGATGGCCTCGCACTGGCTGACCTGGTCGAGGTCAAGGTTGCCTCCGGTAATGACCAGAATGTCGCCGCCCTGGGGTGCCGGTTCAACGGCACGCTCCAACAGCGCGGCGAGCCCGACTGCGGCGCCGGGTTCCACAAAGAGCCGGGCCTCGGTCAGCAACAGCCGGGTGGCTTCCCGAATGGCGGCTTCGCTGACGGTGACCATCCGGTCTACCACCTGCCGGGATGCCTGCCAGGTATATTCTCCAACCACCGCCGGCGCCAGGCTCGACGCCCAGGTGGAGACGTTATCAAGGCTGGCAGCGGGATCATTACATTGCCAGGCATGCCCCATGGTGGCGGCCCCGACCGGTTCCACCCCGACAATTTCCACATCCGGGCGACAGGCCTTGACCGCCAGTCCCAGCCCGGAGACGAGGCCACCACCGCCCACCGGGCAGACAATGCGGCGCATATCCGGGCACTGATTCAATAATTCAAGCCCCACGGTACCCTGCCCTGCCATCACCCGCAGGTCATTGTAGGGGTGAACCAGGGTCAGCCCGCGGGTTGCGACGAGCTCATGGCAAAGCTCGACTGCCTGCTGAATGCGGCCATGGACGATCACTTCCGCCCCCAGCGCCCGGGTCCGACGGATCTTCAGCTCACTGGAACCTTCCGGCATGACCACCGTGAGTGGCGTCTTCGTCGTGGCAGCCGCCCAGGCCAGCGCAATGGCGTGGTTTCCGGCAGAGACAGTGACCAGGCCACCGGCCAGTTCGCTCCCAGAGGCGGTCAGTACCCAGTTGAGGGCTCCCCGGGGTTTGAAGCTCCCGGTGCGCTGAAGGTTCTCGCACTTCAGGTGAACCCTCTGGCCCGTGGCCTGGTCCAGGTCTTCCGAGTGCCACACCGGCGTTCGGGTCACCCGGCCGCGAAGTCGCTCAGCCGCTTGCCGGATGGTGTCAAAGTCCGGGAGTTCCGCCGGTTCCATAGGTGCCTCCTGGCTCTATTTCCTGAAAAACCTCGGGTTACGTTCGACAAATTCACCGATCCATCGTTCCAAGAATGAGGCTTTTTCCGGGGCCCGCAGATAGCGCCAGCCCAGCAGGGAAATTATCAGCGCCCCGAGGGCATCCACCACCAGGTCCCACATGGTATCAGTGAGTCCTGAAGGGTCACCCAGCATGGGCTTTTGCATATTCATGCCGAACAGCGAATCCATGGTGAATTCGAAGATTTCCCACAGGGCACCGATACCAAGGGCGAAGAGAAAGGCGAAGAAGGCGACGAAGCCGGGCTTCATGTGGACTTCGATCCGCTCCACCTCGTTCATGATATGTACAAGCAGGAATCCGAGGATGCCAAGCAGGACGCCGGAACTGGTGTGCAAGGCAATATCCCACCACCAGAACCGGGTGTAATAGTCTCTCACCTCCCCGAGAAACAGCGAGGCGAAAACAAAGCCGATGGCCAGCAATTGCAGTTCCGGGGGGATATGTATCCGGAACCGCCGCTCGAGCAGCACCGGCAGGAAGGTCACCACGATAATCAGGGCAGTGAAAAAACCGGTAAACCAGCGTCCCGCCCAGATGGCAGCCACCACCTCAAGGAGAAGGATAAACTGCAGGAAAAAGGTGATTCTCTGATGGGTAATGCGAATTCGCACTGCCTAGCGAAGCTCCGGTTTTCTCAGGTCAAGGGGCTCATGGAGCGGAGGATGGCGTTCCCGGCACTCCATTCGTTCATACAGGGGCAGGCTATCACACTCGCTGGCATCGCCAGGATAACGCCCGTCCGTTGGCATACCAGTGCCACAACCACCCGCTGCCAGTAGCGACAGAACCACGAGGATAAACCGGGCCATCACAGGGTCAGCACAAAACCAACGGCGACCGCCAGCAGGAGCAACAAAAACCACCGGGCATAGAACTCGCCGGCATCGTTCACCGGGGGAACACTGCGGCCATCCTCCGTGGCGGCGCCTTCGTACTCTGCGATCAGACGCCGGGCCTCCAGGTAATCGTCTTCGTCCACCTGCACATTGGTAAAGCCAGCGGCGCCGATTTCCCCCAACCCGCCCTGGAGATAGTGGCCGCCCACGTGGGCACTGATGCCGTGGGCCCCCAGCAGACCGGCAATGATATGGGCCTCGGTAAGGTCCCGGGCGTTATAGGCTATCTGCATCGTCCGCCTCCCCTGATGGGTACGGGAAAACCCGAAGCAAAGAAGCAGCTCCGGACACCTTGTCAGTGTAGTCACTGCGGTGAGTGCCTGCCTTGCTATTTACGGAATCGTCACCGAATTCGATTGATCGCGGCGGGATTCGCGAATCTGCAGCATGGGGAACTATACTGCGGGACAACTTCTTCCATACGATTTCAAGGACACCGTGTCATGGGAATACTTGTACTCGGACTGATTATTTTTCTCGGTATCCATTCTCTGTCCATCGTAAACGAACCCCTGCGCAACCGAATGGTGCAATCGATGGGCGAAGGGGCCTTCAAGGGGATCTATTCCGCGATTGCCCTGGTGGGCCTGGTGCTGATTTTCTGGGGATATGGCGCGGCAAGGCTTGACCCGGTACTGCTGTACAGCCCGCCAGCCTGGCTTCGTCACCTGGCCATGCTTTTGCTGGTGCCGGTGTTCCCGCTGTTGTTCGCCGCCTACTTCCCCGGCCGGATCAGCCGCACCCTCAAGCATCCCATGCTGGTGGCGGTCAAGCTTTGGGCCGTAGCTCACCTGCTGGCAAATGGCATGGCTCACGATGTGCTATTGTTCGGCGCCTTCCTGGCGTGGGCCGTAGTCGACCGCATCTCCCTCAAACGCAGAACAGCCCGGGACATCCCCACACTTCCCGCACAACCGTTCAACGACCTGATCGCGTTAGTAGGCGGCCTGGCTGTTTACGTGCTGTTCGTGGTCTGGGCGCACCAGTGGCTTATCGGAGTCGCCCCGGTGTAACGGGCCGCGACTATCTGTCACGCACAACCCGGGCGTAAAAGATGACGGCGGGCGGATTCCGGGCTTAACTGTAGTCACAGGCACCAACAATAAAGTGTCAGACGGCAGGAGTAAGACCATGAAAATCGGAATCCCCAGGGAAGTCTATCCCGACGAACGACGGGTGGCTGCAACGCCGCCCTCGGTGCAGAAACTCATCAAACTTGGATACGAGGTGGTCGTCGAGGCTGGTGCCGGCGAAGCGGCCGATTACAGCGACGAGAGCTACCAGAACGCCGGCGCCGCCATCGCGGTGGACACGCTCTCCCTCTGGAAGGAATCGGACTTCATCCTCAAGGTGCGGGCACCGACCGAACATCCAGGCACTCACAAACACGAACTCGACATGATTCGTGAGGGTGCGCACCTGGCCGGCTATATCTGGCCAGCCCAGAACCCCCAACTGCTGGAAACACTGGCGGAGAAGCAGGTCAATGCTTTCGCCATTGATGCCCTCCCACGTATCAGCCGGGCCCAGAAAATGGACGCCCTCAGCGCCATGGCCAACATTGCCGGCTACCGCGCGGTGATCGAGGCAGCCAACCAGTTCGGGCGTTTCTTTACCGGCCAGGTCACCGCCGCAGGCAAGGTGCCCCCGGCGAAAATCATGGTCATCGGCGCAGGCGTGGCTGGCCTGGCCGCCATCGGTACCGCCAACAGTATGGGGGCCGTGGTGCGGGCCTTTGACACCCGCCTGGAGGTCAAGGAACAGGTGGAAAGCATGGGCGCCGAGTTTCTGGAACTGGACTTCGGCGGCGAGGAAGGCAGTGGTGGCGGTGGCTACGCCAAGCAGATGAGTGATGAGTTCATCAAGGCAGAAATGGCCCTGTTCGCCGAACAGGCCAAAGAGGTGGATATCATCATCACCACCGCCCTGATCCCCGGCAAGCCAGCGCCGAAGCTGATCACCGCCGAGATGGTTCAGTCCATGAAGCCCGGCAGTGTCATTGTGGACCTCGCCTCCGAACGCGGTGGCAACTGCGAGCTGACCGAGCCTGGCAAGGTGGTGGAAAGGCATGGTGTACGCCTGATCGGTTATACTGACCTGCCCAGTCGCATGGCCAAGGTGGCCAGTGATCTCTACGCCACCAACCTGGTCCACCTGATGACCGAACTGACACCAGAGAAGGATGGCCAGCCGGTGGTGAATATGGAGGATGCGGTGATTCGCGGGGTGACCGTGGTCCACCAGGGCGATGTCACTTGGCCGCCGCCCCAACCGGAAGCGCCCACCAGCACCGCACCACCCCCTGGTACGGAAGAGCCCTCACCAGCGACAACAACCGCAACGAAGGGTCCATCACCGGCGAAGCGCCTGACGGGCAAAATCGCCCTGCTGGCCGTAACCGCACTGGCTCTCTACGGTGTAGGGGCCTATGCGCCGGAGAGCTTCCTGCGGCACTTTACGGTTTTCGTGCTGGCCTGTTTCATCGGCTGGCAGGTGATCTGGAATGTCACACCCTCGCTACACACCCCCCTGATGAGCGTGACCAACGCCATCAGCGGCATCATCGTGATTGGTGCCCTGCTCCACCTGGCGCAGGCTGAACATGCAGCGGTTGGCATCCTGTCCTTCGTGGCGGTACTGATTGCCATGATCAATGTGTCCGGTGGGTTCCGGGTGACCCATCGCATGCTCAAGATGTTCCATCGATAGGAGGCGTGATTCATGAGTAGTGGACTGATCAGCGTCGCCTATGTGGTGGCCAGCATTCTCTTTATCCTCAGCCTGGGGGGCCTCGCCCACCAGGAATCTGCCCGCCGGGGTAACTGGTACGGGGTCGCAGGTATTGTCATTGCGCTCGCCGCGACCATGGCCGGGTTCGAGACCGCCGACCTGACCTGGGTTGTCGCCGCCATGGTGATCGGTGCGGCTATCGGGCTGCCCATTGCCAACAAGGTGGAAATGACCCAGATGCCCCAGCTGGTGGCCCTGCTGCACAGCTTCGTGGGCCTGGCCGCTGTGCTGGTGGGATTTGCCAGCTATATCGATCCGTTGGTGATCATGGTGGGGGCTGAACACACCATCAAGCTGGTGGAAATCTTTGTGGGCATCTTTATCGGGGCTGTCACCTTCACTGGCTCACTGGTGGCCTGTGGCAAGCTGGATGGACGAATCGACAGCAAGGCCCTTACCCTGCCCGGGCGCCACTGGATGAACCTGGCCGCCGTGATTGTGTGTGTACTGCTGGGGGCGGCGTTCCTTGGCAGTGACAGCATGGCCCTGAGCATTGCCATACTGGCACTGATGGCAGTGATAGCAGCCGTACTGGGTGTACACCTGATCATGGCTATTGGCGGCGCCGATATGCCGGTGGTGGTTTCCATGCTCAACAGCTACTCCGGGTGGGCGGCGGCTGCCATCGGCTTCATGCTGGGCAACGACCTGCTGATTGTTACCGGTGCCCTGGTGGGAAGCAGTGGCGCGATTCTCAGCTATATCATGTGCCGGGCCATGAACCGTTCGTTTATCAGCGTGATCCTGGGGGGCTTTGGCCAGACCTCCTCCAGCAGTGCGACAGCGGATGAGGACCAGACAGTCCAGGAAATTTCAGTGGAGGAGCTGGCCGAGGAGCTGCGCAATGCGGATTCGGTGATTATCGTGCCCGGCTACGGCATGGCTGTGGCACAGGCCCAGAACGGGATCAGCGAGATCACGAAACTGTTGCGGGAGCGGGGCATCAACGTGCGCTTCGGCATCCACCCTGTGGCGGGCCGGCTACCCGGTCATATGAACGTGCTACTGGCGGAGGCCCATGTGCCCTACGACATCGTGCTGGAAATGGACGAAATCAATGACGATTTCCCCAAAACTGACGTGGTCCTCGTAATTGGTGCCAACGACACCGTCAATCCGGCCGCTGCCGAGGACCCGAACAGCCCCATTGCCGGCATGCCGGTGCTGGAAGTCTGGAAAGCCCGGCAGGTTGTCATCCTCAAGCGCGGGATGGCTACGGGCTACTCCGGTGTGGAGAACCCGTTGTTCTTCCGGGAAAACAGCCACATGTTGTTCGGCGATGCCAAGGACTCGGTGGACCGGCTGCTAGGCGCACTGAGATAGCACCCGGATATGACGGACCGGCCCCCCCGGTCCGTCACGGTCGACCCCGTCTTGCGATAAACATGTGCAGGCTCGGCGACTGTAAAGACTCCGCAAAACTGGCAGCGAACGCCTGACAGGTTCACCCTGTGCAGGTAAAGTCTTTAGATACAGACACCGAGCAGGACTGAATCCATGCCCACATTCCACCAGATTCCGGTCAAGGAAAACGTCCGTGCAACGCGGAACGCCCTGTTGCTGGTTCTGGCAGTGGTGCTGACCGGCTGTGCCTCCTCGCCGGATGTAGCGGACCGCCGCCAGTCACCCATCCCGGTTTACGGCACGCCGGTGGCAGGCGATAACGAGCGGGTAAGCCGACTGCAGGACGTGTTCGACCGGTACGAGGGTACTCCCTACCGCTACGGTGGCACTACCGCCAGGGGGTTCGACTGTTCCGGCTTTATCGGACAGGCCTACCAGGAAGCGTTTGGCATGGAACTGCCCAGAACCACCTCGGCCATGCTCAGCCACGGCACGCCTGTATCGTCGCGGGAGCTTCAGCCAGGGGATGTGGTGTTTTTCCGGATTCGGGGCAAGGAGCAACACGCGGGAATTTTCATGGGCGGTGACGACTTCATCCATGCGTCTACCTCGGTAGGCGTCACCCGCTCATCCTTAAATGGCTATTACTGGCGGGACCGCTTCACCCAGGCCCGACGCTTCGACTGAGCCCGAACAGCTGCGGGTAGCGACGTAACACCAGGATCACCACCAGGTCATAGACCGCATGCCACACCATCACCAGCTGGATACTGTCGGTGAGTGCATAGGCCACCCCGAATACCGCCCCCAATGCCGTCGCCACCAGAAAATAGGCCCGCGACATGGCATGGGCAAGCCCGAAAACGACTGCCCCTGCGAAGACGCCTGTCACAGTTCCCAGATGCTCCCCGACCCAGCCCTGAATGACCGCCCGGAACAGCAGTTCTTCACCGACACCAGCTAATACCGCAAGTCCAATCAAAACAGGCCATGACTGGGATCGCACAAAGCGGTGCAGGTCGCGGATATGTTTCTGCAAGCTGTCGGAGGACAGGACATCTGTGATCGAGAGTAACAGCAGCAGTCCATAGGTCAGCACGCCACCAGCAACGCCCCAGGCAAGATAGCCCAACACCGGCAGACCTTCAGTAGCCACCGGAATATCAAACAGCCACAGGGGCAGCAGCCCCAGGACAACGATGCCCGCCTGGAACAACAGCCCCACCGCCGGAGAAAAACCACGTTTTCGCTGTACTGCCATCGATTACTGCCTTATTTACCGGATCTGATAGAAGACCTTGCCGGATCGCAATCCCGCGTTACCAGAGAGGCCCGTCGCCCGGAATTACATGACTAGCACGAAACTGAGCAGAAAATAGACACGCTCACAGTTTCCGCTAGTATTTAGTCAACAGGCACACAACCGGGGAGCGTGAGCCATGAAACTGCCAATGTCCTTTCGCCAACTTTGTCTGACACTGATGCTGGGGCTGGCCTGGTTGCCGATTTCGGCCGCCGGTCAATCGGCAGAAGAGCTACTCAAGGAAATCAACGAGCGCAAGGAACGGATCAATCAGTTCAGGGCGCTGCTCAATGATCCGGACCAGACCACCCGGCTGGCTGCACTGGACGTGATGCTCAAATCGGAGGATCCCGCCATGAAGGAGATCGCCTATGGAGCCGGCTTCAGCAGTGCCGATGATGCCATGCGGGCCCTGGCGCTAAAAGGCAAATTCAGGGATCTACAGGTAATTCCTTTCAAGTTGACCTTACAGCAGGAGACCACTGAGACTGAAGAAAAAATACTTCAGAAATGGGCCGGTACCTACCGCTTCCAATTGGCTGAATTCAACGAAGCCTCTGGGCGATTCGTATTTGTGGGGAATGACCATAACAGTCGTAACAATGGCCAGGTCAGCGGAACCGGCATGGAATTTCAAGGAGGCTATTGCCGGGGTGATTTTACGCTCGGGGATGGCGCATCACTGATTGGCGAAATACGCTGCCAAGGTGGTTACGAAGGTACCTACATAGCCAGCGCCCGGCTCCACTGAAAGTGCACACTACATGGGAGGAATCCGCAGTTCAGCCAGCCCGACAGAGGATGGGTCACCCCAATGGGAGTGAATTCGCAGCATAACCTGTCTGGCCCGCACTGGCGCAAACCGGACGGTGCGCGCCGGTTCGGACTGAAAGTAGGTACCGGTATACACGGGCATCCAGCCGCCCTCCCCGGTTGTCCGGATCAACACCTCGAAATCCCTTGGCAGCCGTTCTGATGGCGCCACTCCCTCGCCCACCAGTTCAACCCGGTCAATGGCCACAGCCCGGTCACCCGCCAGGTCCACAATAACTTCGAGGGGGAACTCTCCTGCCCGGGCCAGCCATGGGGCCTTGCCACTCCCCAACAGGTTCGTTGCCCGGTGATCGCTGTCCAGCGGTGCGCTGGACCAGCTCAGAACTTCGGTAACAAGGTTGCCTGAGTCGGCCGGGCCGACCTCCTCAGGTTGCTCGCCGGCAGACTCACGCTTCGCAGTTGCCAGTCCGAAGAACGGTCTCAGGGTTTCCAGGGCACGGTCAAACCGCAAAGCACGCCCGTCACCAGTGTCCGGGTCCACGGACATCAGGAGCCCGACAGGTAGGCTACCCAGCGTCACCAGACTGCCACTCAGCCCCTTGAACAACTGATCCTGCTCACCAACCGGGCTAACGCGGATGTAGAGGATGCCTACGTCGGATACCAACACATGCCTCCGACTGACACTGCCATCAGGGTTGACTGAAACCACCTGGCCAGAACCGGCTGAGGCAAGTTGGCTGTCAAGGCTCACCACCTGGTCAATGGCGGTGCCACACCCTGACGTAATCCCTCCGGTAACCCGGAGAATAGCCAGGTCATAGCCGAACACCTGCAGAAGGTCCCCGTCGCCCCGGGGCCGCCCATTGCCTGTGCCAACCAGCGTTGAGAAGAGACTGTCGCCAACCACGTGGGCCGGCGTAACCGCGTAGCACTCACCAAGCCGTCCCATCAGTACCGCCTGGCCCTGCTCTCCGGCGTTGATGAAAGCCTGGCTGGGCCCGGCGGCGAAGACAGGGGTGGCCAGGGCCAGGCATAACAGCAGCGCCTGGATCAGAGTGACAAACAACCTGTGCTCAGCCATCTCGTCGCTCCCGCAAGTGCATACCTATTTCGCGGCTTTTCGAGTAGATCTCCAGGGCAGCAAACAATAGCGCGCCCAGGGCCGCGAGGAACGCAAGCGACGGATCGTAAAGGAAGCGGGCCCAGCGGTGCGCATGGACCTGGTACCCGGTGCTGCCCAGACGCTCAATCTGGACATAGCTGGCCGCGCCATGGGCGATCAACTGCATGGCATTGACCGCTTCGGTAAACCGCTCCTGGTTGGCGGGTTCCACCCTGATAAACCCTTCCACGACCGCCTGCCCGGGCTCCTGGCCATCGGCCTCATCCCAGAACCGGATGCGATCGCCCGGATCCAGCACCGTGTTCCCGGCAACGTAGCGAGTATTCCTGACCCACTGCTGCTCCAGCACACTAATGCTGCCTGACAATAAAATACTGTCGACCTGCGAGGTCACATCATCGCCAACGGTCAGCACACCCCGAAAGGGCAGGATCATGGGGGTGAGCTCCGGCTTAGTGACCACCACGGCCCAGCTTCCGAGCGTCGTATCCAGCGGTTCAACACTGTTCAGTGTCCCCAAAGGGCCTGACGGATTCTGGAGCTTGATACGCAGTGCCTGGATGCCGTGTCGTTGCACCGTTACCTCGGTTCCCCTGCTGATGTTCAGATACGTGTCTGCAGGCAACAACACCGAGTCATCACTGGATGCCAGTGGATCGGTCATCAGCCGACCGCCACCAACGAACCACTGGGAGAAAACCTCATCGGATGTCACCAGTGAGAGGGTTTCCGTCGTCGCCTCCACGGTAAAGATATTGTCCCGGTCTTCACAAAAGGCGATTACTGCGGCCAGCAACAGGGCGAGCGCGAGAAACGCAGGTATCAGACTGCCACTTTGCCAGGCGACACCCATCGCCCTTCCTGATCCACGAACGGCCGCTGCTAACCACCCTTTGACGCCGCTTTCCTGGGGCCGATCGGTCTGTTGCATTACCGTATTCCGTTTACGGGCGTGTGAACGACCAGGCTGGTTGCCGGCATCATACGATCAAAGCGGCGCCTCATGATCCTGACTTCAAGCAGGCCGTTGTCCGGTGCTTCCGCCAGCGGTACGGTGCAAACCGTGTCGTAGCCGGTGCGCCGCCCAGAGGTAATGGTCTGGCAGGCGAGTGTCTTGGGACCACCAGCAAGGTTGGTCAGCACAGCGAAGGTATCGGAGCGACCCGAGTTAACCAGGATGTCCAGGGTGGCGGGTTGTTGCCAGTCGGTACCCCGCGCCGCGACCAAAACCGGACCATCCGGCACTTGCCGGCAATCTCCTTCGTAGCCCAGTATTGCCAGGTCCTTCGCGTCGTAACCGGCGAGCTGTTCCCGGTAACGACTCTGGTACTCCAGGGGGACCACCCCCGAGTCAGCGCCGTCTGGCCAGGTGAATGTATTCTCGGACCAGTACAGGCCGTCCCGGGAAATCACACGAACGCAGATATCATCACTGGCCCGGGTCGCCGAGGCATAAAGTGCCAGGGCGTCACTGGCCGTTGCAGATCCGGCGAGCACACCTGCCACAACCCGACCACTGACCGAGGCCTCCTCGGTAAACCTTTCCTCAAGGCCTTCACCCTTGAGTCGGGCCACAACATCCTGCGCTGACGAAAGGGAAGGAAGTGAAACCAGGGCCGCCATAAGCAACAGCCCGAACCGAACAGCCATAGCATCAATCCTGTTCCTCTGGATTATGCGGCCTGCCTGTACAACCCGGCCCAGAATCAAACCACGGTTATGTCCATAAATATAGCAGGTAACCTGGCGTCGGCATTCGCTTAGCCCAGCCCGCTGATGGCCAGGTGCAACGCGATACCCGCCATCATCAGGCCGATGAGCCCGTCGATGATCCGCCAGGCAATCGGTCGGGACAGCAGGGGAGCCAGCGCCGAACCACCCCAGGCCAGCCCCCCGAACCATAGGATCGAGGCGCTGCTGGCACCGGCGACGAACGAGGTGGCACTCTCCTGCTGTGCGCCGATGGCTGGGATCAGCAGCAACGTATCCAGGTATACCTGGGGATTGAGGAGGGTAACCGCCAGAGTGGTGAACAACACCCCTTTCAGACTCTTTGCCCCGGCTTCGCCGGTCTCCAGCCGGTTCCGCCCCCGGCCTGCCCGGACAAACGCCTGTACCGCCAGCCAGCCCAGGAAAACCACACCGAGCCAGCGCAGCACCTCCAGCGCTTCTGGAACCGCCATCAGCGCAGCACTGATCCCTAGCATCCCGGCACTGAACAGGACGACATCGGAAATCATGCAGAGCCCGGCGGACCACCAGTGGTGCTCCCGCCGGATGGCCTGGCTCAGCACGTAGGCATTCTGGGCGCCAATGGCGATGATGATGCCGCCACACACAAGCAATCCAGTAAGATAACTTTCCAGCACACCTGCCTCGATAGGTCTTGGGGGAAAAGCCGAAAGGATACTCCACCGGCCCGGCATCGCAAGCCTGCGTTTGTTACACTCGTTGGCCAATTCTGTTGAGGTTCATCATGGCAACGTTGCTACGCCTGTCCAACGCCGTAGAACTGGCTGACTGGGAAGTGGAGATCACCCAGATCCGCGCCCAGGGGGCCGGCGGACAGAACGTGAACAAGGTGGCAAGCGCGGTTCACCTGCGCTTTGATATCAACCGGTCCTCCCTGCCGCCCTTCTACAAGGAACGTCTGCTGGCCCTGTCCGACCACCACATCACCAAGGATGGGGTTATCGTTATCAAGGCACAGTCCTTCCGCACCTATGAACTGAACCGCCAGGACGCTCTGGACCGGCTTCAGGTGCTGATAAAGGATGCGGTGAAAATTCAGAAAAAACGCCGGCCGACACGCCCTACCCGCTCGTCCCAGCGCAAACGGGTGGACAAGAAGACCCAGCGGGGAAAGACCAAGGCCCTTCGCGGCAAGGTGATGTGATCAGGGCAGAACCTGTTCGGCTTCGTCCTCTGGCTTCCAGCCAACACCCACCTGAACCTGGATATCCCGCGCTGTGACAGGCTCGCCGCATTCCGAGCAAACGGTTACCGGCTGCATGACCTTGCCGCAGGCCTTGTGAACATGCTCTATGGGCGCGCCACGCTCGTCAGCCATGTGGCGGTCACCCCAATTCACCAGCGCCAGGATGACCGGGTGTAGGTCAAGGCCTTTCTCGGTCAGCCGGTATTCCTCCCGTAAGGGCCGTTGTTGATACGGAACCTTCTTCAGTACGCCCTCTTCCACCAGCTTCTTCAGTCGATCGGTGAGCACGTGCCGGGTGATTCCAAGCCGCTTCTCGAACTCATCGAACCGCCGGATGCCCAGAAAGCAGTCCCGCAGGACCATCAGGGTCCACCGGTCTCCAACTACTGACAGGGTTCGGGCCAGGGAACAGGGTTGTTGATCAAGCTCTTGCCAGCGCATGGATGACCTCACCAAGACATTCAGATACAGAATAACTTGACAGGTTCTTTTTTGGAACCGACTATTGGTTAGTTCCAAAAAAGAACTCTTACAACATTCCGGAGGACCCATCATGTCCAGCAACGAAGTTGCCGTGGTCATCGGCGCAGGCGACGCCACAGGTGGCGCCATAGCTCGCCGTTTCGCCCGGGAAGGTTATACCGTCTGTGTCACCCGGCGCACCGCTGAGGCCCTCGCGCCACTTACCGAAGCGATTACGGCCGATGGCGGTGCCGCCAATGCCTTCGGTTGTGATGCCCGCGATGAAGACGCCATGACTCGCCTGTTCGATCACATCGAGCAGGACATCGGCCCGGTGGCCGTTGTGGTGTTCAACATTGGCGCCAACGTCCGCTTTCCCATCACCGAAACCACCGCCCGGGTCTACCGAAAGGTTTGGGAAATGGCGGCTTTCGCGGGCTTCCTCGCCGGGCGAGAAGCGGCTCGGGTCATGCTGCCCCGCCAGCGGGGTACCATCATCTTTACCGGCGCCACGGCTTCCCTTCGAGGCGCCAGCGGATTTTCGGCTTTTGCCGGCGCGAAATTCGCTCTGCGGGCCCTGGCCCAGAGCATGGCCCGGGAGCTGGGCCCGCAAGGCATCCATGTGGCCCACAGCATTATCGATGGCGCCATCGACACCGACTTCATCCGTAACAACTTCCCGGACCGTTACGCCCTGAAAGACCAGGATGGCATTCTGAACCCCGATCACATTGCCGAGCAGTATGTGCAACTCCATCACCAGCCCCGGGATGCCTGGACCCACGAACTGGACCTGCGCCCCTGGATGGAAACCTTCTGATCGAAAACAAAGCCGGAGACAATCCATGAGCAAGACCATCGAGTGTTACTTTGACGTAGGCAGCCCCGCCAGCTACCTGGCCTGGACCCAGTTGCCTGACTTGGCCCGGCGGCACAACGCCGAACTGGTTTGGAAGCCGATGCTGCTCGGCGGCGTCTTCCAGGCCACCGGCAACCAGTCCCCCGCCGCCATTGAAGCCAAGAGCCGTTACTCCCGCATGGATATGCAGCGGTTCGCGAGACGCTATGGCGTCACCCTGAACCAGAACCCCTACTTTCCAGTGAACACCCTTCAGCTGATGCGCGGCGCCGTGGCCTTCCTGGATACGCCCCGTTTCAACGACTATCTGACGGCCGTCTTTAACGCCATGTGGATAGATGAAGAGAATATGGCAGACGCTGACGTTGTCGCCCGGGTCCTTTCTGCCGCCGGTTTCGAGCCCGGAGATGTCGTGGCCCGGGCCAGTAATCCGGAGGTCAAGGAACGCCTGAAGGAGATAACGACCGAAGCCGTGGAGCGGGGTGTGTTCGGGGCACCAACCCTGTTCGTGGGCGAAGAAATGTTTTTCGGTCAGGACCGGCTGTGGATGGTGGAGGAGGCACTGGGCTGAACAGGCAGCCGCTTAGGGGGTTTGGAGAGTGCCCTCAGCGAAGCTGGGAGTCCTTGCTGCCCCGGCGGTTGAAAAGGCTATTATCCGTCTGTTCCCTGTCCCGCTCACTCTGGCAACGCACACACAGTCGAACGCCTGGCAGGGCCTGTCGGCGAGCCTCAGGAATAGGCTCGTCGCATTCCTCACAATGGGTCAGGCTCTCCCCTTGCGGGAGGCTGGCGCGGGCACGTTCCAGGGCGTCTTCCACGGTGCTGTCAATCTGCTCCTGAACGGCACCGTCCTTTGACCAGCCACCGGCCATATCAGTCCTCCTTCCGGCCGGGTGGCATGACTACCCACTCCGGATCTTCAAACTCGCCGACGGGCGTAATATCAACGAATGGCGCCGCACTGCGGATAATCTCGGCAATTTCCGGGTTATGCTGCCCCTCCATGGCATCCCGCTGGGCCTTGCTCTCCCAGCTGGCAATGGCGATCAGGGTGTTCGGATCACCAATCTTGCGGTGCAACTCGGTACCCCGGGCGCCCGGAGCCTGCTGGATCAGCTCACTGGCCCTTACCCAGGCATCCGCGTACTCCTCAGCGGTGTGTCCATCTTTGATGCGAACCTCGAAGATAAATTTCACTGGTCCTCCCGGTCAGTCCTCGTAGATCATCTTGCGGGTCATGCCACCGTCCACCACGATATTCTGCCCGGTGACAAACCCGGCATTATCCGAAATCAGGAAGGCCACGGTAGACGCAATATCGTCCGCCCTGCCGACCCGCCCCGCGGGGTGCTGCTCATGGTCGCGTTGCGACAGGGGCTCAACATTGTCCCCGGCGCCAGGCTGTTCGGCCCGCACGTCTATCCAGCCGGGACTGATGCAGTTTACCCGGATCTCCGGCCCCAGGCTGACAGCAAGGGCATGGGTCAGCGCCACCAGCCCACCCTTGGTGGCGGCATAGGCTTCTGTGTCAGGCTCAGACTGGAGCGCCCGGGTTGAGGCAATATTGACGATGCTGCCCCGGGTTTCACGGAGATGCCTGATACCATGCTTCGTCATCAGCAGTGGGCCGGTGAGATTCACATCCAGCCGTCGCTGCCAGACTGACAGGTCCAGGTCTTCCACCGGTCCGTTATCCGGGTCGGCAAGCCCGGCATTATTGATCAACGCATCAAGCCGGCCGGCCCACGCCATGGCCTCACCGAGGGCTTGTTCAACCTGGGCTTCCACCGAGACATCTGCGTGAACAAAATACAGATCCCTGGTACCGGGATGCTGTGCAAGGAAATCGATGGCGGCCTCACTATCGACGTCGCAAAACACAACCCGCCAGCCCTGGTCCAGCAGATGCCGACTAATACCGCGGCCGATACCCCGGGCACCGCCCGTCACCAGCGCAACCTTATTTTCCTGGCTCAATACTCCCCCTTAAATAATTGAATGCAGCGTAAGGCCTGTATAGCTACCCGGCCTGACACCGGCCGGGCGACTAATAAAGAGCCAAGTGGAATTGGCGGGTCACTCAGTAGGTAATACCGTGACGATCGAAGATCTCGTGAACCTCCCGGGCCTCTTCCGGGGGCATCTTGACCCGGATCACCTGTGCTTCTTCATCAATGTAGATAAGGTCCTGTGGGATATCGCTTCCGATCAGGTCCTCCCTTGTGTTGCGAGCCTGCTCAATACTCTTGAACGTTCCGTTAACGGCCTTGCTCATAATCCATTCTCCTTGTGTCAGGTGCACCTTAAAGAATAGTTGTCCGTCTGATACCTGTAAAACAGCGACAGAAATACCCGATCGGGGCGCAAGGGCGACCAATTCAAGAATTAAACATTTCTTTACAATCATATACCTCGTTCAGGGGATTCCTGCGTCACCAACACCTGACAGCATGACATGGCGGTAATAATCGATTTAACCATGTCACAGGAGTTCCCATGGAGCAGTTCAAGAAGATCCTCTTAGTCCCGGCCATTGCCTCGGTTCTCACCCTCACCGCCTGCGGTGGGGGCAGTAGCAGCAGTAGTGACATCACTGATGGCGATGATACCGGCTCGACCGCCAGCGTCAGCGGTATCGTTGAAGTACCCGCAGCGTCCGCCAGCGCCTTCGCAGACCAGGGTTCGCTGGCATCGATCGCCAATTTCTTCATCAGCCCGGCCGCTGCCGCGATTCTGGGGCTGGAAGCCGTGGAAGGCGCGCGTGTAGAGCTGATTCGAATTGACAATGATGGCAACCAGGTGGGTGACGTTATCGCCAGCACCTATACGTCCACCGATGGCAACTACGAACTGGACCTGCCCACAGGCGTTGACCTGTCCGGCGACCTGATTGTCCGCATCACCGGCACGAACAACGCCACCATGAGTGCGATGGTGGTAGAGCAGGCGATCGACATCAACCCGGCCACCGATTTCGTTGCCCGCAAGTTTATCGAAAGCGATGCCGACCTGGGTTCTCTCGAACTGTCTGAGGTGGTGGAGTTGCGTGGCCAGGTGGAAGAGTTCGACCTGACCGCTGACCCGAGTGCCGATATCGAAGCCATGCTGGCGATCCTGGACAGCGAACTGGGTGAGTTCGTGGAATCCAGTGTGACCAAGATCTCCACGGAGGAAGGTGATACCAACACCATTGCCGGGAACTACTACAGCTCCGCGTTCAGCTACGACCTGCACGACAGCGACCTTGGCCAGGGGGCAACCCTGGGAGTCGAGATCTGGCTCAATGACTTTGCCTTTGCGACCGGCGCCGACGGCCAGGTTGATATCACCCTGGGCTCCGAGGAAGGTGCCGATGCCGGCCTCCACAATCACAGCTATGTCTGGTTCGACACCTGGATAGAGGAGATGAACGAAACCTTCCCTGGCACCTATCTCGCCAACGGTGTACTGACCATTGAAAGCAAGTTCAGCGAAGAACTGGATACCGATGATGGCTATGGATGGCGCTGGCTGCCCGTTATGCTGAACCTCCAGCAGGTAGGCGACAAGGGGCTGTTCGTATTGCTGTCCCAGGAAGCCAGCGCGCGCTACGCGTTAACCGAGGACAATACCGGCATCGACCCTGACGCCAAGGAGGGTGATGAAATTTCCCGGGCCCTCGAAATCTTCGCCCGCCAGCCCTCTGGTATGACGGATGCGGACCTGGCCGGCGACTTCGGGCGTGTCTACATCGAGTCCTACCTCAACAGTGGCAACATTGAGGTTCTGACAGAGACCAACACCCTGACCTTTGACGGCGCTGGCAAGCTCGATGTGGACGCCCTCTCCGGCCACCGTCTGTCGATTTCCCCCTCAGGTGCTGCCTATGAAACCGTATCTGAGGTAGCCGAGACCGGTCTGCCGGTGGTGCTGAGCGAGTCCGGTGACGGAGATATCGTCTCCATTGGCGGTGAAAACCAGGACGGATTTGTCAACGATACGTTTGATTTCATCTCGATCGTCAGTGCGGAAGGAACCAATGGTACTGATGGCATGGTAGGCCAGACCCTGATGGTCAAGTTGCCCGCCAGCACGCCGCAAGTCTCCGGCAAGCGCTATCGCCTGATGTCCCTGTCACTGGGACTGGCAGGCAATACCAGCGATGGCAGCTCAGAAGTGGAAATCAGCAACAGCCAGTTCAACACTTACCTTTCCATGGAAAGCCAGACCGAAGCCACGGTTGAAGGCCGCTTTACCAACGCCAGCATTAACGGCCTGGCCGGTGACATGGAAATTGACAAGAGTGCGGATACAGAGACCCTGAGCGGTGCTGTGTCCATCGGTTCCAATGGCGCTCTGACCATCACTGTTCCGGAAGGCGAAGAAACCACCATCATGGAAGGCTTCTTCAACCAAGATGCCAGCATGGCCCTGCTGACCAACCGGTATGGTCTCACCGGCGGTGATCCCAGTGAACTGGGCCTGGTCGTCCTGATCGAAGTGACCGACTGACCTGTAAGCAACGGATCCTCTGGCCCGCCCCGGCGGGCCTTTTTTATGGCACCAGTCGCAGAAGCTGGCCGGATGCAGCGTCCGTAAGCAGGTAAACCAGTCCATCCGGGCCCACGCGGACATCCCGGATGCGTACACCAAGCTCCCCCAGCAGACGATGCTGCCCAGGTGGTTGTTCCGCCAGCGATACCCGGTATACCGCCTGGTCGGCCAGTGCTCCAACCAGCAACTGTCCTTGCCAGTCGGGAAACGGGTCGCCGCTATAGATAGCCAATCCCGAAGGGGCAATCGAAGGCGTCCAGTGCAGCTCGGGCTGACGTGTGCCCGGGTATTCGGTGAAGGGCGTCACCCGTGCCCAGGTATAGTCCAGGCCATGGGTAGCCACCGGCCAGCCATAATTGACGCCAGCTTCGATGACGTTGATTTCGTCGCCACCCCGGGGCCCGTGCTCATGGGCAATCAGGCGCCTCTTTTCGTGGTCGAACGCCAGCCCCTGAATATTGCGGTGTCCATAGCTGTAGATTTCCGGCAATGCCTCCGGGTCTCCAACAAAGGGGTTGTCGTCCGGCACCGAGCCATCCGGGTTCAGCCTTACCAGGGTGCCGAGGTGGCTGGACAACTTCTGGGCTTCCTCCCGGTAATCAAAACCATCCCCCAGGCCCATCACCAGGGTGCCGTCTGGCAGCCAGGTGATTCGGCCTCCATAGTGAGCTGCACCAACCTTGGCTGGCATGGCACGGAATACTTCCTCAACACCCTGCAACTCGCCGTTTGCAAGCCGCCCGCGGGCGAGACAGGTATGGTTTGCCTGTTCTGTGCCGCAGGCATAGCTCAGATAGAGATACCCACTCTCAACGAAGTCCGGGGCGGGCAGCACCTCGAACAAACCGGCCTGGGCCTGGTTGAAGACCTCTGGCATACCGGTGACAGGCTCAGGTAGCAGCTCACCATCCCGGGTAATGATCCGCAACCTGCCCGGGCGCTCTGTAACCAGCATCCGGCCATCAGGCAGGAAGGCCAGGGACCATGGATGCTCAAGGCCGGAAACCACCGTCTCCAGCTGATAACCCGGGCCAGACTGAGCCGAGGCCTGGTCAAATGGCAGAGCCGGCACTGCGGCAAGCAGTACAGCCGCAACCGCACTTGCATTGCCCTTGCGACGGGGAGCTGCAGAGGCCATGGCGGCGAATACCCAGCCGGCGATGGCGGCCGTCACCAACATGGCAAGCATTCCTTCCGGGGCCCGGGTGGCGGCGATCAGCGTAGGCGGTGGCGCCATGGCATCCACCAGGGTGAAGGTCACCCAGAGACCGACCGCCGCTGCCAGTGCACAGCTTACCCTGCGCCAGGATTGCAGCACACGGCGGGTCAAGGCCATAGCCGTCACCTGTGAAATCAGGAAGCCGACACCAAACACCATCAGGTACACCGGCCCGAACTTGGCCGCGTCTTCGAGGGTGGTACCTAACCAGGTCCCGATACCGATCTCCACACCCAGTCCTCGCAAAGCCAGCAGGTTGATCTGTGTCTGCACGATGGAACCCAGCAGGGCACCAGTCACCAACGCAGTAGCAAAGGCCAGGACCACTTTCGACCAGGGTAGACGGTTACTCATAGAACCTCGCTGTCAGGTATTTTGTTATGCTCGTACTGCGACCTGGACGTCCGGGCGATGTCCTGCCGCCCAGTATCCTGGCGTTGACGACTCCAGTGTAGTTTAAGGATGCATCAGTGGAACTCACTTTCCTTGGCACCTCAGCCGGCACACCCACAAGGGCCCGCAACGTTACTGGCCTTGCATTGCAACATGGCGGCCCAAGGCATTGGTACCTGGTTGACTGCGGCGAGGGTACCCAGCATCAGCTGCTGAGAACCCGCCTGTCCGTTATGCAGTTGCAGGCAATCTTTGTTACCCACGTCCATGGCGACCATACCTTCGGCCTTCCCGGGCTTCTGTCCAGTGCCTCCATGAATGGGCGAACAACGCCGCTGCCGATCATCGGTCCACCCCAACTGCGGAACTTCCTGGAAATCACCCTGGCCAGTACCGATTCCAGGCTGGGTTTTGAACTGCAGTTTATCAACGCCGAGGCCGACGACTTTCACTGGCAGGACGACGCCGTTGGGGTGACCAGCATTCCCCTGTCCCACCGAGTCCCGTGCCGCGCCTTCCGCTTTGACGAGCTGAGGGTTGAGCGCAAGTTGCTGACCAGCAAACTGGAAGCTGATGGTGTGCCCGCCGGACCGGAATGGGGGCGCATCCAGAAGGGCGAGGACGTCACCCTGCCCGATGGCCGCTACATTGCCAGCAAGGATTACACCGAGATCCCGCGACCACCACGGCGGGTAGTGATCGCCGGTGACAATGACACCCCGGAGTTGCTGGCGGGGGCTTGCAGAGAAGCCCACCTGCTGGTCCACGAAGCCACCTACACCCGAAACGTGGCAGAGCGGGTTGGCCCCTGGCCCCAGCACAGCTCTGCCGAACAGGTAGCGCTGTTTGCCCAGGCAATCGGGCTGCCACACCTGGTACTGACCCACTTCAGTTCCCGTTACCAGTTTCAGGCCGGTCGCGGCCCGGTAATCGATGAACTGGCCGGCGAGGCCAGCGCGTTCTATGACGGCAACCTGGTGCTCGCCCGGGATTTCATGCAACTTCGCCTGAACCGGGATCTCTCCCTGGAAGCACTGGATGCGTAAATATACCCACGAATGAAAATAACAGTAGCTTTTCCCGGGGAAGGTGCGTAGATTGGGCGACGTAGGAAAGAGTTAGCAAAGCAGTTCATCAATAAGACGACCTGTCAGTAATTGTAGTGTACGTCCTGTTTTTGATCCCGCGCGTTTCTTTTCCGCACAATGCTGACCAGCCCAACAATGGTCCCTGGCGGCGCATTAATCAGATTGATTTCAGGATATTAAAAGATATGTCTACAGTTACCGGTACCGTCAAGTTCTTCAACGAATCCAAGGGCTTCGGCTTTATCACTCGTGAAGGCGGCCCCGACGTATTCGTTCACTTCAGCGCTATTCAGAGCAGCGGTTTCAAGACCCTGGCAGAAGGCCAGCAGGTTGAGTTCACCGTTACTCAGGGCCAGAAAGGTCCGCAGGCGGAAAACGTTGTTGCCCTGTAAATAACAGGTCACAGCACGTAAAAAAGGCAGCTTCGGCTGCCTTTTTTAATGCGTGTTATTTATCCCTGACAACTTGCCAGGCACGCCTGCGCAGGCTGCATGCCCTACCCAAAGTAATGCCGCAATATCCCCAGAATCAGTACCGCCGCCATCAACGGAATGATCCACCGGGAAATCCGGCTTTCATTGATCGCATCCCCCTTCGATGCGTGCTTTTCCAGCAGCGGCACCAGAATGAACAGGGCAGCGAACAGAACCACCAGTACGATAAATAATGTCGTCATGCTAGCTACTATGGTGTGCCCGCGGCCAGGTTTCAACTTCGGACACAGGTCCTGTTACCCGTTCGAATCAACACCAAGGGCCTCCACCAGTGCAGCCATGAACCTTGCCGCCTCACCACCGGTGGCGGCCCGGTGATCAAAGGTTACTGACAGCGGCATGATACGGCGCACAGCAGGTTTACCCTTGTGTGGCACTACCTTGTCACGAATTTTCCCGGCCCCCACGATCGCCACCTGTGGCGGGCTCACAACGGGGTTGGCGTACTGTCCTGTCATGGTACCGAAGTTGGACAAGGTAATAGTAGCGCCCTGCATTTCCCGGGGTGGAATCTTGCGGGTTGCCACCGCCTCCCGGAGGTTTTCCAGCCCCTGCCGCAGGTCTTCCATGGAGCGGTGATTGACGTCCCGCAGCACCGGCACAAAGAGTCCGTCGGGTGTATCGACGGCAATGCCGATATGCACCTCATCCAGCAGGCGCCGGCTCAGGTTATCGCCATCGAACCAGCAGTTCAGGGCTGGTGAGGCCTCGCAGGCGCGGGCCATTCCCTGCACCAGGCGCATGGTAATGTCGGTTCCCTTTTCCCAGTCGTGGATGTCGGCATCCTCAAAGATCGACACCGGCACCACCTGGGCATGGGACAGCGCCATGTTCTTCGCCATGGTGCGCCTTGGGCCTCGCAGCCCCTCCGCCTCTCCCAACTGCTTCTGGTGGCTGGCCTGGCGGTGTACGTCGTCATTGGTAATGAGACCACCGGGGCCACTGCCCTTGATGTTTTCCAGGCTGATACCCAGCCTCTCTGCCAGGGCCCGTACCCCTGGGGTGGCCCGGTTGGCGCGGGCGCGCTTGCTGGAGGGGGCTGCGCCGATGATGAAGGAGTCCGCCTCGCCCTGACCGTCCCTTGCCTGCGAGGACTTGAGTTCGCCCACGACCGTACCGCTGTCGTCGCCTTCTCCCTCGAACGCCAGCAGTGGCTCTCCCGTATGGATAATATCTCCCGCCTCACCGAACAGCCTGGCAATAATGCCCGCCTCCGGGGATGGCACTTCGACGATGGCCTTGGCGGTCTCCACGCTCACCAGCACCTGGTCCACTTCAACGGTGTCGCCGACCTTCACATGCCATTCCACGATCTCGGCTTCCGGGAGGCCCTCGCCGAGATCGGGCAACTTGAAATTCCTCATGACGTTACTCCCTGCTAACCCTCGCACACTGACTCAGAGCGCTATCACCTGCTCTACGGCTGCCACGATATCGTCCACTTGCGGCAGGTAATGCTGCTCGTTGCGGTAATAGGGCATCACCGTGTCATAACCGGTCACTCGCACTACCGGTGCCTGGAGGTCCAGGAAGGCGCCTTCCGCAATCGACGCAGCCACCTCGGCACCCACACCACCATTGCGGCAGGCTTCGTGGACAATCACCGCCCGGCCGGTCTTGGCAACAGAGCACAGCAGGGTTTCCCGATCCAGGGGGCTGATGGTGGCCACATCGATCACTTCCGCCGATACACCCTGTTCCGCCAGACGGTCGGCAGCCTGCAGGGTTTCCATGATCGACGCGCCCCAACTTATCAGGGTAATGTCGTCGCCCTCCCTCAGGGTAAAACAGGTGTCCAGGGGCAAGGCCTCGCCATTGTCCATTACCGTCTGGGTCACAGCCCGGTAGATGCGCTTTGGTTCCAGGAAGATCACCGGGTCCGGGTTACGGATGGCGGCCAGTAACAGGCCGTAGGCACGCTGGGGCGAGCTGGGAATGACCACACGCAAGCCTGGAACATGGGCAAACAGCGCCTCGGTGCTCTCGCTGTGGTGCTCAGGTGCATGGATGCCGCCGCCAAACGGAGCCCGGTATACCAAGGGGCAATGGAGCCTGCCACGGGTGCGGTTACGCATACGCGCAGCATGGCTGATAATCTGCTCACAGCCGGCGTAGATAAACCCCATGAACTGGAATTCCGCCACCGGCTTGAGCCCCTGGGTAGCCATGCCTACCGCGGTGCCGGCAATCAGGTTCTCGGCCAGTGGAGTGTCCATCACCCGCTTGTAGCCGAAGCGCTCCTTCAGACCTACCGTGGCACGGAATACGCCGCCATTGGTGGCGATGTCCTCTCCGAGAACCACCACCGAATCATCATTGGCCATTTCCCTTGCGAGGGCCAGGTTGACCGCTTCCACCAGGGTGACCTTGTGGGCAACCGGTGCGCCCTCCCCGTGCCGGATGGCATTCTCTGCAGACGCATTCATGACCTTACTCCTTCGACCTTGCGGGCAAGCCGCTCACGCTGGCCGGCGAGGGCAGCAGGCAATGTCTCGAACAGGTAATCCACCATGGCAACAGGCGGCTCCGGCGCTTTTTCAAGGTAAACATGAACCGCCTTATCCACCTTGTCCCGGCAGTGAGCCTGGAGCTCTTTCTCCTTGTCTGCGTCCCAGTGCCCGGCCCGGTGAAGGTAACTCTGCAGGCGCTTGATACCGTCCTTGTCCCAGGCACTTCGCAGCTCGTCCGCGCTACGGTAGCGGGTGGCGTCATCAGCAGTGGTGTGGTCACCCAGGCGATAGGTCACTGCCTCGATGACCGTAGCGCCCTTGCCCCCATGTGCCCGTTCAAGTGCATGCTCTACAGCCTCGCTGACGGCAAAGTAGTCGTTGCCGTCCACGATGTGCCCGGGCAACCCGCCGCTGACAGCCTTCTGGGCAATGGTTTCGCTTCCGGTCTGCAGGCCACGCGGGGTGGAAATGGCCCACTGGTTGTTGGCCACCACAAACACGACCGGCAGGTGCCAGGCCCCTGCCAGGTTAACGCTCTCCAGGAAATCCCCCTTGGATGTGGCACCATCCCCCAGGGTAACCACGACCGCCCGCTTCTCGTCACGGATGCGCATGGCCGAAGCGATACCTACGGCATGGCAACACTGGGTAGCAATCGGAACCGATATCGGCAGGTCCTGGGGGCAAAGTTCCCAACCTGCACTGCCGCGCTCGTCGCCGCCCCAATAGAGCAACATGTTGACCATGGGCACCCCTCGCAGCAACTGCGTAGCCTGGTCACGGTAATAGGGTACAAATACGTCGTGCCGTTCCATGCACTGACCAATGGCGGTCCCGATAACCTCGTGGCCCAGCACGGAAGGGTAGGTACCGCATTTGCCGGTTCGCTGCAGGGCGATGATCTTCTGGTCCAGGGTGCGGGCAAGCACCATATTGCGGTAGGCATCGAGCAGACGATCTGCATCAGCGGACAGTGCCGGTAATTCATCCAGCGGCTCACCGGCATCGTTCAGGTAGCGGACATAGTCCACCGTAAGCTCATAACGGTCTTTCATCCCCGTCTCCTCACACCGTGGCTTCCCGGGCTTGTGGCCTGTTGCGTCACGATGGCTGTTGGTGGGTGCCCCGTGGATCTCACGGGCCTGTCCCTATTTTCTAGTCGATGGTCAGCAATTGTTCAACGGAAACGAGACACGGTTCTCGCTAATGACCACAAACTGAGACGTTATCAGCTATCGTCTTGTTAATGACAGGGAATCGCACCAGAATTCGCGGCAGCATACTACCTGACGCTTGTCCGGGGCTGCTGCCCTGACACGACAGGCCCGTTCAACAGGACACAAGGACTGAACTCCATGATCCGAAGATTTCCCACCTGCTCTCTTCTGATAGCCCTTGCGCTTTTGTCTCTGTCAGCCCGTGCACTGGAGCTCGGTGACCAGGCGGAAGTGCTAACCAGTGAAAGCGGGATCTCGGCCACCCTCGTGCCCACGGCAGATGGCAGCAAGGCACTGCTCAGGCTCAATGGTGTAGACCATCCGCTGGATGGCGTGGTGATGCTCACTGAGGTGGAGAAACGCCCGAACGACGAACGGGCCTACCGGGCAGAAATCAATGGCAAGCTTCGCTCGGTCGTGGTGTTTGCCCGCTCCTACTGGGCACCCACCGACTACACCGCCTATATTCCGGGGCGTGAAGAGCCCTATGCACTGGTCGCCGACGAAGCGGGCGGTGCATCGGTGGACCGGAAGGCGCTGATGGCTGAATACCAGCAGCAAATGGAACAGGGGGTTCAGGCAGAGCTGGCGCGGTTCGATCGTGACGAAGCGCTGAAGCGGCAGCGCCAGGCACTTGCAGCCATCGACAAGTCTGCCAGCACCGTCTGCGGCACCAGGGTGAAGACCCGGGTGAACTGGGATGGTCTGGGCGATGAGCAACTCAACAATCTGAGCATCTCCGGATACTGCGGCCAGGTCGCGGCGGAAATGGAATACCTTTGCCGCAAGGATAGCGGGTTCAAGCAGAAGGTGGCCGAAATTTCCGAGGTGGATTGCGGATTCGGGGACGCCCTGGACCTGCGCCGGAACGCAAACAAACTGGTCTTCCAGACCCGGGAGGAGGCCGACAATCAGCGTGAAGCCATCAATGGCTTCCTGCAGAATCTCTGAAATGGCTCTGCAAATCCCTGGTGACCTATGGCCTGCCGCCTTTCGGGCTACCCGGAAGGCTCAGGGCATAACCGTGGCCAGTATTGTGGGGTTGTCCGATAACGGCAGGGCGATGATCACACCTTCACCCGATGACGGATACACTCCGGTAAGTCGGGTAATATTCACCTGGTGAGATACCAGCACCACTGGTAACCCCGGCTTCAGCTCGTTCACCAAGGCAATGGTCTGACGCGTCTGCATATCACCGTTTCCCCGTCCGGCAAAGAACGAGTTCAGTGGCGGCCATTCGGTAACCTTCCCTATAGCCATTTCCGTTGCCGTGTCCCGGCTACGACACCATTGGCTGGTATAGACCCTGGCCTCGCCAATACCATGTTTCCAGAGCAATTCCTTCCAGGCGCGGGCCTGCTCGCGCCCCCGGTCATTGAGATTGCGCTGGGTTGAACAGTCATCCAGGGCAAAATTCTCCGGGTCACCCGTACCGGGGGCCAGTGCGTGGCGCAACATCAGCAAGGCCCTGCCCTCCTGCAGAGCTTTCCAGGCTTCCTCATCAGCCGAGACCGCCGAAGCCGTCAACGCCGAAAGCAGTAGCAGCAGAGCAGAACAAGCCAGGCGACACAGGATCATGGTTTGGATCTCCAATTTCAACCAGCCATATTATCTACCGTAACCTGCGCCCAACGGACCATCGGCTACCATTACCATCCACACGCGGTTACACTCCCGCCAATATCCAAACCGGAACCGTTACCATGCCAATATGGGTCGATGCCGATGCCTGCCCCGTCCCCATCCGCGAGATTCTGTGCCGGGCCGCCGCCCGCTGGCAGATCAACACCACGTTCATCGCCAATCACTTTATCAAGCTGCCCCCGAGCCCCTGGATTCACGCGCGGCAGGTACCTCACGGATTCGATGTGGCCGACCAGGAAATCGTCGCCCAACTGACCACCGGAGACCTGGTCATCACCCAGGATATCCCCCTGGCTGCGGAGGCCATCGAACAAGGCGCTGATGTCTTCAACCCCAGGGGGCAGGCTTTCACCCGCGAGAATATCCGCCAGCGACTGGCCATGCGGAATTTTATGGAAGAGATGCGCAGTGCGGGCCAGGTTACGGGTGGGCCAGCAGCGTTCAGCCAACAGGACCGAAAGGAATTTGCCGACCAGCTCGACCGCTGGCTGCAGAAGAATCACCGCAAACCCTGACCGAATAATACGCTCGGTTGAAAGTGAGAGGCGCAAGCGTCGGGCAGTAGCATGGAGGCTATAAATGACCAGGACACCCCGGGTATTTACCCCCATAGAAAGGCAGCCAGCACCCGGCCAGTGCGGAACAAGGTAACCGGGACTGGCTTTACCTGACTGGCCTGCGAGATTAGCTGTTTTCGATCCGGAACCCGACCACGAGGCTGACCTGGTAATGGCCTACCTTGCCGTTCTCGATATGCCCCCGGGTTTCCGTCACCTCGAACCACTCCATATTGCGGATGCTTTTGGCGCACTCTGCGAGGGCATTTTCGATCGCATCCTCGATACCGGTTTTCGACGAACCTACCACTTCGGTCTTTTTGTACACGTGATTGGCTGACATAGGATAAACCTCCTGTCGTTTGCTGCATGAAAAGCCACGGCTGTGGCGTTTTGCTCAAGGCTCACGTGTTCAGTGTAGCCCTGACCGGGGAACTTCAACGGTCAGCAGGCATTACGTATGCTTAAGCTCTGCTGGTTCACCCCATGACCAGCAATGATGCGATCAGCATGATGACCATCGCTGTCGCAGCCAGCTTGATACCCTCCTTCACTTCCTGTTCGAACATAGACTTCTTCTCCTGTGATGATTCCTGGACCGGCAAACCCGCTTTGGGCCAGGGTAGTAACAAGTCTCCCCTATACTTTAATGATATTCATTCTCGCTTGCAAAGACTATCTCACAGACTCGTCGTATATACCCTCGTTAGGGACTTCAAACATAACTCGCCGGTAATGTTTCTTTGGTGGCTGGCCCGGTACGGTTGATAAACTCAGGTATGTCCCGCAAACAGCACTCTATGGAGGCACCCATGTCAAAGGCGCTCACTATGGCGACAACACTGGCGGTAGCAGCCCTGCCTGCATCGCTGGCGGCGGCAACGGTCCACGACTCTGATCAGGCACGGTTCCAGGTCGAAACGGTGGCGTCCGGGCTTGAACACCCATGGGCCATCACCTTCCTGCCCGATGGCAGCAAGCTGGTTACGGAGCGAGCGGGACGCCTGCGCATCATTCGTGACGGAAAGCTGGCGGATGAGCCGGTTGCCGGCGTGCCGGGAGTCGCAGCCCGTGGTCAGGGGGGGCTACTGGACATCCTGCTACACCCTGATTTTGAGCAGAACCGGGTCGTGTTTCTCAGCTATGCCCACGCCAACGAGGCGGGCATGACCACGCGGGTGGCACGGGCTGAACTCCGGAATGACTCCCTTGAAAACCTTGAAGTGATCTTCGAGGCGGAGCCCCGCTCGGGTACCACCCGACATTTCGCCGGACGCATGGTCATTCCCGCCGATGGCTATCTCTACGTGGCGGTCGGCGACCGCGGGGAGATGGATCGCGCCCAGGACTTCAGCGACGATGCAGGTGCGGTCCACCGGATCACGGTCGACGGCGAGGTGCCTGCCGATAACCCGTTCATGGACCGAGAGAACACCCGGAAAACCCTGTTCACCAAAGGCAACCGTAATATTCAGGGGATGACCCTGCACCCGGACACAGGAGCCATCTGGAGTCACGAACACGGCCCCCGCGGCGGTGACGAGATCAATATCATAGAAGCAGGCACCAACTATGGCTGGCCGGACATTACCTACGGCATCAATTACAGCGGCACACCCATAACCGACGACACCCACAGGGAAGGCATGGCACAGCCGCTGCACTACTGGGATCCGTCCATAGCCCCCTCGGGCATGGCGCTCTATACCGGCGAGGACTTTCCCGACTGGCAGGGAGACCTGTTTGTCGGCGCCCTCAAGATGCAGAAGCTGGTGCGACTGGAGCTGGACGATCGCAGTATAGTTGAGGAGGAAGACCTGATCGCCAGCCTCAACAAAAGGATCAGAGCCGTCGCCATGGGCAACGATGGCCACCTGTGGCTGCTGACGGACTCGGCCGATGGCGAGGTCCTGAGGCTGGTACCGCCCAGCCCCTGAGACGGGTTACCTTACGGAAAGCAACCCTGTGACCCGGAACCGCAGGGTCCAGGGTTTAATGAGGGTCGTTGGTTCGCTCGGTTTTCTCGTACTGGGGAACGTCATCGGTGATTGGGAACCAGTCAGCCTTGGAACCGGTAAATACATGGGCGCCCGGGCCCTTGCCCAGGGGCTCGTTAATGACACCCGTTCGCAGCCTCAGAATACCTGGAATCGCATCAACCCGGCTATATAGCTGACTACCACAACGGCTGCAGAACGCCCGGTATTTTCCGGGCCGGGACTCAAACTCGGTAATAAGCTCTTCGCCGCCGGTAAAACGGAAATGCACCCGCTGCACCGGAGCGCTGGCTGAAAAGGCGCTGCCATGGGCCCGGCGACACTGGCTGCAGTGGCAAAGTGCTATGGGCCCGAGGGGACCGTCGTACTCAAATGATACTTCGCCACACAGGCAGTGCCCCGTCAGCATCGTTTCCAACTCCTTGATTGAACTCTATGAAATACGGTTCTGGTCCGCGCATTCTAGCAACCTCTGCCGGTCCGGGCAGCCCTGTACAAACCTTTGACTTCCCGACATCGGATAACCGGTGCCCTACACTTCGTAACCAGCTGTCACAAAAATGCTTTAATTCCCATAGTCTGCTGTCATTTTTTAACGTTATGTATAGGCCGGGAACATAGTCGCCATACAGAAATTAAGCTAAGGTTAGATAATCAGCCCCCACCACGATGGATGTTCCTGCCATGCTTCTTCGAACACTGACCACAACCAGACTGAGCATCCTGGCCCGCTCGCTGGGAGCAGGCATTATTGCGACCAGCCTGCTGGCAGGCATGGCAACGGCAGCCCTCGCCGAGGGAATGGACAAGCGTATCTGGGGCAGTGAGGTACGCGGCTTCGCGGAGGAGTCCCTGAAGGACCTCAACGGCCTTAGCGTCGCTGCCATTCCAATGGATGGCCCGGGTATCGAGCAATACGTCAACGCCGACGCGGTGATGAGCCCCGGCTCCATCATGAAGGTACTCACCACCTATGCGGCGCTGGAAATCCTCGGCCCCAATTACCGCTGGACCACCAGCTTCCTGACTGACGGCACCTTCGAGGGAGACACCCTCAAGGGCAACCTGTATGTCCGTTTCGGTGGCGACCCGAAACTCACCATTGAACGCCTGTGGACGGTGATCCATGAACTTCGTTCGCTGGGGGTCAATACCATCGAGGGGGATATCGTACTCGACGGACAGGTGTTCCTGCTTCCCGACGGCCTGCCGCGATTCAATGATAACGGCAACAACCCCCATCGCCCGTTCCTGGTGGAACCATCGCCGGTGCTCCTTAACATGAACCTGGTGCACTTCCAGGTGCGTGCAGATGAACGAGGTACCCGCGCCTGGTCCACGCCTGCCCTGCCATCCGTCACCATTGACAATCGCATCACCTCCGTGGCGTCGGGCTCCTGCCCCGGTCGCCGGCAAATCGACTGGACCCCGGTATTCGACCAGGCCGGCAAGGTCACCGTCAGGGTGGAGGGCGAACTGCCCGAAGGCTGTCGCACCACAACCTACCTCTCGCTGCTGCCCCACGACCGCTACAGCGGCGAGATTCTCATGTCCCTGTGGCGTGAGCTTGGCGGCACCATCACCGGTACCTGGCGGTCCGGCACGATTCCACCTGACTCCCGGCTGGTGACCAGCAGCACGTCACCGGACCTCGTCACCATGATTCGTGATATCAACAAGTGGAGCAGTAACGTGATGGCCCGCCAACTGCTGCTGACCATTGGTGCCAACAATCGTCACGAGGCAGATAAAGACGACCGGGTTTCAGGCATCCGGGCGATCTATGACTGGCTGGAGGGCAAGGGCATTGACACCCGTGGCATGGTCATTGACAACGGCAGCGGGCTTTCCCGGCATGCCCGCATGAGCGCACGACAGATGTCTGCCATACTGGCCCAGGCCTGGTCGAGCCCCTATGGTCCCGATCTCATGACCTCAATGCCGCTGACCGCGATGGATGGCACCATGGCAAGGCGCTTGCGCAACCTTGGTATGGAAGGCATGGGTCGCATCAAGACCGGCCTGTTGCAGGACGTTCGCTCTGTTGCCGGTTTCACCCGGGACGACAACAACACAACCTGGGCTGTGGTGGGCATCGTCAACCACTCACCGGCCTGGAACGGACAGGCGCTTCTGGACAAAGTGCTGTATTCACTGCACCGCAACCCGCCCACCGGGACAGCCCTATCCCAGGCTGATACCCGATAACACCGGCGCCAGCAAAAAAGCCCCGGCCTGACCATCAGGACCGGGGCTTTTTTTGGCGCTCGACTGGCAGGAGCCGGACGGATCAGACTGTCAGGTAACCGCCATCCACATTGACACAGGTACCGGTGGTATAGCTGGAAGCATCAGAGACCAGGTACAGGACCGTGCCTGCCATTTCATCCGGATGCGCCATACGGTGCATGGGAATATGCTCCATGGCACGCTCACGGATGCTGTCATTGGTGGTCAGGGCGCTCGCAAATCTGGTGTCGGTCAGGCCGGGCAGCAGCGCGTTGACGCGGATATTGTCCGGGCCGAGTTCGCGGGCATAGGCCCGTGTCATGGCAATAACCGCCGACTTGGTGATGGAGTAAATGCCCTGCATGAAACCCGGTGTCACGCCGTTGACCGATGCCACGTTCACGATGGCCCCCGGCTGGCCCTTCTCCTTCATCAGCTTGGCCGCTTCGGCACACATGAAGAAATAACCACGGATATTCACGTCCACTGTCTTCTGGAAGGCCCCCAGATCCGTTTCCTCGATCTTGCCGAAGTACGGATTGGTGGCTGCATTGTTCACCAGGATATCCAGCTTGCCATGCTTTTCGCGTATGTGTTGCCAGATGGATTCCAACTGTTCCATTTCCCCAATGTGGCAGGCCACCGCTTCAGCGCTGCCGCCATTTTCGCGGATACTGCTGGCCACGGCCTCGCAGCCATCGATCTTGCGACTGCTGACTATGACGTGGGCGCCATTGTCCGCCAGCAATCGGGCAACGCTTTCACCGATACCCCGGCTGGCACCGGTAACCAGGGCCACCTTGCCATCAAGGTCGAACAGGTTCTGTTTGCTCATGTATACGCTCCTTCAGTCAATCGTTGATCCATCAGCGGAAAGTGACCAGGTCCTGCCCTTCCGCCTCCAGGTGGCTGTAATTGTTGAATACCGCCAGACTGCGTCGCCGTCCCGAGTACAGCACACGGGTAACACTGGTATTGGCTATCACCTCGTTCAGCGCCAGTGCCTTGCTGTCACTGAGTTCCAGCAGGCTCTGTATGGTCACAGCGATAGGGCCGCCGGAGGTAGACACGAAAACATCGCCACCATTGGCCCAGCCAATCAGCTCATCCAGCGCGCCATTAACCCGGGCCTTGAACTCCACCCAGCTTTCCGGGTACTCACCATCATGGTCGCCACTGACCCAACGCTGGACCGCCTGCGTAAAGGTCTGCTGGAAGGCTTTCGCCGGATGCCCGGTAGCGGCCAGGTCCGCCTGCATGCGCTCCCGGTCTGCCCACTCGGGCCGGAAGCGGTGCACCACAGAGGTGGGATCGAATTCGTTGAAGCCGACAGCCACCTGCATGTCGGGAAACGGTGCCCGGTAGCCAGATGCAATGGCCTCCACGGTTTCCCTGTGGCGCTGCATATCCCCACCAATCACCACGTCCGGGTGTACCCTGCCCGCGAGCCAATGTCCTAGTACACGTGCCTGTTCCCAACCCGTTTCAGACAACTGGTCATAATTGTGATTGCCAAAACTGGCCTGGCCATGCCGAATCAGATAAATCGTCGCCACAAGTCAGCCCCCTGCCATGCGTTTGATCCAGCGCCGGCTTTCCCGGTGCATGATATAGTCAAAGGCCCAGGGTGCATGGCGTTTGAGAACCCACAAGCGCCTTTCCTTCTGATGGGGCAGAACCCAGAAATCCCCCTGGCGAACAGCCCGGGCGATATCGTCCGCGACATCCTCCGCACTGACAGACGACCGCTTCATCAGTCCATTGATATTCTGCTGGATTCCCGGCAGGTCCGAGCGCATACCGCTGGCCAGGTTGGTGCGGAAGAACGACGGACACACACAACAGATGTGTATGCCAGCGTCCCGCAACTCCAGACTCAGGGTTTCTGACAACGCGATCACGCCTGCCTTGGACACGTTGTAACTGCCCATCATGGGCGCAAGCATGAGACCTGCCATGGACGCGACATTGACAAAGGTACCGCTGCCCTGGTGCTTGAACAGCGGGGTAAACACCTTGCAGCCTCGAACGACTCCCAGCAGGTTGATGTCCAGTATCCATTCCCAGTCAGCAATGGTGGAGTCTTCGATGGACCCGGCGGTGGCCACGCCCGCATTGTTGACCACGACATCCACGCCACCCCAACGTTGCTCAAGTTCCGACCGCACTTTTTCCAGGTCCGTCAGCCGGCGTACATCGCAAGGCAGGAACAGCCCTTCGCCACCTGCCGCATTGATCTCGTCCTCCGTAACCATGCCGTCTTCCGGGTTGACGTCACCGATGCAGACTTTCGCACCCTCACGGGCATAATGCAGCGCCAATGCCCTACCCAGGCCGCTGGCACCACCGGTAATAAAGATTCTCTGGGACATTCCGGGAAATCCACTCAAATTTGTCGTAACGGGCCAGTCTAGTGGGGCACCAAGTATTACGCGACTGAATTATTCTAATCCGTTACTATTATCGAAATTCATTCAGTAGCGAGACAGCACCCTGATGGCCTCAAACCGGTTAGATCTTAACCTGCTTCACGTATTCGATACCATTTACCGGGAAGGTAGCCTGACCCGTGCGGCCCGGGCGCTGAACCTGACCCAGCCCGCGGTCAGCCACTCTCTAGCCCGCCTGAGAGACCATTTCGACGACCCGTTATTTTCGCGCCAGGGCAACCGGATGGTCCCTACACCACTGGCACGACGTTTCGTGGAGTCCATGCGACCTGGCCTGAACCAGATTCACAGTGCCGTAAACCAGTTCCATGCCTTTGACCCTTCCAGCCATCGCAAAACCTTCGCCCTGGCTCTGCGCGACGTGCTGGAATCCACTTTCCTGCCCCAGCTGGTTACCCGGCTGAACGACTACCCGGAGATCGAGATCAACAGCCAGCGGGTGGCCCGAAGGGATATGGAAAGTCTGCTGGCTGCAGGCCGACTGGATTTCGCTGTGGACGTGCTGCTACCGATCAGCGACCAGACTGCCCACGAGCAACTGCGAAAGGATCGGCGCGTGGTCATCGCCAGGAAGGGGCACCCGCTGGAGGGTCAGGACCTCACCATGGACAAGTACCTGTCCGCAAAGCACATCCTGGTGTCATCAAGGAATGAAGGGCCTGGTATCGAGGACTTCGAACTGTCCCGAATGGGACTGCAACGCCAGATCCGCCTCCGGTGCCAGCATTACTACGCCGCCTGCCAGGTCGTCGAGGGTTCGGACCTGCTACTGACAATGCCGGAAGGCTACGCGCGTCAGATGACTGCGCGGTCCGATACCTGCATCCTCAACCCGCCCGAGGGGTTGCCAGACGTTGATATTCACCTTTACTGGCACCAGGCTTACGAGAAAGAACCAGCACTATTGTGGCTGAGGGAGCAGTTTCACGCCGTGGCGACGGACTACCAGGGCGGCGCCTGAGCCAGGTCACCTGCGAAAAGGCTCAGAAAACCCCGACCACCCAGAGGAAACCGGCAAAGCCGGCACCGGTCAGCACCAGGGCCAGGCTAACAACGCCGAGCCCCCACCAGACCGCGGCAGCGTCTGACACGCCGACATCATGGGCCCTGACAGTGCGGTAAAACGCCCAGGGCCCCAGCAGGAAGGCACCGAAAACCGCAAACACCAGCCCCAGGCACACGCCAGTGAACGTCCAGGTAGCCAGCGCCGTGGCTCGGTCGTTCAGGTTATCAGTGACCTTGTGGCCCTGCAGGAACTTCCGGCAAAGCAACCAGATGAGGCCGTAGAGCACAGCAACAAAGGCAATGCCGCCAATCAGCGTAATGAGACGATAAAGCACCGGGCCTAGCCCCCCTGCCCAATATCCGGAAAACAGGGTTCCGGCAGGGTCTCGAACCCGGGCCTGGCAAAGAGATAGCCCTGGAACAGGCGAATTCCCCGGGTGCGGAGCCAGGCATACTCCTCCACGGATTCAACACCTTCTGCGACGATGCGCCCGCCAAGCTGGGTCATCATGGTAATTATTCCGTTGACGACAGCCTGTTTGTTGGGCTCACGGTCGATATCGCGGATCAGCCCCATATCCAGTTTGAGCAAATCCGGGGGGCTGGCCGTCATCAGGTTGTAGCGGGAAAAGCCGGCGCCGAAATCGTCGATCGCCGTACTGAAACCCATCCCCTGGTATGCCTTGATGATAGACACCAGGTGATCGACCGAAGACAGGTCTTCACCTTCCGTCAGTTCGAAGATGATCTTTCGGGTGTCAAAATTGTAGGTTTTCGCGGCAGCCAGCGTGGTACGGATACAATATTCCGCCTGGTACACAGCGTTGGGCATGAAGTTGATACTGAGCATGGCCTTCATACCCAGGCGGGCGGCGAGCTTGACCGCCTTGACCCTGCAAACCTGGTCAAAGGAATAACGATTCTGCTCGTTTACCTGTGACAGAACGCTCCAGGCACTCTCACCACCGGTGCCCCGCACCAGCGCTTCATAGGCAAAGACAGACTCGTCAAACACGTCAACGATTGGCTGGTAAGCAAACGAAAACTGGAAATCCAGGCCCTCCCCACAAGCACACTGGCCACAATGGGATTCATCAAACAATACTTCTGGCCGCTCCACGCATGCTCCTATGTGTTAGCGAGTAGGAAAGCCTGCTCCTGCATGAAGCTTTACACACAGGAACCCCGTTTCACTATAGACACCCGGCGGGGGTCCGTAAATGTATTAAAAGACTGACGAATCCAGCCTGCCTGACTACACTGATCCAGAGGCCCGGAAGGCGCCTTGGCTCTGCTCCCGGAGCCCTTGCGTTTTCAGTCTGACAAGAGTACCCGTATCCGGGTACCCGTTCTGCAAACAGTTGTAAATTCGCAGCTCATGGAGTGTTGATCTATGCCCGAGCCCCTGCGCATCGCCGTAACGCCCGGCGACGGAATTGGTCCGGAAGTCGTGACCGAGGCGGTTCACTGCCTGGAACGACTGCGGGAGAAACACCAGCTTCCCCTGGAGTGGACACGGTTCCCCTGGCCATCCCACGCCTGGCATGAGCAACATGGCGAGGTAATGCCCGCTGACGCCTTGCAGCAGCTTGCGCGCTACGATGCCATTCTGTTGGGGGCATTGGGTGACCCGGGGCCCATGGATGACCCGGATCGTTACCTGCTTCCGGACAGCGTATCCCTCGCCCCGTTGCTGGAAATGCGCAAAGGCTTCGACCAGTGGGTTTGCGAACGGCCAGCCCGGCTGCTGCCCGGCGCGCGACAATACCTGGCCGACGACCGGGCGCGGGACATTGACATGCTGGTGATTCGGGAGAACAGCGAAGGCGAGTACGTCGGCCAGGGTGGCCGCCTGCGTCAGGGCACCGAACATGAAGTAGCGACCCAGATGGAGGTGTTCACTCGCCGGGGCACAGAGAGCATTATCCGCTATGGCTTTGAACAGGCCCGCCAAAGGGCCGAAGCGAGGCGTGCCGAGGGCCGCAAGAGGGAGTTTCGCAGCCCCCAATGCCGGGTCAGCGAAAGCCAGGTCTGCTTGATCACCAAACGCAACGCCCTCCGCTACTGGGGCGACATGTACACCGAAGTCTTCCAGGAAGTTGCCCGGGACTACCCCGATGTCGCCACCCACCATGAACTGATCGATGCAGCCTGCATGAAATTCGTGCAGGCCCCCTGGGCCTTTGATGTGGTTGTCGCCAGCAACCTGCAGGGCGACATCCTTACCGACCTGGCCGCAGTGCTGTCCGGCGGCATGGGGGTAGCGCCCTCCTGTAACCTGAACCCGGACAACCCGGACATGCCATCCATGTTTGAGCCCACCCACGGCAGCGCGCCGGACATCGCTGGCCAGGGCCTGGCCGATCCCACCGCGATGCTGTTTACGACTGCCCGCATGCTCGACTGGCTTGGCCGTAAGGAACCGGTGTTGGCAAAGGCCGGGCAGGAACTGTTTGACGCCATGGCCGCGGACCTGGCGGAAAACGGCGGCACACAGCGGGATACCCGTACAATCGGAGACTCGGTCCTGGCCAGGTTGGGTTAAACCGGACATAAAACAATGATGCATCCGGCCTCGGGTCCGTGGCAGAATCCTCACCCACTGACCCTTGGGGCGTAGGCAATCCTTACGCCTCCCCGGAAAACAACGAACGAGGTATCGATGGGCAAGCCTGCGGTAATCGGCCTGACCGGTGGCATCGGAAGCGGAAAATCCACTGTAGCAAAGATGTTTGGTGCACTGGGTGTGCACTGGGTAGACGCCGATATCGTGGCGCGAGAAGTGGTAGAACCGGGGTCACCCGCACTGGCAAGGATTGCTGAACACTTCGGCGACCATATCCTTCAGCCCGATGGCAACCTTGACCGGGCGGCTTTGCGCACCATTGTGTTCAGGGACGCCAATGAACGTGAATGGCTGGAAGCCCTGCTCCATCCTACCATTCGCGATGAGTTGGCCCGCCAGCTGCAACCGGACCACTACGACTTACCCTACGTGTTACTGGTTTCTCCCCTTCTGCTGGAGACGGATCAGCATACCCTTGCAACCAGTGCCATCGTGGTGGATGTGCCAGTGGAAACCCAGATCGACCGGACCATGAGCCGCGACGATAATGACCGCGAACAGGTGGAACGGATCATCGCCGCCCAGATGCCACGGGAGCACCGCCTCAGCCGCGCTGACTACGTGATCCGTAATGACCAGCCCCTGGCTGAGGTGGAAAAACAGGTGCAGGAACTGCACAAGCAACTTCTGGACAGCTGTCGGGGATAGATATTGGCGCTCCTTCAATCTGCTGTCCATCGCTACCGGCTGCCGGCCATCGCCCTTATGCTGGCGTTGGGGCTGGGCACACCGGTCCTGGCCGAGCCGTCGGTATCGGAATCCCTGTCACCGGACAACCTGCCTGCCGACTTCTACACCTTTACCCCGGAAGAGTTCTGGCGGGAACCCCGCGACTCCTACTGGTTGAATTTTTCCAACTGGGTGATCCACCACGAGCACGTACAGTCTGAACGTATCCAGATTCTGGGGGCCTGGGCTGATCGCACGTTGTCCGGCAATGCCCGGTCACTGCCCGGCAACGAAAGTTACCTGAGGCTGGGGCTGGCCGCCGAGTCCGAAACCGGCAAACTGGCCAGCGTTGAGCCTGAAGCCCGCTTCAGACTCGACCTGCCCACGGCCGAAGAGCAGCTGAGGGTAGTACTGGAGAGCGAAAGCGATGAACTGGTTCCCCTCGGAGAGCGCCGTCGCAGCCGACAGCTTACTGATGACCAGCGCTCCGACAGCGATGCCACCGGGGCACTGCGCTATCTGTCGGTCATCTCGGACACAATCAACCTGAGCAACGATATCGGTGCCCGGCTGCGCTTTCCCCCGGACGCTTTCTGGCGAGCCACGGCGCGGGGGGACTGGCGGCTGTCGGACTGGCGCGTGGGCGCACGTCAGCGGGTCTATTATTTCCACCAGGACGGCTGGGGCGCATCGTCCTGGCTCGGATTCGGCAGGGACATTGGCAATGGCTGGACCTTCCTGGCCAGCTCCGAGGCAGTATGGGTACACGATGAGCGCCAGTTCGACCTGGCCCAGATCCTGGATTTTCACAAACGGCTCAATAACCGCTCGGAGCTGAACCCCCGGTTAGGTGTACTCGGTGAAAGCCAGCCCACATGGCGGCACACCGGCTACTTTGCAGATGTTACCTGGCGTTACCGTCTCTATCAGAACTGGCTCTTCGGGGAGGTCATTCCCTCGGTTGAATTCCAGCGAGACAATGACTTCAAGGAACACACCGCCTTGCTCGTGCGCCTGGAGATGTTCTTCTCGGGCCGCATCCTGTCACGCTGAGTTTCCCGCAAGCCAAGGAGCTACTGTGCCGCGCCACCCTGCCAGACCTGCCCAAGAAGCTCTCACGCTGACGCCCATCGCAATAACCCGGTCCTGCTTCCGGGACAAGTTTGGCGTGCCCCGCCAGCCTGGCCTGACCCGTCACGCCTGGGCGGAGCTGGTTATCCAGCCCCCGTTCAATCGGGAGGATGCGTTCAGGGGACTGGAAACCTGCAGTCACCTGTGGCTCACCTTCCAGTTCCACGAGGCGGTCAGGGCTGACTGGCGACCAGTGGTCCGACCTCCCCGACTCGGCGGCAACCGCAAGGTCGGCGTTTTCGCCAGCCGCTCGCCCTTTCGCCCCAACAGCCTTGGCCTCTCTGTCGTCCGCAACGAGGGACTGACCCGGCGTGAAGGCGAGCTGATATTACGCATCCGCGACCACGACCTCATAGATGGCACCCCCATACTGGACATCAAGCCTTACCTGCCCTTTGCCGACGCCATCCCGGATGCTCGCATCGGCTGGGCCGGCGAAACGGCACCGGGCCGGCTGCCCGTCCGGTTTTCTGATGAAGCCCTGTCCCAGCTTGCCGCCCTCCCCGGAGAGCACTACCCTGATCTGAAAGGGTTGATCGAGGATGTGACCTGCTATGATCCAAGGCCGTCGTTCCGCCGTGGCCGGCAGGACGAAGAACGGATCTACGGCGCTCACCTTTATGACCTGAATGTCCGTTTCAGGTTTGACACTGTCGGTGTTGTTATATTGACAGTCTGTTAGACTGCCGTATGGAATTCTGTATCACAGGGAAACATGTGCCTTGTCTGCATCCAGAGTGATTGCTGCCGTGACCCGAGCGCTCAGCGTACGCCCGCTGGCCGCGCGGCTGCTGGCCTATGTATTACTCTTCAGCCTGGTGGTCGCACTTGTCGCCACAGGGCTGCAGCTGGCGGGCGAAACCAGCCGTCGCTTTGGTGAAATCCGTAACCTCCAGCAGAAAACCGCCGAGATTATTGAAGGCAACCTCAGCCAACAGCTGTGGCTGATGAACTTCGACGAGGTGGAAAGTATGCTGGGTGACCTGCTCGCCTTCGAAGTCATCCAGCACGCGGAGATCACCACCACCAACGGGCAACAGTTCAGCATCGGCGAGTACCCGGAAGGCGATGTTATCACCCACGAACACCCGTTACGGATTACCGGCTCCACGGTAATCGACACGCCGACGCTCGGCC
>NZ_FOHZ01000003.1:105776-281596 GCF_900111555.1 Marinobacter segnicrescens
TGGAAGACCGACATGGCCGGCGCTCCACCATTGCCACCAGCCAACTACCCATCGAAGAATGGCATGGTGTAATCGGCGACGCCACTCTGGCAGATGCCATCCTGGACCGGCTTGTTCACAACGCCTACAAGATCAATCTACGGGGCGAATCCATGCGAAAACAGCAGACAAAGTTGACGGGCACTGAGACTTCGGAGTAACAAGAGAAACCCCGCGTCGCTACGCTCCGATGGGTGGCAGCCTTGCTCCGGTCCGGGTGGCAGGCTTCACGTGGAATGGGTGGCAACCTTCAGCGGTTTACGCACATATCGAGGCAGCCCATCCGTGAATTCGTACCATTCAGCCGCTGAGTTAGCATAAATGTGGTAGCTGGGCTTGGCCTCGATCGGTGTTGTCACACTACCAATTCGCAGCCGTAACGTATCAGGCTTTGAATCCAACCTACTGTAGATGGGACTGCCACATTCCCGACAAAATGCCCGTTTCTTGCCTGGCGAGGATTCGAACTCCTTTACCAGTTCCTGGCCAGTAACAATACGAAATTGTGACGCTAGAATGGGGCTGTTGGTAGCGTATGCAGAACCTTGCGCGCGACGACACTGCGAGCAGTGGCACATTGCAATCGGTCCGAGCTCGCCATTGTATTCATATTGAACTAGGCCACACAGGCAACTTCCTTGGAGCATCAGTTCTCCCTTTCGGTATAACGCCTTGACTTTGTCGCGTGCCGGAGCGCCAGCGCAGGCGCGTCCGCCAACAGCCACTGGTTAAGCTGCTTCAAAGTCCAGGGGATGAATGCCATCCAGATTTACCGTGCTGCGGGCCACCCAAAGATCGTACATGTCCTGCATTGCCAACCAGCTCTCAGGAGTGCGCCCGAGAACCTTGGATAGCCGCAGAGACATTTCCGGGCTAATACCACTATCTCCTTTAAGCAGGCGAGACAAAGTGGAAGGTGCTACGCCCAGACTGGAAGCAAGCTGACGGGAACTGATACCGAAAGGCTCCAGGTACACCTCCCGAATGAACTCACCTGGATGCGGCGGATTATGCATAGTCATTAGTGATAATCCTCATAATCAAGAATGTAGGCGTTGCCGTCCTGAAATTCGAACGTCATGCGCCAATTTCCGTTAACCCTAATCGACCACCGGCGTTTGTCTTTGCCCTTAAGTGGATGAAGCCGAAAACCAGGGATATCCATGTCTTCCACTGAAGTCGCCGTATCCAGAGCAGCCAGCTGCATGCGCAGTTTCCTGGCATGATCAGGCTGAATGCCGGAGGTGCTGCCAGTCGAGTAGAATCGCTTCAGTCCTTTGTGACGGAATGATTTAATCATGAGGGAATGCTAGCATGTTGCGCACCACGCAACAATAGAGATTAACGCCGAAGCACAGCGGCAACCTTGGAGTGGCGACGAAGGAGCCACGTAAAGTGCGTCCGGCGGCCATCGGCAGCGAACTGCTGCGTCTTAGAAAATAAATCTGTCCCGGTTTCTTGTCTTGCACAACGGCGCCCTGTCAAGGGCGTCCAGCGGCCGCCAGACGCGTATTAATGCGCCTGGTTATACATCGCTTATAGTTTGCGGGTACGTTCTATGATTACTTCGCCATCTCGATACCCATAGGTTATCTCGGTAACTGAACCGGAAGGACAACAGTTTGGATCGCTTGGGAGGTATGCCTGGAACTTCCTAATTATGTTCGAGGGCGATGTCGTAATCTGATCGTGGCCCGAATAACCCTCACGTTGCGAGTCGGAAAGTTGAGGAAAGTCTGCAGGCCGAACCTCATTGCCTTCTACTTCAAGAAGTTTGTACTCTCCATACCCACCACTACCGTGACCGCGGCTCCACACGATAATCTCTGGATTCCGGTCCCGATCTAAATCAGTTACCCATGCCCCGCGTAATTCACCAGATATCTCGTGAGTATCCTCAAGAATGACATCTTCACCGCGGTTCACCTTTATTGCGACCCCATTAACTGGATAAGGCCCCTCAAAGCCCACCTCTACCTGTGAAACCTCAATATCCAAACCCTCGACATAGAAGGAGCTCGGGAAAGTTTGGGGCACAGATTGTTCTGCGCCGGCTAAGCCGGCAACAGCCAACGAAAACAGCACACAGATGGAAGCCCTAAATTTCATATTATCTCCAGTGTGAAATCAGATAACGAGGCTGTAGAAAAACCCGGTTCGGGGATCTTCCTACCGCCGGACGGCGAAATTTTTTGACCCGCCCATCAACGGAGTGGATCTTCAGATTCCGGTACATGGGAAGCCATTTCGGCTCCAGGAGGCTGCGAAGGCTGCGAAGGCTGCGAAGGCTGCGAAGGCTGCGAAGGCTGATAATACCGGCTTCGATCGGATCCTGCGAACCGCAAAACCGCAAAACCGGGACAGATTTATTTATTCACTAGCCTGGCGACCGTCTGCAAAGCAATCCATGCGGTTTAACACAAATGCCAACAGTGCGTATTCCGGCGAACGTGACCGGTCATTCCGGGGATCGTGACCGTTTTGCACACGGCCATCACGCTGGAGTCAGTTTTGTACTCTGAGCGGTCACGATGGGTCAACCGATTCCGCATTTTGTGCTTTTGCTTTTCGCAGTGATTCCCCCTTCAGATTGAGTCGGTGAGCCCCGTGCAGGAGCCGGTCCATGATGGCGTCAGCCAGCGTGGCGGAGCCGATGTAGTCATGCCAGTGTTCGGTTGGTAACTGGCTGGCGATGAGCGTTGAGCCTCGCCCGTGCCGGTCTTCGATCACCTCCATCAGATCCTGACGTTGTTGTGCCGTGACCTTCTGCATACCCCAGTCGTCCAGGATCAGCAGGTCGGTTTTCAGCAACTGGTTCATCAACCGTGCGTAGCTGCCATCGCCGTGGGCGATGCGCACCTGCTCGAACAGGCGCGGCACGCGCAAGTAGCGAACCGAGAGCCCTTGCCGGCAGGCCTGGTTGCCCAGGGCGCAGGCCAGCCAGGTCTTGCCGCAACCGGTCGGGCCGGTGATGCACAGGTTCAGGGATTGGCGGATCCAGTCACAGCTGGCCAGCCCCGCCATACGGGAGCGCTCCAGCCCTCTCGGGTGGCGGTAATCGACGTCTTCCACGCAGGCAGGGACCCGCAACCGGGCCGCCTTCAGCAGCCGATCCAGACGTCGATTTTCACGATGTAGCACCTCCCGGTCGATCAGCAAGGCCAGGCGTTCCTCGAACGCCAGGTCGTGGGTGTCGGGCTGTGCCCGTTGTTGTTCCAGGGCATCGCACATGCCGGTCAGCTTGAGCTGGCGCAGGGTATCGAGGGTGTTTTGAGTCAACATCAGTGTCTCCGGGATCAGTGGTAGTAGCGGGGGCCGCGAACGTTGGTGTGAACGGGCAGATCGGCCAGTTCCGGTTCTTCCTCGGTCAGTGGCAGAGGCAACTGATCCAGACCCTGCTTCAGGATCGAGGTGATGCTCTGGTAGCTGGCCGAGTTGATGGACAACGCCCGGGCACAGGCTTGCTCCAGCCGATCACGGCTGTAACGTCGACTCAGGTTCAACAGCCCCAGGCAGGCCCGGTAGCCATGTTCGGGATGAGGACGATCCTTGAGCTGGCGCTGCACCACGTCGAGCGTGGCGGGGCCGATGTCCGTGGCCCAGTTCAGGAAGCGGCCCGGTGACCAGTTCTGGTGGGCCTGATGGGACTTGGGCATATGCTCGGTCAGGGTGACGAAGCGGCCCTTGCCGTGACGGGAATGAAGGGCGACCCGCTGGCCCTTGTGCATCACCTCCACGGACGTATCGGTCACCCGAACATCCAGCTTCACGCCCACGAGTGCGTGAGGCACGCTGTACAGCCGTTTGTCGATCTCGATGTGGTAGTCGATGCCCGGTCGTGCCTTGCGCCACTCGGCGTAGACGTAGGGCGTTGCGGGGAGCGGCCTGAGCGCGGGTCGGTCCAGTGCCTCGAACAGGCTTTGGCGGCTCTCGGAGCGCCCCTGGAACGGGCGCTTGTTTAGGGCCGGTAACAGCCCGGTGATGGCTGCATTTAGCTCGGCCAGGGAGAAGAACGTCTGATGTCGTAACCGGGCCAGGATCCAGCGCTCAACCAGCAGCACAGCGGCTTCGGCCTTCGCTTTGTCCTTGGGCTTGTAGGGGCGTGCCGGTAATACCGCCGTCTGGTAATGGGCGGCCAGCTCCGCGTAGGTCTCGTTGATCTGGGGCGTGTATCGGTCTGCCTTGGTGACCGCTGCCTTGAGGTTGTCCGGAACCAGCAGTTCCGGCACGCCACCATAGAACGCCAGCATCCGCTGGTGAGAGGCGATCCAGTCCGGCAGGGACTGGCTCCAGGTGGCCTCGGCGAAGGTGTAACTGGACGCGCCCAGCACGGCCACAAAGACCTGGGCCTTGCGCATCTCGCCGGTGCTACGATCCACCACGGGAACCGTGGGACCGCAGTAGTCGATAAAGATCTTCTCACCGGCCCGATGGACCTGGCGCATGCCGCGCCGCTGCCGGCCGCGCCAGAGCCGGTAGTGGTGGCAGAACTGGCTGTACCGGCGGGCCTTATCGCCGTGGCGCTCCACGTACTCGGCCCACAGCAGTTGCAGGGTGACGCCCTTGGTCTTCAGCTCCTGATGGACCTGGAAGTAGTCGGGCTCGGCAAAGCGTGAAGGCGGCGTTTTGGCCGGGAACAGCTGGGCTTCCAGCCGCGCTTCGTCCGTGCCTTCCGGCAACGGCCAGGTGATGCCTTGAGCGGTGGCCAGGCTGACGTATTTACCGACCACACCCTTGGAAAGGCCACAGGCGCGGGCAATGCGGTCATGGCTCAGGCCCGCTTCGTACTTGAGGCGCAAGACCTCGATGATTTGTCGCATGGAAATCCTCGCTGCCGGCATCCGCCCTTCCTCGTGATGAAAAAGGAAGTGGTATGCCGGATAAAATTGAAGAATTCCAGCGCTTTGGCAGTGATTCCGGAGGAACGTGACCGATGATTCCGGCATCGTGACCGGCGATTCCGGAAAACGACCCGAAATCGGTCACGATAAAACGGAATGAGCGGTCACGATCGCCCGGAACAGGCGGTCACGTTCAAACGGAATGGGTGGTCACGATGGGCCGGAATATGCACGGCCGGCTCGTGCTGACCTCATCATCCGACCAGGTCCAGACTGCGGTACGGGACCGGGCGCTCACCCTGCTGCTGTTCCAGTCCATCGTGGTCATGCTGGGCACCCTTGGCCTGCTGGTTATTGTGCGCTTCATGCTGTCCCGCCACCTGGAGGCCATGGCCGCCTATACCACCCGGCTCAACCTGGATGCCCTGATCGAACCCCTGCGCCTGCAACGTAGGCCACCGTCACGACCGGACGAGCTCAGCGAGATGGAACAGGCCCTGAACCAGATGCGGGAACGCCTTCTCGAGGAAACCCGGGACCTGCGCCAGGCCAGCCGACAATCCATGGACGAGCGGGACGAGGCGGTTCGCGCCAACCACGCCAAGAACCTCTTCCTGGCCAACCTGAGTCACGAGTTGCGGATACCCCTGCAATCGGTGCTGGGCTATGGCAGTCTGTTGCAGGACACGCGAATGGACCAGGAGCAGAGGGATTACGTTGACACCCTGCTGAACGCGGCAGAAGGCCTGTCTGCCATCATTAACGATTTGCTCGATATTTCCAGCATCGAGGCCGGCAAACTTGAGCTGGATGAAATCCCGTTCGATCTGCGCGAAACCCTCCATGACCTGATCAGCATGCTTGGTCCCAGGGCGCGGGAAAAGGGCCTGGCGCTGGAGCTGAGAGTGGATGACAGCCTCCCCGCCCAAGTCGTGGGAGACCCGATCCGCATTCGGCAGATACTGCTCAACCTGACGTCGAACGCCATCATCTATACCGATTCAGGCCACGTCCTGATCAGTGCGGAAGTGCTTGGGCGCAAGGGTGGCCGATCCCAGGTGCGGTTGTCGGTGGAGGATACCGGCACCGGGATCAGCGCGGAAAACCTGCCACTGATTTTCGAGCCCTATGTCCAGTTCGACGTCCGGGCCCGGCGCCAGTTGCCAGGTGCCGGCCTCGGGCTGACCATTTGCCGGCAACTTGTCAGCCTGATGGATGGCCACCTGGACGTGGAAAGCACCCCCGGCGAGGGTTCAACCTTCTGGGCAGAACTGTCCCTGGCGGAAGCCAGCCAGGACGCCCCCAGAAGCCGTACCAGCCTTGGCCATGTCCGGGGGCGCCGTATCCTGGTGGTTGATTCCTATGCGCTGTCCAGGAAAATCACCCTGGAGATGCTCGCGCGGCTGGAGGTCGATATCGAAGCTGTACGCTCCGGCGCTGAGGTACTGGCCACCCTGACCACCGCCGGCGAAGCTGGCACGCCCTTTGACGCCGTCATACTGGACGGCTTTGTCCCGGACATGGAGAGCGATCTCCTTTGCCGCAAGATCCGCGAGAACCCGGCATGGCAGGACACCCGAATCTTTGTCCTCTCCGCCAACCCCCAGCGGGGCGATGGCGAACATTTCCGGGAAGCCGGGGCTGACGCCTTCCTCAGCAAGGCGCTGCGAGAATCCCGGCTGGCGCCCATGCTTAACCAGTTATTCGAGGATGCGGATCAGGGTGATCGCCGCTTCCTGACCCGCTTCTCGTTGCAGAAACCGATGCCGCCCCTGCCCGTGCCAGCTCCGCTACCCTGCGGCCCGATGCAGGTCTTGCTGGCCGAGGACAACCCGGTTAACCGGGCGCTGACACAACGATTACTGGAAAAACTGGGTTGCCAGGTAACCACTGCGACCGATGGCCAACAGGCCCTGGAGGCCTGGCAGCAAGGCAGCTTCGACCTGATCTTCATGGACTGCATGATGCCCCGGCTTGATGGCTACGAAGCCACGCGGCAGTTACGGGCACAGGAAGCCCGGAGCGGAGCGGAGCACACACCGGTGGTCGCCCTGACAGCCAGCGCCATGGAGCAGGACGAAGAGCACAGCCGCCAGGCAGGCATGGACATCTTCGTGGCCAAGCCGGTTAACATCGACATGCTGAGGGCAGTTCTGGAACAATACTGCGCGGAACACAAACCGGAAACCGCGCGAGAAACCTGATGCAAGTAGATTGCCCCACCTGCAAGAAACCCGTTGAGTGGAACGACAAGAACCCTCATCGTCCGTTCTGCTCCGACCGTTGCCGCCTGATCGACCTCGGCGCCTGGGCCAGCGAAGACTACCGTATCCCCTCCCAGCAGCCGGTATCGGAAGACGATCTGCTGGACTCACTGCAACAGCAGGGCTCAGACAAGCCCCACTGAATCGTCCGCCGGCTGAACGGAGTTTAAGTTGAGCACCACCAGCACCGTCGGTAGTATGCGGAAGCGTAACTGACGTGATCCGAGAAGAATGATACAACCAACTTTCAGAGGTATCCCATCATGCTGTTCAGGACTTCTGCCATTGCCCTGCCTGTCGCCCTCTCCCTGGTGGCAGCGCCAGCCATTGCCGCCGATGCAGACTTCAGCCTGACCAATGAGTCCGTAAAGGGTCAGATGAATTTCTTTGACGCCCGCTCGGACATCCAGGCAGGCGCAGGCTATACCTATCATGAAGGCAGCCGCCACCTGATCAACGGCGACTTCCACGCCCAGGGGCGCACGGCGTTGGGCAATCTGCCCACAACAGCCGGCATCGGTTTCCGCGGCCTTGCGTGGGACGACGACGATGACCTGGATGGCGGCGCGGTGGGTATCGGCGGCTTTGCCACCGTGAATATCCCCAACGTTCCGGGCCTGTCCTTCACCGGCAGCGCTCACTATGCGCCCAGCATCCTGTCGTTTGGCGACTCCGATGACCTGACGAACCTGGAACTTCGTGCCAGCTATCGCGTTATCCGCAACGCGGATGTCTTTGCCGGTTACCGGTACATTAACACCGACCTGGATAACAGCAACGGTGATATCAACCTGGATGAAGGCGTCCTGGCTGGCATCAAGATTTTCTTCTGATACAAACCTGAACAGAATTATCCTCGTAGTCACTGGTACACTCCCGATTACCGGAACCAGCTGCGAGGATTCGAATGTCTGCAGGTTTGAGAAGTCTGATGTTGTTTGTGCCCCTGGCGGCGGTAGCGCTCTGGGGCACACTGTACTCTCCCCCTCCCCTGGACCGCACCGCTCCGGACGACGATATCGAGCTAGCCTCCTTGCCAGACCTGCCGGACTGGATTCTTGAACCCCTGCCCAACTTCGACCTCTACCAGGATGTCACCGAGAAAAAGGCCGCCTTCTTCTCCTACCTCTATAGCCGTACCGTGCTGGTTAACAGCCGGATATTGCTGGAACGTCAGCATCTTCAGGCACTTCAGGCCAAGGAGTCACTTGATGATGCCGACAGGGACTGGCTCGCAGCCCAGGCCGAACGACTGCGGGTGGACGAAGACAATGGTAGTGATGAGATGTTCCGTTTGCTGTTGAGACGGCTGGATACCGTCCCGCCTTCACTGGTACTCGCCCAGGCCGCAAACGAATCGGCCTGGGGTACCTCCCGCTTTGCCCGGCAGGGCAACAACCTTTTCGGCCAGTGGTGTTTCTCCCGTGGCTGCGGCCTGGTGCCGCTCAACCGCCCTGAAGGAGCCAGCCACGAAGTTGCGAGTTTTCGCTCTGCCTACCACTCAGTGCGGGCCTACGTGCAGAACCTGAACCGACATCCCGGCTACAGGGCGCTTCGGGACCTGCGAGCCACCATTCGTGAGAAGGGTGAGCATCCCACCGGTGTGCAACTGGCCGCCGGTCTGGGCAGCTACTCGGAACGAGGCGAGGAATACATCCGGGAAATTCGCAGCATGATCCGGTACAACAACCTGGTGTGGTACGACCAGAAGTACCGGGACATCATCGTCCACCGGGACAACATCGAGGGCCTTCTGGAGCTGGCAATAGCCCCGGAAGAGCACCTCCAGCCTGACTATCAAACATCACCGGATACAACATCGGCCAACTGAAAAGGCGCCCTGACGTCAGGCCTTGTGCGGAGCCCCCAGGTACTCCCGTGACTGCATTTCCAGCAGCCGGGACTCGGTCCTCTCAAACTCAAAGCCCAGGCGACCGCCGGCATAGAGGTCGGTGATCGGCGCTTCCGCGGAAATGATCACCTTGACGTTGCGGTCGTAGAACTCGTCAATCATATTGATGAAGCGACGGGCCTGGTCGTCCTTGTCACGACCCAAAACCGGCACATTCGACACTATGATGGTCTGGAACTCCCGGGCCAGCTCGATGTAGTCATTCTGGCTTCGGGGGCCATCACACAGCTCCCGGAACTCAAACCAGACCACATCATCGGCATGGGCCCTGGCCTGCAACTTGCGGCCATTCACTTTCAGGTTAAGGGAGTGGCTGGCAGCCTCCACCGCCAGGCTGTCAAAGCTCCGCCTGAGGCTGATATCCGCCTGCTCGTCCAGTGGCGAGTGGTAAAGCTCTGCCTGTTCAAGGGTCCGCAGACGGTAATCCACGCCACCATCCACATTGACCACGTCGGTGTACTTCTTTACCAGGTCAATGGCAGGCAGGAAGCGGGCGCGCTGCAGGCCATCCCTGTAGAGACCGTCCGGCTGGATATTGGAAGTGCACACTAGCGAGACCCCCCGACTGAACAGTCCGTCCATCAGGGTAGCCAGGATCATCGCGTCGCCGATGTCGGACACGAAGAACTCATCAAAACAGATTACCCGGGCCTCATCGGCAAAGCGGGCGGCGACCTTCTCAAGGGGGTTCTTCTCCCCCTTCAGCTGCTTCAGTTCATTATGGACCCGTTGCATGAAACGGTGAAAGTGGACCCGCATCTTGCGTTCGAAGGGCAGCGACTCATAGAAGGTATCCATGAGATAGGTCTTGCCACGGCCGACGCCTCCCCAGAAATAGAGGCCCTTGACCGGCTCTTCCCGCTTTTTACGGACTTTCAGGGAAAACTTCTTCAGTGGCCTGGCGCGCTCGTTTTCCGCTTCCACCAGTCGCTCGTACAGAGACTGCAGCCGTCTTACGGCGTCTTCCTGCGCCGGATCCCGTTCAAAATCCGGTCGCTCAAGGTCTTGCTGGTATCGTTCCCAGGGTGTCATTCAGAGCCTTCCCCTTTCAGGATCAGGTATCGGGATGAAAAATCGGCGCGGTATTGTCGCAGATTTACGGAGTTGCCGCCATTTTACGGAGCGCGACGGCATTAAGACTTTCGCAGGGACACCAGCCCATGGGCAGGCCCGGTGCTAAACGGGTATACTCTTTTTCATAAGGACTTCCAACAGGACGAGCACTCTATGACAAACCTGATTCTGGCCGCCGTTGCCGCTCTCGCCGCAGGACTGATCATCGGTCTGCTGATTGGCCGTTCCAGCCAGGGTTCCACCCTGCGCCAGCGCCGTGCCGAGCAACAGATTGAAGAACTGCGCAACGAATACACCCGCTACCAGGCCCAGGTGAACGAGCACTTCATGGAGTCGGCTCACCTGCTACGCCGGTTCAACGATGCTTTCCGGGATGTAAACCACCATATGGCCCGTGGTGCCAACCGCCTGGCCAACGACGACGAATGGCTGGAAGAACTGGAGCAGGAGAAGCGCCGAGCCCGTCTGACAGACACCAGCGCCGAGTCAGGCGATGTAGCGGAACCCCCGCGGGACTATGCCCCGAAAAAGGATCCGGAAGAGAAAGGCACCCTGGCGGAAGGCTACGGCCTCACCGATGAAGAAAAGGCAAAGGCCTGATGCCAGCCTGCGCGGCTCTTCACGACTGAGGAGCCGCCAGCTTGCCTGAAACCTATACCGGGTTGTCGCAGTCGATAAACTGGTGCTCTATCCCGAACTCCCTGGCCAGCGCCTCTCCGATCGCCTGCACACCGTAGCGCTCAGTGGCATGGTGACCAGCGCCAAAGTAGTGGATGCCACATTCCCGCGCCGTGTGGGTCGTCGGCTCCGAGGCTTCGCCACTAATATAGGCATCAACGCCAGCCTCTACCGCCAACGGAAGGTAACCCTGAGCCGCCCCGGTGCACCAGGCGACGCGCCGTATCACTTCCGGACCTGCACCTACATGGAGCGGCCTTCGTTCCAGCCTCTCTTCAAGGTGCCTGGCAAATACCTCTGCCGACATAGCCTGCGGCAACTGCCCCTCCCACAGAAGCCCCGAAAGCGGCCTCGGGTCAGCAATACCAAGCACATCCGCCAACTGCCGGTTGTTCCCGTAGTCCGGATGATCGTCCAGGGGGAGGTGGTAGGCGACCAGGTTGACATCGTGGTCAAGCAGGGTCTTGATACGGGCTTTTTTCATACCGGTGAGGGGCTGGGGTTCACCTTTCCAGAAATAACCATGATGTACCAGGACCATGTCTGCACCAGCGTCCACCGCGGCATCAATCAAAGCCTGTGAAGCGGTTACGCCGGTCACCAGGCGACTGACCTGCTCACTGCCTTCTACCTGGAGCCCGTTGGGACAGTAATCCTGGAAGTTCTCCGGCGTCAGCCAGTTGTCCAGGGTTTTCAGGATATCGCTTCGTGTCGCCATGAAATCCTCCCGTCGGTGAGCTGTGACCATGCAGTGAACGCCCGCTGACGCTCAGTTCACCAGACCTTTCAGGGCCTGCAACAATTCATCGTTCTGTTCGGCGGTACCAATGGTAATTCTCAGGAAGTCATCAATTCTTGGCTTGTCGAAATGGCGAACGATGATGCCCCGCTCGCGGAGACGGAGCGCCAGGTCCGCGCCCTTCTGGCTGGCGTGGCGAGCGAAGATGAAGTTTGCCGAGGAAGGCAAAACCTCGAAACCCATGGCAGTCATGGCCAAGGTAACCCGCGCCCGCTCATCCATTACCCGCTGTCGGGTTTCGTTAAACCAGGCTTCATCCTCAAACGCCGCAACCGCTCCCGCCTGGGCCAGGCGGTCCAGGGGATAGGAGTTGAAGCTGTTCTTGACGCGATTCAGGGCCTCGACAAGATCCCGGTGACCTATTGCCAGGCCAACGCGCAGCCCGGCCAGGGAGCGAGCCTTGGACAGGGTCTGGCTTACCAGCAGGTTCGGGTAACGGTCCACCAGTGTGACCGCCGACTCGGCGCCAAAATCCACGTAGGCCTCGTCTACCACCACGACACTGTCAGGGTTACCTGCCACGATCCGTTCAACCTCCACCAATGGCAGTGCCCGGCCAGTAGGTGCGTTAGGGTTTGGGAAGATAATGCCACCATTGGGCACCAGGTAGTCCTGCGGATCGATCTCAAAATCGCCCGTCAGCGGCACCAGCTGGCTTTCCACGCCGTACAGTCCGCAGTAGACCGGATAGAAGCTATAAGTAATGTCAGGAAACAGAATCGGTCGATCCTGCTTCAGCAGGCCCTGGAAAATATGGGCCAGCACCTCGTCGGATCCATTACCGACGAACACCTGCTCCGGTGATACCCCGTAACAGGTGGCAATCACGGAGCACAACTGCTCGCTCTCCGGGTCCGGATACAGGCGCAGGCGCTCATCCAGCTGCGCCCGGATCGCCTCCAGCACCCGGGGCGAGGGACCGTAGGGATTCTCATTGGTGTTGAGCTTCACCAGCCGTTCCATCTTCGGCTGTTCACCCGGAACGTACGGCTTGAGCTGACTGACCAGGGAACTCCAGAACTTGCTCATGGTCGCTCCTCAGCCCTCGTCCCTGATGCGGTACTCGGCGGAACGGGCGTGGGCGGTCAGCCCTTCACCACGGGACAGAACGGAGGCAACACGCCCCATCCGGTCAGCACCGGCGGCCGAAAAGCCAATCAGCGACGAGCGTTTCTGGAAATCATAAACGCCCAGTGGCGATGAAAACCGGGCGGTACCGGAAGTCGGCAGCACATGGTTGGGGCCGGCACAGTAGTCCCCGAGAGCTTCAGCGGTATAGCGACCCATGAAGATCGCTCCCGCATGACGGATCTTCTCCACCAGCGACCGGGGCTCTTCAACGGATAGCTCCAGGTGCTCCGGTGCAATCCGGTTGGAGACCTTCGCCGCCTCCTCCAGGTCCCTTACCTTGATCAGCGCGCCCCGATCAGACAATGAACGGGCAATGATATCGGCCCGCTCCATGGTGGGCAGCAGCTTGCGGATACTTGCTTCCACTGCGTCCAGGAACGCACCATCCGGGCTGATCAGAATCGACTGGGCCTGCTCGTCGTGCTCCGCCTGTGAGAACAGGTCCATGGCAATCCAGTCGGGATCGGTCTTGCCGTCACAGATCACCAGGATCTCGGAAGGGCCGGCAATCATATCGATACCCACGGTACCGAACACCTCACGCTTGGCAGTGGCAACGAAGATGTTTCCCGGACCCACGATCTTGTCCACCGCGGGTACTGTCTCGGTACCGTAAGCCAGCGCACCGACAGCCTGCGCCCCACCCAGGGTAAATACACGGTCAACCCCGGCAATCACCGCAGCCGCCAGTACCATGTCGTTGACCACACCGGCCGGTGTGGGCACCACCATAACCACTTCCGATACCCCTGCCACCTTGGCGGGAATAGCGTTCATCAGCACCGAAGAGGGATAGGCCGCCTTGCCGCCGGGCACGTAGATGCCGACCCGGTCCAGTGGCGTCACCTTCTGCCCCAGCACCGTGCCGTCGACGTCCTCATACTGCCAGGAATCCTGCTTCTGACGCTGGTGGTAATCCCGGATTCGCCCAGCCGCCGCCTCCAGGGCTTCCCGCTGCTCCGCCGGAATCCGCTCCAGGGCCTGCTCCATACGGGTGATGGACATCTCCAGCTCGGCCATGGACGCCACTTCGAGCTGATCAAACTTCGCGGTAAACTCCAGCACCGCCTGGTCGCCCCGCAGCTTCACCTCACCGAGAATATGACGGACCGACTCGTTCACCTGATGGTCGACACTGTCTTCCCATGCCAGGAGGCGGGACAGCGCATCATCAAAACCTGCATCGGAAGCAGACAATCGGGTCATCGAAACGTCGGTCATAACAATCACCTGGAAGCAACACAAAGTGTCAGTAAACGGGAACCTCAGGCTTCAACAGCCCGGCGAGCCTCTACAGCCTGCCCCATCTTCTCGATAATGGGCTGCAACAGGGCGTGCTTCATCTTCATGGACGCCCGGTTGGCTATCAGGCGGGTACTGATGTTCTCGATCAGGTCCCGCGCCTCCAGCCCGTTGGCCTTCAGCGTATTACCAGTATCCACAATATCCACGATCTCATCGGCCAATCCCAGGATCGGCGCCAGCTCCATCGCCCCATAGAGCTTGATGATATCCGCCTGGCGTCCCTGGGCCGCGTAGTAACGACGCGCCAGGTTCACGAACTTGGTGGCCACCCGCAAGCGCCCCTGGGGGGCCGGCTGTCCCTTGACCCCGGCGGTCATCAGCCGGCAGCGGGAAATATTCAGGTCAAGTGGCTCATAGAGCCCCTCACCCCCGTGCTCCATCAGCACGTCCTTGCCGGTCACACCCAGGTCGGCACCACCATACTGGACGTAGGCAGGAACGTCCGTCGCGCGGATAATCAGCAAACGTACATTGGGGTCGGTGGATGGGAACACAAGCTTGCGGGACTTACTGATATCGTCCACGAACTCGATTCCAGCTTCCCGCAACAACGGAATGGTCTCGTCGAGTATGCGCCCCTTCGAGAGCGCAATGGTAATCGAAGTCTCGGTCATCGGTAATCCGTCCGGTTCGAATGTCTTGGCCGCCCGTCTCACCCCGGTATGCGGCGGATACTCGCGCCCAGCAACTGGAGCTTCTCTTCAATACACTCATAGCCCCGGTCGATATGGTAGATGCGATCCACGATGGTATCGCCGTCGGCCACCAGGCCGGCAATGACCAGGCTGGCCGAGGCACGCAGGTCTGTCGCCATGACTGGCGCGCCGGTCAGGTGGGGCACCCCCTTGATGATGGCTGCGTTACCCTCGAGGGTAATATCTGCGCCCATCCGGCTCAGCTCCTGGATGTGCATGAAGCGGTTCTCGAACACCGTCTCAACAATCGTACCGGTACCTTCCGCCACCGTGTTCATGGCGGCGAACTGGGCCTGCATATCGGTGGGGAAAGCCGGATAAGGCGCGGTCCGCAGGGAAACGGCCTTGGGTCGGTTGCCTTTCATATCCAGCTCGATCCAGTCCTTACCGGTACTGATATGGGCACCAGCTTCCTCAAGCTTGAGCAATACCGCTTCGAGCAGGTCTTCCCGGGTGTCTTTCAGCCGTACCCGGCCACCAGTTGCCGCCGCCGCCACCAGGTAGGTACCGGTTTCCACGCGATCAGGCAGTACGTCGTAATGGCAGCCATGGAGACGTTCCACCCCATGGATTTCGATCGTGGCGGTACCGTATCCTCGGATGTCTGCTCCCATGGCAATCAGGCACTCGGCCAGGTCCACTACCTCCGGCTCACGGGCAGCGTTTTCCAGAATAGTGACGCCATCCGCCAGGGCCGCCGCCATCATCAGGTTCTCGGTGCCAGTCACCGTCACAGTATCCAGGAAGATATGGGCACCCTTCAGACGACCGTTGGATTTCGCGTGGATGTAGCCGTTCTCAACCCGCACTTCGGCGCCCATCTGCTCAAGGCCGTGGATATGCAGGTTGACCGGTCGGCTGCCAATGGCACAACCGCCAGGCAAGGATACTTCGGCAGAACCGAAATGAGCCACCAGCGGCCCCAATACAAGGATGGATGCCCGCATGGTCTTGACCAGCTCATAGGGGGCGACGGTTTCCTTGAGGGTACCGGCGTTCACCTGCACGCTCATCTTCTCGTCGATCATCACCTCGATACCCATGCGGCCCAGCAGCTCGATCATGGTGGTAATGTCGTTCAGGTGAGGCAGGTTGCCTACGGTTACCGGCTCGTCGGCCAGCAGTGTGGCGGCAAGGATCGGCAGTGCCGAGTTCTTGGCACCGGAAATACGGATCTCGCCATTGAGCGGCTTACGACCCCGGATCAGTAATTTGTCCACATCGAATTCCTGTTGTCGTGCGCCGGCGTTACTGCTGACGGGCTGCCCACTGGGCCGGGGTAAATGCGCGGATGGTCAGGGCATGGATTGTGCCATCATCCAGCTGCTCCCGAAGGGCCCCGTAAATCAGCTGCTGCTTTTTGACAGGAGACATGCCTTCGAAGCGGTCACCGACAGCGACCACCAGATAGTGGTTACCATCGTTCTGGACCTGAATTTCACAGTCGGGCAGCTCCTGGCGGACCCGTTCGGCAACGTCCTGGGCTTGCATACGCGGTTTAACCTCAAAGTTTTACGAAACGAAGGCGGAATTGTACCGGATTATAGGGAGCCGGTCAGCCAGCTGGAAACGCCATTCAGGCGGGAGAGTTCAAGCAGGTCAGGGGAGGCCCCTTCATAGGTGAGGGTCTGGGACCTGGCTGCCGCCGCCCGGTGCCAGCACAGCAATAACGACAGCAGCAGGCTACTGGCTGTAGACACCGATGACAGGTCAATGGTGACCACCGACTGCCCTGACTGCTGCGAAAGCCAGTCTTCACCCTGCTGCCGCAGACACACTACGTTGTCTGCGGTCACCTGGCCGGCGAGCTCGAGGCGCTCACCGGCGACACGGACACTGGCCGTCATTCCTGATTCGCGCCCTGGTCCATTTCGTCATCCAGGTTGAGGGAAGCCACTGCCTCGCCCCAGTTATCGATGACGGCATCCACATCGCCTCGACGAGCCTCCATTTCCTGGGCAAACCGGTCACGGAATGCCAGGCCAATGTTGACCCCTTCAACAATTACGTTTTCCATCAGCCAGTCACTGTCACTGCCCTTGCGATACATGGAGTAGGTGACCTGGTAGCGGTCACCTGACTCGGTGGTCACCAGCAGGTTCACCGACGCGCGATCATCGTCGCGGGGGTTGATCTCGGCCTGCTGAACCTCGATCTCGAAACTGTCGGAATTGTTCACCAGCGCCTGGGCATAGCTGTCAAACAGGCTGCGCTTGAAGCGAACGACGAACTCATCCCGCTGTTCGGGGGTAGTCTGGCGCGCGTAACGCCCCATTACCCGGGCAGCAATCCGGCGAAAATCCACAAAACCGGTAAGGGCCTCTTCCATCTCACCGTAAAAGGATTCGGGGTCCTGTTCGTACAGGCCCTTCTCTTCGTTCAGGCGCTCTACCAGTTTCTGGGTGTTCTCATCCACGTACTTGGCCAGGTCCTGGTTGTTGGCAACAGCCGGACGAGCCAGCAAGGCGGACACCAGCACCATGGCAAACAACGCCAGTGTATAAGGTGTGAGACGAACTGTGTGGCGAACCGCGGTCATGGGTTTCTCCTGAGTTGCTTTCCTGACTTAGTCGCCACCCTGACCGGAGGCGAAATTGCTGATCATGCGCTCAATATTGAGCGCCGACTGGGTTTCGTAAAAAGTATCTCCATCCGCCAGCGACTGCATATCAGCGCCCGGGGAGATATCAATATACTGCTCACCCAGCAAACCCGATGTACGTATGATCGCTGAGCTATCGGCAGGGATGGAATCGATGGCGGCAGAGATATCCATCACCACCCTTGCCTGGAACGTCTCCTGGTCAAGCGTCACTTCGCGGATCTGCCCTACCTGGACACCCGCCATGGAAACCCGCCCCCTGGGCCCCAGCCCGCCGGCGTCGTTGAAATAGGCGTCGACCGTGTAGGTATCACCGGCCGGCTTGAAGGTCAGCCCGCTCACCTGCAACGCCAGGAACAACAGCGCTGCGCCACCGGCCAGGATGAACAGACCAACGATAATCTCTGTCGTTCTCTGAGCCATCAGAAACTCCCGAACATGACGGCGGTCAGGACGAAGTCGAGACCAAGTACCGTCAAGGATGAAAATACCACCGTTCTGGTAGTGGCGGCGCTGATGCCCGCGGACGTCGGCACACAGTCGTAGCCCTGATAGACGGCAATCCAGGTGCAGGCGACACCGAATACCAGGCTTTTGATAACACCATTGACCACGTCATCCGCGAATGCCACAGATGCCTGCATATTGCCCCAGTAGGAGCCCTCAAACACACCCAGCCATTCCACACCAACCAGCATACCGCCCCAGATACCCACCACCGAAAAAATCAGCGCCAGCAACGGCATGGAAATAAACCCGGCCCACAGGCGTGGCGCCATGACCCGGCGCAGAGGGTCGACCCCCATCATTTCCATACTGGACAGCTGTTCCGTTGCCTTCATCAGACCGATCTCCGCTGTCAGCGCCGACCCGGCCCGGCCGGCAAACAGCAAGGCGGTGACCACCGGCCCCAGTTCCCGCAAAAGCGTGAGCGCGATCATCTGGCCAATGGCGCTTTCAGAACCGAAATCAGTAAGAATGGTATAGCCCTGAAGCGCGAGCACCATGCCAATAAACAGCCCGGACACAATGACAATCGCCAGGGAAAGTACGCCAATCCTGTAGATCTGCTGTATCAGCAAAGGGCCACCCACCGAAGGGTTCGGCGCGCCCACCAGCGACCTCCACAGGAAGAAGCCGGCCCGCCCGAGGGAAGCCAGGGTGTCCAGGCCCCGGCGCCCCACACGGGCAATACGGTTCATCAACGCACTAGCCACGACCAGCACCTCCCTCGACGGTGCCACCCCAGTCCGCCCGGGCATCCGGCGCGGGATAATGGAAGGGTACCGGGCCGTCCGGATTTCCATGCAGAAATTGCTGGACCTTGGGCGAGGCGTGGTTTCTCAATGCTTCCGGGGTACCCTCGCCAATCACCTTGCCGTCGGAAACAATACAGGCGTAGTCGGCAATGCTCAGCGACTCAGGCACGTCGTGGGATACCAGCACACTGGTCAGGCCCATGATGGCGTTCAGCTCACGGATCAACTTGACCAGCACACCCATGGCAATGGGATCCTGCCCGGCGAAGGGCTCATCGTAGAGAATCAGCTCCGGGTCCAGGGCAATACTCCGGGCCAGGGCCACCCTCCGGGTCATACCGCCAGACAGTTCCGCCGGCATCAGGTTGCGCGCCCCCCTCAGGCCCACGGCTTCGAGCTTCATCAGAACGATATCCCGGATCATGTCGTCGGGGAGCCTGGTGTGCACTCTCAGCGGAAACGCCACGTTCTCAAAGACACTCAGGTCGGTGAACAGCGCTCCACTCTGGAACAGCATCCCTATATCCTCGCGCAGCCGGTACAGGTCCCTGCGCTTGAGGGACGGCACATCGTGGCCTTTTACGCGGATACTGCCGCTGTCCGGGCGCAACTGCCCGCCGATCAGCTTGAGCAATGTGGTCTTGCCGGTGCCGCTGGGTCCCATGATGGCGGTGATGCGGCCACGGGGCACAGCGAGCGACACCCCATCGAAGATACGACGGCTGCCCCGGGTAAATACAACATCGTCCAGAAGAATGTAGGAACTGTCAGTCATGCCCGAAACCACCGGAAATTTGGCGTTACATTATGCCAACTTGCCCCGCGGCTCAATGACTGCGGGCGTTAAACTTTGTGAATAGTCGATTTACCGGTGGCTGCGCCGGGCCCCTGCCGCCAGTCCACCCCTGTTGATGATATACTTCCCACCCTATAATCGGGATTTATCAACCAGGGCCTGCCCTGTGCTCACAGCGTCTGAATCAGGAGCCCCATGACTAAACCGTTTGTTGCCGCCGCACTCAACGCCATCGACATTGAGCGCCAGGCGGTCGAAGCCCTCTCTGACCGCATCGACGACGACTTTATCCGGGCCTGCGAAGTCATCATGGCCTGCAAGGGCCGTGTTGTGGTGACCGGCATGGGCAAGTCCGGTCATATCGGCAACAAGATCGCCGCGACCCTGGCCAGCACCGGCACCCCCTCCTTCTTCGTTCATCCCGGGGAAGCCAGCCACGGTGATCTGGGGATGATCACCAGCCAGGATGTGGTCCTGGCCATTTCCAATTCCGGTAACACCGGCGAGGTCCTGACCATACTGCCCCTGCTGAAGCGCATGGGCGCACCACTGATCAGCATGACCGGCAACCGGGACTCAACACTCGCCCGGGAGGCAGTGGCAAATCTCGACGTCAGCGTCGCCAAGGAGGCCTGCCCATTGGGGCTGGCACCCACTTCCAGCACTACCGCCACCCTGGTGATGGGCGATGCCCTTGCAGTCGCACTGCTCGAGGCCCGTGGATTCAGCGCTGAGGACTTCGCATTCTCCCACCCCGGGGGCGCCCTCGGTCGCCGTCTTTTACTGCGGGTCGCCGACATCATGCATACCGACGACCGTATCCCCCGGGTCCGGGACACCACGCCCCTGGCCGGGGCCCTGCTGGAGATATCACTCAAGGGGCTGGGAATGACCACCGTCGTCAACGAGGACGGTCAGCTGGTGGGTATTTTTACTGACGGTGACCTGCGCCGCACCCTGGACCGCTCCATTGATATCCAGAAGACGCTGATCCGGGATGTCATGACCCGTAACGGCCGCGTTATTCACGATGACCAGCTGGCCGCAGAAGCACTGCATGTCATGGAGGAACTCAAAATCAACGCCCTGCCTGTCCTGAATCGTGAGGAACAACTGGTGGGCGCCCTAAACATGCACGACCTGCTGCGGGCGGGGGTGATCTGAGATGGTGATGACCACCCAGGGAGCAGCGACACAGAGACCAGCCTGGCCCAGAGAGGCCCTCGACAAGGCGTCAGGCATTACCCTGTTGGCACTGGATGTAGACGGCATCATGACCGATGGCTCACTGCTGTTTTCCGCCACAGGTGACGAGCTGAAAGCCTTCAATATCCTCGACGGGCTGGGCATGAAACAGGCCATGGCAGCGGGCATCGATATCGCGGTCATTACTGGCCGCACCTCAGCACTGACTGAGCGGCGCATGCAAAGCCTGGGGGTGGGCATGTTACTCCAGGGACGTGAAGACAAGGTAACAGCCCTGCAGGAAATCGCCTCCCATCGCCAGGTGTCGCCGTCCGGGATTGCCTATATGGGGGACGACCTGCCCGACCTGGCTGCAATCCGCTATGCAGGCTTTGGCGTTACCGTGCCCAACGCACACTGGTTTGTTCGCCAGCACGCCGATTACTGCACCCACGCCACCGGAGGCAATGGCGCGGTGCGAGAGCTGACCGACCTGCTGCTGGCGGCCCGGGGCACTCTCGACTCAGAGCTGCAGCGCTGGCTTGGAGAGACCGAATGAGTGACCAGGATGATCGCAATCTCCTGATCCGTCTGCTGGATTTCCTGGCCCACCCACGCGTCCGCAATCCGGGCCTGGCCATTGCAGCTGTCGTGCTCGGTTACATGCTCTGGCAAAGCGATGACCCCCGCTCTGTGGATACCGCTGCCATTGCCCTGCGGGGCGAAACCGAGCCAGACACCTTTGTAAATCAGGGTATTTTCCGCTCCTTTGATGCGTCCGGGCGACCCGAAATCGTCGTCACCAGTCCCCGGACTGAACAGTTCGATGACCGTAAAGAGGCCTTTCTGGAGGCCCCTGACGGTACTCTGTATGATCATGAGGCAGACCTGCGCTGGCTGATCACCGCGAACACCGGCCTGTATGATATGGCCGCCGAGGTGATGGACCTGGAGGGTGACGTGGAAGTGATCCGTCGTACAGGCGGGGGTGATGCTGTCTTGCTTACCGAATACCTTCGCATTGATAATGCCTCCCGAACAGCGACGACTGATCGCCCGGTCACCCTGACATCACCGGGAAACATCACCCATGCCCGCGGCCTGACCGGCTGGCTCGATGAGCGGGTGCTGGAACTGGAGAACTCCGTTGAGGGAATCTATGAAACCCGTCAGTAGCCCGCTGCGCTGCCTGCTTGTCCTGGTAACGCTGGTTGCCGCTCTGCCGGCTGGCGCTTTCGACATGAACTCGGACGAGCCTATCCGGATCACTGCGGACTCCGCCCGCCTGGACGACAATCAGGGCACCGCCATTTACCGGGGCAATGTCGACGTTCGCCAAGGTGACGTGCTGCTCACAGCTGACCGGGTCGACGTTTACAGGGGTAGCGAGGGACTGGACCGCATCCACGCCCGGGGCCGCCCGGCCACTTACGACCGGCCTGCAACCGCAACCGAGGGCCCCGTCCACGCCGAAGCGCTGGAAATTCATTACTCCGCCAGTGAGAACCTGCTTCGCTTTGAGCAAGAGGCCGTTGTTGAGCAGGGGGAAGACGAGTTCCGTGGCGCCATCATCAACTACGACACGGCCAACCGGATTGTCACCGGTGAAGGCCGCACTGAAACCGGTGAAGGATCCGGCCGGGTCGAAATGGTGATCCAGCCCAGGGGCAACAGTTCATCCAGCAGTAACTGACGGCACTCGCTATGGCATTGTTACAGGCGAACCACCTCGCCAAGAGCTACAAACAGAAAAAAGTCGTCATCGACGTCTCCCTGAGTATCGAGAGCGGGCAGATCGTCGGACTGCTTGGCCCTAACGGGGCCGGCAAGACCACCTGCTTCTATATGATCGTTGGCCTGGTGCCGGCGGACCATGGCCACATCAGTATAGACGGCAAGGACATCACACCGTTGCCCATGCATGGGCGCGCCCGTCAGGGTATAGGCTACCTGCCCCAGGAAGCCTCTGTTTTCCGCAAGCTCTCCGTGAGCGACAACCTCATGGCCATACTGGAAACCCGCAAGGACCTGAACCGGCGCCAGCGGGAAGAAAAAATGGAAGAGCTGCTGCAGGAATTCCACATTACCCACATCCGTGACAGCGCCGGCATGGCCCTCTCCGGCGGGGAGCGTCGCAGAGTGGAAATAGCCCGAGCCCTGGCGATGGAACCGGCCTTCATCCTGCTGGATGAACCCTTTGCCGGCGTGGACCCGATCTCGGTGAGTGACATCAAGCAGATTATCCGCCACTTGCGGGACAAGGGCATCGGTGTGCTGATCACCGATCATAACGTGCGGGAAACCCTGGATATCTGCGAAAAGGCGTATATCGTCAGCAGTGGACACATTATTGCCTCGGGTTCCTCGGAAGAAGTCCTGGCCAATCAGCAGGTCAAAGACGTCTATCTCGGGGATGAATTCAGGCTCTGAGATCGGCGGCGATTCCGGTACGCCCTGCCCCGATCTGTAAACTGACGCCGGTTGCAGCAATTGTCTTCAATGCGGCAAGGGGGTACACTCGGCAAAGAACTTGCTTGTTAATTCCAAGTATCCGGTAACACTGATATTTTTCCCTGATATTGCCAGTTTTTTGAGCTGGATCAGACAACTTCGGGCTAACACATGTTATCGGTAACCTCAGAAGGGTGATGGACGTGAACTCATGGTGATGAAAGCCTCCTTACAGTTAAAGATGGGTCAGAGCCTCACAATGACCCCGCAACTGCAACAGGCGATCCGTCTGCTCCAGCTGTCCACCCTGGACCTGCAACAGGAAATCCAGCAGGCACTGGACTCCAACCCCATGCTGGAAACCTCCGAGGACGACGACCAGGAAAGTTCTGATGCCGAGAGGGACAACGAGCGGGACGAGCGCAGCGATGAATCCGTGTCCGCCTCTGAGGGCGAAAGCGCAGCGGACAACACCTGGGAGGAATCCGACTGGTCGGCAGAGAACAACAGCGGTGACACCATTCCCGATGACCTGCCAGTGGATACCGCCTGGGATGACATTTACCAGTCGGCGCCAGCACCCGCCTCCCGCGGCGATGACGACAACGACATGGATTTTGACAGCCGCAACCCCGCCGCCGAAACCCTGCGGGACCACCTCGAGTGGCAGCTCAACCTGACTCCACTGAGCGAGCGAGACAGCGCCATTGCCCATGCCCTGCTGGACGCTGTGGATGAACGGGGCTACCTGACGGCCACGCCGGAAGACATACATTCCGGCCTGGAAGACGAAACCGATGACGACCCCGTCGAACTGGACGAAGTGGAGGCAGTACTCCACCGCCTGCAGCACTTTGACCCCCCGGGCGTATTCGCCAGGGATCTCCAGGAATGCCTGCTGATACAACTTAACCAGTTACCCCCGGACACCCCCTGGCTGGACAAGGCCCGGCTGGTGATCACCCACTACATCAACCTGCTGGGCAACCGTGACTACGCCCAGCTGCTTCGCCGAAGCCGCCTGAAAGAAGACCAGCTAAGGGATGTGCTGGCCGTCATCACCTCCCTCAACCCCCACCCCGGCAATGCACTGGACCGGTCCGAACCGGACTATGTCATCCCCGATGTAATTGTTCGCAAGGACAATGGTCGCTGGCGGGTGGAGCTGAACCCGGAAATTGCACCGCGTATTCGCGTCAATACGAGCTATGCTTCGCTTATACGCCGGGCGGACAGCAGCGCTGATAACACCTACCTGCGCGACCAGCTCCAGGAAGCCAAGTGGTTTATCAAGAGCCTGCAGAGTCGTAATGAAACCCTGTTAAAGGTCGCGACACGAATTGTTGAACATCAGCAGGGTTTTCTGGACCATGGGGAAGAAGCGATGAAACCGCTGATACTGTCGGACATCGCCCAGGCCGTGGAAATGCACGAATCCACCATTTCCCGGGTCACCACGCAAAAATACATGCACACCCCCCGTGGCATCTTCGAGCTGAAGTATTTCTTCTCGAGTCATGTAAGCACGGAGGAGGGCGGCGAATGTTCTTCCACAGCCATTCGTGCCATGATCCGCAAACTGATCGCGGCAGAAACCCCGAAAAAGCCGCTCAGCGACAGCAAGATTGCCACCATGCTGGGAGAGCAGGGCATAAAGGTGGCCAGGCGCACGGTAGCCAAGTATCGTGAAGCCATGCACATTCCGCCCTCAAACGAGCGGAAACGACTGGTCTGAACAAAGGGTCTGACAAACAGGAGAAGCCCATGCAAATGAACATTTCCGGTCATCACGTAGAACTGACTCCCTCGCTGAAGGATTACATCAACGAAAAATTCCAGAAGCTCGAACGCCACTTCGATCACATCAGTAACTGCCAGGTGACGCTGGAAGTGGAGAAGGTACGTCAGATTGCAGAGGCCACCCTGCATGTCGTAGGCGGCGAAATTCACGCCAAGGCCGAGAACGACGACATGTACGCTGCTATTGATGCACTGGTAGACAAACTTGACCGCCAGATCCTCAAGCACAAGGAAAAGAACGTTGATCGGGCGCACGGAGCCACGGCCCGCTAACGATTGTGACACTGTAACGGCTATAATCTGACTCACAACGCTGCGGTACGACCTCGTACCGCAGCATTTTTTTATCGGGACCGATGAGAATCCATGACCGATTCGACCTTGACCATCAACAACATCCTGGCGCCGGAACTGACGCTGTGCCGTGTTAATGGCACCAGCAAGAAGCGCATTCTGGAGTTCATTTCCGAAAAAGTGGCTGGCCAGTACCCGGAACTCGACGAAACCCAGATCTTCAACAACCTGATCGCCCGGGAGCGCCTTGGCAGCACTGGTATTGGTCAGGGTATTGCCATTCCACACTGTCGTCTGGATGGTTGCACCCGGGTTGTGGGAGCACTGGTAACGCTGGAAGAAGGCGTGGCCTTTGACGCCATTGACAACCAGCCGGTAGACCTGTTGTTTACACTGATCGTGCCCCGGGAAGCCACCTCTGAACACCTCGAACTGCTGAGCCAGTTGGCCGAACAGTTCAATGACCGTAGTTTCTGCGATGCCCTGCGGGCCTGCACCAGCAATGACGGGCTCTATCAGAAGATGACCGGAAACCGCTGATCCGGTCCGGATGTCGCCCGACGCCCACAACGGCTTCGGCAAAGCTACCAGAGGACCAGTCCCATGAAACTGATCATCGTTAGCGGCCGCTCCGGTTCCGGCAAGAGTACCGCACTCCACGTGCTTGAAGACCTGGGCTTCTACTGCATCGACAACCTGCCCATTGGCCTGCTGTTCCCGCTGACCACCGAGGCAATGGCCGGAACCTCCGGCAGCCGCCTGGAAAATATCGCGGTCAGTATCGATGCCCGCAACCTGTCCAATGAGATTGCCAACTTCGAAGCGATCCATCAGCGCCTGATGGAAGCTGGCATCGTGACCGAAATTATCTACCTGGATGCCACCGAGCAGTCGCTGCTGCAACGTTTCCACGCCACCCGTCGCAAACACCCCCTCAGCGACGACCAGACTTCCCTGACTGAGGCCATACGGTACGAAAAGAAATTACTGGAACCTATTGCCCAGCTGGCAGACCTCTACCTGGACACGACCGAGCTGTCCATGTACGAGTTACGGGATACCGTCAAGCAGCGCATTATCGGCCGGAGCGAGCAGGACCTGGCCCTGCTGTTCCAGTCTTTCGGTTTCAAACACGGGGTACCGGTGGACTCTGATTACGTGCTGGATGTGCGCTGCCTGCCCAATCCCTACTGGGATCCCCAGCTGCGCCGTTTCACCGGCGTCGACCAGCCGGTGATCGACTTCCTGGGATCGGACCCGATGACCAACCGGATGATCGACGACCTGACCCGGTTCCTGGAAACCTGGCTGCCCCAGTTCAGCAACAGCAACCGCAGTTATATGACCATCTCCATTGGCTGCACCGGCGGCCAGCATCGTTCGGTGTACGTCTGCGAACAGCTGTCCCGTTATTTCAGCAAATCCTACAACCAGGTTCAGACCCGGCACACGGAGTTGCCTCACCTGAACCCGCAACACCGTGGTAACCCATGATTCGCCAGTCCGTCACCATCATTAACAAACTTGGGCTACACGCCCGCGCTGCGGCGAAACTCGTCGAAACCGCGTCCCGGTACGACAGCCGCGTGGAACTGGTCAAGGGCAACCGCCAGGTGGATGCCAAGAGCATCATGCCCGTGATGATGCTGGCAGCGAGTCAGGGAACAGAGGTAGAACTGGTGGCCGAGGGGCCGGACGAGCAACAGGCGATTGCTGCCCTCGAGGCACTGATCAACGACTATTTTGGCGAGGGCGAGTAAGCCGTGAGCAAACAGGAAGATAACCGGGTTCCGGAGGACGACGAGTCCATCAAGAGCAAATCCCAGTTGAAGCGTGAAATGCACGCTCTCCAGGATCTGGGTAAGCGCATGATGGACCTCAGTGATGACCAGCTCACGGGCCTGCCCATGAGTGAAACGCTGAAAGCGGCCATCGTGGAATCCCGGCGGATCCACCAGCACGAGGCTCGCCGCCGGCACCTCCAGTACGTGGGCAAGGTCATTCGCAACGAAGTAGATCCGGAGGCCCTGCGCCGGGCGGTAGAGGCCTTTGACGCAGGCAGTGAGGAGCACACTCGTCGTCACCACCTGGCCGAACGTTGGCGCGACCGCCTGATCGAGGAGGGCAACCCCGCGGTATCAGGATTCGTTGAGCAATGCCCTGCCACCGATGTGCAGCACCTGCGTAACCTGCTGCGAAACGCCCAGAAGGACATCAAGACCGGCAAGAATACCGGCCAGGCCAGGAAGCTGTTCCGTTATTTGCGGGAGTGTATCGACGAATCCGAAAAATCCGCCTGAAAACGTCAGAGCCGGCGGTGCTCCCATACCGGCATCCGCTGGCGCACTTCCTGCAGATAGTCCATATTAAGCTCTGCCGTGATCACGCCAGCGCCTTCGGCAAGTTCTTTCACCACCTTGCCCCATGGGTCCACAACCATCGAGTGACCATAGGTCCGGCGCCGCTCGCTGTTTTGACCACCCTGCCCCGGCGCGACCATCCATACCTGGTTCTCAATGGCCCGGGCACGAATCAGCGGATGCCAGTGGGCGTCGCCGGTCTGCCAGGTAAAGGCGCTTGGCAGGGTTATCCAGTCCACCTGCTGCTCCCGTAGTTGCCGGAAAATCTCCGGGAACCGCAAGTCGTAACAGATCGCCAGGCCCAGCCGTCCGGCGGGTGTATCCACGGTCACCAGCTGCTCACCAGGCTCAAAGGTATCCGATTCACGGTATTGCCCCTGACTGTCCTCCACCATGGCATCAAACAGGTGGACCTTGTCGTATCGGGCGACCTCGACACCGCTGTCATCCACCACAATACAACTTGCCCTCACCCTGCTCGCCAGGGGGCTACCATCAGGCCTGGCCGCAATGGGTAGCGACCCACCAACGATCCAGATACCGTGCTTGCGGGCCTGCTCAGAAAGAAAGCGGCGAATCGGGCCATCGACGCTGACCTCCCGGCCACCATGGACCGGCATATTCGCAGTATCCAGCACGGCAAAGTTTTCCGGCAGCACGGCTACCCTCGCCCCCTGCTTGCCAGCCTGGGCCAGCAACAGGGAAGCCTGGTGCAGGTTGTCATCAATATCATGGGTGCTGACCATCTGGATAGCGGCGACCATTGTCTTGGGCATAGCGTCCTCCTGGTGCAGGATTTCGATCGGATAGCGGTCCTTCGGAACCCTCAGTCCTGGTTGCCGGCGTCAAAGATATTGCGCAGGTTGACCTCGGGATCGTCCCAGGTGCCACCGACACTATAGGTTGCACTGGTCAGTTTACTCAATGGCTCCCCCAGCAGTTTGTCCAACACAAACAGCGCACCGCCAACGGGAGGTGATGCCCCCATGAGGATCGCCGCCAGTGGCAGGTTCTGGGTGAGGGGCAGGATCACTACCAGCCGCATGTCCAGCGTACGGTTTGCAAGGTTCGTGGAACCGGACATTCGCAGGGCACCTGAAGGGCCCGCCAGCTGGAGATCCGGATTCCAGCTCAGGGTACCCTGCTTCAGGGTTCCCTGGCCGGAGATGGCATCAAAGGCCACCCCGGCCTCGTATAGATCGGAGAAATCGAAGGTCAGCCGTCGCTGCAACGTGTCGGTATTGAGCAGGTTGAACAGGCGGAACAGTTGCGCAGTATCGTTATTTTCAAGAATGACACCATCTTCCAGGCGAAGACTGAACTCACCATTAAGGCGTCCGACGGCGAACTGATCCGGCCGCCCCGGCCAGGAAAGGCCAAGATCAATGACCGAGCTTTCACTGGTCAGGGGCGCCTCCATGCCCAACAGGGTCGCTGCGTCCTGCAGGTTGCCGCCCTCCAGCACGCCCTGCAGCACCGTTGCTTCCTCGCCTGAGGTTACTCCCCAACGGACCCGGCCATCAAAGGCCATTGAACCGATCTGGCCCTGAAGATCCTGAAGCGTCACCTGGTCCGGGGAGGGAGACAGCAGGAATGACCAGGCCCCGGCGGGATCGTCACCCAGCCACAGCGAGCCGATGCGCACATCCACTTCGGGCCATTGTCCGGCAGCCATATTACGGAACGTCTCAAGCTGCTCTGTGGGAGTCAACAGGGGCGCAGCCTCGTCAGCAGCATCATCGTCGGAACGTGCCAGCCGCAGTCTTTCCAGGTCCACCAGGACCGGCTTGCCGTCGGCAGGGATACGAACCACCCCGGTAGCCCGATAGGAGTCCGTAGTCAGCAGCCAACCGCCCGGCTCAGGGGTCAGCGTTGCGGTCACCCCTGGCAGTGCGTGGTCGCCCAGAACCAGTTCCTCCATGGACACTTCTACCCGCGTGAGCCAGTCAAAACCGGAACCGGCCGACTGGCTGCCCGTTCCGCGACCTCCTGCACCGGAGTTAGCCATTATCTGGTCAAACCAGGATTGCCATTCTCCGGGGACAAATCGATCCACATTCGCCCTGACCACCAGGCCTGCCTCTTCCGGCAGGTAGGCACCAATTCCGCCTACAACCACCTGGCCATTAAAGAAGCCCTGTTGGCGCCATTCCAGTGCCACAGATAATCGCTCTCCCCAACGCCCTTCGATTTGCACACGGTCACCGTCCGGCCAGCGGACCAGGGCCTCGATGCGTTCTTCCGGGCCCGCTTCCCGCCCCAGCGGGGTGGGCCAGTCCGACCAGAGACCGGCACTGCTGGCATTAATCAACAAGCGGGCCGGGACGCCGGATGAGAAATCAAGGGTTGCCCCATATGGCAGTCGCCCTTCGATGCCGTTGATAACCTGGCCTTCCGGTAGCAGCCTTGCGGCCAGGGTGGCCACATCGGTCTGCCCGGTCTGGCTGATGGTCAGGCCTTTGTTGCCGCCATTGCCGGCCAGCTTGATCGTTACGGGCTGACCAAGGAAGCGGGCGCTCAGGGGATCGTCTGAGAACCCTCCGACCGAGCTATAGGAAAGATCGCCACTGATTCCCTGCCAGCGCAGATCTGCTGCCGGGTAGTAAACCTCTCCGTTACTGGTGCGGACACGGGCATCCACGTCAACATCAGGGTCGGGACCGAGCGGAAACCGCAACGACAGGTCTACGTCATAATCACCAGACACCGAGAGGGCCTCCCCGGCCCCACCGGCCATCTCTCCCAGCGGGGTTTCCGCCAGCCAGTAGGCAATCCGTTGACCATCGACAGCAGCCCGGGTCGTAACACTGACCACTGGCGAAGCTTCCTCGGGGCTGACAACCACTTCAGCTTGCGGTAGTGACAGGCCACCGGTTTGTGCCTGGTCCAACTCCACATGGGTACGGCCATTGTGGATACGGACGCGGCCATTGGCATCGGTAACCTCAGGCCACGCGGGATCGTAGGCGATGCGCCCGTTCCGGAATTCGTATTCCATGGCCGTGCTGAAGGCGAACCGGGGCGTGTCCTTGCCGATCTGGCCATGCCCGTAGAACTCGCCGCGGGTAATATCACCCTCGAGGATAGCCGTTGTCAGCCAGTCATAGAGTTCCGGATCGACGGCACCCACCGGAACAAAGTCCGCCAGCATATTGGCCACGCCATTCTCGACCGATACCTTCAGGCCCAGGTTATCCTCCCCGTAACGGTCCAGACGGAGATCAAAGGCGCCTTCGAGACGGGTCCGGTCCTGGTAGGTCATCTGCAGGTCACGGGCGAAAACCCGGGTGATCCCCCCGTCCAGGCGCCACCCAACCTGGCCGGACGCCCGGCCGAAAGCCCAGGGGCCAGCGAAGAGTTCCGGAAAGTGCAGGGTCGTATCCTCACCGTCGACCCCCACCTGCCCGCCATGGCGATTGAGCCATAGCCTGCCCTGTACATTGCCGCCACCGGGTGCGCCCTGATGGGGCTGCACCGATACACCTTCAAGGCGGGCGGACAGGTGGAATTCCTCAGGCAGTTTACGGGGGATCTCCAGATCGAAAGCCGACAGATCACCTTCAGGAGCGAGTGCAGCAAGGTGGTACTGGGCCCGGGCTGGCAACAGCTCCGAAGCCACAGCCAGCCGAGCCAGGGGACCTACCGCTACCCTGGGCGCCCTGACGTGGAACGCCAGGCGATCATAGTCAATTCGTCCCTCCACACCGGTCACCTGGTCCTCCTGCCAACGCCAACCCAGCTCCTTGACGTGGAAGCTGCCGCCACCGTCGGTGCGCCGCCAGCCAATCCGGGCAGACAGCCCTCGCAGGGGGGCCAGGGTATCCAGCTCGCTATCCAGCTGCACCCGGTGCACCTCAAGCTGACCGTTCAGGCGCTCTAACTGGCCATTCTGGAAGCTTAGCCAGGTGCGGGCATCGGCGTTAAGCTCACGAATCTCGAAGCCGCGCCACTGAAGTCCCCGAGTGAGTCCTTCAAAGAAGGCACCCGGAGTCAACTCCGCCCAGACCTGGCCCGTAAAGCGGCCGTCAAACAGGTCCTGGCCCGTAACCGAAAACGTGGCCAGTTGCTCGAGCGTACCCTGGCGCATGGCACGGCCAGAGGCAGACATCCGCTGATTACCGTAAGCCAGGTCCAGCTGTGGAACGTCCAGGAACACCGTGTCAGCGTCTGGCGTCTTCAGGCCGACGGTAAGATGGGTAAGACGAATGTGTGGGTCAGAGATCCTGGCCGTCAGTTCATCCAGCCAGCGTCGCGGCTCCAGCCACTGTTCTCTCTCCAGGGGCTCTCCGCTCAGACCCGGCCCTGGCTCAGGAAGGGTCAGCCCCTCAATGGCAAGGCGCCCGTCAGAGTCCTGCTCAACCACCAGGTCCAGGCCGTCGGCTTCCATCCGCTGGAACACCAGCCCCATGCGTAACAGTGACCTGGGCCCGTCCAGGCGCAACAGCAGCTGTTGCAGCGCTACCGCACTACGGTCCGGCGCATCCTGGTGGGCGATGCGCAGACCTTCCGCCAGCAAAATCGGATCCGCCCCCTGCCACCGGGCCGAGAGCGACTCGATAGACACCTCCTGGCCCAGCCGCTGGCTGAGCAAGGCTTCCAGCCGGGGCCGGTAATCATCAACGTGCTCGGCGGTGTACCTCGCCCAACTGGTCAGCACAGCGATCACCAGCAACAGGGCGATGGACAGCCACATCAGGGCCAGCAGCAGAAAACGGGACAGGGACCGTCCCCCGGACTCCCGGGCTGGGTCAGGAGAGGGGGACGCTGGCCGGGCCATTGTGCTCAGAGTAACACCACATCGTACTGTTCCTGGCTGTAGAAGGGTTCAACCTGGAAACGAATGGACTTTTCGATGAAGGTTTCCAGGTCCGCCACATTGTCAGCCTCCTCATCCAGCAAACGATCTACCACCTTCTGTGACCCCATCACGAGGTAACTTTCCGCATCATAGGCGCGATTGATCCGCAGGATTTCCCGGAATATTTCATAGCATACGGTCTCGGCCGTCTTGAGGAAGCCGCGGCCATCGCAGATGGGACAGGGCTCACACAGAATCTGACCAAGACTTTCGGTGGTGCGCTTGCGGGTCATCTCCACCAGGCCCAGCTCGGAGACACCGGTAATCTTGGTCTTGGCGTGGTCCCGCTCGAGCATCTTCTCCAGCATCCGATGTACCTGGCGCTGGTGTTCAGGGTCTTCCATATCGATAAAGTCGATGATGATGATGCCCCCAAGGTTCCTCAGCCGGAGCTGACGGCTTATGGCCCGCGCGGCCTCAAGGTTGGTCTTGAAGATGGTTTCTTCCAGGTTGCGGTGGCCGACAAACCCTCCGGTATTGATATCAATGGTGGTCATGGCCTCGGTCTGGTCGATGATCACATAGCCACCGGATTTCAGCTGGACCTTGCGGCTCAGGGCTTTCTGGATTTCATCCTCAACGCTGTAGAGATCAAAGATCGGGCGCTCGCCGGGATAGTACTCCACCTTGGTTTCGAATTCGGACACAAATTCACGAACAAAATCCATCACCCGCTGATAGCTTTCCCGCGAATCGATGCGAACCTTTTCGGTTTGAGGCCGGATCAGGTCACGAATGGTGCGGATAAACAGGGGCAAGTCCTGGTAGATGATGGACGGCGCCATCACATGCTCTATCCGGTCCACGATAGACTGGTTCAGGCGTTGCAGATACACCATGTCCGCCAGCAGGTCCTCCTCGGACACCCCTTCCGCTGCCGTCCGGATGATAAAGCCGCCGGCACAGTCTTCCTGCTCGCTGATGGCACTTTCCAGGATGCCCTTCAGGCGGGTCCGCTCATCGTCATCCTCGATGCGCTGAGAAATCCCGATGTGGTGAACACCCGGCATGAACACCAGGTAACGGGAAGGAATGGAAAGCTGGGTAGTGAGCCGCGCACCCTTGGTGCCGATGGGATCCTTGGTGACCTGAACAACCAGGGACTGCCCCTCCCGTAGCAGCGTTCGAATGTCCGGTACCGTTCTGGGACCATCCCCGGTATCGCCATTATCCCCTGCAGAGGTGGATGGCATGACGTCGGAAGCGTGGATAAACGCAGCCCGCTCCAGTCCGATGTCGACGAAGGCCGCCTCCATACCCGGCAAGACGCGGACTACCTTACCCTTGAAAATATTACCGACAATCCCCCTGCGGGTTGTCCGCTCGACATAAGCTTCCTGAAGCATCCCGTTTTCAACCAGTGCCACCCTGGTTTCCACCGGGGTCACGTTGATCAGGATTTCCTCGCTCATGTCATTCTCCGTTGTTGGATGTCCAGTAGTGCCAGACCGGCAGACCTGCCCCTGTCAGCAGGCCCGCGGTCACGTCCAGGGGCAGCCCTACAACTGCACTGTAACTGCCTTTGATGGATGCCACAAAGGCGCCGCCGCGGCCCTGTATGCCGTATGCACCAGCCTTGTCCATGGGCTCGCCCGTATCGCAGTAGGCGTCAATTTCACGTTCATCAAGGGAACGGAATTCCACATCGGTTGTGCTGACGGATACCTTTGTACCATCACTGGTCGTCAGGGCAACGCCGGTCATTACCTGGTGTGTGCGGCCTGACAGGGCCTGAAGCATTGATTTCGCTTCTTCCCGATCCACAGGCTTACCCAGGATCCAGTGTTCCAGCACCACAGTGGTGTCGGAGCCGATGACAAGGGCTTCCGCCTGCCCCGCCTGTTGATAGCCAGCGAGGGCCTTCTCCCGGGCCAGCCGCTGCACATAGGCTTCCGGCTCCTCCCCCGGACGTGGGGTTTCATCGATAGCCACTGGCTGTGTATCAAAGGATAGCCCAAGCTGCCTGAGAAGGTCTGCCCTTCGCGGCGATGCCGAGGCCAGTATGACCGAGTGTTTCATCATGCGTTTTCCGACAGGACAGTCAGCCGAGTTTCAGGTTCAGTTTGTCCAGCAATGGGCATAACACCAGCCACAGCCCGGCACTGGTCACGGCTGGCCACAGGTAGGCAAACCCTGGCGTCTCTGCTCCCAGTATCTGTTTGATAAAATGCACCAGCATCTGGTTGATCCCCACCAGGAGGAAAACGATTATGCTCTGCTGGATCAGCGGGAACATTCGCAGGCGCTGGTGGACTGTCAGCACCAGGAACGCCACTACCGCCATGGCGAGCCCGTTAACCCCCAGGGGCGTCGCCTCGAGCACGTCCAGCAAGAGACCCAGCACCCAAGCTGTCAGAATGCCGAACTGGGCCGGTGCCCGATAAGTCCAGTAGAATACTACCAACGCCAGCCATTCCGGGCGGAACTCGAACCAGCCCTGGGGGAACAGGGAAATACTTGCGACCAGCGCCAGCAGGATACTGAGGAACATCACCGGATAACTGATTATCGACAGCATCAGTTGGTCTCTCCGCCGGTTTCCGGGCCAGCGTCCGGGGCCATGCTGCCGGCTTCCTGCTGGTCGTACAGCTCCTCAGTACCAGCCGCCCCGGCCTCAGAGAACACCACCAGCACCAGCTTGCTTCTGCTCAGCCGGGCCATCGGAGTGGCGTGAATAGTCACAAAGGGGGCACCGGGGTCCTTGGTAATGTGGGAGACTTCAGCCACCGGATACCCCTTCGGGAAACGCCCCCCAAGGCCAGAGCTCACCAGGACGTCTCCTTCACGGATATCGGCGGTATCCGGCACATGGACCAGCTCCAGCTGACCGATATCACCATTGCCCAGCAAAATAGCCCTCAGGCCATTCCGCAGGACTTCTACCGGTACTGCATGGCTGCTGTCAGAAATGAGCAATACACGGGAGGTAAACGCCGCGGTATAAAGCACCTGGCCCATCAGGCCATTGGAGTCCAGGATTGCCTGACCGGCTTCCAGACCATCCCGGGCACCCTTGTTGATGATCACTTCATGGGAGAAGGGATCCGGGGACACCCCGACAACCTCGGCGACCACGACCCGGTCATCAAGCGCCCCAGAGGCATTCATCAGTTCCCGCAAACGGTTGTTTTCTGCGGCCAGGGCACCGTACTTGAGGGCACGGCGCTCAAGAATCATCAGGCGGGCCTTGAGGGCTTCATTTTCGCTGAGCAGGTCTTCCCTGGGGGTAACCACGCCTGCAAACCAATCCCCGAAACGATCCGGGGCGTTACCCAACCAGAATACCGGCGCAAGCGCACTGGCAATACCACTGCGCAAGGGTTCGAGCCGTTCAAAGCGGTCATCTGCCACGATCAGGACCGCCGACAACACCAGCACTATAAGCAGACGGAATCCTGGAACAGGACCCTGCACGAAAATGGTCTTAATGGCGCAACCCCCTTGCCCCGATAACGCAACCGCCGCTGGGGCGTAACCCCAGCGGCGGTATCGGGCATGAGTCAGTCAGGCCGGAACCCGGAATCACGGTCACCCCTCCTGGGAGAACATGCCAATTCCGCCACGGTCGATAACTTCCAGGGCCTTGCCGCCACCGCGGGCGACACAGGTCAGGGGATCCTCCGCTATGATCACCGGCAGGCCGGTTTCTTCGCTGATCAGCTTGTCCAGGCCCCGCAACAGGGCGCCGCCACCGGTCAACACAATGCCGCGCTCGGCAATATCCGATGCCAGCTCAGGAGGGGACTGCTCCAGCGCGCTCTTGACGGTCTGGACGATCTGCGCCAGGGACTCCTGCAGAGCGTCGAGAATCTCTTCGCTGTTGAGTGTGAACGCCCGGGGAACACCTTCCGCCAGGTTGCGGCCACGAACATCGATCTCCCGGATTTCAACGCCTTCGTAAGCGCAGCCGATCTCGTGCTTGATGCGCTCGGCGGTAGAATCACCGATCAGGCTGCCGTAGTTACGACGGACATAGGTGACAATAGCTTCATCAAACTTGTCGCCGCCAACCCGCACGGATTCTGCGTAAACGATGCCGTTCAGTGAGATGATGGCAATCTCGGTGGTACCACCGCCAATGTCGACGATCATGGAGCCACTGGCCTCTTCAACCGGCAGGCCGGCGCCAATCGCTGCCGCCATGGGCTCCTCGATCAGGAACACCTCCCGGGCACCGGCGCCCAGGGCGGATTCACGAATCGCTTTCTTTTCAACCTGGGTGGACTTGCTGGGCACACACACCAGCACCCGCGGGCTCGGAGTAATAAAGCTGTTCTCATGCACCTTGTGGATAAAGTGCTGCAGCATTTTCTCGGTGACCACGAAATCGGCGATAACACCGTCCTTCATGGGACGGATAGCCGTAATGTTACCGGGAGTCCGGCCAAGCATTCGCTTCGCCTCGGAGCCGACGGCGGCAACCATCTTCTGGGAGTTGTTGGTCCGGATCGCAACCACCGAAGGCTCATTCAGCACGATCCCCCGCTCACGGACATAAATAAGGGTGTTTGCGGTACCAAGATCGATCGAGAGATCGCTGGAGAATAGGCCTCGGATACGTTTCAACATTCGCGTTATTTCAACCTGAGAAATGCAGTCTGGAAATGATGCGGCAACTTTAGCAGTGAGCACCCCCGCAGGCAAGGCGCGATGCGCCGGGTTACAAGCCTTTACAGCTTTACCGGGGTACTGCGCACAACTCTGAATCTGTTAACATATCGCTTTTCCATTAATTCCGGAGGCAATGCGTGACCATTTCCCGCAAGGACATTGAAAAAGTTGCGGTGCTCGCCCGCATCCAGGTGGATGATGCACAGGTGTCCGCCCTGGAAAAGGACCTGGGCAATATCCTGGATCTGGTGGACCAGCTCAGCGCCGCCGATACCGAGTCCGTCGAGCCCCTGGCCCACCCCCTGGACGCCGTCCAGCGCCTGCGGCCGGACGAAGTTACCGAGACCGACCAGCGTGCCGAGTTCCAGGCCATTGCTCCGGCAACGGAGAATGGACTTTACCTTGTCCCCCGCGTTATCGAGTGACCGACCAGCGACCCAGGAACCACCATGCACAACAAATCCGTAGCCGAACTTTCCCGTGCGCTGGAACAGGGCACTGTCTCCAGCGTCGAACTGACCCGTCAGTTTCTTGATCGCATCCGTTGTGAAGATGGCAAATACAACAGCTTCATTACCGTAACCGAAGACCAGGCCCTGGCAGACGCCAGGGCCGCTGACGAGCAGCGCGCCAATGGTAACGCGACACCCTGGACCGGTGTCCCCTTTGCCCACAAGGACATCTTCTGCACCCGGGGTGTGCGCACCACCTGCGGCTCGAAAATGCTGGAAAACTTCGTTCCGCCCTATGACGCCACAGTTACCGCCAATTTCCGCAAGGCTGGCGCAGTATGTCTGGGCAAGACCAACATGGACGAATTTGCCATGGGGTCGTCCAACGAATCCAGCTATTTCGGGCCGGTAACCAACCCCTGGGGCGCCAAGCGTGTCCCCGGAGGCTCGTCCGGTGGTTCCGCGGCAGCCGTAGCCGCACGCCTGGTACCGGCGGCCACGGCCACTGACACCGGCGGCTCGATCCGCCAGCCCGCCGCCCTGTGTGGCGTCACCGGCCTCAAACCCACCTATGGCCGGGTATCCCGTTATGGCATGATCGCGTTCGCCTCCAGCCTGGACCAGGGTGGCACCATGGCCCGCACGGCAGAAGACAACGCCCTGATGCTGAACGTAATGGCCGGCTTCGACCCGAAAGATTCCACCTGTGTGGATCGCGGGGTACCGGACTACACGGCCACCCTGGACGAGCCCCTGAAGGGCCTGAAAATCGGGCTACCAAAGGAGTATTTCTCCGAGCAGCTCAGCCCGGCCATGGAGCAACAGGTCCGTGACGCGGTAAAAGAATACGAGAAGCTGGGGGCCACGGTTAAGGAAGTGTCCCTGCCCCACGCAAATTTGGCCATAGCCGCATACTACGTGATCGCCCCGGCGGAAGCCTCCGCCAACCTGTCCCGGTTTGACGGCGTTCGCTATGGCTATCGCTGTGAAGACCCGAAGGACCTGATGGACCTGTACACCCGCACCCGGGCAGAAGGCTTTGGCAATGAGGTGGAGCGGCGGATCCTGGTGGGTACCTACGCCCTTTCCGCCGGCTACTTTGATGCCTACTACCTGAAGGCCCAGAAAGTCCGCCGCCTGATCCAGCAGGATTTCATCAACGCCTTCCGGGAGGTAGACGTCCTGATGAGCCCGACCTCCCCGTCGCCGGCGTTTGTCCAGGGTGAGAAGAGCACCGACCCGGTGACCATGTACCTGGAGGACGTGTTTACCATTGCCGTCAACCTGGCCGGCGTGCCGGCCATGTCGGTCCCGGCCGGTTTCATCGACGGCCTGCCGGTTGGCCTGCAGATCATCGGGGACTATTTCTCCGAAGCCCGGCTGCTCAACGCCGCCCATCAGTTCCAGCAGGTGACCGACTGGCACCAGCGCGAGCCTAACTAAGCCCGACGGAGGAGAGTGTCACATGCAATGGGATATCGTCATCGGGCTGGAGATCCATGTTCAGCTCGCCACCCGTACCAAGATCTTTTCCGGCTCCAGCACCGCCTATGGCGCCGAGCCAAATACCCAGGCCAATGCCGTTGACCTGGCCATGCCCGGCACCCTGCCGGTACCCAACGAGCAGGCTTTCCGCTACGCGGTCATGTTTGGCCTGGCGGTGAATGCCGAGATCGAGCGCCGGTCTGTGTTTGAGCGAAAGAACTACTTCTACCCGGACCTGCCCAAGGGTTACCAGACGACCCAGCTGGCCCGTCCCATCGTAGGTCCCGGCTACGTGGATATCCAACTCGAGAACGGTGAATCAAAGCGGGTTCGCATCCACCATGCGCACCTGGAAGAAGACGCCGGCAAGTCCCTGCACGAGGACTTCCATGGCATGACCGGTGTAGACCTGAACCGGGCCGGAACCCCTCTGATCGAAGTCGTCACCGAACCGGATATGACTAACGCAGAGGAAGCCGTTGCCTTTGCCAAAAAGCTTCACGGTATTGTGACCTCCCTGGGCATCTGTGATGGCGATATGTCCCAGGGCTCCATGCGCTTTGACGTGAATATCTCGCTCAAACCAAAGGGCTCTGACACCCTTGGCACCCGCACGGAAACCAAGAACCTGAATTCCTTCCGCTTCATGGAACAGGCCATTCACCACGAGGTGGAACGGCAGATGGACATCCTGGAGGACGGCGGCGAGATCGTGCAGGAAACCCGCCTGTACAACGGCGACCGGGATGAATCCCGCTCCATGCGCACCAAGGAAGAAGCCAACGACTACCGTTACTTCCCCTGCCCGGACCTTCTGCCAGTGGTGCTCGATGAAGCCTTTATCGATGAAGCCCGCAACAGCCTCCCGGAGCTCCCCGACGCCCGCAAGGCCCGCTTCATGGACCAGTATGGACTGAATGACTACGATGCCGGCCTGCTGGCTGCAGACGCCAGGCTGGCCGCCTTCTTCGAGGAAACGGCCCAACACGGGGAGGATGCCAAGCTGTCCGCCAACTGGATTCTCGGTGAATTCTCGGCTCGCCTGAACGCGGAGGAACGGTCCGTCAACGACTCACCCGTCAGCGGCATACAACTGGGCGCGCTGGTCACGCGAATCGCCGATAACACCATTTCCTCAGCAGGTGCGAAGAAAGTCTTCGAGGCGCTCTGGGAAGGCGACGGCAGCGACGTCGATACCATTATTGATGCCAAGGGGCTGAAACAGGTTTCAGATACCGGCGAGCTGGAGAAGATGGTGGACGAGGTGCTGGCAGGCATGCCGGACCAGGTGGCCCAGTACCAGAGCGAGGAGGACCCGAAAAAACGCAAAAAAATGCTCGGGGGCTTTATGGGGCCCCTGATGAAGGCGTCCAAAGGTCAGGGCAATCCCAAGCTGTTCAATGAAATCCTGCAGAAGAAGCTGGACGCCTGAAGGGCCGGAGGAAAACCATGGATCATATTGTTCGCGGCGTTATCGATTTCAGAAAGAACGTCTATCCGGAGCATAAGGACCTGTTTGGCTCCCTCGCCGATAGCCAGAATCCGGACGTACTGTTCTTTACCTGCTCCGATTCGCGCATTGACCCGAACATGGTCACCGGCTCCAACCCCGGTGACCTGTTTATCTGCCGCAACGCCGGTAACGTGATCCCGCCTCACAGCAACGAGACCGGAGGCATGACCGCCTCCATTGAATATGCAGTGGCAGTACTGCATGTGCGGCACATTATTGTCTGCGGTCACACCGACTGCGGTGCCATCAAGGGTGCGCTGGACATTCCGGCCCTGAAGGGCCTGCCCCACGTCAAGGAATGGCTCAGCCACTGCCGGTCTGCCATGGAAATCGTGCGGGAGCGCCACGGTATCGCCGGTGACGAGCCACTGGACACGAAGTACCTCAACGAAGCCATCGAAGAGAACGTACAGCAGCAGGTCCAGCACCTGCGCACTCACCCGGTGGTAGCCGCGAAACTGGCTACCGGCAAAATCGAGATTCACGGCTGGGTGTACGATATCAAGTCCGGCAACATTCGCTGTTGCGGCCGTGACAGCGTCCAGTTCAAGGACTTCGACGAGTACTATGCCGACATCGTCGCCAGGGTCACCAACGACTGAGCAGGAACGACGAAGCCCCGGAGAACCGGGGCTTCGCGTTTATAGGTACCTGGCCCTCGCGTCAGGCCAGCACAGCCCAAAGATCGTGCTCATCAGCATGCTCTACCACCGCCTGGACAATCTGGCCTGGCTGCAGTTCGGTCTCACCATTGAGGTATACCATGCCGTCGATCTCCGGGGCATCGGCTTTTGAGCGACCGATGGCACCTTCCTCATCCACCTCATCAATGAGCACATCGATGGTGCTGCCAATCTTCGCCTGCAGACGTGCGGTGGAGATTTCGGCCTGTTTGGCCATAAACCGCGCCAGGCGCTCCTCTTTTACCTCTTCCGGAACCGCACCTTCCAGGTCGTTGGCCTTCGCGCCTTCCACTGGACTGTAGGTGAAGGCACCCACACGATCGAGCTGGGCTTCATCCAGCCAGTCCAGCAGGTACTGGAAGTCTTCCTCGGTTTCTCCCGGGAAGCCAACGATGAAGGTGGAGCGAATGGTCAGCTCCGGGCACATTTCCCGCCATTTCCTGATGCGCTCCAGGGTTTTGCTGTCGTGGGCCGGACGCTTCATGGCCTTCAGCACTTTTGGGCTGGCGTGCTGGAAAGGTATATCCAGGTACGGCAGGATCTTGCCCTCCGCCATCAGTGGAATGATGTCGTCTACGTGCGGATAGGGATAGACGTAATGCAGGCGTACCCAGACGCCCATCTCACCCAGCGCCTCGCACAGGGACTGCATCCGGGTTTTCAGCGGCCGGCCTTGCCAGAATCCGGTGCGGTACTTGATATCCACGCCATAGGCTGAGGTGTCCTGGGAGATTACCAGCAACTCTTTCACCCCGGCATCTACCAGGCGCTGGGCTTCGTCCATGACATCGCCAATCGGACGGCTTACCAGCTTGCCACGCATGTCCGGAATGATGCAGAAGGTGCAGCTGTGGTTGCAGCCTTCAGAGATTTTCAGATAGGCGTAGTGACGGGGTGTCAGTTTGATGCCCTGGGGCGGCACCAGGTCCACGAAGGGATCATGGTCCTTTTTTGGGGGGACATACTGATGGACTGCGCCCACCACTTCCTCGTAAGCCTGGGGACCCGAAACTGCCAGCACACCGGGATGGGTTTCCCGGATCTTTTCAGCGTCCACCCCCATGCAACCCGTGACAATGACCTTGCCGTTCTCATTGATCGCTTCACCAATGGCGTCCAGGGACTCCTGCTTGGCCGCATCAATAAAGCCACAGGTGTTCACAACCACGATGTCGGCATCGTCGTAGGTTGGCACGACGTCATAGCCGTCGAGACGGAGCTGGGTCAGGATGCGTTCCGAGTCCACCAGGGCTTTGGGACAGCCAAGGCTGATAAATCCGACTTTGCCACTACCAGTGGCGGGAGTTTTCTGTGTCATCAGGGGGCCGCTCAAGGTCAGAAAGTGAAACCCGGGCATTCTACCTCACCAGGGCCAGCCACCAGAAGGTGTGCAATCCTTGTCCAAACGAATGTTTCATAACATGACAGCCGTCACGACACACTCTCTTGCTGGTCACTAAACCACCAGTTACACTCGATGGATAATAAAAACTGTAATCTCCGCCCGAAGTTACAGACTTGTTCTCCGAGCCTCCGAAAAGAGGCCTGGTACCGGCGAGGGAAAATCGCCACACAGCACTGATCGACAGCAACGCCATTGTCAGGACGCAGGACGCGCACCAGGTTTTTCAGAGCGCCGTTACCTAATTTTCGGGCACGACAGGTAACACGATCGAACAGGATATGACCATGGGAAAGCCGCTCAACGTCGAGTCCGCCCCGGCCAAGCCGATGCGGGTCAAACCCCGTTCCGCCGAACCGAACCTCCGTGACCAGCAACGGGTCGAGGTCTCCCTGACCGTGACCGTGAACCGCCCGGGCCAGCCCCCCATCGAGTGCGAAATGTGCAACCTTTCCCGCGCCGGCATGATGCTGCGCTGCACCAACGAGGTCACGGCAACCCTGATCCCGGGCAAGCGTCCACCGGCTCCCGGCGACTGGATTGACGTCCACGCCCGCTTCGAGGTACCGGTGCTGGCCCAACAAACCGTTAGCCTGTCAGCTCGATGCCATATCGCCCATTTGCGCCGGGTGGCCAGGGACGAGTTCCACCTGGGCATCCGCTTTGTTGATTTCGACGGCCGTGGTTTTGACTACGTAGACCAGTACGTCCATCGCCTGCTGACCGACGGCACTCACTGAAACCCGCTGACAACGCAGCCCGGGGCCTATAACCGGCTGGCCGCTCTGCGCATATTGTTATAGCCGGAAACTCTACTAGCTCACCTTCTTATAAGCACCCGCCACTGGTATAGTAGCCTTCCTCTGACAACGCCTCTTTATCCCTGTTTTGGGCATGCTTCCGCCATGCCCCGGTGAGCTGAACTATGACCACGTACAACCTGACCCATCTCAAACAGCTGGAAGCTGAAAGTATCCACATCATCCGGGAGGTCGCCGCAGAGTTCGACAACCCGGTAATGCTCTACTCCATCGGCAAGGATTCCGCGGTCATGCTGCACCTGGCACGCAAGGCCTTCTACCCGGGCAAGCCGCCATTCCCACTGATGCACGTGGACACCACCTGGAAGTTCCGGGACATGATCGACTTCCGGGACCGGAAGGTAAAGGAATATGGCCTGGACCTGATCGTCCACATCAACGAGGACGGCGTGAAGCAGGGCATCGGTCCATTCACCCACGGCAGCGCCAAGCATACCGATGTAATGAAGACCCAGTCCCTCAAGCAGGCCCTGGACAAGTACAAGTTTGATGCCGCCTTCGGTGGTGCCCGCCGGGACGAGGAGAAATCACGAGCCAAGGAGCGGGTCTACTCCTTCCGGGACGAATACCACCGCTGGGACCCCAAGAACCAGCGCCCGGAGCTGTGGAACATATACAACGGCAAGGTTAACAAGGGCGAAAGCATCCGCGTGTTCCCGCTGTCCAACTGGACCGAGCTGGATATCTGGCAGTACATCTACTTGGAAAACATCGAGATTGTCCCTCTCTATTACGCCGCCAAACGGCCGGTCGTGGAGCGGGACGGCACCCTGATCATGGTGGACGACGACCGTATGCCACTCAGGGAGGGCGAGAAGCCGATGATGAAATCCGTCCGGTTCCGCACCCTGGGGTGCTACCCGCTGACCGGTGCCATCGAGTCCGAGGCGGACACGCTGCCGGAAATCATCCAGGAAATGCTGCTGGCTACCAGCTCCGAGCGTCAGGGCCGCGTGATCGACCACGATTCTGCCGGTTCCATGGAACAGAAAAAGCGGGAAGGGTACTTCTGAGATGTCACACCAGTCTGATCTGATTGCCGAAGATATTCAGGCCTACCTGAAGCAACACGAGAACAAGGAACTGCTGCGCCTGCTGACGTGCGGCAGTGTGGATGATGGCAAGAGCACCCTCATTGGCCGCCTGCTCCACGACACCAAGATGATCTACGAAGATCACATGGCCAGCCTGAAAACCGACAGCGCCAAGATGGGCACCACCGGCGAGAAGCTGGACCTGGCGCTATTGGTGGACGGCCTGCAGGCTGAGCGGGAACAGGGCATCACCATTGACGTGGCCTACCGTTACTTCAGCACCGACAAACGCAAGTTCATTATTGCTGACACCCCCGGTCACGAGCAGTACACCCGCAATATGGCCACCGGCGCGTCCACCGCACAGCTTGCGATCCTGATGATTGACGCCCGCTACGCTGTATTGACACAGACCCGCCGGCATTCCTATATCGCGTCCCTGCTGGGCATCCGCCACATTGTGGTTGCCATTAACAAGATGGACCTGGTGGACTTCAGCGAGGAACGGTTCAACGAGATCAAGGAAGACTACCTGGCCTTCGCGGCCAAGCTGGGCCTGAAGGATATCCGCTTCGTACCGATCTCCGCCCTTGAGGGGGACAACGTGGTGAACCGGAGTGAGAACACGCCCTGGTTCAGCGGCCAGCCCCTGATGGAAATCCTGGAAACCGTAGAGGTGTCCCGGGACAAGAACCTGGAGCACTTCCGCTTCCCGGTACAGTACGTCACCCGCCCCAACCTGAATTTCCGCGGTTTCTGCGGCACAATCGCCTCAGGCGTGATCCGCCCGGGGGATGAGGTCATGGCCCTGCCCTCACGTCGCAAGAGCACCGTAAAGGATGTGGTGACCTTCGATGGCAGCCTGGAAGAAGCCTACATTGACCAGGCCGTTACCCTGACCCTGAATGACGAGATCGACATCAGTCGGGGCGACATGCTGGTGAAAGTTGAAGACGAGCCGGAGGTGGGCAACCGCTTCAACGCCAATATCGTTTGGATGACCGATGCACCGCTGGAAACGGGCCGCCTGTATGACATCAAACTGGGACCAACCTTTACTTCGGCAACGGTAAAGAAGATTCATCACCAGACAGATGTAAACACCCTGGAACAGAGCGCCAGCCCCTCACAACTGGCCCTGAACGAAATCGGTCTGTGCGAGCTCACCCTGAGTCAGCCCGTCGCCTTCGATGCCTACCCGCGCAACCATGCTACCGGTAGCTTTATCGTCATCGACCGTCTGACCAACGTCACCATCGGCGCTGGCATGATCGCGGGCACCGCCAGCGACGTGGAGTCCCTCGACCCGGTTACCGCCGAAGAGCGGCAACGCCGCCTGGCGCAGACGCCTGCCATCATCGCCTGTAACGGGCGCAAGGCGGGCGACCTGGCCATCGCTGTAGAGCGAACACTGTTCGACCAGGGCAAGACGTCCGTGGTCCTCACCGAAGAGAACGCCGGAACCGCCGATGACCGCCGTCGCACGGCCCAGTTGCTGGCGTCCCATGGCCTGATCGCCGTTGCGGTCAACCTGGGTACCGACGTAGCCACTATCAGTGTAGAGGCGGACAGTGGTGACGACATTCCGGGGGCGGTCAACGACCTGCTCCAGGGCCTCATCCGGAACCGCCGGGCCTGAGACCCGGCGGATCATCCGCCTACTACCCTTCCCCTGCGTCCCGCAAGCGGACCGCAGGGGAAGTCACGTTGCGGGAGGCCACTGGCCCGTTACCCGCTCAAAATAGTGACTCTCACACGCCTCACAGGGCCCCAACTGGCTGGTTGCGGTAAGGCATGTCATGTGACCGCAATTCAGGCAACGGAACATGCCAGCGGTAGCTACCTCCCCCGTCATATAATGGGTAACGTCTTCGTTCTTCAGCTTCTGGTCCAGCTCAAGGGTGTCCAGCCGCGTCTTGTCGGCGATGGAGAACAGCAGGTCCTGGAGCTTGTGCTCCAGTAGTGACAGGTCCAGTTGCAGCCATTCCCTGAGCCCCTCCCCCGTGCCGCCAACAAAGGTGACCAGGTGTTCCAGGTCCCGCCTCAGGTAAGCCGCCAACAGGCTGGCCTCATCCCGGGTCAGGCGTTCCAGTTCCGTTTCGAACTCTACCGCATCGTCGATCTCCTGCCGCAGGGTATCCAGCGTGCGTTCTTCGGCGTCTGCGAGCCGGCTTTCCACCCGCTCCAGCATACGGTCGTAGGCTTCAAGCGCCTGGTTGGAAAGCTGTTTCGGCTGATCTTTGCGTTCCTGGTCGGTCATGGCCACTCCTTACGGTGTCGTTTCACTCAGTGTGGCATAAAGCCGGGCGTTTGGCAGGCTACCTGTTGCCGCGCCAGTACGTTAGAATGTCCGGCCAATTTAACAACACTTCGGCAACATTTTTCTGATCGAAGCCCGCTGGCGGCTTCTTTCCGACACAAGGTACCAAACGGCAATGGCAGGAATGGACGAGCAATACAATCCCCGCGATGTTGAACAGAATGCCCGCAAATTCTGGGAAGACAACGACACCTTCATGGTGAAGGAGGAGCCCGGCAAACCCAAGTACTACTGCCTGTCCATGTTCCCCTACCCCAGCGGCAAGCTGCATATGGGCCATGTGCGCAACTACACCATCGGCGACGTCATCTCCCGCTACCAGCGCATGCAGGGCAAGAACGTCATGCAGCCGATGGGCTGGGATGCGTTTGGCCTGCCCGCCGAGAACGCCGCCATTGCCAACAAGTCCGCGCCGGCCAAGTGGACCCGTTCCAACATCGATTACATGAAGAAGCAGCTTAAACAGCTGGGCTTCGGTTATGACTGGAATCGGGAGCTGGCTACCTGTGACCCTGATTATTACCGCTGGGAGCAGTGGTTCTTCGCTCGCCTGTATGAAAAGGGCCTGGTGTACAAGAAGATGTCCACAGTGAACTGGGACCCGGTGGATCAGACCGTACTGGCCAATGAACAGGTGGTTGATGGCCGCGGCTGGCGCTCTGGTGCCGTAGTGGAACAGAAGAAGATCCCGCAGTGGTTCATCCGCATCACCGATTACGCCGAAGAGTTGCTCAAGGACCTGGACCAGCTGGAAGACTGGCCGGAACAGGTCAAAACGATGCAGCGTAACTGGATCGGCAAGTCCGAGGGCACTGAGCTGACCTTCCCCCTCAAGGATGCCGGTGACGGGCTCACGGTCTACACTACTCGCCCTGACACCCTGATGGGCGTAACCTACATGGCCGTTGCTGCCGAACACCCCTTGGCCAAAAAGGCCGCCGACGAGCACTCCGATGTCGCTCGCTTTGTCGATGAATGCCGCAACAGCAAGGTGGCCGAGGCCGAACTGGCCACCATGGAAAAGAAGGGTATCGACACGGGTTACAAGGCCGTTCACCCACTGACCCAGGAAGAAATTCCAATCTGGATCGCGAACTTTGTGCTGATGGACTATGGCACGGGTGCCCTGATGGCAGTACCGGCTCACGACGAGCGTGACCACGAATTTGCCCGCAAGTACCGTCTGCCAATCCAGCAGGTTATCGCCGCCAGCGATGGTCGCGAGCTGGATGTGCAGGAAGAAGCCTTCACTGAGAAGGGCACCCTGGTTTCCTCAGGCAGCTACAGTGGCCTGACCAGCGAGGAGGCTTTTGACGCCATCGCCGCTTACCTCGAAGAGAACAGAATTGGCAAGCGCACCGTAAACTACCGCCTGCGGGACTGGGGTGTTTCCCGCCAGCGCTACTGGGGCGCACCGATTCCGATGATGACCCTGGACGACGGCACTGAAATGCCGGTTCCGGACGACAGGCTCCCGGTACGCTTGCCGGAAGACGTGGAAATGGATGGCGTTCAATCTCCCATCAAGGCCGATCCGGAGTGGGCGAAAACCGAGTACAACGGCCAGCCAGCCACCCTGGAAACAGACACCTTCGATACGTTCATGGAGTCGTCATGGTACTACGCCCGCTTCTGCAGCCCCAACTATGACAAGGGCATGCTGGACCCGGCCGCAGCCAACTACTGGCTCCCTGTCGATCAGTACATCGGTGGCATCGAACATGCCATCCTGCACCTGCTGTACGCCCGCTTCTTCCACAAACTGCTGCGGGACGTAGGCCTGGTAAACAGCTCCGAGCCGTTCAACCGCCTGCTCTGTCAGGGCATGGTGCTGGCAGAGACCTACTACCGTACCGACGAGTCAGGCAAGACCAGCTGGATCGCTCCGGCTGACGTGACCGTGGAGCGGGACGGCAAGGGCCAGGTGATCAAGGCCATCCACCGGGAAGACGGCCAGCCGGTAGAAATCGGCGGCGTCACCAAGATGTCCAAGTCCAAGAACAACGGAATTGACCCCCAGGCAATCATTGACCAGTACGGTGCCGACACCGTGCGTCTGTTCATGATGTTCGCGGCACCGCCGGAGCAGTCACTGGAGTGGTCCGACAGCGGCGTCGAAGGGGCCAACCGTTTTCTCAAGCGCCTGTGGCGCCTGGTGCGGGAACACACCACCGGCGGTCCGGTACAGGCCATCGATGTGGAACAACTGAACGATGCGCGCCGTGACCTGCGCCGCAAGACCCACGAAACCATCGCCAAGGTCAGCGACGATATCAGCCGCCGCCTGACCTTTAATACCTCCATTGCAGCGGTCATGGAACTGCTTAATGAAGTCGGTCGACTGGACGCCACCGAGGAGCAGGACCGCGCGGTCATACAGGAAGCGCTGGACGCAGCCGTGCTGATGCTCTCGCCCATCGCTCCCCATGTCTGTCACACGCTCTGGCAGGCCATGGGCCATGAGGAGCCAGTCGTGGATGCACCCTGGCCAATCGCCGATGAGAGCGCCATGGTTCGCAGTCAGATTCAGGTGGTACTGCAGGTGAACGGCAAGGTTCGCGGCAAGGCCGACGTACCCGCGGGCATCGGCAAGGACGATCTGGAGAAACTGGCCCTGGAACACGAGAACGTTACCCGCTTTACCGAGGGCAAGACGGTACGCAAGGTCATCGTAGTGCCCGGCAAACTGGTCAACGTAGTCGCCAACTGATATCCGGAGACGGTGATGAGAAAGCTCGGCACGGCATTCAGTCTTGGCCTGGTGGCAGTACTGGTCAGCGCCTGTGGTTTTCAGCTTCGGGGCGCATCGCCAGTGCCTCCGGCGCTGGAGCCACTCTGGGTGGGCTGTCAGTCCGGCGTCCCCACAGACCTTTGCCAGGCGCTGAAGTCACAGTTCATCATTGGTGACGTGGCCCTGTCTGAAAGTCGTGAAGACGCGGCGCACCTGCTCCTTGTGGGTAATTTCAGCCAGACCCAGCGCACCAGCGCTATCTCAGCCCGAGCCGAGGCCGCCGAATACGAGTTACGCCAGAGTGTCAGTATCATGCTGCAAACCCGCGAGGGTATTCCCCTGCTGCCGGACACGGATGTGAGTGCCTCCCAGAGCTATCGGTTCGACTCTACCAGTGTGCTGGCCAAGCGCCGGGAGCGGGAGGAGATCGAAAGGCAGCTTTACGACAACCTCGTAAGGCAGATTGGATACCGTCTGGCGCCCTTTGACCAGCGGCGGATTGACGAGATCCTCGACGCCTCCGAAAAAGACAGCGGCGAAACGTCGCCATGAAGATCAACCCGGGGCAGCTCGGCCAGGCACTGGAGAAATCCCTGGCGCCTGTCTACCTGGTATCCGGGGATGAGCCACTGCTTGTCCAGGAAGCCTGTGACCGGATCCGAACAAAGGCCCGGGAAGAAGGCTTCAACGACCGCCAGGTCTACCACGCCGACCAGCACCTTAACTGGGGCGCCCTCCGGGACGAACTGGGTGCCATGTCACTGTTTGCCGAGCGGCGTCGCATCGAGATCCACCTGCCTAACGGCAAGCTCGGTGACGGCCGCGATGTGATCGAGCACGCGTTGTCCCAACCTGCCGACGATATCCTGCTCCTGCTGATCAGCACCCGCCTGGACGCCGCCGAAACGCGCCGAAAATGGTACAAACAACTGCAGAAAGCCGGCATACACGTCACTGTGTGGCCGGTGGATCCGGACAAGTTTGCCGGCTGGCTCCAGCAACGGGCCCGGTCGCGGGGGCTGACACTGACCCAGAGAGCACTGAACCTGCTGAGCGAACGACTTGAAGGCAACCTCCTGGCGGCGAGCCAGGAGCTGGATCGGCTGAGCCTGCTGGCCAGCGAGAAAACCATCAATGAGGATGTGGTGGAAGCAGCCGTTCAGTACAGCGCCCGCTTCAATATCTTTGAGGTCATTACAGACCTTCTGGCCGGAAGGGCCGCCCATGCCCGGAAGGTCATCACCACATTGCAGCAGGAAGGGGAAAGTCCGTTGGGGTTGCTGGCGGTGCTGGTCCGGGATCTCAACATGACCCTGGAGCTTCAGCAAGCGATGAAGCAACGAGAAGCCCCGGCTGCATTCCTGAAGAAGAATGGCGTATTTCAGCCACAACGGGCCCGTGCCATCGAGCAAGCGGCCCGCCGGTTAGCACTCCCTGTCCTCCACCAGGCCCTGACTCTGTGCAGTGAGGCCGACCGGGCAGCCAAGGGCTACGGTGACTTGTCCCCTTGGCACCATCTCTCCGACCTTGCCGTGGCACTGCGGCAGAGCTGACGCTGGCTGGCGGTTACTTTATACGCTGACGTATCCGTTCATACCCGGATTTGAGCTCTTCACCGAGTTTGTGGGCCGTCTGGCGGGTTTCGTCGCTGACACCCTCTGCATCATGACGAATATCGTCCAGTTTCTGCCGGAACTTGTCCCAATATTCATCGAGGTCATCCCATTCGTCCCGGACGTCCTGACGAGCGAGGTGCAGCTGGACACGAAGCTCATCCCGATATTGCTTGAGGGTTTCGGACAGTTTGTTCAGGTCCTCTTTCATGCTCATGGTTACCTCCTTGGCAAGGGACTGTAGCGATGAGCTTAAAGATGCGCCTGTTACGCGAATGCTGTCAATACACCCAATACACGGAGGCCGGCAAAAGCCGGCCTCCAGTGACATTTTTTGCCCTGATCTGACCAGGATCAAAACTCGTTGTCAGCATGCTCCATCATCGACTGACTACCGCTACGGATACTTTCCGCCAGTGACACCGTCTGGGGCAGCAGGCGCTCATAGAAGAACCGGGCCGTTTTCAGCTTGCCACTGTAGAAGCCAGAGCTGTCACCCTCTGCTTTGGGGGCAGCCGCAACGACCATCTTGGCCCACATGTAGGCCAGTGCCGTCAGGCCGAACAGGTTGGTGTAGTCGGCAGAGGCGGCACCCGGAGCGTTGGGGTCGTCCTTGGACTGGTTCAGAACCTGCTCGGTAACGTCAGACAGACGCTCCAGGGAAGCCGCCAAAGGCGCCAGGAACGGCTCCAGGGCGACGTTGCCCTGCTCTTTCTCAATGAAAGCTGCCAGGTCGTCGGCAAACAGCTCATAGAGTTTGCCCTGGCTGCCAACAACCTTGCGCCCCATCAGATCCAGCGCCTGGATGCCATTGGCACCTTCATAGATCTGGGTAATACGGGCATCGCGAACCAGTTGTTCCTGGCCCCACTCGCGGATATAACCGTGGCCACCAAAGACCTGCTGGCCAACAACGCACATATCGAAGCCCCGGTCGGTCAGGAACGCCTTCGCCACCGGTGTCAGAAGGGCAACCAGGCCCTCGGCCTGTTCCCGGTCTGCGTCCTCGTCAGAGAACTTGGCAATATCCAGCCATTGACCCACGTAGGTGGAGAACGCGCGCCCCCCTTCCACATAAGCCTTCATGGTCAGCAACATGCGTCGCACATCCGGGTGGACCACCAGCGGATCAGCAGCCTGCTCCGGATTACGGGCGCCGGTAGGGGCACGGCTCTGGATGCGCTCAAAGGCATACTCACGGGCACTCTGCAGGGACGCTTCCGCAGCGGCCAGGCCCTGGATACCCACGCCCAGGCGCTCATAGTTCATCATGGTAAACATGGCGGCCAGGCCCTTGTTTTCCTCGCCAACCAGCCAGCCCTGGGCTCCGTCGAAGTTCATGACGCAGGTAGCAGACCCCTTGATGCCCATTTTCTTTTCAATGGAACCGCAACTGAAGGCGTTGCGCTCGCCCAGGGAGCCGTCGTCGTTAACCAGGAACTTGGGCACCAGGAACAGGGAAATACCCTTGGGTCCCCTGGGGGCATCCGGCAACTTGGCCAGCACGAAATGGATGATGTTCTCCGCCATGTCGTGCTCACCCCAGGTAATGAAAATCTTGGTACCGGAGAGGCTGTAACTACCGTCTTCCCGAGGGACTGCACGGCTGCGCATGATGCCCAGGTCGGTGCCACAGTGAGGCTCGGTCAGGTCCATGGAACCGGACCAGACACCGGAATAGAGGTTGGGCAGGTATTTTTCCTTCAGCTCCTCGCTGCCATGCGCGTCCAGGGCCAGGCAGGCGCCGGCGGTCAGCATGGGCGCGAGGCCCAGGGCCATATTGGAAGCCTGCAGCATCTCTTCGAACTGCACCACCAGGGTCTTGGGCATACCCATGCCGCCGAAGTCCGGGTTGCCACCCAGGCCGTTCCAGCCACCGTCCACGATAGTCTGGTAGGCCTCACGGAAACCTTCCGGTGTTGTGACCTTGCCGTCATTCCACTGGCAACCCTGCTCATCACCTTCACGGTTGAGGGGAGCGATCACGTTGGTGGTGACCTTGCCGGCCTCCTCAATAATGGCATCCGCCGTGTCCGGGTCCACGCGCTCCGCCAGCCGGGGCATGGATGCCCACAGGGACGGGGCGTCGAACACGTCGTTCATAACGAATCGGATTTCCTGTAACGGGGCCTTGTAGTCAGCCATCAGGTTCTCTCCACGTCTGTAACTAAGGGGGTGTTGTATGTACTGAACCGAAGCGGGTTCAGATTATTATGAATTCAAGGTGCCACAGTTTAACGCATCGAACGCGTTGAACCAGCCAAATTGGCCAATCGCCGCCTGCAAAAAAGCCCGCCTCACAGGGAGAGCGGGCTGGACTGGCGCGAGGCCAAAATCTTCAGCGTTTTGCCACTACCGACACCCAGGGTGCCGGTAGTTATAACATGCCTCAGAACGCGAAGTGCTCTTCCGGCAGGTCCAGCAGGGTATCGGCACCCGCGAACATGGTTTCCACGTGGGTACGGGTCCGCGGCAGCAGGCGCTTGAAGTAGAAGCGTGCGGTCTGGACCTTGGCATTGTAGAAGGCCTCCTCGCTGGTGCCGTCGGCCATGGTGTCCAGCGCAACCTTGGCCGTGCGGGCCCACAGGTAGGCAAATACGGCATAGCCGGAGTACATCAGGTAGTCCACCGCAGCGGCACCGACTTCCTCACGGTTCTTCATGGCGCTCATGCCCAGCTTCATGGTGATCTCGCCCCACTCCTTGTTGATCTGCTGGAGCGGTTCAATGAATTCCTTGAGCTGTTCGTTGTCCGCGTTTTCCTTGCAGAACACGTGGACCAGTTTGGTGAACTGCTTGAGGGCCTCGCCCTGACTCATCAGGATCTTGCGCCCCAGCAGGTCCAGCGCCTGGATGCCGGTGGTACCTTCGTAGATCATGCCGATGCGGGCGTCACGAACGTTCTGTTCCATGCCCCACTCTGAGATGAAGCCGTGACCACCAAATACCTGCATACCCAGGTTGGCGGACTCGTAACCGATCTCGGTCAGGAAGGCCTTGGCGATCGGGGTCAGGAATCCCAGCATGGCGTCGGCTGCCTTGCGCTCTTCCTCGGTCTTGCCACGGGTCACGATGTCAGCCTGCTGAGCGGCCAGGTAGATCAGTGCGCGGGCGCCTTCAGCCACGGACTTCTGGGTCAGCAGCATGCGACGCACATCCGGGTGAACGATGATCGGATCCGCCGGGCCGTCAGGGTTCTTGGGACCGGACAGGGAGCGCATTGCCAGTCGCTCCTTGGCGTAGGCCAGGGAGCCCTGGAAGCCCAGCTCGGCCGCGCCCAGACCCTGGATCGCAGTGCCAATACGGGCGGTGTTCATAAAGGTGAACATGCAGTTCAGGCCCTTGTTCTCCGGACCGATCAGCCAGCCCCTGGCGCCGTCAAAGTTCATGACACAGGTGGCGTTACCGTGGATACCCATCTTGTGCTCGATGGAGCCGCAGGAAACCGCGTTGCGCTCGCCAGCAGAGCCGTCTTCGTTGGGCAGGCACTTGGGTACGATGAACAGGGAAATACCCTTGGTGCCTTCCGGCGCCCCCGGCAGGCGTGCCAGTACGATATGGACGATGTTGTCGGCCATGTCGTGCTCACCGGCAGAGATGAAGATCTTGGTCCCGGTGATGCTGTAGGTGCCGTCGCTGTTGGGCTCGGCCTTGGTGCGCAGGGTGCCCAGGTCGGAGCCGCAGTGTGGTTCGGTCAGGCACATGGTGCCGGTCCACTCACCGCTGATCAGCTTGGTCAGGTAGGTCTGCTTCTGCTCTTCGGTACCGTGGGCCTCGATCGTGTTCATGGCACCGTGGCTCAGGCCCGGGTACATGCCCCAGGACCAGTTGGCGGTACCCACCATTTCACTCATGACCAGACCGACAGAGCCCGGCAGGCCCTGGCCGCCATATTCCGGATCAGAGGTCATGGACGGCCAGCCGCCTTCCACGTACTGCTGATACGCTTCGCGGAAACCGGTGGGCGTCTTCACACCATCCTCGCTCCAGGTACAACCTTCACGGTCACCAACCTGGTTGAGGGGAGACAGCACCTGCTCACAGAACTTGGCACCTTCCTGGATGATGGCGTTCACCATGTCCGGAGTGGCATCCTCTGCACCTTCCAGGGCGGCGTAGTGCTGTTCGCTGCCAAGCAGCTCGTTCATTACGAATTGGATATCACGCAGGGGCGCTTTGTACTCGGGCATGAAACTCACCTCACTTCGGTCCGGCCCTGGGTATCAGGGCCCGGAGTCCAACTGGTTAAGCCGGCTGTCACGGTAGCGGAGCAGGCCGGGCGGTGCCGGGTCTGAAGCTTTCCCGGTGGCACAAAAGCAGGTTGGTTCGGGCGCTTCAAACGGTTGTTTGAAACATACGTTTATAGCGCTCAGCTTGTCAAGGGTTTTACAGGACAAAAGACGCAACTTGTCGACCGGGTGCTGAGAAAATATGGGCAGCATGACGCAGGGCGCCAGGTTCGCACTGCGGGTCTTGTTTTGAATGAGCCGGAAGATGTGCGTCCTGGTTCAGGAACGGTTTCAGGCGACGGCGGTAAAGCCAGGGTCGGCCATGTCATAGCCACCCATACCGGAGATGGACCGGTAGGTACTGGAGGCGACGTTACGATCAGTGGGACCGGTATCACTTTCTGTGGCTTTCGGGGAGACAGACTGGCCTTCGAGAGCCAATTCTGACTGGGCCTGTAGCATGATTTGCATGGCCTGGGCGGCTACGGCCCGGTCCTGGCCGGACGGCTGGGCCGGAGCCATGGCGGCAGCGCGCACCTGACGCATTTTGTCGATGGTGGCCTGGGGATCACCTGCTACCGGGCTGAGGTCTATGGAGACTTCGCCACCGACGGCGTACTGGTTACCATCGGGGCCTCGCTGGTAGGTGTAGCTGACTGAACCAGCGTACTGGCCGCCGACGGCCTGGTGGGCCTGTTCGTGGGCGCGGACCTCTCGGTCGCGGGCCTTGAGGTCGCGAAGCTCCTTGAGCAGGGCTTCGTCCAGGGTCTGACGTCCGGTGGGCTCACCGCCAGGTTTGTCGCCCTCGGCCTTGCCGTTTCGTTCCCCCCGCTCGCCCCGTGTTTCGGTGGGCTGGTCTGTCGCCCTGGGTGTTTCGGGATCTCGGGATTCGGATATCGTGCGGCTGTCGGAGCTGGTGGCAGGTGCCATGGTTCCCCGACCGGTTGCCGGAGGTATGGTGGTCGGGCTGATGGATGGCAGTGCCGGGGAGATTGCCATGGCATAGTGGAGGGGGGTTCGGTTACCGGGTGAAAGGCCGGGGTCAGGCGTGGATGTCGAGCAGTGTGCCGAGGGTTTCGTCAGCAGTCTTGACGACCTGGGCGGAGGCTTCGACGCTACGTTCGTAGAGTTTGAGGTCGACGATGGATTCGATCATGCCGTTGCTGCCGCCATCGGCGGTACCGCGGGGGCCATCGACGCCGCCCCTGGCGATTTTGCGGGCAGCCCCTTCCACACCCTGCATGCCGTCCTGGATGCCCTGGATACCGATGTTCAGTGCGTTATTGATCATCATGGGGGTGTCCTCCCGGACTTTCTGTCAGGCTTTATTGGGCCACAGGTGTGTACAATTTTCAAACACACTTGGTTACAGAATGTTGCCGCGCCCGGTCAGGCGAGGACCAGGCCTGCAAGCTGATGGTGCATGATCAAGGGGTGGGAGAGGGACATTCCGGGACACGCCGTAAACCCGTCCATGGGGGCTCTTCAAAAACGTCCCTGTTTTTGAAGGTCCCGGAATGTCCCTCTCCCACCCCTTGCTCCCGGCCACCCAGCCAACCCCGGGCTCTCTGGTTTCGATTGTTCAACAATGATCAAACGACAGGATGCGGTTTCCCGACCAACGGCTGAATATCCAGTTGACTGGCCAGTTTGCCTATATCCAGCTTTGGCAACCAGGGAAGCACGCCCAGGCAGGGGGCGCCCATGTGCGCCTTCAAATAGTCCAGGGTTTCTTCCTCGCAGCTCATGACCGTTTCGTCCGGCCGGTTGGCGACCCAGCCGGCGACGGTGAGGCCGTCGTGGCGGATGGCCTCGGCGGTGAGCAGGGCGTGGTTGATACAGCCCAGGCGCAGGGGAACCACCATGACCACACCGATACCGAGTTCGATTGGCAGCCGCGAGTAGGTTTCGCGCTCGTTAAGGGGGACTCGCCAGCCGCCGGCGCCTTCTATGAGCATCAGCTCAGCGGGTTTCATCATGAGGCCCCGGGCCAGCCCCACCAGGCGCTGTGCCGCGAGTTGTCGGCCGGCCTGTTTGGCCGCCACGTGGGGGGCGATGGCCGGTTCCAGTGCGATGGGGTTGACCTGTTCGTAGGGAAGCACTTCGGTCATGTGCTCCATGAGTAACAGGGCATCTTCGTTTTTGAGGCCGTCCGGGGTTTGTTCGCAGCCGGACGCCACGGGTTTCATGGCGACGGTGCGCAGGGAGAGATCGGCGGCTTTTTTCAGGATGGCAGCGGAGACGACGCTTTTTCCGACTTCGGTGTCGGTTCCGGTGACAAAGTAGGTTCGACGGGCCAAGGTGGTGTCCTCCCGGGATTGGGGTTAGTCGGGCCCAGGTACGTCGGGCATGGCAACTGGGGCTCATTATAGAGTGTGGTGTGCCCGCGCGCTTTCAGGCGGTGACCAGGGCCTGTTGACGGATGGGTTGGGGCGCGCAGTCTGCCAGCGCCGCCAGTAGCTGATCGAGCTGTTCGTCGGTATGGGCTGCACTGAAGGTTACCCGCAGCCGGGATTCCCCTTGCGGTACCGTCGGTGGCCGTATCGCGGTAACCAGGATGCCCTGCTGCTCCAGCGACTGGCTCAGCCGGACGGCTTCATGGGGATTGCCGATCATGATGGGCTGGATGGGCGTGGCCGAGGGCATCAGTTCGTAGCCCATGGCGGCTGCTTCCGCACGGAAGCGGTTAATCAGCCGGGACAGCTGATTACGACGTTGCTGGCCGTGTTCCACCAGCTCGACGCTCTTACAGGAAGCCGTTGCCAGTGCAGGCGGCATGGCGGTGGTGTAGATATAGGAACGGGCTTTCTGGACCAGGTAGTCGAGCAATAGCGGGGGCCCGGCAACAAAGGCGCCGCTGGTGCCGAAGGCCTTGCCGAGGGTGCCCACAACCAGGGGTACCTCGTCTTCATCCAGGCCAGCCTCCAATACCGAGCCACGACCATCAGGACCCACACAGCCAAACCCATGGGCATCATCGACAATCAGCAGGGCATCATACTGCCGGCAGAGCGCGGCCAGCTTTCGCAGAGGTGCTACGTCCCCGTCCATGCTGAAGACACCATCGGTAACCACCAGTTTGTGACCGCCGGTTTCGGCCAGTTGCGACTCAAGGGTGGTCATGTCGCAGTGGGGATAGACCTGAACCCGGGCGCCGCTGAGCCGGCAGCCGTCGATGATCGAGGCATGGTTAAGGGCATCTGAAAAGATGGTGTCCCCTTTTCCCGCCAGGGCGGTAATGACGCCTACATTGGCCATGTACCCGGTCGAAAAGAACAGTGCACCCGAGCGACGGGTAAACGCCGCCAGTGTCTCCTCGAGTCTGTGGTGTTCGCTGTGGTGGCCACAGATGAGGTGGGAGGCGGCACCTCCCAGGCCATGCAGGGACAGGCCGGCTGATGCTGCGGCTACCAGTTCCGGGTGGGACGCCAGGCCCAGATAGTCGTTGGAGCAGAACGCCAGTACCGGCTCACCGTCGGCATTGAGAGCCGGACGATGGGGACCGTCGATGTGACGGCGAACCCGGTAAAGACCCGCGTCGTGTCGTTGCTGCAGTTCGGCGGCGAAGTCGCGCATGTCAGGCGCTCTTGGCGGCATCGTAGAACAGGTGCCGGTTGCGTTCCTCTTCCAGGGCGTGCACCAGGGCCTCCTCGTGCTCTTCCTCGGTGTGCTTCACTGCGCGCTCTTCCGGACGGATACCCAGGCGGTTAAACAGCTGCCGGTCGTGGTCAGCTTCCGGGTTGGCGGTGGTCAGCAGTTTTTCGCCGTAGAAGATGGAGTTGGCCCCGGCCAGGAAGCACAGGGACTGCATCTGGTCGTTCATGTCCTCACGGCCCGCGGACAGGCGCACATGGGACTGGGGCATGAGGATACGGGCGACTGCAATGGTGCGCACGAACTCAAACGGGTCCAGGTCCTCGACATCCTCCATGGGCGTACCGGCGACTTTCACCAGCATATTGATGGGAACGCTTTCCGGGTGATGGGGCAGGTTCGCCAGCTGCATCAACAGGCCCGCGCGGTCGTCGGCGTCTTCACCCATACCCATGATGCCGCCACAGCACACCTTCATACCCGCCTTGCGGACACGCTCCAGGGTGTCGAGCCGGTCCTGGTAGGTGCGGGTGGTGATGATGTGGTTGTAGAACTTTTCTGAGGTGTCGAGGTTGTGGTTGTAGTAGTCCAGCCCCGCTTCCGCCAGTTCGCCCGCCTGCTCATCGTTGAGCATGCCCAGGGTCATACAGGTTTCCAGGCCAAGGGACTTCACCTGGCGCACCATCTCGGTCACATAGGGCATGTCCTTCCGGGTGGGGCTACGCCAGGCGGCGCCCATGCAGAAGCGGGATGCACCCTTCTCCTTCGCGGCGCGGGCTTCGGCAACCACTTTCTCGATTTCCAGCAGCTTTTCCTTTTCCAGCCCGGTGTTGTAGTGACCGCTCTGCGGACAGTACTTGCAGTCCTCGGGGCAGGCCCCGGTCTTGATGGACAACAGGGTGCTGACCTGGACTTCATTGGGGTCGAAGAACTGCCGGTGAACAGTCTGGGCCCGGAAGATCAGGTCATTGAACGGGAGAGCGAACAGGTCGCGGATTTCCTGCAGGGACCAGTCGTGTCGAACGGCGGTAGCGGTCATGGCATTATCCTGTTAACTTTTGGGAGATTCAGGTTTACGGATAAACCGCATGATAAAGCCCCCAAACTCCCTGTCAACCAGATTAACAACTCTGGTTAACCAGGTTCCAGCTGTTCTCGCCCGCCTTCATAAGGCCCTGCTGCCGGAACTCTGCGTCACCTGTCTTGCACCTGATGCCCGAAATGGCCTGTGTGACGGCTGCCGCGGCGACCTGCCCGTGAACGACCGCTGTTGTACGCGTTGTGGACTGCCTTTATTGCTCGCCCGCCCCGGCCGTGAACGTACTTGCGGCGAATGCCTCAAGCTTCAACCCGGTTACCACCGCGCATTCATTCCCTGGCGCTACGAGTTTCCGGTGGACCGGATGATCAGCCGTTACAAGTATCAGGGGCAGAGGCAGTACGCGCGCCCGCTGCTTGGTGACATGGCCGTCCAGGTCCGGAACCTGCTTTCCCGACACCCCTGCCGCCGGCCAGACCTTTTGATAGCTGCACCCATGCACCGCAAACGACAACGCGAGCGGGGCTTCAACCAGGCGGCGGAGATTGCGGAAGCGATCAGTCAGGGAACGGGCATCCCCTGGTCTGACCAGTTGTTACAACGAACCCGATCAACGCGCCCCCAGTCCGGGCTTGGCCGGAGTCAGCGACTGAACAACCTTAAGGGGCTCTTTGAAGTCCATGGCGAGGTCCCACGGCATGTCGCACTGGTGGATGACGTGGTGACCACTGGCGCCACGGCCGGGGCGCTAGCGGCATTATTGCGCAAGCATGGCGCGGAAACGATTGAAATCTGGGCCCTGGCCAGGACCCCGGCCGGCAATACCCGGTCAGCTCAACCGTTCCCTGACGTAGCGGGCAATCGCCAGGCTGGCGGTCAGGCCCGGTGACTCGATACCAAACAAGTGCACCAACCCTTTGATGCCATGATCACCGGCGTCGTCGATCCGGAAGTCGGTAAAGCCGGCATCAGGACCCGCCAGTTTTGGCCGTACCCCGGCGTAGGCAGGCTGCAGGCGATCCGGTTCCAATGCTGGCCACCACCGGCGCACAGAGTCCACGAAGGCCTGCTTCCGGGCCGGGTCTACGGTGTAGTCAGGCTCGGCAACCCACTCCACATCCGGACCAAAGCGTGCCTGGCCAGCCAGGTCCAGCGTCAGGTGAACGCCCAGTCCACCGGGTTCCGGTACGGGGTAAACCAGGGTATTGAACGGGTGACGACCGCTGTAGGAGAAATACACACCCCGGGCATACCAGGGTTCGGGGCACAGTGCGGCATCATAGCCCGACCACCCCCGGGCCAGGCCGATGGCTCCCAACCCGGCCGAATTGACTACCCGGCGGCAGCGGAGCCGGCAGGGTGCCTCGCCACCCACCTCCAGGTGATGTCCATGACCATCACTGGTCGCCGCAAGTACCGGCGCCTGGCACACCAGTTGCCCGCCCGCTGCCTCCAGCTCCCCCAGCAGGGAGACCATCAGCTCATGGCTGCTGATGATACCGGTACGGGGAGAATAGAGACCTGACGAGGCGGTGATGTCGGGCAGTGCCCGGGCCAGTTGGTCAGGCCCGACGGACTCAAGGGTAACCCCATTGGCCGAAGCGGCCCGGAGCACCTGGTCCAGCTGTTCCTGCTGCGTTTCACCAGCGATGATCCACTTGCCGGTCTGCCGGTAGCCCACCGGACGATTGGCGCAGTAATCGTAGAGCAGCTCCCTGCCCTGCAGGCACAGCTTGGCCTTGAGGGAGTCTGCCGGGTAATAGAGCCCGGCGTGGATCACTTCACTGTTCCGGGAAGAAATACCCTCGCCGAAGTGCGCCTGCCGCTCCAGTACAATGACCTCCTGTCCTGCCTGCGCCAGCTCCCGGGCAATGGCCAGCCCCACCACGCCGGCACCAATGACGACCGTATCAATATCCAGGGTTTCCAAAATCTTCCTCTCCGGACTACTCAACTGTGGGGAACGGAACCGGTATACTGTAGCTCAATTCTTGCAAGCGCAATCGGGAGCCCCATGTCCGCGGACGATCAATCGGCCAGCAACAGCAGCCACCCCTATGACGATCTGACACCGGACCGTATCCTGGATGCCGTAGAAGGCGAAGGCTTCCCGGTCAGCGGGCGCCTGTTTGCCCTCAACAGTTACGAGAACCGGGTCTACCAGGTAGGGCTGGATGACCAGCCACCGGTGATTGCCAAATTCTACCGCCCGGGCCGCTGGAGTGAAGACCAGGTCCGCGAAGAGCACAGCTTTTCCCTGGAGCTGGCCGAAGCCGGGGTACCGGTCGTTGCGCCACTGCCGCTGGCATCCGGGGATACCCTGGGGCGGGAAGGTCCCTTCCTGTTCGCCCTGTTCCCCCAGCGTGGTGGACAGGCACCGGATACCAGCACACCAGATACCCTTTACCGGCTGGGCCAGTGGCTGGGCCAGCTCCACAACATTGGCGACCGGGAGCCCTTTCGTCACCGGCCGGCCATGTCGATCCTGCCTGCCATCACCGATTTCAGCCATTACCTGACGGAAAACGACTGGATACCCACGGACCTGCGCCCGGCCTGGGACAGTCTGATTCCAGACCTGATCAACGAGTGCGCCCGACTGGTGGATCAGGCGGGGGATGTGCATAACCTGAGGCTGCACGGCGATTGCCACGCCGGCAATATCCTGGTTCGGGAAGATCAACTGTTGTTCGTGGACATGGATGACTGCCGCAGCGGCCCGGCCATCCAGGACCTCTGGCTACTGCTGAACGGCGACGACCAGGAGCGCAGCCAGCAGTTTGGAGAACTCCTGGAAGGCTACGAAATGTTCCGGGATTTCAATCGCCGCGAGCGTTACCTGATTGAACCCCTGCGCTGCTTCCGGCAGCTCTCCCATTGCGCGTGGCTGGCCCAGCGCTGGGACGACCCGGCCTTCCCCCGGTTTTTCCCCTGGTTTGCCCAGCCCCGGTTCTGGTCTGACCAGGTCCTTTCCCTGCGTGAGCAGCTCGCTGCCCTGCAGGGCCCCGTACTGAACATTCCCGGTCAGTACTGAACCGCTTTTACCCCCGTTATCGATCCGGAGACGCCATGAGCAAACCCGAGGCCACCTACACCGTCCGTAGCCTGATTGTGACGGCTATTGCCAGCATCATCGCCACTGTCCTGGTGCTGGAATTCAGCGGCAAAATTGCCCACAGCGAGAACAAGGACCACGTTCCCGTAGGCGATTTCAAGGCCATCCATGTGCAGCCCGGTGAGGACTTCCGTATGTCCTCGAAGGCATCCGAACTCCATGCGGTCTGTCAGAATGGCTACCTGGCCATCGCGGCGGACGCTGACCCCGACTACCGGGGCATTGTCGTGGATTACAAGAATCGTGGCGTCCGGTGCCAACGAGCGCCGAACACCGACGAGTAACGGGAGCACGCATCCATGAGCCAGCAGCGCAAACACGGTCCGAGCCATCGCCTGGACACCATCTATGCCACTGACCAGCCCCGCCAGGATTTCCGGTTTGATGAGTCCGTAGCCCGTGTGTTCCCGGATATGATTCGCCGCTCTGTGCCGGGCTACACCACTATTATTCCGATGATCGAGGTGATCACCGAGCAATATGTGCAAACAGGCTCCCATTGCTACGACCTGGGCTGCTCCCTCGGCGCATCCACCCTGGCCATGCGCCACGGAATGCCCGCCTCCGGTTGTACCCTGGTGGGCGTAGACAACTCCCCGGCGATGATCGATCGCTGCGAGCACTACATCGCCCTGGACGATCATCCGCTGCCTGTCACACTGCGTTGCGAAGATATCCTGGACACGGACATTGTGGATGCGTCGGTTAGTACCCTGAATTTCACACTCCAGTTTGTGGACCCCGGGCGACGGCTGGAACTGCTTACCCGCATCGCGGAGGCAACTCGCCCCGGCGGCGTGCTGATCCTGTCGGAGAAAATCCGCTTTGACTGCGAGCGCGAACAGGAGACCCAGACCCGGCTACACCATGAGTTCAAGCGAGCCAACGGCTACTCAGACCTGGAGATCAGCCAGAAGCGCAGCGCACTGGAACAGGTGCTGATTCCGGAAACCCTGGGCGAACACACACGACGGCTCGAAGCGGCCGGGTTCCGGGATGTAACGGTCTGGTACCAGTGTTTCAACTTTGTATCCATGCTGGCATTCAAGCCGGACTGAAGAGGACGAGGACGTACCATGCTGGACTGGCAGACTACCTGGTCGGACATGCTGCTGCGACTGGAAAAGGAGGGCTGGCAGGACTGGGCTGACAAGATCCGCGACCAGCTACACCAACGCTTTGTAGAGAATCCCCACGGCGACCTGCGGCGCTGGCAGGCTGCCCTCGCCAGGCTGCCAGAGCGTACGGGCGGACTGGTCTGGTGCGACCGCAGTGAAGTCACGGTGGACAGCCTTGTACCCCTGTCGTCCCCGGAGGCAGAAGAGCTGGAACAGGGCCTGCGGGGCCTGATGCCATGGCGCAAGGGGCCGTTCCGCTTTTTCGGAACCCTGGTGGATACCGAATGGCGCTCGGACTGGAAGTGGGAGAGGGTAGCCCCGGCACTGAGCGACCTCAATGGGCGCCGTGTCCTGGACGTAGGCTGCGGCTCTGGCTACCACCTCTGGCGCATGTACGGCGCGGGCGCCAGCGAGGTAATTGGCATCGATCCGGGCCTGCTGTTCCTGTGCCAGTTCCTGGCGGTGAAACGCTATCAGCCGTCGGCACCCGTGGATCTCCTGCCCCTGCGCATTGAGGATCTTGCGCGACCGCTGGAGTATTTCGATACCACGTTTTCCATGGGCGTGCTCTATCACCGGCGCTCACCCATTGACCACCTACTGGAACTGAAAGACACCCTCAGGCCCGGCGGCGAGCTGGTACTGGAAACCCTGGTGGTGGACGGCCCGGAGGGCTACGCCCTGATGCCCGAGGATCGCTACGGCCGTATGCGCAATGTATGGTTCCTGCCCTCGTGCCCCACCCTGTTGCGGTGGATGGCCAGGGCCGGCCTGGAAGACGCCAGGGTCGTTGACGTGACCGTTACGACCAAGGAAGAGCAGCGATCCACCGACTGGATGCAGTTCCAGTCACTGGAACACTTCCTGGATCCGCAGGACCCGAGCCGCACCATTGAAGGCTACCCCGGGCCAAAACGGGCAACGGTCATTGCCCGCAAGCCAGGGCGATAAGTAAAGGAGGGAAGCGCTGCCAGGCATCGGGCTTAAGCCCCCGCCCGGCAGTTACTGACTATTATGCGCCGAAGGGGTGGCGCATGGTGATGGTTTCCACCCGGTCCGGACCGGTGGAAATGATATCAATGGGCGCCTCGATCTGCTCCTCAAGGAACCGGATATAGGCCCGGGCGTTGGCCGGTAGCTGATCAATAGCGGTCAGGCCGACGGTACTCTCGCTCCAGCCGGGCAGCTCCTCATAGACCGGCTCGATCAGGCTGTACTCTTCCACATTGATAGGTGGGCGGCCTATTTCACCGTTCGGCGTCTTGTAACCTACACAGACCTTTACGGTTTCCATCCCGTCCAGCACATCCAGCTTGGTCAGGCAGATACCGGACACGCTGTTGATCTGGATCGCGTGACGCAGTGCGACCGCGTCAAACCAGCCACAACGACGGGAACGACCCGTGGTGGTACCCACTTCATTGCCCTTGATCGCCAGGTGCTGGCCCATGTCATCGAACAGCTCCGTGGGGAAGGGACCTGAGCCAACCCGTGTGGTGTAAGCCTTGGTAATACCCAGCACGTAGTCCAGGAACAGCGGGCCAAACCCGGAGCCCGTTGCTGTTCCCCCTGCAGTGGTGTTCGAGGAGGTGACATAGGGGTAGGTACCAAGATCGATATCCAGCAGGGAGCCCTGAGCCCCCTCAAACAGGATGTTCTCGCCACGCTTGCGGTAGTCGTGCAGAAGGTCGGTGACGTCTGCCGCCATGGGAAGGATCTCTTCACCCATCTGGCGCAGCGTAGCCAGTGCCTGGTCGATGTCCTCCGGCTCTTCCCGGAAGTACTCCGTCAGCACGAAGTTATGATAGGTCATGATTTCCCGCAGTTTCGCCTCGAAGGCCTGCGGGTTGCACAGGTCACCAAGGCGCAGGCCACGGCGGGAGACCTTGTCCTCGTATGCCGGGCCGATACCGCGACCGGTGGTGCCGATCTTGTCGTTGCCGCGGGCACGCTCGCGAGCCTGGTCGATACGGACATGGGTCGGAAGAATCAGCGGGCAGGCGTAGCTGATGCGAAGGCGATCACGGACGGCTACGCCCCGCTCTTCAAGCTCACGAACCTCCTTGAGTAGCGCGTCCGGGGAAAGCACGACACCGTTGCCGATAAGGCACTGGACATGCTCCCGCAGGATACCGGACGGAATCAGGTGCAGGGCGGTCTTCTTGCCCTCGATCACCAGGGTATGGCCCGCATTATGCCCCCCCTGGAAGCGGACAACCGCCGCGACCTGGTCCGTCAGCAGATCAACGATCTTGCCCTTGCCTTCATCACCCCACTGGGTGCCCAGCACTACAACGTTCTTTCCCATGACAATCTCTCATATGGCCCGGTCAGAGACCGGTCACTGTCAGTATGAATCGCAGAGATAGGCAGGTGTCGGCCCTGCCTACTGAATCTCGAGTTGTTCCACTACCCACTGGCCATCGCGCTTGACCAATACACGGTCGCAACCCCGCTCAGCCGGGTTGACGCTGACGTCCTCCGGCAGTGCCCTTACAACGGCTTCTGTCGCACGTAGCCTTGCGACAGCCGCATCCAGGGACGGATCCGGGTCCGCCGGCGCCCAGATGACCGCGCTTCGGCGTACAGTGCGGCGACCGAGCGCCACAAGGGCCCTGACATCAAGGCTGAAACCGGTGGCTGGACGGGCGCGACCGAAATCCTGGCCGATGGCATCGTAGCGGCCGCCCTTCCCGACCGCATCACCGTGGCCAGGGACGTAGGCCGCGAAAACCAGCCCGGTGTGATAGTTGTAGCCCCGCAGCTCGCAGAAGTCGAAACCGAGGCGGAGGTCCGGATGGCTCTCCCGCAACCGCTCAGCAATCCGTTTGAGCTGATCCAGGGCGCCAATCACATTGGCCGGAGCCCCTGCCAGTACCCGGCGGGCCTCTTTCAGGGCATCCAGGCCGCCACTCACCCTGGCGAGAGCGCGCAGATAGGCCCCCGGGGTGTCCGGTGGACACTGCCCCAGCAGCTGGTCAAGCTCGGGAATGGACTTCCGCGCCATGGCGTCAAAAATGGCGGCCTCGGTGTCCTCATCAAAATCCGCAGCTTCGATCAGTGACTGGTAAACCGCCACGTGGGCAAGGTCGAGGTGCACCTCAGGAACGCCAGCAACACGCAGGGACTCCAGCATGAGCCGGATGACTTCCAGGTCGGCCTCTTCCGAGGAGCTGCCAAATAACTCACAGCCTGCCTGGATAGGGGTTCGGCCTGTCAGCATATGTTGGGGGCGTGCATGGAGCACGTGTCCGGCGTAGCACAGACGGGTGATGCCGTCCTGGTGCAGGGTGTGGGCATCGATACGAGCCGCCTGGGGTGTCATATCTGCGCGCACCCCCATCATACGCCCTGTCAGCTGATCGGTCAGCTTGAACGTCTGCAGGGCCAGGTCGTGGCCGGTACCGGTAAACAGGGAGTCGAGGTATTCGATCAGTGGCGGGATCACCAGCTGATAACCCCAGCGCTGGCACGTGTCCATGACTTCCCGGCGCAGGGACTCAATCTGGCCGGCCAGTGGCGGCAGGATGTCTTCTACGCCGTCAGGAAGCAGCCAGCGGTCAGAAACCGTCATAACCTGTTTACCTTCTGCTGAATTCAGTTGGGGGCGAGATTACCGGATGCAAACATTTACCCAAAACCCGGCGGATTCTACACCTTTGCCGGCCACAAAAAAACCGGACCGCCCCAGCCAGTGCCGAAGGGGTCCGGTTTCATTCAACCGGTGCGGGCTGATCAGTTCGCGGCCGGGTTGGCGTCCTTGAAGTAGCGCATGAATTCACTGTCGCTGTCGATGACCATCACGTCGTCCTTGCCAGAGAACGTCTTCTGGTAGGCTTCAAGGCTACGGTACAGGCGGTAGAACTCAGGATCATTGCCATAGGCGTCCGCATAGATCCTGGCGGCCTGACCATCCCCTTCACCACGGGTTTCCTCGGCGGTGGCAAAGGCTTCGGCCAGGGTCACGGTTCGCTGCCGGTCGGCATCGGCGCGGATACCCTCCGCCAACTCACGGCCCCGTGAGCGGAATTCCTGCGCCAGTTTCTCGCGCTCGGTCGCCATGCGCCGGTAGACGTTTTCACTCACCGACTGAGGCAGCTCGATGGCCTTGACCCGGATGTCCAGCACTTCAATACCGAAAGCTTCACGCACCCGCTCATTAACCCTGTCCCGCAGGGTTTCCATCAGCTCATCCCGCTGACCCGAGACCACCTCGTGCATGGTACGGACACCGAACTCGTCACGCAGCCCGTTGTCGATACGGGACAGCAGCAGCGACTGGGCACGCAGCTCGTCACCACCCGTCGAACGGTAATACTCGTCTACGTCCTGGATCCGCCAGGCCACGTAGGAATCCACGTCCAGCGGCTTTTTCTCAATGGTCAGGTACTGCTTGGCCGGCAGGTCCGTTGTCAGCACCCGGATGTCGAACTCCCGGACCTGGTCAACCACCGGCACCTTGAAGTGCAGCCCGGCAGGCACGTCGGTTTCGATCAGCTCACCGAACCGGAGCACCACGCCACGGTGGGTTTCCGGGATGATATACACGCTGGACAGAACCAGCAGGATGACAACGAGGGCACCTGCAAGGCCCGCTATGCTTTTAGGCCCCATGATTATCGACTCCTCCGGCTGTTATTCAATTCCTGGCGGCTGCGCAGCTCTTCAATCACCCTGTCCGTCAGTGCCTGGATGCTTTGTTCATCCTGGCGCTGGCTGCTGTCCAGAGAACCGGAGTTGCTGGCACCACTGGAGCTACCGCCCTGACTGCCGAACATGCGATCCAGCGGCAGGTACATCATGTTGCCGGTGCTGGCGGTATCCACCAGAACCTTGGTGGTGTTGGAGTAGACGTTCTCGAGCGCCTGCAAATACATCCGCTCACGGGTCACCTCAGGTGCCATCTGGTAGACCGACAGTAACTCGGTGAAGCGCGCAGTTTCACCACGGGCGCGCTCGATGACCTCATCGCGATAGGCGTTGGCCTCCTCGATCAGCCGTTGGGCACGGCCCCGGGCTTCCGGAACGATCCGGTTACGATAGGTCTCGGCCTCTTCCTTGAAGCGCTGCTCGTCTTCCCGGGCACGCTGAACTTCGCGGAAGGCATCCTGCACCGCTTCAGGGGGCTGGGTGCTTTCCACGTTGACCTGGACGATTTCCAGACCAGTACCGTAGTCGACGAGGAAGCGCTGCAGGCGCTGCTCGACGCGGATGGCCAGCTCGGCACGCCCCTCGGTCAGCACGTCATCCAGCACCGAGCTGCCCACTTCGTGGCGCAGCGCGCTGTCGGTGGCGAAAGCCAGGGCCTGGTTTGAGTCCCGGACATTCAGCACATAGGCCTTCGCATCGGACACCCGGTACTGAACCTGGAGGTCGACGGTAACGATGTTCTCGTCCTCAGTCAGCATCTGGCCCTGGGACTCGGCGTTACGAACGTTGGTGACACGAACCTTGGTCGCCTGTTCCACCAGCGGCAGCTTGAAGCGCAGACCCGGATTTTCCGTACGATGGTATTCACCAAAGCGAAGGACCACGGCCCGCTCCTGTTCGTCGACGGTATAGAACGACTGGAAGACGACATAGCCCACGACGATGATGGCGCCCAGGGCAAACACGGCGCCCAGGCCAGCACCACCGCCCTTGCCGCCGGACCCGCCGGAACCACCGGAGCGATTACCACCCTTGCCGCCCAGCATGCGGTTGAGCTTGTCCAGCCCCTTTTTCAGGGCCTCATCCAGGTCAGGGGGCCCCTGATCGTTGCCGCCACGACGACCACCACCGGTGCCCCAGGGGTCGTTGTCGTTGCGATTTCCACCCGGTTCATTCCAGGCCATAGGTCTCTCCGTCTATGCGTTTAAAGCGTTACGAATGGCTGCAAATACTAGGGATTTATACGTGCCCCGGCAATAGCCAGCAGTGTTTTCACAGGCAACAGGCCCGAATCCTGTGATCAGGGTGCTTCGACCCGCACCTGATCCGTCGACAGGCCAGCGCGACTGAGCAACTGGAACCAGTCACGGCTCTGCAGGCGGATCTCCACCGCCACGTCACCGTTTTCCAGGTAATCCTCCCTGAGCACCGAGCCCGCCTCATGAAGCAAGGCCCGGAGCTTGCCATCAGCTGGCCCCAGTACCACTCGCTGGTGGAGCAGGTCTTCCGCAAGGCGCTCAACAATCGCGTCAAAGAGTAACTCCATGCCCTGCCCGGTCTGGGCAGATACCCACACCCGCACAGGGTCACCACTTTCATTACGCTCGACCCTCGGCGTAAAGTCTTCAAGCAGGTCTATCTTGTTGAACACTTGGAGGAACGGAACTTCGTCAGCGCCAATCTCGTGGAGCACGTTTTCCACCTGCTCCATGTTCTCTTCCCGGCGCTCATCGTGACAGTCCACGACGTGCAACAATAATGATGCCTGGACGGTTTCTTCCAGGGTTGCCCGGAAAGCTTCCACAAGCTTGTGGGGAAGGTGGCGGATAAATCCCACTGTATCCGCAATAACGACAGGTCCGATGTCGGGAAGTTCCAGCCGTCGCAATGTCGGGTCCAGGGTGGCGAACAGCTGGTCGGCCGCGTAGACGCCGGACTCAGTGATACGATTGAACAGGGTAGACTTGCCGGCATTGGTATAGCCCACCAGGGAGACAGTAGGAATATCTGCCTTTTTTCGGGCACGGCGACCCTGGTCCCGCTGCCGGCGCACCTTCTCCAGACGCTTGTGAATCGCCTTGATGCGTTCTCTCAGCAGTCGCCGATCAGTCTCCAGCTGGGTTTCCCCCGGGCCGCGCAGGCCGATACCGCCTTTCTGGCGCTCCAGGTGGGTCCAGCCCCGCACGAGACGGGTAGACATGTGCTCCAACTGGGCAAGTTCCACCTGCAACTTGCCCTCATGGGTTCGGGCCCGCTGGGCAAAGATATCGAGGATAACACCGGTACGGTCAAGCACCCGGCACTTCAGTTCCCGTTCAATATTCCGCTCCTGGCTGGGGCTAAGGGCGTGGTTGAACAGCACCACGTCAGCCTCGCACGCGGCCGCCATATCACGGATTTCTTCCAGCTTGCCTTCGCCCACGAACAGCCTCGGGCTGGGCTGGTTGCGGGACCCCGTGACTTCCGCCACCGGCTCAACGCCTGCGGACGTTACCAGTTCCCGGAATTCGCCAAGGTCTTCCATGGCACTGCCATGGGAGCTGAATTCGATATGAACAAGCACGGCTCGTTCACCGACATCAGGACGCTCAAACAATCAGTCTTTCTCCTGTCTCTTCAGACAGCTTCGGGGGAGGTCTTCCCCCAACACCGAAGCAATAATCCAATGGATAAAAATGTAAAAACCCGCACAGCCTGAACCAGCATTACCTGGTCAGCCTGTGCGGGCCTGACGACAAAACCCCGAGGTGCTGTCAGTCTTCCGATTCATTCTCTCCAGCCGGGTTCTGCTGGGGAATGCGAACATTCCGGGCAGGGACAACGGTGGAAATCGCATGCTTGTAGACCATCTGGCTGACGGTATTCTTAAGCAGAATGACAAACTGGTCGAAGGACTCTACCTGGCCCTGAAGCTTGATACCGTTCACCAGGAAGATGGAAACCGGGATACGCTCCTTGCGCAGTGCGTTGAGGTAAGGGTCTTGTAGAGAGTGCCCTTTTGACATGTTATTTCTCCTGTATTTTTCTGATAGTGCAGATCGTCGTTGTGTTACAGCCGCCAAACGCACCAGCATTAACCAATGCCAGGTCAGCAGCCAATCGGGACCGGATACCTCCAGTGAAGTTCCCGGTGAACCTCCGGCAAAGCCTGAAGCCCTGATCCTCAGCGCCCCGACTTCAATGTGGTGTGAGATTCGAGTTTTTTCAAGGCAATGGCGAGATTTTCACCGGCTTCAGTTTCGAGCCAGGTCACATCCTGCCACTTTCTCAGCCAGGTCAGCTGGCGTTTCGCCAGTTGCCGGGTGGCAGCAACACCCCGTTCCACCATGTCCCCGTAATCACCCTCGCCGGCCAGCCATGACCAGACCTGGCGATAGCCCACGCTCCGCATGGAGGGCATGTCCGGCGTGAGGTCAGCACGAGCCATCAGCCCCCTGACCTCTTCCAGAAAACCCTGTTCCAGCATGGCCTGGAAGCGGTCCCGGATACGGTTATGCAGCTGCTGGCGCTCTGGCGGCGTCAGGGCAAACTGGACAACAGTATACGGCAGCCGGTGGACCGCGTCTGCCTGCCAGTTGGTCAAATACGGGTAATCCTTGATATTTGTCCCGGTTTGCCAGAACGACGAGATAGGGCGCCCGGTTACCCGGTAAACCTCCAGTGCCCTCAATAGCCGCTGACGGTTATTGGGGTGAACCAGTTCCGCCGCTATTGGGTCTGCCTCTGCCAGTTGTCTGTGCAATTCCGGCCAGCCCTCACGGGAGGCCAGTTGCTCCAACTCCTGGCGGACCCCGGGGTTAGCGGCAGGCAGATCACCCATACCCTGCAGCAGGGCCTTGAAGTACATCATGGTACCGCCTACCAGCAACGGGATACGACCAGCCCGGGCAATGGCGTCCATTTCGCGCAGGGCGTCCCGGCGGAAGTCTGCCGCCGAGTAGGTCTCCGCCGGGTCGCAGATATCGATCAGGCGGTGGGGTGCCCGCGCCAGCTCTTCCCTGGAGGGCTTGGCGGTGCCGATATCCATGCCCCGGTAAATCATCGCTGAGTCAACGCTAATGATGTCGCAGGGCAGATGTTCACACAGCTCCATAGCGAGGTCTGTCTTGCCGGACGCGGTTGGGCCCATCAGCAGGATGGCGAGGGGCGGCTGCGGGGATGACACTGCCATCAGCGGCCCCGCAGGAACAGCTTGTCCAGTTCAGGCAGGGTCACCAGGGTCCAGGTGGGCCGGCCATGGTTACACTGACCGCTGCGTTCAGTGGCTTCCATATCCCGCAAAAGGGCATTCATCTCGGGAATCGTGAGCTGGCGATTGGCCCGTACTGAGCCATGACAGGCCATGGTGCCGAGCAGCTCGTGGGTCTGGGCCTCCACCCTGTCACTCTGGCCGTGGGTTATCAGATCCGCCAGCACGTCCCGCAGCAACTGCTCGGCGTCTGCCCCCCGCAACAGCGCCGGCAACTGCCTGACCGCCAGGGTTTCCGGACCGATCCGCTCCACCACCAACCCGAGGGTCGCCAGGTCACCGGCACAGTCTTCCGCCAGTGCTGCCTCCTTCTGGCTAACGGCAACGGAGACCGGTACCAGCAAGGGCTGGCTGGTCAGGTCCTGGGCGTCCAGCGCACGCTTCATTCGCTCATAGGTGATACGCTCGTGAGCGGCATGCATATCCACGATGATCATGCCCTGGCGACCCTGGGCCAGGATATAGATACCGTGCAACTGGGCAATGGCATAGCCAAGGGGCGGTTCGCCATGCTCTCCCTCTTCCGGGACCGTGGATCCCATGGCCGGGGTTGGCTGGGTCTGGGGATAGGGTCTCGGCCGGGCCTGGAGCTCCCCGGCCTGTGCGGGGCCACCTCCTTCACTCAGAGACCGGTAGAAGGCCATCTGATCCCTGGCTTCCCAGGTTGACCGGGGCTGCCCCTGGTTGCGGGCCTTCCAGGCCTCGGTACCCGCCCAGCCCGGGCCGGCTTCCGGTCCCGCAGCGGGAGCTGACGCACCACCCGTTGCCTGCATGGCAGCTGGCTGGGGATGATCGGTGCCAGCTTCGCGCCCCAGGGACTGGGCAACAGCGCCGCGGAAGTGGTCATCCGGGCGCACATCCGCCAGCGCCCGGTGAAGGGTGCGGAAGATAAAGTCATGGACCAGGCGCCCGTCGCGAAAGCGGACTTCGTGCTTGGTAGGGTGCACGTTAACATCCACGTTGGCCGGGTCCAGTTCCAGGTAAAGTACAAAGGCGGGATGGCGGTTATTATACAAAACATCCCGATAGGCCTGGCGCACCGCGTGCGCGACCAGGCGGTCGCGAATAACACGGCCATTGACGAAAAAGTACTGCAGGTCCGCCTGACTGCGGGAAAAGGTGGGCAGGGCAACCCAGCCGCGAAGTCTCAGCCCGGTAGCTTCAGCGTCGATCACCACGGCATTGTCGATGAACTTCTGCCCGCACAGTGAACCAATGCGACGCTCATGGTCCAGGTCGCTCTCCGCCGGCCTCAGGCTGTGGACCACTTTCTGGTTGTGCCGAAGGGTAAAGCCGGTATCGAACCGGCCCAGCGCCTGCCGCCGCAGCACTTCTTCCACGTGGCCGAATTCGGTCTTTTCGGTTCGCAGGAACTTGCGCCGTGCCGGTGTATTGAAGAACAGATCCCGCACTTCCACGGTAGTGCCTACCGGGTGGGCGGCCGGCGAAACCCGGGCGTCCATATCACGCCCTTCCACCTCCACCCGGCTGGCTGCTTCCTGCTCTACCGTTCGTGAGGTGAGTGTAAGCCGGGATACGGAGCTGATACTGGCCAGTGCCTCGCCGCGGAAACCCAGGGACGCCACTGCCTCAAGGTCATCCAGGGTTGCGATCTTGCTGGTAGCATGGCGACTCAGCGCCAGGGGCAGCTCGTCCTCCGGGATACCAACACCATCATCCCTCACCCGGATCAGGCGAACACCCCCCTGCTCCACCTCCACGTCGATGCGACGGGCTCCGGCGTCCAGGGCGTTTTCGACCAACTCCTTGAGAACCGAGGCGGGACGTTCGACCACCTCCCCGGCCGCAATCTGGTTGGCCAGCCGGGGGGACAGCAGCTTGATGGAAGGCATTGAGGGATGAGTCTCCGGCAATCAATGAATGGTGAAACTGATGGCCGGATGATAACAGATTCACGGGGGCGTCAGCCGCCCCCGTTTGTCATGAACTGGGAATCTGCAGGGTCTGGCCAACCATGACCACGTCATTGGTCAGGCCGTTGACCCGCTTGATAGCTTCAACACTGACCTGGTTGCGACGGGCAACGGCCGACAGCGTGTCACCCCGCTGCACCCGGTATTCGCTGACAGCGGTTCCCCCTTTCTGGCGTTTTTGCCACGCCAGCAAGGTACCGGGGGGTGGCACGTTGTTGAAGTATTCGTCAATGCCCTCGAACACAGCTTGGGCGACCTTGTTCTGGTGGGCAGAGCTGAGCAGGTTCCTCTCTTCCTGGGGGTTGGAGATAAACCCGGCCTCAACCAGGATCGAGGGGATGTCCGGGGACTTGAGCACCACAAACGCCGCCTGCTCCACACCGGACTTGTGTAGCCTGGTGACATTACCCAGCTTTTTAAGGATATAGTCACCCACGCCCACACTGGCGTTGATACTTGCCGTCATGGACAGGTCCAGCAGAACGCCGGCCAGCACATCATCCTTGTCCCCCAGGGTGACCCCACCTTCGCCACCGATCAGGTCCGAGCGGTTCTCACTGCGGGCCAGCCAGCGGGCGGTCTCACTGGTCGCCCCCCGCTGGGACAATGCAAATACCGACGCACCCCTGGGCTGGGGACTGTGGAAGGCATCCGCATGGACCGATACGAAAAGATCCGCCTTGTGCTTTCTCGCCAGCAGCGTGCGCCGGCGCAGGTCGATAAAGTAGTCCCCTGTGCGAGTCAGCCGGGCCTCATACCCGGGCTTGCTGTCGATCAGCTTTTCCAGGCGACGGGCAAGGGCGAGAACCACGTCCTTTTCCCGGGTCCCGGAAGGCCCGATAGCCCCCGGGTCCTCACCGCCATGGCCGGCATCGATCACCACGATGACATCCCGCTTGCCGCCGGTATCCTCACGGACGATGGGGCGGGTCATGTCGCTGAGGGACTCCCGGTCTTCCTCGATCAGGTCGATGACCAGTCGATGGCCATACTGCTGATTGGGTTCGAGCTGAAAACTGCGGGGCTTGATGTCCTTGCTCAGGTCCAGCACTACCCGCAGGTCGTCGCCATTGCGGGCAGCGCTGCGAATCCTGCGTACAGGGCTGCCTTTCAGGTCAAGTTGATCCAGCCGGGCCTTCAGGCTGGCATCTTTCAAATCAATCACCAACCTGGACGGGTTCTCCAGCGAAAAAATGGTGTGCTCCACCGGCGACCGGGTGTCAAACACCAGCCGGGTGTGATCCGGTGCCGGCCAGATACGGGCACCCTCAACCTCGGTGGAAGCCAGGGCCGGCATAGCCGTGAGCGCCAGGGCGAAAAGCGGTAGCAGTAACCTGCGCAATGAGCCTGTAATCAATCCTGTTATTGTCATATGCGGGCCCTCAATCCTGGTCCGTCTCTGTTTGTTGCCGCCCGGCACTGGCAGCGAAATCGGCCTGTTCTGCCAAGTGGCTCAGTAGCGCCCTGCCGATGGCACTTCGGGCCCGGAAAGCCAGCGAACGGCCACCACGCTCCGGCGCCAAGGTCAACTCCAGGTCCGGTACCGGCAGAATACCCTCACCGCGTTCCGGCCACTCCACCAGGCAGACATTACCCGGCGCCAGGTAATCCCGGATACCCATGAATTCCAGCTCTTCCGGGTCGCCCAGCCGGTACAGATCAAAGTGCCAGGTGGCGGGCTGTAACTGTTCGTAGGGCTCCACCAGTGTGTAGGTTGGACTTTTCACCGCGCCCTGGTGACCCAGGCCCTGGATAAAACCGCGGCTGAACGTGGTCTTGCCGGCGCCCAGGGTGCCATGAAGGAATATAACAACCCCGTCAGCGGAAGCCACCGATTTCACCGCATTTGCAAGACTTTTACCGGCCGCCACAGTGGCCGCCTCATCCGCCAGCCAGAACCTCTGCTCAGTCATCCGATACCCCCATGGCAGTCACCCCGGTTTTTTCCAAACGGAACTCTGCACCAGCGAGAACGCCCGGCAGCGTATCGATAACATCCATTGGCAAGAGTCCACGATAGCCTCGACAGCGGGAAGCCCGGTCAGCGGCGGCAAGGTGGAGTGAAGCCCCAAGCACGACTCCGTCAGCCAATGACATGCTCTGCGCCTTGAGGGCCTGTGCCATGAACGCCCCCAGAATACCGGACAACACATCCCCCATTCCTCCGGTGGCCATACCAGGATTTGCGCCTGCGATGAGAACCGGAAGCTGGTCCGGGGCAGCGACCAGGGTGCCTGCGCCTTTCAGCAGGGCCACACCGCCAAATCGCTCCTGCAGGGAGCGGGCCGATGCACAACGGTCCGCCTCAATATCAGAAACACCGCACGACAACAGCCGGGCCGCTTCTCCCGGATGAGGGGTGATGACCTGCTGGTCCGAAACCACCGGTACCCGGTTCGCCATCAGGTTCAGGGCGTCCGCATCCAGCAAGCGGGGTTTGTCAGCCTCCAGTACCTGCTGCAACATCTGCTGGCCCCAGGCGGACTGACCCAGACCCGGCCCGCACACCACTACATCCGCCTTGCTGAGAAGCGGCGCCAGTTCATTGCCATGCACAACGCCGCGAACCATCAATGATGGACACCGGGACAGCGCGGGGGCGACATGCTCCGGCCGGGTGGCCAGGGTGACCAGCCCAGCCCCGCTGCGAGCTGCGGCCTCGGCCGCCAGCAGCCCGGCACCGCCAAAACCCCGGTCACCAGCTATCACGAGAACATGCCCGAAATTGCCCTTGTGGGCGGAACGGGACAGTGGTGGCAGCGAGTACTGGCAACGCTGCCAGTTGGCCAGCGAAGCCACGGCCGCTATCGGAAAGGTCTCGCAAACCTGATCGGCACCCAGGGTGTCATGGACAACCTTGCCAGCGAAATGCGGCCCTTGCCCCGTCAACAGCCCCAGCTTCTGGCCAATAAAGGTAACCGTAATGTCCGCCACCACTGCGTCACCCTCTGCCACACCACGACTGGCGTCGAGCCCGGAAGGTACGTCGACGGCCAGCACCGGACAGCCGCTGGCATTGACCTGGCGAACCACTTCGTCGAACGGTGTCCTAGGTTGACCCCGCACACCGGTTCCCAGCATGGCATCCACCACCACCGGTGATCCGGCGAAAAGCCGGACCCGCTCGTCACCCGCGAGGGCCTGCCACTGACGGATGGCCACGCCAGCCTCTTCCGCATCCCGACAGGCTCGACGGGCATCACCGGACAGTTTTTGCGGGTCCGCAACGGCGATACAGTCAACGGCAAGTCCCTGGCGCAGGGCATTGAGGGCCACCAGGTACCCATCGCCACCATTATTGCCAGCCCCACAAAGCACCAGCACAGACGCTGCACCTGACCAGTGCCGCACCAGTTGTCGGAAAGCGGCACGGGCGGCTTTCTGCATCAGCTCATACCCATCAACACCTTGATCTTCAATAAGAAAGCGATCAATGGCCTGCACACCATCTGCAGTGAAGAGCGATTCTGTTAAGCTGTGGGTTGTCGGCATAACGGGCCAGAACCTGTCAGGTTTCAAGAATCCAGTTTAACTGTTTTTGCCAGCTATCTGTTAAGCATAGCAAAATTCAGGCATAGACCACACTTTAACCAATAGTAACTCCGATCCATGACCTCTGCACTCGAAGATTTCCCTGCCCGTATCCGCGAATGGGCCCGGGAGCTGGGCTTCAGCGATATCGGCATCACCAGGCCGGAAACCGGCGTGCACGCCCAGCGCTTACAGCAATGGCTGGAACAGGGCCTGCAGGGAGAGATGGAATGGATGGGCCACCACGGCGACAAACGCTATACGCCCACCGCACTGGTGCCCGGCACCGAAAGGGTCATCTCGGTTCGCATGGACTACCGCAACGCACCAGATAACCCTCAGCAGGTGCTGCAAGACCCGGAGAAGGCCTACGTCACCCGCTACGCCCTGGGCCGGGATTACCACAAACTGATCCGCAAGCGCCTGACCCACCTGGCCAAACGCATTGACTCGGAATTGCACGGGTACGACTATCGGGCCTTTACCGACAGCGCCCCGGTGATGGAAAAAGCCCTGGCCCAGCGGGCCGGCCTGGGCTGGATCGGCAAGAACACCCTGGTACTGAACCCAAAGGCCGGCTCGTATTTCTTCCTGGGGGAGATATTCACGTCAGCACCGCTGCCGGTTACGCCGGCCTTTGAGAAGGACCATTGCGGCAGCTGCACAGCTTGCCTGGATACCTGCCCCACCAATGCCTTTGCCGGGCCTTACGTGCTGGATGCCCGGCGCTGCATCAGCTATCTGACCATCGAACTGAAAGGCGCCATACCCGAAGATTTGCGTCCATTGATGGGCAACCGGGTATTTGGCTGCGACGACTGCCAGCTGGCTTGCCCCTGGAACCGCTTCAGCAAGCCAACCAGGGAAGAAGACTTCAGCCCCCGGCACAACCTCGACAACAGTACCCTGGCCGAGCTGTTCCGCTGGACCGAAGACGAATTCCTCAAGCGCACCGAGGGCTCTGCCATTCGCCGCACCGGCTACGAAGGCTGGCTACGCAACCTGGCGGTGGGCCTGGGTAATGCGCCGTCCACCATTCCGGTGATTGAGGCATTGAAATCAAGGGTTGACCACCCCTCGGAACTGGTCCGCGAACATGTTCACTGGGCCCTGGCGCGCCACGGCATCGAATAGCCCGGCCATCCGTGGCAAAATCCGCCCCTCACTTCCCGGAATCATCAGCAGGAACATCCGTACCATGGCCATCAAGCACCTGAGAACCGCCTTTGCCAGCCAGTACCAGCCCGGGCAGCCTGCCCGGCTGCAAGCCGGCGACCCCTTGCAGGAACCCGGCGGCGACTACGAGATGCTGCACAAGCAGATGAAACGCCTGTTCAACAGCAAGCCGGGCAAGAAGTACGGCCGCTTCTCCGAAGACATCGGCGAACATCCCTTCAGCGCCTGGCTGAAAGACTATATGGAAGAGAAGCAATCCTTCGCCTCCCTGACCGACCGGCTGTTCGGCCAGTTCAAGGAATTGCTCGACAGCGCCCAGGAGGAGTTCTCCGGCCACCTGATGCTGGTCCACGAGGCGCTGGCCGATGGTGAAGTGGCCTACCTGCTGGTACTGGAGAGTGACAGTGCCATGCGCTTTGACAGCAACCAGGCCCTGGACGCCACTGACGTACTCAGCCTGTCGCGCCTGAACCTGGCGCTGCGCATCGAACTGGACGACTGGCTGGGCGACAACGGCAGCGACAACCACCTGACCCTGGTCCATGGCCGTGGCACGGGCGAAGGCGGTGACCTGTTCATCCGCCTTTGTGGTTTCACCAACCAGGTGGATGTGGAGAAAGAAACCATGACCTTCCTGGACGCGGTGGAAGCTTTCGCCAAGTCCGCGGAACCGGAGAAAGCCGGCGAAGTACGGGCGAAGGCCTACGAATTCTGCAAGGAGCAGCACGCCCTGGGCGAGCCGGTAGAGATTGGCGCCCTGTCCGGCTACCTGGACGAGAGCCAGCCAGAGCGTTTCCGGGAATTCGCCTCGCAGAATGCCGAGGTCCCCGAAAGCGGTGTACTCCACCCGGACCACCGCAAGGTGAAGAAACTGGTGCGCATCGCCGGCTCCGGTGGCGGCATGAGCCTGTCGTTCTCGTCGGACCTGGTCAACCAGGCGGTCTACTACGACCGTGACAGGGACGCCCTGACCATCACCCGCCTGCCCAAGGCCTTGCGGGAGCAGTTGCAGCGGTACCTGGAAGGCCGGGACGGCGAATAATAAAGTCGCTCAGTCCTCCGCCAGCTCCGGATGCCGCTGCTTGCGGACCTGGTTCATCCACCCTACCCCGTCAATCAGCTCCCCGGTTTCCGGATCGATCGGCGGGTACGCCAGGTTACGGTCGTCGCAATAGCGTTTGACCGTGGGCTGGCACCATTGGAACAGCAGGCGCATGTAGTCCTCATCCGGCAGCCGTCGCTGGTCGAACAGGCCCGCCAGTTTTCGCTGCCGCTGGGCCTCGGCCAGAATAATCGCGCAGGCAGAGGACACATTCAGGGACTCCACCATGCCCATCATCGGAATGATGATGTGCTCGTCCGCCTGGTCGGAGGCGTTGGCGCTGACCCCATCCACTTCGTTGCCCATGATCACGGTACAGGGCACGGTATAGTCCACCTCCCGGTAATCCACCGCCCGGTCGGACAGTTGGGCCGCATACAGCCTGTGGCCCCTGGCTTTCAGAGAGGCAACCGCCTCGTCCATGGTCGGGTGGGTATGGGTACGAACCCAGTGATAGCTGCCCCCGGCGGTCTTGCGGAACGCCCTGAAACCCTCTTTCGGCCACACCACGTGCATATTGGCCAGGCCAAAGGCATCGCAGGAGCGGATAATGGCGGACAGGTTGCGGGGCTTGTGGACCTGGTCGGTCAGTACACTGAGATCAGGCTGGCGGGTGTCCAGGATCTGCTTGATACGGGCGAGGCGTTCGGGAGTCATAGTCAGGTCTTCTACTGCGGTCGGAGAGCATCAGGGCCGTAAAAGCCCGGCATTTTACCATAACTGACTACCAACTAACCGAGACAACGGTGGTTGATGAATAGCCACACCGTTATAATACGCGGTCCGATTCTGCCAGCGTCCCGCAGGCGCCGAATTCACCAGGTTAGTTGAGACCCATGGCCAAGAAGCTTTACATCAAGACCCACGGCTGCCAGATGAACGAGTACGACTCCGCCCGCATGGCGGACCTGCTCAAGACCGGCGAAGCGGTGGAAATGACCGACACCCCGGAAGACGCCGACATCCTGTTGCTGAACACCTGTTCCATCCGGGAAAAGGCCCAGGAAAAGGTCTTCCACCAACTCGGCCGCTGGAAGGGTCTCAAAAAGCACAAGCCGGAACTGATCATCGGCGTCGGCGGTTGTGTTGCGAGCCAGGAAGGCCAGGCGATTATCGACCGGGCGCCCTACGTGGACATGGTGTTCGGCCCCCAGACCCTGCACCGCCTGCCGGACATGATCACCGAAATCAGGACCAAGGGTAATGGTGTCGGCGTAGTGGATGTCAGCTTCCCGGAAATTGAGAAGTTCGACAACCTCCCGGAGCCCGGCGCCAATGGCCCCTCCGCCTTCGTGTCGATCATGGAAGGCTGCAGCAAGTACTGCACCTTCTGCGTGGTGCCCTACACCCGTGGCGAAGAAGTCAGCCGACCTGTGGACGACGTCATCGTGGAAGTCGCCCACCTGGCCAGCCAGGGCGTGCGTGAGGTAAACCTGCTGGGCCAGAACGTCAACGCTTACCGGGGCGAAACCCACGACGGCGACACCATGGACCTGGCGGAACTCATCGAAGTGATCGCCACCATCGACGGCATCGATCGCATCCGCTACACCACCTCGCACCCGGTGGAGTTCTCGGACGCGCTGATCGACGTCTACCAACGCGTGCCGGAGTTGGTCAGCCACCTGCACCTGCCGGTGCAGAGCGGCTCCGACCGCATCCTGGCAGCCATGAAACGCGGCCATACGGCGATCGAATACAAATCGAAGCTGCGCCGCCTGCGCAAGATCCGCCCGGACATCAGCTTCTCGTCCGACTTCATCATCGGCTTCCCCGGGGAGACCGACAAGGACTTCGAAGACACCATGAAGCTGATCAATGACATCGGCTTCGACGTGTCCTTCAGCTTCATCTACAGCGCCCGTCCCGGCACCCCGGCCTCCGACCTGCCGGACGATACCCCGATGGACGTCAAGAAACAGCGCCTGGCCATCCTGCAGCAGCGAATCAACCAGCAGGCCATGGACATCAGCCGCAAGATGGTGGGCACCACCCAGCGCATCCTGGTCACTGGCCTGTCCAAAAAAGACCCGGGCGAGTACGCCGGCCGCACCGAGAACAACCGCATCGTGAACTTCCGCCACGACAACCCCGAGGTGGTTGGCCACTTTATCGAAGTGGAAATCAAGGAAGCGTTACCGAATTCCCTTCGCGGCATCCCGGTCAACGCGGAGCTATACTGAGAGGCAGTAAGGCCCAACGTCCGATCGGTCGTGATGCGGAGTTATAAGTGAGATTCGCACTAACGCTGGGAAGGCCGTGGGGTGGGGAGGCTTTTCTGCAGGAAAAAGGTGTCTGAGCGAAGCGAGTTCTTTTTCCGAAAGAAAAGCCTCCCCCGCCCCGCGGCCCAACCCCCAAACCGAAACAGAGGAAAGATTGACTACAACCACCGAAGCAAGACAATTTGATCTGAGCCCGGCCGACCAGCGCCGGCTAACCGTCCTGTGCGGCCAGTTTGACGAACACCTCAAACACATCGAGCGTCGCATGAACGTGCGCATCGGCCGCCGCGGCCACCACTTCCGCATCGAAGGCGCCCCGGAGAACGCCACCGCCGCCACCGAAGTCATTCGCCACCTCTACCGGGAAACCGAAGCCACCGACGACATCAGCCCGGAAACCGTCCACCTGTTCATCCGGGAATCCGGCTTCGAGCGCATGCCCGAAGCCTCCGAGTGGGACGGCAACCAGATCGTCATCAAGACACCCAAGCTCCAGGCCCGGCCCAGAGGCAAGAACCAGCAAAAGTACGTCCATAATATCCGCAGCCACGACGTCAACTTCGGCATTGGCCCGGCCGGTACCGGCAAGACCTGGCTCGCTGTCGCCTGCGCTGTGGAAGCCCTCAAGGACGAACAGGTCAAACGCATACTGCTGGTACGCCCGGCAGTGGAAGCCGGCGAAAAACTCGGCTTCCTGCCCGGCGACCTGGCCCAGAAGGTAGACCCCTACCTGCGCCCTCTGTACGACGCCCTCTACGAAATGCTGGGCTTTGAACAGGTGACCCGCCTGATCGAGAAAAGTGTCATCGAAATCGCACCACTGGCCTTCATGCGCGGACGCACACTGAACAACTCGTTCATCATCCTCGACGAGAGCCAGAACACCACCCGCGAGCAAATGAAGATGTTCCTGACCCGCATCGGCTTTGGCTCCACCGCTGTGATCACCGGTGATACCACCCAGGTGGACCTGCCCCGAGGACAGAACTCCGGGCTTATCCATGCCGCCAGCGTACTCAGTAAGGTTTCAGGCATCGGCTTTACGCGCTTCGAGTCCGCCGACGTGGTCCGCCACCCCCTTGTTCAGCGCATCGTGGAAGCCTACGACAACTTCGGTGACGGCGACCCGGTATGAGCCAGCTGACCGTTGATATCCAGCGGATTATCGAAGACGAGACCCTGCCTGGCGATAACGACCTTATTCGCTGGGCTCGGGCCGGCTGGCGGCAGGACCACGATTCAGAAGTCACCGTGCGGCTGGTGGACGAAAACGAGAGCCGGCAACTGAACCACCAGTATCGGGGCAAGGACAAACCCACCAACGTGCTGTCCTTCCCATTTGAAGCGCCACCCGGTATAACAGTGCCTCTGGCCGGTGACCTGGTAATCTGCGCGCCCGTGGTGGCGCGGGAAGCCGCCGAACAGAACAAGACTCCCGAAGAACACTGGGCCCATATGATCATCCATGGCATGTTGCACCTTCAGGGTTACGACCATATTGAAGATGCCGACGCCGAGGTCATGGAAGCCCTGGAAATCCGGTTGCTGGCCGAACTTGGCTATAACAACCCCTATGAGACAGAGGAATCGGAACCACACCCATGAGCGACGATCAGTCGAGTCGCGGCCAGGACCGCAAGTCCTGGCTGGAGCGAATATCCCAGGCTTTCTCCAGCGAGCCTGAGTCCGTCGAGGACGTGCTGGAGATCCTTCGCGACGCCGAAGAACACAACATTATCGACACTGATGCCATGAGCATCATCGAAGGCGCCATGCAAGTGATTGACATGCGCGTCGACGAGATCATGATTCCCCGCTCCCAGATGGTGACCGTGAAGGCCTCCCAGGAACCAAAGGCCTTCCTCAAGGAAATCATCGACTCTGCCCACAGCCGCTTCCCCGTGATTGGCGACAGCCAGGATGACGTGATCGGCGTGCTGCTTGCCAAGGACCTGCTGCCCCTGGCCCTGAACAACGAGCTCAACTGGAACCGAATTCGCGAGATCCTGCGTCCGCCCACCTTTGTACCCGAGAGCAAGCGCCTGAACCAGTTGCTCAAGGAATTCAAGGAAACCCGCAACCACATGGCCATTGTGGTGGACGAGTATGGCGGCACTGCCGGCCTGATCACCATCGAGGATGTGCTGGAACAGATTGTTGGCGAGATCGAGGACGAGCACGACTTTGACGAGGAAACCAACATCAAGCCCCACGGAGATGGCTCGTGGGCGGTCAAGGCGGTGACCTCCGTAGAGGACTTCAACGAATTCTTCGGCACGGATATCGACGAACAGGAGTTCGATACCATTGGCGGTGTCGTCCTCAAGGAATTCGGCCATCTGCCCCGCCGGGGTGAAATCATCAGCTTCTACGGTTTTACCTTCACCATTGCCAACGCCGACAACCGGGTCATCCGGTTACTGCAGGTAACCCGGGACGATGTTGAGTAACCCGCTGGCCCGCGCACCCCGCTGGGCCGCGGCGCTGGTGCTGCTGGTTGCCGGTGCGCTGCAGACGCTGACCTTCTCCCCCTGGGAATGGTGGTGGCTGGGGCCGCTATCTGTTGCCCTGATACTTTCCGTTACCCTGTTCCAGACCGGCCGTCAGCTTTTCCTGTCGGGCTGGCTGACTGGTCTTGGCCTGTTTGCATCCGGTGTCACCTGGATCTACGTCAGCATCAGCGAACACGGCAACACATCCATTCCCGTCGCCGTATTGCTGATGACGCTGTTCGTGGCCGGCCTGGCGCTGGTCCACGGCATTGCCTTCTGGGGCTGGGGCAAGCTGGCAAAGGAGAGCCCGGTTCGCCGGCTGATCCTGTTTCCGGCGGTATGGGTGCTGACCGACTGGATCCGCGGCTGGCTGCTCACCGGCTTTCCCTGGCTGTATCTGGGCACCGCCCACGTGGACGGCCCGCTGGCAGGCTGGGCACCACTGGCCGGCGTTCATGCCATCACGCTGATCATTACCGGCACCGGCGCTGCACTCTATGGGCTCTATAGCCTCGTCCGCAGTCGCAGATACGCACCTGCAGCCATTCTGGGTGTTTGCACGCTGGCGCTCTGGCTGGCCGGTCCGGCCCTGAACCGCTTTCCCTGGACCGAAGTCAGCAATAAGCCCCTCACCTTTGCCACCATGCAAGGCAACATCCCCCAGCAGATCAAGTGGGATCCGGATTTTCTCCGGGACCAGCTAATGGTTTACCTGGGCCTGACGGAAGAGGACTGGGACCGGGACATTATACTTTGGCCGGAAACCGCCATCCCCATCACCCAGGACGAAGCCGGGCCCATCATCGAGCATATCCGCTCGAAGCTTGGTGAGGAGAGCGTGCTGATCAGTGGCATCCCCTGGTACACCTACAGTACCAACCGGGAAGACTACACTTACCACAACTCCATACTTGCCATTGGCGACGAAGGCGGCGGTGTTTACCACAAGCAGAAACTGGTGCCATTCGGAGAGTACGTGCCCCTGGAGCAGTGGCTACGGGGTATTATCGGTTTCTTTGACCTGCCCATGTCCAGTTTCAGCCCCGGACCGAAATACCAGGACCCGCTGATAGCCGGGGAGGCCAGGCTAATGCCCGCTATCTGTTATGAGGTGGCCTACCCGGACTTTGTAGCCATGAACGCACGCCGGGGCAACCTGCTGGTGACCATCAGTAATGATGGCTGGTTCGGCGATTCGATCGGCCCTCACCAGCACCTGCAGATGGCAAGGATGCGCGCCCTCGAAACCGGGCGCTATATGTTGCGGGGCACCAACAACGGGGTAACGGCGGTGATCGACAATAAAGGCCAGATACGTGGCGATATTCCCCAGTTCGAGCGGGAAGTGCTCACCGGCGAGCTGCGCACCGTCAGTGGCAATACCCCCTTCATGCTCACCGGTTCCTGGCCGGTACTGACCCTGGCGGCCATCCTGGTCGTCTTCGTGCGGGAGCGCGTGATTCCGAAGAACCGTTGACCACCGAACCGGAACCCGGCTGGTCAGCGGCTAGTGTCCCGTCTGGGTTCCAGGTAATCGATCAGAAGTTGCAGGCTGGTGCGCCCGCGAAAGGTGTTGGCGTCCGGCTTGTACACCACCCGGGCACCGCAACGGGTAAAATCTGGCACTTCCGGGCCGGTGTTGAACGCGATTCCATCTACCGCCACCTGTCCATCCACCGGCTGCAATACCATCTTCAGATGGTTCTCCCCCACAATCCGCTGGCTGATGACCCGGAATTCGCCGTCGAACAGGGGTTCCGGGAAGTGCTGCCCCCATGGACCTGCTTTCTTGAGCAATTGCGCCGTTTCAAGGCTCATTTCCGACGGGCTCAGTGGCCCGTCGGTGACAATGGCTGCCTCCAGGTCTTCCGATGTCAGCGTATCGCGAACGGCCCGGTCAAAGGCCTGGCTAAAGCGCTCCAGCTGGTCCCGCTCGATGGTCATTCCCGCGGCCATGGCGTGACCACCAAACTTTTTCAGCAGGCCAGGATGGCGGGTGTCCACAACCGCCAGGGCGTCCCGGATATGGAGGCCTGGAATAGACCGGGCCGACCCCTTGATATGAATCCCGTCATCATCCGGCGCGAAGGCAATCGTAGGTCGGTGAGTCTGCTCGCGGATCCGCGCAGCAAGGATGCCGATTACCCCCTGGTGCCAGTCCGGATCGAACAGCGCCAGCCCCCAGGGCAGTCCTTCCAGGTCCAGCGACATGGAAGCCAACAGTTCCTGGGCCTGGGCCTTCATTTCCCGCTCGATGGTCCGGCGTTCCCGGTTAAAGCTGTCCAGCTCAGTGGCCAGTCGCCTCGCTTCACCGGGATTGTCCGCCAGCAGGCATGCAATACCGATACTCATATCATCCAGGCGGCCGGCCGCATTCAGGCGGGGACCCACCACAAAGCCAAGGTCGGTGGAGCTGATCGCGGTGTGGTCCCGGCCCGCCACTTCCAGCAGCGCAAGGATGCCCGGCCTTGCCAGGCCCTGGCGGATGCGGCGCAAACCCTGCTCCACGAATATCCGGTTATTGTGATCCAGGGGCACCACATCGGCCACGGTACCCAAGGCCACCAGGTCCAGCAGACTGCCAAGGTTGGGTTCCGGGCTTGGCAGCCGACCCGATTCTCTCAGATATTTTCGCAACGCCGTCAGCACATAGAACATGACGCCCACGCCGGCGGCATTCTTACTCAGGAAAGGACACCCCGGCTGATTGGGGTTAACGATGGCATCGGCGTCGGGCAGGCTGTCCCCGGCGAGGTGGTGGTCCGTGACCACCACCTTCATGCCAGCGGCCCGCGCGGCGGCGATCCCTTCGTGGGCGGAAATGCCGTTATCGACGGTCACCAGAAGGTCGGGAGCCGCGCCCTCCTCCACCAGGCGGTGGATAATACCGGGTGTCAGGCCATAGCCGTCGGCGAAGCGGCTGGGTACGCGGAAATCCACGTCACCCAGGCCGAGCATGGACAGCCCCAGCATGGCAACGGCGGTACTGGTGGCGCCATCGGCGTCGAAGTCGCCGAGAATCAACACCGATTGCTGCCCTTCAATGGCCTCAGCCAGCAGGGTGACAGCACGATCGATACCTCTGAGCGATATCGGCGAGGCAAGGTGCTTCAGCGTGTAAGCCAGTTCATCATCCGAGGTAACACCACGAACGGCGTAAAGGCGGCGCAGCAAAGGGGGCAGGTCCCGCCCCCAGTCCGTCACGGTTGACGGACCGGAGCGTCTCAGGATTTTTCTGGGGGTCATAGGAACTCCGGGCGCCCCGGAGGGGCGCCCCAAAGACTCAGGTCAGGCATGTTTCCAATGCTTGGCCATGAAGTCCTGAACGTCGGTCAGGTTGTTGCCCAGCACGGTATAACGCTCTTCCCGCTCGAACAGATCCGCCATATGGGCGGGCAGCTGCGGCTTAACTGTCAGGCCGGCCTCGGCAATCGCATCCGGGAACTTGGCCGGGTGCGCGGTGCCCAGGGTGATCATGGGCACGGCCGGGTCGCGGCGACAGCTACGGGCTGCCTTGACCCCGATGGCGGTGTGGGGATCCAGCAGGTACTCGTTCTCTTCATACACCTGGCGAATTGTCTCGCAGGTGGTCTTGTCATCCACCGCATCACTGTCAAACAGCTTGCGGGCATGGCGCCAGCGGTAGTCCTCGATGCTGACCGGCCCCTTGGCCGCGTTTTCCAGCAGCAGTTTCACAGCCGCACCATCACGACCGTGAAGATCAAACAGCAGGCGCTCGAAGTTACTGGACACCATGATGTCCATACTCGGAGACAAGGTGTGCTCCAACTGATGCTGCTCGTAGCGATTACCACTCATGAACCGATGCAGGATATCGTTACGATTGGTGGCAATTACCAGCTGGGAGACGGGCAGCCCCATCTTCTTCGCCAGGTAACCCGCGAAAATATCCCCGAAGTTACCGGTAGGAACGGAAAACGCCATGGAGCGATCCGGCCCGCCCAGTGCCAGCGATGCCTGGAAGTAGTACACAATCTGGGCCATGATCCGCGCCCAGTTGATGGAGTTCACTGCCGCCAGTCTCGCCTTGCCGCCGAGGAAGGACTGGTCGCCAAAGCTGGCTTTCACCATCCGCTGGCAGTCGTCGAAGTTACCCTCGATGGCCAGGTTATGGATGTTGTCGCCCGGCACCGTCGTCATCTGACGGCGCTGCACCTCAGAGACCCGCTGGTGCGGATGGAGAATGAAGATGTCCACATGCTCGCAGCGACGACAGCCCTCTATGGCCGCCGAACCGGTATCTCCGGACGTAGCACCCATGATCACCGCGTGCTCATTACGCTTCGCCAGCACATAGTCCAGCAAGCGGCCCAGCAGCTGAAGAGCGAAGTCCTTGAACGCCAGGGTCGGCCCCCGGAACAGTTCCAGCACCCACTCATTGGTATCCAGCTGAACCAGCGGCGCTACCGCCTTGTGGGCAAACACGCCGTAGGTTTCGTCCAGCATTTTCCGGAAATCCTCCTCCGGAATTGCATCGTCAACAAACGGGTACATGATGTTGAATGCCAGTTCGCTGTAGGACAAACCCCGCCAGCTGCGAATTTCCTCGAGGCTGAAATGAGGAAGGGACTCGGGCACATAGAGCCCGCCGTCAGTGGCCAGGCCGGTCAGCAGGACGTCCTCGAAGCCCAGCGCGGGTGCTTCACCCCGTGTACTGATGTATCTCACGTGCTTACCTGTCAGTTGAAATTTTCTGCGCGGATGCGGACAACCTGGTCATCCACCTCGTCCAGGGCTTCCAGCTCCTCGATGGCCTGGTTGACCTGGCGCTCCTGTACGGTGTGGGTGAGGATGATCACTGGAATCCGGCCATCGTGGACCTCGGATTCCTTCTGCATGATGGATTCAATATTGATGCCGTGTTCACTGAGGATCGACGCCACCTTGGCCAGCACACCCGGACGATCCAGGGCCTGGATACGGAGGTAGTAAGCCGACTGGGTGTACTCCATGGGCAACACTTCCAGGTCCTCAATGGCCTCCGGTGCGAAGCCAAGATAGGGTACCCTCCCCTGGCCTCCAGCCTGGATGGTTCGAGCCACATCAACAATGTCAGCAATCACGGCAGAGGCAGTGGCTTCATCGCCGGCACCCGGGCCGTAGTACATGGTCTGGCCCACGGCATCACCATCCACCAGTACGGCGTTCAGGACACCATCTACCTGGGCGATCAGGTGGCTCTGGGGCACCAGCGTGGGATGGACCCGAAGTTCAATGCCACCTTCACGGCGGCGGGCGATACCAAGGTGCTTGACCCGGTAACCCAGCAGCTCGGCATGGGCAATGTCGTAGGGAGTCAGGCGGGAGATACCTTCGGTGTAGGCGCGGTCAAACTGCAGTGGCACACCGAAGCTGGCCGAAGCCATGATCGTGAGTTTGTGGGCGGCGTCGACACCCTCCACGTCGAAGGTCGGATCAGCTTCCGCGTAACCCAGGTCCTGGGCCTCCTGCAGCACTTCGTTGAAGGGACGTCCCTTGCGCATCTCGGTCAGGATGTAGTTGCCGGTACCATTGATGATACCTGCCAGCCAGTCGATCCGGTTGGCCGCCATGCCCTCACGGATCGCCTTGATCACCGGAATACCACCGGCCACACCAGCCTCATAGGTAACCGCAACACCCGCCTCGGCGGCCGCTTCAAAGATCTCATTGCCATGGACGGCAATCAGCGCCTTGTTCGCAGTGACCACATGCTTGCCGTTGGCAATGGCGGCGAGGACCAGCTCACGAGCTGTTTCATAACCGCCGATCAGTTCCACGACCACATCCACATCGGGATCGTTGACCACGTCCATGATGTCGGTGCTGAATGGAATATCACCAAGGTCAATGTCATCACGCCAGGTACGTGTAGCCACTCGTACCGTGCGGATAGCGCAACCAGCACGGCCGGCGATCAGACCGGCATTCCTGGCCAGCACATTGAATGTTCCGCCACCGACGGTCCCCAAGCCGCAGATTCCGACCCTGACTTCTTTCAAGCTTCACCTCAATGCCCGATGGATGATAATCGTGGGGCACTAGTATACCGATTAGCCGGGCTCAGAACAGCACCACCCGGCCAATATCGGGCATGGGCTCAGAGCAGGCCGAGCCCCTGTGCCAGCTTGTCTGCCGGTATGTAGCCGCGAATCATGTTGCCATCTTCTGTCAGGATGGCAGGGGTTCCGGTTACACCCACTTCGCGGCCCAGCTGATACTGGTCTGCCACCGGGTTATCACAACTGGCCTGCGACACCTTTTCTCCCGCCTTGGCCCTGTTCATGGCTTCGAGCTGATTGTCAGCGCACCATACTGACTCATACTTGGTGAAGGACGGCGTACCAGGGCCGGAACGGGGAAAGGCATAGTAATTCACGGTGATGCCCAGCTCGTTGAGTCGGTCCATTTCGTCGTGGAGTTTGCGGCAGTATGGGCAGTCAATATCGGTGAATACGTCAATCTCGGCTTTCTGTTCACCAGTGGCCGGATAGGTAATCAGACCCTCATCGCCAAACGCCGCCATGGTGTCTGCACGCTCCCCTGAACGCGCCTTTTCAGTGACGTTGACAACCCCCTGGTCGGTCAGTTGCAGCAGCTCGCCAGCCAGGATGTACTGACCATCCCCGGTAGCGTAGATCATGTCACGATTGTTCGTCCGCACCTCATACAGGCCAGGCACGGCGGACTCTTTCACCGCATCGACCCGAAGGCCCGGGACCGCCTCGCTCAGCCGCTTGGTAATGGCTTCTTCCGGAGTTTCCGCTACTGCCTGGGGAGCCGCCAGAAACAGGCTCAGCACCAGGGCGGCTACCAGGCCAGTGGACTCGCCACGAACGAAACGGGATAACAGTTGCTTCATGGATAACCCTGCTTTATCAAAAGGGATGGATTAAGGTTTCGGCGCACAGTAGATCAAAGCCCTGCCCCGGGGGCAATTGCTCACTGACTGGTTTGTGACTGACCCGCAGTGAAAAAGTTCAGCCCCGGGGGTGATGGGTTTGATGCAGGTCCTGCAGGCGCTGGCGGGCAACATGGGTATATATCTGGGTTGTCGACAGGTCGGCGTGCCCCAGCAACATCTGCACGACCCTCAGGTCCGCGCCATGGTTCAGCAGGTGGGTCGCGAATGCATGGCGCAGGGTATGGGGTGACAGCTTCTTGCTGATACCGGCCCGGCCGGCATAGTGTCGAATGCGGTACCAGAAAGCCTGGCGGCTCATGGCGCTGCCCCGATTGCCGGGAAACAGGTCATCCGAGACCTTTCCGCGCAACAGGTCACCCCGAGCCTCATTCATATACCGAAGCAGCCAGTCGATTGCCTCCTCCCCCATCGGCACCAGTCGCTCCTTGTCGCCCTTGCCGGTAACCCGGATAACACCCTGGCGCAGATTCACCTGGTCCACCCGCAGGGAAACCAGTTCACTCACCCGCAGGCCGCAGCCGTAAAGGATCTCAAGCATGGCCCGGTCCCGCAGCTCCAGTCGCTCGTCCTGTACCTTTTCGTTCAGCGGCTCGTTGAGCAGGGCCTCGACATCAGCCTCTGTCAGGGTATCTGGTAATCGGCGAGCAAGGCGTGGACTTTCAATGCGCAGGGTGGGATCTTCCGATATCAGCTGCTCCCGCAGGAGATAACGATAGAACCGGCGCAAGCCGGACAGGCGCCTGGCCGCTGTGGCATTCTTGCGCCCCTGAACAAACGCTGAGGATATCCAGTCCAGCAGATGCTGGCGACTTACCCCGTCCAAGGCAGGGGCACCGGGGCGCTCAACAAGCCACCGGGAGAGCTGACCCAGGTCGCTGCCATAGGCGGATCGGGTTTTCTCCCCCAGCCCGTCCTCCAGCCAGAGCGCATCAAGAAAACGCTGGATGAGACGCTCATCGTCTTCGCGAAGGGCTTGCCTGCGACCTCGCTCTGCCATTCTGGAGCCCCCTAAACGGCGCACTCAAACCCCAAACATGAAAAAGGGCAGCCGAAGCCACCCTTTTTCACTCCTGCAAACAGCATACAACCCTGCCCGCAGTGATACCCGCCAAGCTGATACTCAGCCCAGCTTCTCCTTGATCCGCGCGGCCTTGCCGGACAGTTCACGGAGGTAGTAGAGCTTGGCCTGACGCACGTCACCGCGACGCTTCACGGAGATGCTGTCGATCAGCCTGGAGAACGTCTGGAAGGTACGCTCAACGCCAACACCGTAGGAAACCTTGCGTACGGTGAAGGAAGAGTTCATACCACGGTTACGCTTACCGATAACCACGCCTTCAAAGGCCTGCAGACGCTCACGGTTACCCTCGGTTACGCGGACCTGGACAACCACGGTGTCACCCGGAGCAAACTCGGGAACTTCCCGGTTCATCTGCTCCGCTTCAATCTGACTGATGATGTCGTTCTTGCCACTCATCGTTATGTGCTCCTGATACCCAATCTCATAATGCCCTGATTCAATCAGAGGCACCCGGTTCGTTTAAAATCTCGTCCAGCAGCTCACGCTCTTCGTCCGTCAGCACCCGCTGCTCCAGCAGGTCGGGGCGTCGCTCCCGGGTTCGCCTCAGCGACTCTTTGAGCCGCCAGCGCCGGATCTGTTCGTGGTGACCGCCTAACAACACATCCGGAACTACCTGACCCTCGTAGACTTCGGGCCGGGTGTAGTGCGGACAATCCAGCAGACCGTCAGCAAAGGAATCCTGCTCCGCTGACTGCGCATGACCCAGCGCTCCGGGGATGAGGCGTGTAACCGCATCAATGACGGCCATGGCCGCCAGTTCGCCACCGGAAAGAACAAAGTCTCCCAGCGACACTTCCCGATCGACTTCCGTCGAGATCAGGCGTTCGTCCACCCCCTCGTAACGACCCGCCACGAGGATCAGACTGTCCTGTGAAGCCAGCGACTCCACCACCTGCTGATCCAGCCTTTCACCCTGGGGTGAGAGGTACACCACACAGGCGTTTCCCGGCGCCTCCTCGCGGGCGGCATGGATAGCATCCCGCAAGGGCTGGATCTTCATCAGCATGCCGGGGCCGCCGCCGTATGGCCGGTCGTCCACGGTGCGATGCCGGTCATGGGTAAATTCCCGCGGGTTCCAGCTGTGAAAGGTCAGCAGACCTTCACGAACTGCCCTGCCGGTAATCCCGTAGTCGGTGACCGCACCAAACATCTCGGGGAAAAGGCTAACCGCGCCAATCCACACCCTCAGAACTCCGGATCCCAGTCGACAACGAGCTTGTCAGCCGCCAGGTCCACTTCCCTGACTACCTGGTCAGGGAGATAGGGAATCAGCCGCTCACGCTGGTCTATCGAGGCATCGTCTGCCCGCACGACCAACACATCGTTGGCACCGGTCTCCATCAGGTGGTGCACCCTGCCAAGGCGCTCACCCGCTACCGTGACTACGCTGAGTCCTTCCAGCTGATGCCAGTAGTACTCACCTTCCGGCAACGGCGGCAGTTCCGATAACGGAACCCGTATTTCAGCGCCGCCGTAGGTCTGCGCCAGGTCACGGTCATCAATACCCTTGAGCTTGACCACAATGCCGGGGCCATGGCGCCGGCCAGCTTCAAGCTCTGCCGGAATACGCTTGCCGTCATGGAGCAATGTCCAGTGCCGGTAGTTCAGAATTCCGTCAACGGGGTCTGTGTAGGAGTAAACTTTCAGCCACCCCTTGACCCCGAAAACCGAGGTAATCCGGCCGATCACAGTTTCCTGTGGATGCTGTGTCATGCCAGGTCCCCGGTAAAGCGCTTACTTGGCAGCAGCCTTCAGCAGCTGTGCTACACGCTCGGAAGGCTGCGCACCCTGGTTAATCCAGTACTGCACGCGTTCCTGGTCAACACGCAGACGCTCTTCCTGACCACGAGCTACCGGGTTGAAGAAGCCTACACGCTCGATAAAACGACCATCACGGGCGTTACGGCTGTCGGTTACTGCCAAGTGGTAAAAAGGACGCTTCTTGGCGCCGCCACGAGCCAAACGGATTGTTACCATTTCGACCAATATCCTGTTCAGTTGTACGAACTTTGTACGATGCGTACGGTATGCCTTGGCAGCCGCACGTCGACCCATACTCGAAAGGGGCGCTATTCTATGCTAATTCCCCGGTAAAGAAAACAGGCAACACGTCCCGATTTCTACATACGCCCAAATGGCGGCATACCCCCTCCACCAGGGGGCATCATACCCTTCATTCCGCGCATCATGTTCTGCATGCCGCCCTTCTTGCCGAACTTCTTCATCATCTTCTGCATCTGCTTATGCTGCTTCAACAGGCGATTGATGTCCTGGATCTGGGTGCCAGAGCCAGCCGCAATACGGCGCTTGCGGGAATTATTGATGGTATCCGGGTAACGACGCTCTTTCGGCGTCATGGAACAAATGATGGCTTCCATCTGACCGAAGGTCTTGTCGTTGACCTGGCTCTGGGCCATCTGGGCCATTTGCCCCATGCCCGGCAGCTTGTCCAGCAAACCGGCCATACCACCCATATTCTTCATCTGCTGAAGCTGGTCGCGGAAGTCCTCGAGATCAAAGCCCTTACCCTTCTTGATCTTCTTGGTGAGCTTTTCTGCCTTTTGCTTGTCCAGCTTGCGCTCGGCCTCCTCAATAAGGGAGAGCACATCCCCCATACCGAGGATCCGCGACGCCACCCGATCAGGATGGAACGGCTCCAGGGCGTCAGATTTCTCACCCACACCCATAAACTTGATGGGCTTACCGGTAATATGGCGCACAGACAGGGCGGCACCACCGCGGGCGTCGCCATCCGTCTTGGTAAGCACCACACCGGTCAACGGCAGGGCGTCACTGAAGGCCTTGGCGGTATTGGCGGCATCCTGGCCGGTCATGGCGTCCACCACGAACAGCGTTTCCGCCGGGTTGACTGCCTTATGGAGGCGGCCAATCTCACCCATCATCTGCTCATCAACGTGGAGCCGGCCGGCAGTATCCAGAATGACCACATCCACATGCTTCTTGCGGGCCGCGTCAATGGCACCCTCGGCGATGGCAACCGGGTCCTGGTCTGCCGAGCTGGGGAAGAAGTCCACACCAACTTCGCCGGCGAGGGTTTCCAGCTGACGGATAGCGGCGGGCCGATAGATGTCGGCACTGACCACCATTACGGACTTCTTCTCACGCTCCCTCAGCAGGCGCGCCAGCTTGGCAACGGTAGTGGTCTTACCGGCACCCTGCAGGCCTGCCATCATGATGACGGCGGGCGGGCGCACGGCGAGGTTCAGCTTTTCATCACCGGACCCCATTACATGCTCCAGCTCCTGCTGGACCACTTTCACAAACACCTGGCCCGGAGTCAGGCTGCGCTGGACCTCCTGCCCAAGAGCCCGCTGCCGAACCCCCTCAACAAAGGATTTGACCACTGGCAGGGCAACGTCGGCCTCAAGCAGGGCCATGCGAACTTCCCGCAGGGTTTCCTTTATATTGTCATCGGTCAGCCTGGCCTGGCCGGAAATTTTCCTGAGACTCCCCGAGAGTCGGTCTGTCAGGTTTTCAAACATGGTGGTATCCGTAGCCCTGAGAATGAATCGCTGAAACGGCAGCGCCCTGTTTGCCGGACACTGGTGACCGGGCAATTCCGTGTAGTTGTGCCGGGACATGACGCCGCACGCAAACCGGTTGATTCCGGTTGCACAATCACGACATTATAACCAGACTAACGCGCTGAAACGACCAGCCCGGTCATTTCGGTATGCCGAAACCCGAAAGCCCGGACCCTATCACATAACCACCAACCAGGAATGCCATGGGAACGCTGATTCTCGCTGTAACCACCCTGTTCCTCTATAGCATTGGCACTGCCCTCCAGGCGCTTGGCTTCAGGGGTCGCATCAGCGTCAACAAGAACATCCTTACCGTCATCGGCGCCCTGGGCCTGGTTGCCCACGGCCTGCTGGTGTGGCGCACCCTGTTTCAGGACGGTGCCCTGAACCTTGGTTTTTTCCAGAGCTCGCTATTGATCTCCTGGCTGATGGCTGCACTGCTGCTAATCATGAACCTGCGAAAGCCCCTCGATGGCCTGTTTCTCGGGGTTTATCCATTGGCCTGCATCACGGTGGTTTTCGCGCTGCTGACCCACGCACCACCCCGTTTTATCCAGCGGGATGATTGGGGCATTCTGTCCCACATTGCGCTCTCGGTCACCGCCTACAGCCTGTTTGCGCTGGCAGCGGGTCAGGCATTGTTACTCTACTTTCAGAACCGCCAACTCAAGCAAAACTACAACAGCCCGCTGGTCCGTAACCTGCCACCCCTTCAAACCATGGAGTCGTTGCTGTTCGAGCTGGTGTGGGCCGGCGTGATCGTGCTGGTACTGGCTATTGTCACCGGCGCAATCTTTGTCAGTGACCTGTTCGCCCAGGACCTGGCCCACAAAACCGTATTCTCCCTTATTTCACTGGCGGTTTTTGCCGCCCTGCTGATCGGGCGCCAGACCCAGGGGTGGCGCGGCATCACTGCAAGCCGCTGGACCCTTGCCGGCTGTGCCCTGTTGGCCCTTGCCTATTACGGCAGCAAGTTCGTACTCGAACTGGTCTTCCACCGGGCAGGTTGACACCCGGCTTGCCGGACCCTATTTTTCCCCTTCATACGCAACACAAGGACCTCCTCTCTTGAACGAGGCATCGCTAACGGCGCTGTTCTTCCTGCTTGCCGGCCTGATCGTTCTATCGGCTTTTTTTTCCAGCTCCGAGACCGGGATGATGTCCCTCAACCGGTATCGCCTCAAGCACATGGCCAAGACCGGCCATCGTGGTGCGCGCCGGGCACAGTCCCTGCTGCAGCGTACCGACCAGCTGATCGGGGTCATCCTGATCGGCAATAACTTTGTCAACATCCTGGCCTCATCCATTGCCACGGTTATTGCGATCCGCCTCTGGGGAGATGCCGGCATTGCCATTGCTACGGTAGCCCTGACCATCGTAATCCTGATTTTCGCCGAGGTAACACCGAAGACCCTGGCCGCTCTTTTCCCCGAAAAGATCGCCTTCCCTGCCAGCCACGTGCTCGGCCCCCTGCTGAAGATCCTTTATCCGGTGGTCTGGGCCGTTAACCTGTTTACCGGCCTCATCCTGCGGATGCTCAGAGTGTCTCCTGATGACGCCAACTCTGAACACCTGTCGCGGGAGGAGCTGCGCACCCTGGTAAACGAGGCCGGGGCCCTCATCCCGTCCAAGCACAAGGATATGCTGGTCAGCATCCTTGACCTGGAAAAGGTCACGGTGAACGACATTATCGTGCCCCGCAATGAGATTGTGGGCGTTGACCTGGATGATGACATCGAAACCATCCTGCGACAGCTACGCACCAGCCAGCATACCCGCCTGCCGATCTACAAGGGTGACATCAACAACATCCAGGGCGTGCTGCACCTGCGTAACGTATCCCGCCTGCTGATGCAGGACGACGTCAACAAGGCCATGCTGATGCAGCTTTCCCGGGAGCCCTACTTCATTCCCGAGAGCACCCCGCTAAATACCCAGCTGATCAATTTCCAGAAGGCGAGGCGTCGTTTCGGCATCGTAGTGGATGAATATGGTGACGTACTCGGCATCGCCACCCTGGAAGATATCCTGGAAGAGATTGTCGGTGACTTCACAACGGACTACTCGGAAACCAGTCCGGACATAATCCCCCAGGACGACGGCACCTTCATCATTGACGGCAGTGCTGCAGTGCGCACCATCAACAAGAACCTGAACTGGAAGCTTCCCACCGACGGCCCCAAAACCCTTAACGGACTGATCACCGAGACCCTGGAGTCCATCCCGGAAACCAATGTTTGCCTGGTCATCCACGGCCACCGGGCCGAAGTACTGCAGATCAAGGACAACGTAGTCAAGGCCGCCATCGTGCACCCCATGCCAAGGAAGAAATCCTTCATCCGCAAACGCGCCACCTGATGATATATTCAAACGTTCTAATAATTGACTTTTAACAAGATCATGATTTAAACGATTCCTTGACCGTCATAGCTCCTCTACCCAAAACTGAATCTGTGCGACAGATTGACGCGCAAGCAGCTTGCAGGGCGAAGGTTTGCCTCAGCCACTGCAGGTTGCCCGACAACAATAAGAGGAGAAGGTCCATGAGCCTTTCACATACCGTAGGTCTGCTCACTCATCCTGATGAAGAGTGGGAAGCTATTCGTAATGAATCTGAATCTGTTTCGAAGCTCTATTTTGGCCATATTTTGCTATTGGCCCTTATTCCAGCGGCAGCCGCATTCTACGGAACCACCCAGGTCGGCTGGCAGGTTGGAGGCAGCCAGGTCATAAAACTGACAATGGGCAGCGCACTCCAGCTCTGCGCCCTGGCCTATTTCGCAATGCTTGCGGGCATCTACATCATCGGCAAGTTCATCGACTTCTTTGCGGCCACCTACGACGTCAAGGAAACCACTCCCCGGGGCGTGACCCTCGCGGCCTATACCGCCACACCCATCTTCCTGCTCGGCGTTATAGCCGTATATCCCAACATCTGGGTGAACATGGCGGTCGGCATTGCGGCCATCGCCTATGCGGTCTATCTTCTCTATCAAGGCTTGCCAATCCTGATGAAGATCCCGGAAGAGCGTGGCTTCATGTTTGCCTCGTCAGTGCTGACAGTGGGCCTGGTAATGTTCGTAGGCCTGCTCGCCATCAGCGTGGTGATCTGGAGCATGGGCATTGGCCCCCAGTACGTCAGCTGAGCCTGACGGTAATGCGCCAGCAGGACCGAGAGGCCGGCCCGAAAGGGCCGGCCTCTCTGCGCAATAAGCCTGTCCAAGAAAATGCTTATATCGCTTTTCGGGACAGGGCCATATTGTTACTAATAATTAATCGTGTAACCTCGGTATATTTTGCGATAGATTACGCAGATAACTAACGATCTCAGAGTAAGCTCGGTAACGTATCCGGTTGAGGCGTATCAGGAGTCAGCCATGAACAGACAATCCGGCATACATTACCTGCACGACAGACCCAGTGCAGGAGGGCCGGTTACCGTTCCTCCGGAAGTGTCCCGGATTCGGGATACCGTGGTAGCAGGGTTAGGCGACCTTCTGCAGGGCGCATTCGATGCCGTGGATGACTCCCTCTTCGAGCTTGCCAATAACGCCCGCAGCAACAACGAGCAAAACCGCTATTTCGAGGCGATGCGGGAAATCCGCATCAAGCGCAAAGGTGTGGAGAAGCAGTTCCAGCACTCCGTTGGCGCCCTCTTTGATCATCCGCCACTGGCCGATGCGGACCAGAATTCCCAGGACCAACCGCGACAGCAGGACTCCACATCTGCCGACAGCCTCTCGCTGGTACAGGACGATGAACTGGAAGAACAGGTCGCCCTCAGTGCGATGATTTCCAAGGCCCGGGCCTATTTTCAGGGCCCCCTCCTGCAACTCCAGACCCGCTTTACCGTGATATATCCGACAGCGTCGGAGGAGCGTCCCGTCAATCCGATGTTGCCCGATTACATTTGCCGGGCCTTTGCCAACGCTGCAGGCGCATTCGAGATCCAGATCCGGGAACGGCTCATCGTACTCAAGCAGTTCGATCGCTACGTGATAGCCAACCTTGGCATGTTGATGGACGAGGCAAACCGGATCCTCGTACAGGCTGGCGTGGTGCCTAATTTCCGCTACCAGGGCAAGACCCGCCAGGAGCACACGGACACAACCGCTACCGACCCAACCACTCAGGGCCGCGGTCAGGCGGCCGAAACCGCGGGCAACTACCAGGTCAGGGAAGACGACGCCCTGTTCCAGCAAATCCGCCAGTTACTGGCTGAACAGCGAGGCCATCGCAGCTATAGCGCCAGCCATTACGGCGCTGGCCACGGTGGTACAGAGATCCATATTGTAGGCGGGACCGAGCTGCTCCAGATGCTCTCCCAGGCATCGGCCAATACTACGGGACAGAGCGTCCCGCAGAATAACCTCAGTGCCGGTGAACCCGTTACCGTCGACCTGAGGGACCTGGTTGAACACATCCTGGAATCCCGGCAGACCGAGGATGGTAAGCAACCTGCCCTGCAGGAAATGGACGAGGACCTGATCAACCTCGTCTCCATGCTGTTCGAATTCATTCTCGATGATTACAACCTCTCAGCCCCCATCCAGGTACTCATCAGTCGCCTGCAAATCCCGATTCTCAAGGTCGTCATCAAGGACAAGTCGTTTTTCAGCCGCGCCAACCATCCCGCCAGGAAATTACTCAACTCGCTGGCGCGAGCCGGTATCGGCTGGAGCAACGCAGACGAGAAGTCCCGAGACAAGCTCTACGAGCAGATCCACAACATTGTGGCGAGGATTCTCGAGGATTTTGACGGCGATGTTACCCTGTTCGAAACCCTCGGCGACGAATTTGACCAGTTCCTGACCCGGGAAAACCGCAAGGCCTCCCTGGTAGAACAGCGCACACGGGAGTCCGAACGGGGCCGCATCAAATCCCAGAAGGCCCAGGAGACGGTTGACCGCACTCTGCGGGAGAAGCTTGAGCGCCGCCCGGTGCCGCCGGCCATCCACGACATCCTGATGAACGGCTGGAGTCGCGTCATGTTCCTGGCGTATCTGAGGGACGATGTGGAGCACCGCTGGGAGCAATCGGTTCGGGTAGTCGATGACCTGGTGTGGTGCCTGCATCCTCACCTGGACGATGATGAGCGGGATCAGTGGGTGCGGGTGGTGCCGCGGCTGCTCAAGGCCCTTCGTGCGGGGCTGGAAGAGGTATCCTACAACTCATCCCGCCTGGACGATATGATGGCGAAGCTCAAGCACGAGCTCACCGAGGCCTTCCGCAACCTGGCCCTGGCCGAAGCACGGGAGGCTGGCCAGCCGGAGCCGGTGGTACCGCCGCCCGAGGAAGCTGTCGAGGATACTGAGGAGCCCCTGGATGCGGGTATCGCCGAGTTCCTGCCGAAAATTGACGCCATCACTATCGGGCAGTGGGTGGAGTTCCGCCTGGTGAATGGCTCCAGCTTCCGCTGCAAGCTGTCCGCGGTTATCGATGAAGCGGACTGCTTTGTGTTCGTTAACCGAATGGGACTCAAAGTGATTGAGAAAACCCGTATCGACCTGGCCCACGAGATGCACCGCGGCCGCCTCACCATTCTCGAACAGGGCGCCCTGATTGACCGGGCCCTGGATGCGGTTGTTGGCAGCTTGCGCAAACAGGCCTGACCGACCTGCCAGCCATTAAAAAAGCGCCCGGTGGGGCGCTTTTTTATTTTGATTGCAAAGACCCGTCTTTCGGTCAGGCTTCCTGCTGCTTGGCTGCAGATTTGATCATTTCAGCCAACTCACCACTCTCGGAAAGCTCAAGGACGATATCACATCCACCAACAAGCTCACCGTTGACGTAGAGCTGGGGGTAGGTCGGCCAGCTGGAGTAGGCCTTCAGGCCTTCACGCAGTTCCTGGTTATCCAGGATGTTCACAAACGCGAACCGCTCACCGCAGGCCATGACTGCCTGCACGGTGCGGGCAGAAAAACCACACTGTGGTGCCTGGGGAGTGCCTTTCATGTACAGGATTACCGGGTTCTCTTCCAGTTGGCTCTTGATTTGCTCATTGATATCCACAATATCACCTCACGCGTGGGGATTGATCTGGCGTTTATTGTACACGCCAACGCCAATTCCGACCAACATACTCAGGTATCTCCGGGACCCGCCGGGCGTGATACCCGTCAATTGTCATCCCCACGGGAACCCTATAGACTTGGTCTTTTCGTCCCGCAGGGACCCCCGGGAGCCCCTCGGAAAGTCCTGACATTCACTGTCACGATTTTCCCGGGGCTTCCTTAATTTTGGCCGTGCAGCCGGTGCGGGATTCGCATTCCGGCGGTATTCTCGTTTGCTGTCGGCCGGGAAATGATAACGGGCATCGCCATGGCTGTAAGACACTTTCTCACTCTCAACGACCTGAACATCAAGGAACTGAACGCGCTATTGGACCACGCCAGTTTCCTTCGCCGTGAGTGGCAGGCCGGCAAGGTTCGGAGCACCCTGTCAAACCGCGTGCTGGCGATGATTTTCGAAAAGTCCTCCACCCGCACCCGGGTATCCTTCGAGGCGGGCATGGCCCAGCTCGGGGGCAGTGCCATGTTCCTCTCACCCCGGGACACGCAGCTGGGTCGCGGTGAACCTATCGAGGATTCTGCACGGGTTATCTCCAGCATGGTGGATGCGGTAATGATCCGCACCTTCGCCCACGAGACCGTGGACCGCTTTGCCAGTGTTTCCAGGGTACCGGTCATCAATGCCCTGACCGATGACTTCCATCCCTGTCAGTTGCTGGCCGACATGCAGACCTACCGGGAGCACCGGGGTGATATTGCCGGCGCCACCGTGACCTGGGTCGGCGATGGCAATAACATGTGCAACTCCTACATCAACGCTGCCCGCCTGTTCGGTTTCCAGCTGAACGTTGCCTGCCCGGAAGGCTATGCCCCTGACCCTGCCCTGCTTGAGGCCAATGAGGACTGTGTCAGTGTTTTCGAGGATCCCCGTGATGCCGCCCGCGGCAGCCACCTGATCGTCACCGATGTGTGGGCGTCCATGGGCCAGGAAGAAGAAGCAGATGCCCGCAAGAAGGTGTTCGCGCCTTACCAGGTCAACAGCGAACTGATGGCCCTGGCCGCAAGCGACGCGCTGTTCATGCATTGCCTGCCGGCTCACAGGGGCGAGGAGATTTCCGATGGCATGCTGGATCATCCCGGCTCCGTCGTCTGGGATGAGGCTGAAAACCGCCTGCACGCCCAGAAGGCCCTGCTGGAGTTCCTGATCCTCGGCCGGCTGGAACAGTAAGCCGGCCCGCTGCAACCCTTCCACTACGGCTGACCGGAGTCATTGCCCATGCCCCCACATAACCTCACTACCGACACCTGGTTGCTGGATGTCCGGGCGCTGGGCTGCGGATATGGTGACGGCAACGTGGTTTCGGATGTGAGCTTTGCCCTGGGTCACGGGGATATCGGCTGCCTGCTGGGCCCCAGCGGTTGCGGCAAGAGTACTATCCTGCGGGCACTGGCGGGGTTTCTGCCAGTGAGCGAGGGGGAAATTCGCCTCAATGGCCAGGCCATCAGCCTGCCCGGGCGAACCACGCCACCAGAGAAGCGCCGCATCGGAATGGTCTTCCAGGACTATGCGCTGTTCCCCCACCTCACCATTGCCGAGAATGTCGGCTTCGGTCTCAAGGGAATGAAACGGGGCGAAAGACACGCCAAGGTGATGGAACTGCTGCAGCTTGTGCACCTCCAGGACCTTGCCGACCAGTACCCGCACCAGCTGTCCGGTGGGCAGCAGCAACGGGTTGCCCTGGCCCGGGCGCTAGCGCCCGAGCCTACCCTGATCCTGCTGGACGAGCCCTTCTCCAACCTGGATGCCGACCTGCGCCGACGCCTCAGCCTGGACGTGCGGGATATCCTCAAGGACCTCGGGATCAGTGCACTGCTGGTCACCCATGACCAGCAGGAAGCCTTTGCCATGTGTGACCAGGTCGCGGTGCTCAAGGACGGTCGCGTGCAGCAGTGGGATGTGCCCTACAACCTGTACCACGAACCCGCCAACCGCTTTGTCGCAGGCTTTATAGGCCAGGGGGCCTTTATTCCGGGGCGGGCTACCGGGCCGGATACCATCGACTCTGAACTCGGCCACCTGGTAGGTAACCGGGCCTACCGCTGGCAACCCGGCACCCTGCTCGACGTGCTTATCCGGCCGGACGATATTGTCTACGACGAAGAGTCAGAGCTCCAACCCAGGGTAGTCGAGAAAACCTTTGCCGGCACTTCCACGCTTTACCGCTTTCACATGTCCGAGGACACCGAGTTCGAAGCACTTTTCCGCAGCCACCTCGACTTCCGCCTGGGAGAACATGTGCCGGTTCGGGTCGAGGCTGACCACCTGATTGCGTTCGAACGCACCTGAGCCCGGTTTTACAACCCGTACATTACTGTCGGCGTGGCCAAACCAGGCTGAACCTTGCGCCCCCCAGATCGTCGCTACGACTGACAAAGGACTGGCCACCGTGCCAGAACAGGATACGGCGAACAATGGACAAACCCAGCCCGTAGCCCCCGGAATTGCGGGTTCGACTGTCATCAAGGCGCGCGAAGGCGCTGAACACCTTCTCCCACTCCTGCTCCGGGATACCCGGCCCGTCATCTTCCACGTCTACCCGACAGTTTTGTTCATCCAGCAGGCAGCTTACCCTTACCTTGCCAGTTGCATACCGACAGGCATTGCCCACCAGGTTCTGGATCGCCCGATGCAGGTATCGTGGCTCAATATCGCTTTCAGAAAACAGCTCAGACTGTTCCGGAATCACTGCCTCGATAGCCGTTGCCGGGTGCAGGACCCCCTGCTCTTCCACCACCTGGCGGACGATATCGGTCACGCTGGCTGGCCGCAGGCTGAATACTGGCCCGCCCTGTTCCAGCCTGGCGTAGGTGAGAATTTCATCGATCAGTTCGTCCAGCTCCTGGATGTCGTTGTCGATGCCGTCCAGCTGTCGATGCAGGGCTTGTTCATCACGGGCCGTTTCGATCATCTGCACACCGAAACGAATACGGGCCACAGGGGTACGCAGCTCATGGGAAACAGCGTGGATCATTTCCCGCTGAACCTCGACCAGCCGCTGGATCTGTTCCGCCATACCGTTGAAGGACCGGGCAAGGCGCGAAACCAGGCTCCCCTGCCCCAGCTCCACCCTGGCTTCCAGGTCACCCCGGGCGATTCGGACGGCAACCGACTCCACGGACCGGAGGCTGTGCTCAAGATCCCGCATCAGCAGGCGCACAGCAACGAGCAGAACCAGCGCCGCCAGCCCCACCAACAATACCAGGACCGGCAAGGTAAGCGCCCGGAAGCCCCCAGGCATATCCATTCGCATCAGGGTTCCATCATCGAGCCGAAGCAATACGTGGCCCTGCTCCTGGTCGCCATACCAGGCAATATTGCGTTCCCAGACCCGTGTCAGGACTTCCGGTTGGGGTAGCCGACGGGAATCCGCCAGTGCCGAAAGGCGAACACCCAGCGACTCCGCCAGCGGAATGGCCGCAGATTCCCGGTCAGCTGCCGGTATCTCGTTAAGGTGCCACAACAGAACCAGTGCCGTAGCTTCAGCCACGTCCGGATACAGATTACGTAGTCGCATGGAGAGCACGCCACCCGCAGGCCTCGCCACCAGGACCCGGGGGCCCAGCTGGTCCCCCTTTACCAGGGTATGGCCATAGCCCAGACGCTCCAGGGAGACGGCGTCCAGGTTCAGCGCGTCTGCATCTCGGATGCGGAAGTCATAGAGACGTGGTAGCCAGTGGTAATGCTGCCCCGGAGAGGGAGTTCGGGCCAGCCAGGTCATCAGGGGAGTCGCCAACTGCTCCTGCCAGGCCTGGTGGCGAACCGATGACAGCCCCCAGGCAACCAGCGAACAGACAAGCGCGATCAACACCGCAAGGCCGGCGAGACGTGTGAACAGCTTGATGGAAAAAGTTACGGGCATGGGTCAGCCAGGCTGGGGCAGCATAGGGATTTCACGACACTGCCCGGTCCGGGATCAGGCTTCCTTGACGAACAGGTAGCCTTTACTGCGTACCGTCTTGATGCGGCGCGGATGCACCGGATCATCACCGATCTTCGGCCGGATCCGCGACACCCGGACGTCAATGGAACGGTCCTGGCCATCGTACTCAATGCCCCGTAACGCCGTAAAAATCTCTTCACGACTGAGCACCCGCCCGGCACTACGGGCCAACAACCAGAGCAGGTCGAATTCGGCACTGGTAAGGTCGATGCTTTCATTGTTCAGCCAGGCCTCACGCATGGAACGGTCGACCACCAGGTCGTTGAACTGTAGCCGGACCGGTTCGTCGTCAGAACCGCCGGCAGCGGTTTCGCCCTCAGCCCCTGCGGGGCCACCAGCCCGCCGCAGCAGCGCGCGGATCCTGGCCAGCAGTACCCTGGGCTTTACCGGCTTGCCAACGTAGTCATCCGCCCCCATTTCCAGGCCGAGGACCTGGTCAAGGTCGTCGCTGCGAGCCGTCAGCATGATAATCGGCCCCTCGTAGAAGGGACGTACCCGGCGGCAGATGGACAGGCCATCCTCTCCGGGGAGCATCAGGTCAAGCACTACCAGGTCCGGGCGCTCATTACGGATACGCTCCACCGCATTGCCACCATGACTCTCGTGGCTCACCACCAGGCCATTGCTCTCAAGGTACTCACGGGTCAGGTCCGCCAGACGTTCGTCGTCCTCGACAATCAGGATTCGCCAGCCTTCGTTTGTCTGTTCCACGCCATCCATCTCTGCTTTGTGTTGTTATCCGTCAGAGAGCGCCCCGGCTACGGCAGCACCCTTGCGTAATTGCCGGCACCCCTCCGGCCAGCCCTGTTACATATAGCCGATAAAGCGTCATGAATAAACTCAGTCGCTTAGCCGGTTCATGTAACAACGATTATACATACTGACGCGGGAAATACATGATGCCACGCAATGTAACCCCCAGTCACAAAAGATAGCACTCCTGAGCCCCTTCGCCACTGTAGCCATCACCGCAGGGCCCGACATCGTCACAGAGTCGTCACCGGGAGGTCACCGGGCTGTCACAGCGTCTTCATAGCCTGTTCCTGAACGGACAACCAGAGAGCGCCCGATGACCGCATTAACCGCCCGTGCCGATGTTTCCCGTCGACTCAATACCTGTGTGACCCGCGACCCGGTAGAGGTAGAACGTGCCCAGCGGCTGCGCTACCAGGTTTTCTCAACTGAGTATGGCTCTGATCTGGGCGCTGCCACCCCGGGGCTGGACGCCGACCCCTTTGATCGTTGGTGCGATCACCTCATGGTCACTGACGGAGTTACCGGGGAGCCGGTTGCCACTACCCGCATCCTGCGCCAGGATCACAGCCATGAAACCGGGGGCTTCTATTCAGAAAACGAATTCGACCTGAGCCGGCTGCTTGCCCGACCCGGGCGCGTTGCCGAGCTGGGTCGCACCTGCGTCCATCCGGACTACCGTAATGGCGCCACTATCGGCCTGCTCTGGTCCACCCTCGCGGGGTGGCTCACGGAACATCGGGTAGACAGGGTGATCGGTTGTGCCAGCATCAGCATGCAGGACGGTGGACTGAAAGCCTGGCGTGTTGCCCGACATCTCCAGGACCGGTATCTTTCATCAGAAGATGACCGGGTTTGGCCGAAACGCGAGCTACCCCACCTGACCCGGTCAAACCCGGAACGCCCGGTAGAGATACCGGCGCTGATCCGAGCCTACATGCGGCTGGGGGCCCGGGTATGCGGAGAACCTTGCTGGGATCCCGAATTCCGCTGCGCTGACGTTCTGGTGCTGCTGGAAGTCAGTGATCTTTCTGCCCGATACAGCCGCCATTTCATGCGGCGTATCCCGCAAGGAGCATGAGGGGAGCTGATACGGAGAGAACAATGGCGGTAGTTCGCCTGCTGATCAGACTGACCTTTCTGCTGCTGGTATTGGGCGTAATTACCGCCGTTGCGCTGATGCTCCTGATGATGGACCGCCTGACCGGACGTCGTCATAACCGGTCGCCGGTGGCGCGGACCTGCTTTCTGGCCTGCTGCCGCTGTCTGGGTATTCACATTTCCGAATCAGGAACGCCGCCGGCAGAACCGGTATTGCTGCTTAGCAATCACATCTCCTGGACGGATATCCCTGTTCTGGGCGGACTGATGGAGATCCGCTTCCTGTCAAAAGCGGAGGTCGCCAGCTGGCCGTTGGTAGGCTGGCTGGCGCAGCAGGCCGGTACGATGTTTATCCGTCGGGGTGGCGGAGAGGCTGCCCAGCGCCGGCAGGATATCACCCGCACCCTCAAGGCAGGGCAGTCGGTTCTGGTATTCCCTGAAGGCACCACATCCGCAGGCCTTACGGTTCTGCCGTTTTTTCCTCGACTGATCGGTGCCGCCACGGCAGCCGAAGTGCCCATAGTGCCAGTGTCCATCGCCTACCTGCGGGAGGGTGAACCCTGTCATATCGCGCCGTTCACCGGTGACGATGAGTTCCACCATCACCTGCTGCGGCTACTGTCAGCCCCGGCACCGGAAGTTCGGGTGACCTGGCACCCGGCGATTACACCGGTCGCAGGCGTCAGCGCACGGGAACTGAGTGACCAGGTGCGGGAGGTGATCCTTGAAGGCTTACGCCGTAGCCATCAGGAAGCAGGCATAAGCGGCTGCCCGGCGGCCACCTCGTCGTCCGTGGCCTCCCGTACCGAGATGATCTCGAGGTCGAAGTAAAGCGTGAAGCCCGCCAATGGGTGGTTCGCATCCACACGGATCAGGTTTCCGTCGATACCGACCACCTGAACCACCTGGGCTTCTTCACCCGTATTTGTCTGGAACTTCATACCCACCTGCAGGTTCTCCACACCCTCAAATGCTGACCGCGGCACCTTGCGCACCAGCTCCGGGTTATGCTCACCATAGGCGAGTTCAGGGGGTACGGTAACCTCCAGGCAGTCGCCGGGACCACGGCCCCTCACGGCTTTCTGGATACCTTCGATAACATGGCTGGCGCCATCAAGGAAGGTCAGGGGCTCGCCGCCTTCTGAGGTGTCTACCACCTCGGCATTGCGGTTCTTGAGACGATAGTGGACCGTGTAGATCAATGGACGTTGCATCAGTTAACGGTTTCTCCGGATGAATTCAGCGCGCCGGTCTGCTCCAGGGCAACGGTTAGCAGCCGGCGATTGAGTCGGGCCCCTGGCCCCCGCCCGGAGGCCAGGCCCATGCGCTCGAACCAGGGCTGCAATATTTCCTGGCTTACATCAGCCCTGACAGCCCTGGCGAAGGTGCGCAGCTTACCACGGGTGGTTGCCGTTGCCGACTTCAGCGCCTGCAACGCCCTGGCCAGCACCAACTCCTCGTCGGTAAAGTCACAACCGAATGGAAACGCCGGAAACGCGTCACCGTTGCCCACGGACGTCAGGGCCTCCCGGACATGCTCCGGAGTATTTTCCCGCCAGGAGGCGGGCAACTCGAAGTCCTTGCGCACCTTGCCCGCCGCCTTGGCCTCTTTCAGCAACGCTGGCTGAAACCGGGCATCAGCGATGCGGATCAGCGCAAGGTAGACCTCTTCATCCGGCTTGCCCCTCAGATCGGCCAGCCCGTATTCAGTAATCACAATATCCCTCAGGTGGCGGGGAATCGTGCAGTGACCATAGCCAAACACGATATTCGAGAGCGTCTCGCCACCACTCTCCCGGGTGCTGCGCAGGGTGATCACCGAGCGGGCCCCGGGCAGGTCGTGGGCCATAGCCACAAAGTTGTACTGCCCCCCGACACCACTGACAACACGGCCATCGTCCAGCCCGTCGGAAACCGCTGCTCCGGCCAGGGTGTGCATCATCGCTGAATTGATGAAGCGGGCATGGCGCCGCTGGGCGACCTTGAGACGCTGGCTACCAAAGCGATGGTCGTAAAGGTCATTGATAAAGTTCACGCTGGTCATGGAGATCCTGGCCCGGCCCTCTTCATCCAGGTCTCGAAGCTGCTGGTAGAAGTCCGCAGGCCCCAGATAGAAGCCGCCATGCATGACCACACCGTCATCGGTCACCGGCTCTCCCCGGTTGGCCCGCTCCTGGGTGTCGGGGTCCTCGTAAACCTGACGCTTCAACACACCGGCCTTCATCAATTGGATAAAGCCATCCACCATCATCTCGCTGCAACCGTACAAACCTTCCCGGAATGGTCCGGTGTCCCCTTCAGCGGAAACGAACGGAAAGCGCGCAGCTACCTTGAGATGGTCGTATAACGCCTGCCACTGCTCATTATGACGGTGGCGGAGAATGGCGCTGTGCACTACCGCAGCGCCCAGGGACCCTATACCTACCTGCAATGTTCCGCCATCCCGGAGCAGCGTGCTGGCGTAAAAGCCGATCAGGTGGTCTGGTGGGCTGATGGACTGCTGCGGCACCGGGAACAGGTCGTAGTCCGACTCTGGCTGTTTGAGTAACACGTCGAAATCGGAGCAAGGGATGGCCGCATGGTGGCCCAGCCAGGGCAGGTTCCGGTTCAGTTCTCCCACCACGGCCACCTTCTGCCCGGCCGTTTCCTGCTGGCGCAGTTGCGGCAGCAAGTCCAGTGTCAGGTCAGGGTTACAGCTCAGGCTAAGCGCCCCGCCCGGCTCCCGGGGTGGCGACACCATCTGGAAGACAACATTGATCCCCTGCGCCAGTAAATCCCGCACCGCATGGGTGTAATTGGTGCAGACGTAGTTGCGCTGCTGCTCTTCATTATCGAGGAAGCTGCCCGCCTTGAAGAAGAACTCGGACACTTTCACATTTGCCGGCAGCCTGCGCTCCATAACATCTCGAGCGTAGCGCAATTCCGGCACTTCGCCATAGAGCCTTGCCACGAAAGGACCGAGAAACCCCTGCTCCAGAGCTGAGCTGCCCTTCGGTGCCAACAGGGAGATTGCGGTTACGATGTGAAGATCAAGGGTCGGGTCATTGCAGGCCCGCTCGTAAAGTGCGTTAGCCAGCCTGACGGGCTTGCCCAGCCCCAGGGGCAGCCCCAGCACAATACGCTTGCCAACCCGCTCAATAACCGCATCCACACAGGCGTCAGCCGTGGGTGCCATGATGTCTTCCGGTATTTCAGACATGGATAGATCACGCCTCCCTGGGTGCAAGCAATGGGAGGATCATCCCATGTCACCAGAAGGCTGACAAATCCGTTGAAGCGAGGTGATGAGCTGGGGCTCAGAAGTTCCAGCGCAGGTTGAGGGCAGCGCCTTCGTTGATCAGGGCGATGGAGTGGTCCGGCTGTGCGGATTCAGAGGCAAAACGGCGACCATGGCGATCGGCAGAGTCCGACAGGCGCCAGCTGAGCAGGCGGGAGCCCAGGTCCAGCAAGGCATCCTCGTCGTCATAGATAAAATCACCTGACATGCGATCCTGGATCTCCGAGGGATTACCATTATAGATTTCGGTGGGCAGAGCCTCTCGTTCACCCGCCTCAGCACGGACGACAAAGGCCACCGTATTCAGGATCAGAAGGGCAACGAAAAGGCGAAGGATCATGGGATTTCTGCCTGCGAAGTCACTTGTAAAATGGATTTAACAATTATGACCAAAGTCTAACGGTTTGCACACAGAACTCTGTGACTGGATGCACAGCAGAAGGGACGTTTCAGAAACAGTTTGTCTTTGAATGTAACAAAATGTATCCACCCCGGAAACAGGTCACAGACGACCTGCGCCGGGGTACTCAACAGGCCATCCTGGCCTGTCGGCAAGGTGGGTTTTCACGGGCAGGGGTAGGTAAATTCCTGGTGCAGTCCTTCCAATGCATCGAGCACCTCATCGCTGAGGCTGATGCTCACCGAATCCATGTTCTCCCGCAGCTGTTCCATGGTAGTGGCCCCAATAATATTGCTGGTTACAAAGCGGCGGCTGTTCACCCAGGCCAGGGCCAGGTGTGCCGGTGTCAGACCATGGGCTCTGGCCAGGTCGCAATACGCGCGGATGGCCTTTTCGGCACGTTCGCCCTGGTAGCGGACGAAGCGTTTGAATAGGGTAATCCGTGCGTTCTCCGGCCGCTGACCGTCCAGGTACTTGCCGGTGAGCATGCCGAACGCCAGCGGCGAATAGGCCAGCAGGCCGACATCTTCACGGTGGGCCACTTCCGCCAGGCCCTGCTCGAAAGTCCGGTTCAGCAGGTTATAGGGATTCTGGATGGACACCGGACGGGGCCAGCCATTCTGCTCGGCCAGCTGCAGGTACTTCATGGTGCCCCAGGGCGTTTCATTGGACAGGCCGATGTGGCGGACCTTGCCTTCCTGCACCAGCTCATGGAGGGCGTCCAGGGTTTCCTCGATGGGCGTGAAATCCTCGTCCTCGCGATGACGGTAACCCAGCTTGCCGAAGAAATTGGTATTCCGGTCCGGCCAATGCACCTGGTACAGATCGATGTAGTCCGTCTGCAGTCGTTTGAGGCTGGCATCACAGGCTTCGCGGATGTGTTCCCGGGTCAGGCGCGGGCCGTTACGCAGGTAGGTGAGCCCGTTGCCGGGACCTGCCACCTTCGAGGCTATTACCAGGTCATCCCGGCGTCCCCGACGTGCCAGCCAGTTACCCAGGTATTGTTCGGTCAGACCCTGGGTTTCAGCCTTCGGCGGGACCGGGTACATTTCTGCAGCATCGATGAAGTTGATGCCTTCACCGGTAGCGTAGTCCAGTTGCTCGAAGGCTTCCTGCTCGGTGTTCTGCTCCCCCCAGGTCATGGTGCCCAGGCAGATCAGGCTCACGTCCAGGTCGGTACGGCCCAGTCTTCGCTTTTCCATCCTTCCTCCTACGGCTTGGTTAATCTCACTCTGCACGCCCGGGTCAGTCCTGGCGTGGGTTTCAAGGGAATGTCACAACACTGAAGTCTGACGGTCATATTTGATTTCCATAGTGAGTATATGGAAAACAAGTCAGTTGTCTCGTTAATGGACCAAGAGGTTAACCGCAACCACCCGAATCATCCAGCAAGGTCTCTGAATGAACACAGTCAGTAGTCAGCCCCCTCCTCGCCGGATCACGATCGTCTCGGAAACCTTTGCTCCGGAGATCAACGGGGTGGCCAACACCCTGAAACAGCTGTGCCGGGGGCTGTGTACTCGGGGCCATGAGGTACAGGTGGTACGACCAGCCCAGACCGGGGACAAGGGCGTAGGTGAGCTCCCAGAGCCTGGCATTGTCTTGCACCATGACCTGGTGCGGGTAGCAGGCCTGCCCCTGCCAGGCTACCCGGGCCTGCAAGTCGGGCTGACTCGCCGGCGGCGACTATCTGACCTGTGGCGGCAGAAGCGTCCTGACCTGGTATACGTAGCGACCCAGGGCCCGCTCGGGGTGGTGGCAGTTGCCGCCGCCAGGGAATTGGGCATTCCGGTTTGCTCGGGCTTTCATACCAACTTCCACAGCTACAGCCGGCATTACCATGCGGCCTTCCTCTCACGCCTGCTGGAACGCTACGGGCGCTGGTTTCACAACCGCACCGCCCTCACCCTGGTACCGACCCGGGCCATGGCAGCGCGGATCCAGGCAATGGGAATCCATCCCGTGGGGCTCTGGAGCCGGGGCGTCGACTGCCAGCTGTTCGCTCCCGGCAAACGGGACCCGGGGTTACGTGAGGCCTGGGGGCTGCAGCCACAGGACCGGGCGGTACTCTACGTGGGCAGGCTCGCATCAGAGAAGAACCTGCAGCTGGCCGTCTCCTGTTTCGAGCGGGTACGCGCCCTGCACCCGAAGGCAAGGTTCGTGCTGGTCGGTGACGGGCCGCAACGCAGGCGACTGCAGGCCAGGCATCCCGACTACATTTTCTGCGGTGTCCGCAAGGGGGAAGACCTGGCCCGGCACTATGCCTCCGGCGACCTGTTCCTGTTCCCCAGCAAGACCGACACTTTCGGCAATGTGGTGACAGAAGCCATGGCCAGCGGGCTGGCGGTGGTGGCCTTTGACGATGCGGCGGCCAGTGAGCATATCCGTCACCAGGAGAACGGCATGATCGCCGCCCTGGACGATGATGAGGCCTTTGTAGAACACGCCTTGACCCTGGCCCAGCAGAACACCTTGCTGGGCAACATCCGCCAACAGGCGCGACTGGATGCACTGGACCTTGACTGGGCCAGCCAGGTGGAGCAATTCGAACAACTCACCCTCACCCTCAAGAGGAGGGACCGCTGCCATGCCGTCACCCCGGGTATCCCGCTTCTTTGACCAGGTCGACCAGGCGGAATTTGCCTTCTGCCGGATGATTAACAGCAGCCTGCGCTTTCGGCCGGTCACCATGCTGTTCCAGGTGGTCAGCCGGCTCGGGGACGGTTGGCTCTGGTATGCGCTGATCCTGTCCCTGCCGCTGATGTATCCGGATGAAGGGCTGGCGATTGCGTTGCTGATGACCGGCGCCGGGCTCACCTGCACCCTCACCTACAAATGCCTCAAGCGAACCCTGGTGCGGGAGCGACCCTTTATCTCATTCCCGGTTATCCATTGTGGTACACCGCCGCTGGACCGCTACAGCTTTCCCTCGGGCCACACACTTCATGCGGTCTGCTTCACCACCGTACTGGCACTGACCCTGCCGGCGCTGGCCCTTGTGGTACTCCCGTTTACCCTGGCGGTGGCAGCGTCGCGGGTTGTGCTCGGACTGCACTACCCCAGCGATGTCCTGGCCGGCGCGCTGGTTGGTGGCGTGATGGGCGTAGTCTGGGTGGCGCTGGGTGCAGGGCCGCTGCTGGCATGGTTTGGCACAGTCGCGGCAGGTTGAGAGCACTTGCTGGCCGGGCCTATTCGAACAGTCGTAACTGGGTAATCGGCGCGCTGTCTTCCCGGAACCTTACCCCTACGCCGAGCAGACGAACAGGCCGGTGTTCGTCTGTCACCAGTTCATCGAGCAGGGGCAGGAACTCCCCGGCTACCGGCATGGCGTCCGGCCCCGGCTCTCTTACCCGCTCCAGGGTGTGGGTAGAGAAATCGCTGTAGCGGACCTTGATAAACAGTTTGTGCAGGGGCTTGTGACTGCCCTTACGCTCCAGCCGGCGGTGCAAGTCGTCCACGAGGCTTGTCATGACCTGCTGGCAGGCCTCCTTGCCCGGCAGGTCCCGGGAGAAAGTGCGCTCGACACTGACCGACTTGGCCACCCGTGTAACGACCACCGGGCGGTCATCCCGGCCATGGGCCATATGCCAAAGGCGAAGGCCCTGTTTGCCGAACAGCCGGACCAGCTCTGCTTCACCGGCCTCCCTGAGGTCACCGCAGGTCTGCAGGCCCCGGTCATTGAGCTTGCCGGCGGTAACAGGCCCGACTCCGGACAGTTTTTCCACCGGCAATACCTTGACGAAATCATCCACCTGTTCCGGGGTAATCACGAACAGGCCGTCCGGTTTGTTCCAGTCGCTGGCGATCTTGGCCAGGAACTTGTTCGGGGCGACGCCGGCGGACACGGTAATCCCGATACGCTCCCACACCTGCTGGCGAATATGGCGGGCCATCAGGGTGGCGCTGCCCTGGAAGGCCTCCACCTCACTGACATCCAGGAAGGCCTCATCCAGCGACAGGGGTTCCACCAGGTCGGTCAGCTCCCGGAAGATGGCCATCACCTGGCGGGAGACCTCCCGGTAGCGGGGCATGTCCAGGGGCACCATGACCAGCTCCGGGCACAAGCGCCGGGCCTCGCCCCCGGGCATGGCGGAGCGCACACCGAAGGCCCGGGCGCGGTAGTTGCAGGTGGTCACCACGCCGCGTCCACTCTGGCCACCCACGGCAATGGGTACCTCCCGTAATGAGGGATCGTCCCGCATTTCTACCGCGGCATAGAAACAGTCGCAGTCGATGTGGATGATCTTGCGCACCAGGTTACGGCAGCCTCTGTATAAACGTACAGCCTTGTATCTTACGCGCTGTTGCCGAGAATGTCAGACATTTGCAGGCCATTCCCGGCACAGGAACCTGAAACCATGAACAATGAATTTTCCGGCCAGACCCGCACCGAGATCGAGGCGGCGGCCTTCCGCCGGCTGGTCAGCCATCTGCAGACCCATACCGAGGTCCAGAACATCGACCTGATGAACCTGGCCGGCTTCTGCCGCAACTGCCTGTCCAAATGGATGCGATCCGAGGCAGAAGAGCGCGGCATCGCACTGACCGATGCCGAAGCGCGGGAGCATATCTATGGTATGCCCTACGACGACTGGAAAGCCAGGTATCAGCAGGGCCCGAAACAGCCCCATAGCGGAGACCACAGGGAATGAACATCAATGAAGCCGTCCGCATTCACCTCGCATCCCTGGCGGCCGGCCACTCGGACTTCGAGGACACCCTCGCACTGGTTGGCCGGTACTTTGATTACTCGCCCACTGGTTTCCGTAATGGGCCGCTGTACAATGCCGCCGGCGAGAACGAGGGTTCCTGCAAGGTGTTTGCCCTGGCCCAGTTCAGCAACCTGAACGAGGCCCAGGCCCTGGCACTGTTCGGCCGTCACTATCGTGATGTGCTTGACGACCCGGCCGGCAGCAGCCATGGCAATATTCGTCAGTTCATGGCCACCGGTTGGTCCGGTATCGCTTTCGATGGCCCGGCCCTGAGGCCCCAGACCACATCCACAATCCAGGACACGCAAGCATGACCGACGCGCTGCAGGCCAATGACCGGCCCGCCTTCCAGCTCAAGGGCACCACCGTCTCCCTGACCGCCCTCGAGTTGGCCTACTTTGACGAGGAATCCTTCGAAGCAGCCCTGCGGGAGAAAATCCGCCAGGCCCCGGGCTTTTTCCGGAACATTCCCATCCTCATCAGCCTCGATCACTACCAAGGCCCGACCGCCGAGCTGGATTTCTTCAAGCTGTTGGGAATCTGTCGGCGCCACGACATCCATGTAGTGGGTGTACGGGGCGGCGATGAGGACCAGCGCCGGCTGGCGCGTCATGCTGCCATCGCGGTGCTACCAGGCAGCGGCCAGAATGACAGGCCCTCGTCGCCGGAAAAAGGCCCCGAAACCGGTCCGGCAGCAGAGAGTGGAACGGACGCACCCAACGCTGAAAGCACCCCCGCCAACCCGGCGCCGGCCCGCATCGTGTCGCAGCCGGTGCGTTCCGGCCAGCAGGTTTACGCCCCTGAAGGGGATTTAATTATCCTTGCGCCGGTTCAGGCTGGCGCCGAAGTACTGGCGGCAGGTAACATTCATGTATATGGCCCCTTGCGCGGCAGAGCGCTTGCCGGCGTCCATGGCCAGGAAGAGGCACGGGTGTTCTGCCAGTCCCTGGAGGCAGAGCTTGTGTCCATTGCCGGCCACTATAAAATCTCGGAAGATCTGCAGGAGCGCGGCTGGAAAGCCCCGGTGCAGATCCAGCTCAGGGACGACCTGCTGGTGGTCACACCACTTGACCGCTCCCCGGGCTGACCCCCTGACAAAAAATCAATCATCAGCAGACAGGACCGCAACCTTGGCTAGAATCATCGTTGTCACATCAGGAAAAGGCGGGGTCGGCAAGACCACCACCAGTGCTTCCATCAGTACCGGTCTGGCCCGCCGCGGGCACAAGACCGTGGTGATCGATTTTGACGTGGGCCTGCGTAACCTGGACCTGATCATGAACTGTGAGCGTCGGGTGGTGTATGACTTCGTTAACGTCATCCAGGGCGACGCCAGCCTCAACCAGGCCCTTATCCGGGACAAGCGGGTTGATACGCTCTACATCCTGCCCGCCTCCCAGACCCGGGAGAAAGAAGCCCTGACCAAGGAAGGCGTGGAAAAAGTCATCAACGAGCTGTCAGAAACCTTCGACTATATCGTTTGCGACTCCCCCGCCGGCATCGAGCATGGCGCGCTGATGGCGCTGTACTACGCCGACGAGGCAATCGTGGTCACCAACCCCGAGGTATCCTCGGTGCGGGACTCCGACCGCATTCTCGGTATCCTGCAAAGCAAGTCCCGCCGGGCTGAGATGGGGCAGGATCCCGTCAAGGAACACCTGCTGCTGACGCGGTACAACCCCGATCGCGTTGAGAAGGGCGAAATGCTCTCAGTGGCGGATGTGGAGGAGATCCTTGCCATTCCCCTGCTGGGTGTCATCCCCGAGTCCCAGGTGGTTCTCAACGCCTCCAACCAGGGCACGCCTGTCATTCTTGAAGATCAGAGTGATGCCGGCCAGGCCTATGACGACGCCGTTGCACGACTTCTGGGAGAGGAGCGGGAGCACCGCTTCATGAGTTCCCAGAAGAAAGGCTTTTTCGCACGGATGTTCAAGGGGTAAACAGGATGAGCTTCCTAGATTATTTCCGGTCCCGAAAAAACACGGGGTCGGCGAACGTTGCCAAAGAACGGCTTCAGATTATCGTGGCCCATGAACGGGGCAAGCGCGACCAGCCCGATTACCTCCCGGAATTGCAGCGGGAACTGGTTGCGGTTATTCGCAAATACGTCCAGATTGACGATGACCAGGTTCAGGTGGAAGTGGACCGTAACGACGACTGCTCCGTACTGGAGCTGAACGTTACCCTGCCTGAACGCCGCTAAGCCTGGCGGGTTCGTCTCGCCTGAGCGGGCCCGCCAATCGCAAGGAAGGGAGATCCATGACCGTTCTCGCCCGCGACATCATGACGCCCAGCGTCAAGGCTGTTCCCGCATCCTGGACCATGGATCGACTCGCCCGCTTTCTTACCGAAAACGAAATCACCGGCAGCCCGGTGGTGGACGATCATGGCGATATTGTCGGCATTGCCACCCTCAAGGACATTGCCGAGTTCCGCTGGTCCTCCGACCGCAAACCCAGGGCCTGGGCCAGGCTGACGCCGGAAGAGCAGAAAGAAGTGCGCCGTCTGCGCATGGCCATCCTGGAAGAAATGACCCGTTTACCTGTCGAAGTTCGCGATATTATGACCCCACAGGTGTTTTCAGTTGACGAGTCGACTCCGGTGAGAGACATTGCGGATATCATGATGGGAGAACACCTGCATCGCATCTTCGTGACACGGGACAAGAAGATCACCGGCATCATCACCACCTATGACATGCTGAAACTGATATCCGACCAATCCCTGACTCGGCGCTGTGCCGACAGCGAGTGAACTGCGCATTCACTCCCGGGGACCTGGAGACCGCAAGACGCCTGCCAGAGAGGTATCGCGCCCTATGCCCAGAGCACCGCAAGCTCGCCGAAAAATGTACGTTCTCGACACCAACGTCCTGATCCACGACCCCAACGCCCTCCTCAATTTCGAAGAACATGATGTCATCCTGCCGATGACCGTCCTGGAAGAACTCGATAGCCTCAAATCCGGCAAACAGGCGGTTGCTGCTGACTGTCGCCAGGCGATCCGTAACATCGACAAGCTGTTGGGAGACGCAAGCCCCAAGGACATCGAAAAAGGCGTTCCCATCGTGCGGGCCAAGAAGGCGAAGCCCCTGGGCACCCTTTCCATACTGATGAGCACCGGCAACGCCGGCAGCCATTCCCTGCCCGAGCACCTGAACGACAACAAAATCATCAACACCCTGGCGGAACTGCAGTCCCGCTACAAGGCCCGTGACATCATCCTGGTGAGCAAGGATATCAACATGCGGCTGAAAGCCCGCGGGTTTGGTGTCGAAGCCCAGGATTATCACAATGACCAGTTGCTGGATGACATCGACCTGCTGCCCAAGGGCTACCACGAGTTCCCCAACTCCTTCTGGGACAAGATCGAGAAGGTGGAGACGGTGCAGCGGGAAGCGGTAACCGAGCACATTCTGCGACGGGAGGGCGAGCTTTCGAAACTCAACATCAACGAGTTTGTGATCGACCAGCTGGGCTTTATCGGCAAGGTGGTGGCTGTCGACGAGGACACCCTGGTGCTCCAGGACCTGCACCGTCAGGACCTGCTGGACGAGGAGGTCTGGGGATTGGTACCGCGGGATATCTACCAGGCTATGGCCCTGAACCTGCTGCTGGACCCGGAGGTGCACCTGGTGAACCTGACCGGCTCGGCCGGCTCGGGCAAGACCATCCTGGCCCTGGCCGCCTGCATCGAGATGACCGTGGCCAGCAAGATGTACAAGCGCATTATTGCCACCCGGTCCACCCAGGGACTGGACGAGGATATCGGCTTTTTGCCGGGTACCGAGGCTGAAAAGATGGAACCCTGGCTGGGCGCCATCGTGGATAACCTGGAGGCCCTCCATGAGGATGACGAGAACATGACCGCCAGCGTGGACTACATCCTCAGCAAGGTGCCCCTGCACTTCAAGTCGATGAACTATATCCGGGGTCGCAGCTTTCAGCACTCGCTGATCATCATCGACGAGTCCCAGAACCTGACTCCCCACCAGATCAAGACCATCATCACCCGGGCCGGCAATGGCTCCAAGGTGATCTGCCTGGGCAACCTGGCCCAGATCGACACACCCTACCTGAGCGCCCTGAGTTCAGGCCTGACCTACATGACCGAGCGCTTCAAGGGTTTCCGCCATGGCGGCCATATCCACCTGCAGGGTGTGCCCCGGTCAGTACTGGCCGAATACGCGGAAGCCAATTTGTAGAAGGCATCAAAGACCGTATACAGCCACGCGCTTCAGCGGATTACGAATCCGCTGAAGCCGCCACTGGCCGGGCGCGTCTCTGCCCGGACAGCGCTGACCTTCGCCGCGGGCGGCCCTTGCCAGCACCACTCTTCCAGCTCATCCAGTGCCTTCAGGGGACCTTCCGCAACGATTTCCACCCGGCCATCGGTCAGGTTTCGCACATAGCCTTCGAGGCCAAGCTCACTCGCATGCCGTTCGGTGTACGCACGGTAAGACACACCCTGAACATGGCCTTCCACCATCAGGTGTCGCTGCTGGGTATCCATCAGTCGATCTCCTGTGATTCCAGTAACTCCACTCGCCCCCGGGCCAACCGGACCCGGCCGTGACGCTCAAAATCTTTCAGCAGACGGCTGACGACCTCGCGGGCGGTACCCAGCTCCACTGCCAGCTCCTGGTGAGTGATGAGCGCGGGCCGGCCATTAGCATGGGCTCTCAGCCACTCAAGCAGGCGCTGATCCAGCCTGCCAAAAGCGATCTCCTCCACCAGCAGCATCAGGTCATCCAGGCGCCTTCCGTACGACGCCATCACCTGCTGGCGGAATTCAGCGGACTGAGCCATCAGCCGGTCAAAGGCCTGGCGGGGCATCAGCAGGGCTTCCGTGGGTTCTTCCACATGCGCCTCTGCCCGGTAGCCACGGCCAGCCATCAGACAGCCAATGGACAGGGTGCACAGGTCGTCCGGCCCCATACGATAAAGCACGATACCGTGACCGGATGCCCCCAGCATCTGCACCCGGACGGAACCGCTGATCACCAGCGGGAGGCCCCGGCAACTATCGCCGGCACGGAAGACCACGTCGCCAGCGGACAGGTGAACCGGTTGCGCATAACGCTCCGCTTCCATCCGCAGGGGCGGACTGAGGCATTCGAGCAAAGCATGTTGGGCGGCCACTGGCTCTCCCTGTTCAGTTAGTGGTTTGAATGTGACTTTATCACTGAGCACGGCACGCCGTCAGCGTACATTGGCAATGACATAAACCACACGAGGAGTGGCAACATGACCAAGAACATGGGCAGTGCGGATCGGGTGATCCGTGTCATTATCGGGCTGGTTCTACTGAGCCTGGTTTTTGTCGGACCTCAGACTCCTTGGGGCTGGATCGGTATCATTCCGCTGGTAACCGCCGCCATCGGCGTTTGCCCGCTATACTCGATCATAGGCATCAAGACCTGCCCCACAAAGCGTTCGTAGGGCGGGCTTACACCAGATCGGACTTTCCCCGGCCGGGGCCGCCCGGCCGGGCTTCCTGTGGTATTACTCCCTGCCACACCCCGCCGCTTCCAATAAACTGGTAATGGCGCAGGCCGCCTTCGCATCACGATCGCCACTTCCCTGCTCAGGCGACCGGAAACGCTCATCCTCAGGTGCCAGCTTGCCCGCACAGGCAAAGGCCTGGCGAGCCGCCAGGGGACACTGGTTACGCGCCAGGGCAACACCGAAATTGTGCCAGCCCGGCGCAGATCCCGGATGGAAGGTCAATAACCGGCGGAAAGCCTCACCGGCTTCGCCCCATTGCTCCGCTGAAAGCAGGAAATTGGCATGGGCAAATCCGGCAGCGAGGCTGTCAGGCCATGCGTCAACCGCAGCGCGATAGGAGGTTGCCGCGCTTTTAATCTGGCCAACCTCTTCCAGGTCATGGGCGGCCCGCACATAGGTTACCGGTTTTGCCGTCGCGGGAAGTTCACCCGGTGGCAGGATGACCCGCGCCCACCGGTCTGCCCGCCCCCAGGTGTTGTCAAACCCCCGGAACGGCTCCCGGACTTGTTCGTCGGTACCGGAATGAAGGATAAACTCCTGCGCCGGAAGGTCATAGCCAATCACCACGGCAAAGTGCCACTGCGGCCACCAGTCCAGCCGCAGGTTCTGGAAAACCAGCACGGGATTACCCGCATCGACTTCCCGGATTATCGCATCCAGTTCCTTTTCCAGGGGGTACACCAGCATGCCCTCGGCCCGGGCAGCAGCAACCATCTCCACCTGCAGGCTCCCCTTGCGGCCTGGCAGGTACACCCGGTCGACCATTTCGGCTAACGAGACCTCCGCACCCCGATGGTTGAGCCCCATGGCGAGCGCGGCCGGTCCGCACTGGTAGTCTTCCTGTGGATAGAACGGCACGGAATCGATCACGGTGCGGTCAGATACACCACTCTGCTTATAGGTTTCCGGCCCCGGGTAGTGGCCCGGCCCGGCACAGCCAGCGAGCAGGATGACGAGAAGCGAAAGGAGGCCGGCCCGCACCGGGCCGGCTGATGCAACAGGCATGGTGTCAGTTGACGCAGTTGACGAAGCTGTAGATATCTGTCGCACAGAGCATATCAGTGATGATGAACACCAGCAGGAACAGCACGATGATGCCAACCACACTGCCAACACCGGCACCTGCAGGCGATTCATCCAGCGCCTGGTTGAACTCGGACAACTCCTCGGCGGTCAGGCTATCGATGCGCTCCTCGACCTGCCCGGGGTCGACGCCAAGTGATGCGAGCTTCTCCTGCACCTCGCCGGTCGCCAGCATGGCCTTGAGTTCAGCACGGTCCACACGGATTTGCTCCGACTGAAGCACCTCCGCAGTGGAAACCGGTTCCGTAGGCACGGTTCCGCCCTGGGCGAACGCCATACCGGTGGTGGTCAGACTCATCAATACGATCATGAATAACGCCACAGGGCGCCGGAGGGTTTTCCTAACGTCCATAACGGTTTCCTTTTTTGAAGGTTCTGATTTATCGGCAGATTTGTCCCACCGGACATCGGCCATACGCATGCTAATACTGGACCAGCGATGCCGGAATGTATAGCAAGGTGACACAATCGCAATCTTCCAGGCTGACGCAACAGATGTTGACCTGGAAAGGCCATTCGCCTACTTTTCGATAGTCTACTAACAACAACTTCGGTAACCCTCATGAACACCCCCGATCGCCCCCCGATGCCCCTGATGATCGTCACCGGCATGATGTGCACTATCACCCTGGTCGTCTTTGCACGCCTGGCCTATGGCCTGGTGGTTCCGGGCATGCGGGAGGGCATGGGAATCAGCTACGCCCAGGCCGCCAACCTGGGCACAGTCACCGCACTGGGGTATCTGGCCCTGCTGATGGTGGCCGGGGTGTTCGCATCGCGATACGGTGGCAAGCAGGCCATCCTGATCGGTCTGGGTTTCGCGGCTATTGGCTTTACCGGTATGGCGTTGTCCCAGGGCTACGTGTTCAGCATGGCCATGATGGCCTTCCTTGGCTTCGGGACGGCCTTCGGTTATACACCGCTGATTTCCCTGCTGGGCAGCTGGTATCCGGAAAAGCGTGGTGCGGTAATCGGCTTCGCCAACGGCGGTGTGGGGCTGGGACTGTTTATTGCGGGTGTGCTGGTGCCCTGGCTGACCACTGCCTGGCCGGAAAGCGGCTGGCGACTGGTATGGGGCGTTTTCGCGAGTGCGGCAGTGGTGGTCTCGGTGGTGGTTGCCCTGTTCCTGAAGAACCCGCCTGGTGCAGGCGGCAGTGGCGGCCCACAGGATCCGGTACCCGCTGCTCGCTCAGGGGTCTACCGGAACCCCCATGTCATCAACGTCGGCCTGATCTACGGCATCGTCGGCCTGACCTACATCGTACAGACCATCTTCATGTTCAGTTTTGCCCTTGAGTCGGGCGTTCCCGCCCTGACAGCCGGGCGGCTGGCTTCGGTGATGGGCTTGCTGGGCCTGGTAGCCGGGCCTTTCTGGGGCTGGATCTCGGACCGCATCGGACGCTCCAACTCCCTGGTGCTGTGTATGGCCTTCAGTGCCAGTGCCATGGCCCTGCCGGTGCTGTCACCCACCCTGCCGGCCTTTGCTGCGCATTTCCTGATCCTGGGCCTGTGCGTTTCAGGGCTGTTTACGTCAGTCCTGGCCGCTTCCACGGAAACCGTCCACCCCCGGCTGGCGCCGGTGGCGGTCAGTTTCGTTACCCTGTTCTTTGCGGTCGGTCAGCTGATCGGTCCTGCCGTTGCCGGGGTGATTATCGAGTCCGCCGGCTTTGCCCGGGTATTTACCATCACATCATCCCTGATGGCGTTTGGCATCCTGCTTTGCTGGTACAGCCGGCACAGCCAGCAGCGCATGACAGCACCAGTCCGGATCTGAAGGCGCAGGCAGCAGTCCCTGCGCCTGCGTTGATCACTCCGGGTTCCGGGCCAGGAAACGCTCCCTCACCGGAGCCGACAGCTTTTCGGGGTGTCTGGGGGTTACCTCGGCAAAGCACTGATAGATCTGTTCGAGGTCTGCCGCCAGGTCATCGGTGGCCTCCAGGACCAGCGGGAAACGTAGCTCCCGCCTGCTGTAATCCGCGACAGTCACTATGATGGGCACACCGGCCTCCCGGGCAATCCGGTGAAAGCCTGTCTTCCACTGGCTGGCGTTACTGCGGGTGCCCTCCGGTGTCACAACAAGTATCAGGCGGTCACTTCCCTGTAACTGGCGAACGGCCTGCCCCACCACGCCACCGGCCCTGGCCCGGTTCACAGGGATACCTCCAAGCTTGCGCAGGATCCAGCCCATCGGGCCCCTGAACAGGTCATGCTTGATCAGGAAACGGGCGTGCAATCCCAGGGCCACTGCCCCGCTCAGGCCGATCACTCCGTCCCAGTTGGAGGTATGGGGGCCACCTACGACAATGGCCTTGTCGACGTCCGGGAAGGGGGGAACCCGCCAACCAAAGAGGTTGATCAGTTTCATCACCGCACGCTGGGTGAGGGTTGGTTTGCGCTGGTCTTCGGAATGCGGCTGGGCCACGGTACTGCCTCCTCTCATGGCGAGGCGTTATTGTAATTGACTGCTCAGACAGCTCAACGAAAGCTCTGTCGCGCTTGACCGGATCTTACCAACGCCCCTGCAGGGTCGCCACGATACGCCGTCCGCCGCCCCGGTTGCGGTGCTCGCAGAGGTAAATGCCCTGCCAGGTACCCAGGGCCAGGTGGCCGCCACTTACGGGTATAGTCAGGCTCGGGCCAATGAGGATACTTTTGATATGCGCCGGCATGTCATCCGGGCCTTCCAGGGTGTGCTCATAGTGAGAAGCGTTTTCCGGCACCATGACGTTGAGGTGGCGCTCTATATCACCCCGTACGTCCGGGTCGGCGTTTTCGTTGATGGCCAGCGAGGCCGACGTGTGCTGGATAAACAGGTGCAGCAGGCCTACCTGGCAGTTGACCAGTTCGGGACCATTGGCGAGCACGTCGTTGGTGATGAGGTGGACACCTCTCGGGTATTCCTGGAGCTGGATGGTTGTCTGGTCCCAGATCATGTTGGCTCCCCTTTCTTGGTCAATTCTGTTCCAGGTTGGGCACGGGGTCAGGGTTTGGGGGCTGGCCGCTGCGGCGGGACAGGTTTTCTCCGCCGCAATTCAGGGGCCATCCTGGCGCCCGCCTTGCTCCGGGCCATCCATGGCCCTGCTGCGAAAACCTGTCCCGCCACACCGTCCGAGCTAACCTGTAAGTTACCGCTGACATTTACCACCCAGGGTCAGCTCGGGTAACCCGCTTACTTGGGGTCATTGTCCCATGGATGCACCGGCAATACCGCCTCCGTCACCTCTGGGTCGAGGGACGAGCGAAAGTAGTCCATGGCCTTCTCCGCCTCACCCAGTTCGTCGAACCGGGCGACGTGGTAGATGGCTTCACCTTCGTTCACCAGCGGGAGATTGTTGACACAGATAACGATGCCGGAGATGGGCGACACCACGCTTTCCTCGGTCTCGCCGAACGGGTCAGCTACCATGGCCAGGCGCTGGCCCTTGCGGACCTTCTGGCCGAGCTTGGCTACCGGCCGCATGATGCCATCGATATCAGCCCGCACCCAGGTAGACATGGCAGCGGTTTCTGACCGTTTGCGAGGCGCTTTCGGCCCCTTCTTGCTGGGGATCATTTCCAGCGCCCGCATGACCCGGATTACGCCTTTTACGCCGCTGGTGATGACCACGTCATCAAACCGCAGCGCCTCACCGCCCTCAAAGGTGATAACCGGAATATCCTGGGAGTCGGCGTATTCCCGCAGGCTACCTTCCCGCAGGCTGGCATTGAGGATGATCGGCGCGCCGAAGGCCTCGGCCATGCGCACGGTCTCCGGGTTTTTCAGCTCCGCACGAATCTGCGGCAGGTTGAAGCGGTGAATGGCGCCGGTGTGCAGGTCGATGATGTGGGTGACCTTCTCCATGATCTGGGTGCGCAACAGATAGGCGATGCGCCCGCCCAGGGAGCCGCTCTCGCTGCCCGGAAAACAACGGTTAAGGTCCCGCCGATCCGGCAGGTAGCGGGTGCGCTGCACGAATCCGAAGATATTGACGATGGGCACGGCGACCAGTGTGCCCCGAAGGTGGCGCAACGCCGAGTTCTTCAGCACCCTGCGGACGATTTCGACACCGTTGATTTCATCGCCATGGATGGCACCGCACACCATTAGCACCGGACCGTCACGCCGGCCATGAACCACCTCCACCGGGATATGCAGGGGTGTGTGGGTATATAGCTTGGCGACAGGCACCTCGACGGTTTGCCGGGTGCCTGCCTTTATTTCAGTGTCCGCAATAATAAAGGGTGCTCGGGCCACAGGTTAACCTCTGCCTTTGGTTCTTGTTTTCCAGGGTTTATGGTTCTTTTCAGTCCAGTTGATGATCATACCCGCTACGTTCTTGCCGGTAGCATTTTCAATGCCTTCCAGGCCAGGGGACGAGTTCACCTCCATTACCAGCGGCCCACGACTGGAGCGCAACAGGTCGACACCGGCCACGTTCAGGCCCATAGCCTTGGCGGCGGTAATGGCCGTACGCCGTTCTTCTGGAGTAATGCGCACCAGCGATGCGGTGCCGCCCCTGTGCAGGTTAGAACGGAACTCCCCTTCTGCGCCCTGGCGCTTCATGGCGGCAATCACCTTGTCACCGATCACAAAGCACCGGATATCCGCACCGCCAGCTTCCTTGATAAATTCCTGCACGAGGATGTCTGCCTTCAGGCCCATAAAGGCCTCGATCACACTCTCCGCCGCCTTGCGGGTCTCCGCCAGCACCACGCCGATGCCCTGGGTACCCTGCAGCAGCTTGATCACCACCGGGGCACCACCCACCATCTTGAGCAGCTCGGGGACGTTATCGGGCTTGTTGGCAAATCCGGTGACTGGCATGCCAACGCCCTTCCGGGCGAGCAGCTGCAACGACCGCAGTTTGTCCCGGGAACGGGTAATGGCCACGGATTCGTTGACCGGAAATACACCCATCATCTCGAACTGGCGCAATACCGCCGTGCCATAGAAGGTCACCGAGGCGCCGATTCGGGGAATCACCACATCAAAGTCTTCCAGGACTTCCTCGTGATAGTGGATTCGGGGGTCGGCAGATGTGATATTCATGGAGCAGTGCAGCGCGTCGATCACCCGCACCTCGTGGCCCCGGTTAATACCCTCTTCCACCAGGCGACGCGTGGAATACAGATGCCTGTTACGGGAGAGAATTGCTATTTTCATTCGACATTCCTCAGTACCGGGTCTCCGGTCAGATAGGAGGCTTCGGGCATTACCGTGCAACGACCAGCCATGGCAGTACGGCCCAGCAGCATACGGAATCGCATGGAATCGCGATTGGTCAGGGTCATCTCGATGGGCCAACTCTGGTCACCCACCACCACCAGGGTTTCAATCACCAGGCGCATTTCCTTATGACCGCCGGAATCGGTGACCGGGCGTTCGTCGATCACCGCCGCATCGCACTCCACCACATTGTGGAGATTGTTCTGCTCCGGGTGCACCCAGAACCTGACCCGGCGCTGTCCGTTCTCGGTATAGGGTTCGGTGCGGAACGTGTGCAGGCAGGACGTCCGTGCACCGGTGTCCACCTTGGCCTTGATGCGCTGTATATCCAGCTCGGGCAGGGCCAGCCACTCTCGCCAGCCCAGGCCAATGCGCGCGCTGACACCCTCGCCGGGGGCCTGTTTGGGCGGTGAATTTCCGGGCATTTCCTGGCTCCTTGTATTGTTGTCGGGCCCTACATCCATCGTGAAACTGCGCGCATTAGAAGGGGCAACGCCCCTCCACTCAATACGCACAATTGCCAACGGGGAACTGTCAAAGAATCAATGGGCTACACTCACTATAATCCAGCCGGGGACTTCCGGCGAATAATCCCCTGCCGCTCATTCATTCCGATAGCATCAGGATTGCCTTCATGTCCCACCTGGTCTGGTTCCGTAACGACCTCCGCACCGCCGACAACCCGGCCCTGACGGCCGCCTGCGGCAAGGGCCAGAACGTCCGCGCGCTTTTCATACTCACCCCCGGTCAATGGCAGGACCATGACTGGTCACCGGCCCGCGTCCAGCAGATGCTCGGCCACCTGGATGACCTGGGCAGGGCCCTGGCGAAGCTGGGTATCCCGATGGATATTCTCGAAGCTGACGATTTTTCCGAAAGCATTCGTCTGCTGACGGATTACTGCCACCAGCATGGCACTCGCGTACTGCACTTCAATGAAGAATACGGGGTCAACGAACGCCGGCGGGACAAGCAGGTCCGGGACCAGCTGTCGAAAGAGGAGATCACGGTTAACAAATACCGGGACCAGACCGTGACACCGGTCGGTACCATCCGCACCGGTAAGGATGAACCCTACTCGGTATTTACTCCCTTTTCCCGGCGCTGGCTCCGGTGGATTGAGGACACCACTCCCACGGTATTGCCGGTACCGAGCCCGGTGGGTGAACCGCTGCCCTGGCGCAACCACGGCCATACCCCGGAAACCCTGGGGTTCACTTCCCCACCCCCCGCGCTGGTGACTGCCTCGGAGAGCGGCGCCCACGACCAGCTTGATTGGTTCCTTGAAGAACGCGGTGGCGATTACAAGGCAAAGCGGGACTTCCCTGCCGTTGATGGCACCAGCCAGCTTTCGCCCTACCTGGCCGTCGGTGCCCTTTCCGGACGCCAGTGCCTGATCGCCGCGAGGGAGGCCCAGTCGCGGGGTGGCAACCAGGAGGGTTTCAGTACCTGGGTCAACGAGATTGCCTGGCGGGATTTCTACATCCATATCCTCTATCACTACCCCCGGGTCAGCATGCACAGGGCCTTCAAACCGGACACGGAAGCCCTTCGCTGGAACGATCCCGGCGAGCACTTCGAAGCCTGGAAGGAGGGACGCACGGGCATCCCGATTGTAGACGCCGGCATGCGCCAGCTACGGGAAACCGGCTGGATGCACAACCGCCTGCGGATGATTACCGCCATGTTCCTGAGCAAGAATCTGTTTATCGACTGGCGCCTTGGCGAGGCGTGGTTCATGCAGAACCTGGTGGATGGTTTCCTGGCGTCCAACAATGGCGGCTGGCAGTGGAGCGCGTCCACCGGCACGGATGCGGCGCCTTATTTCCGGGTGTTCAATCCGGCGACACAGAGTGAGCGCTTTGACCCGAAGGGGGAGTTTATTCGTCGCTGGGTACCCGAGCTGGCCAAACTGGATAACAAGCGGATTCACAACCCTGCCGCGGGGGGTGTGATACCCGGGGGGTATCCTCGCCCTGTAGTGGACCTTAAAGAGAGCCGAAAAGAAGCTATTGCGCGGTTTGAGGCGTTAAAAAGGTAGCTCGCTGAACCTGGAGGCTGGCACCTTGGTATGAAGCGTGTGGTGGGAGACCTTTTTCCGGGACCGTCGAGCGCCAGGGAAGGCGCTCGTCGAGCCCTACATGGACGTACTCGCGGGCGTGTCCCGTAAAAAGGTATCGCTCCACGCGCCACCCCCGCGTTGGCAGGCCAGCCGGGCTGAGATTCACTCCAGTATGTTTATTGCTGTTCCGATGCCTGAAGCCCTACGAGACTGCGACCAGGTGCCGGGCGCGAACGGCGATGACCTTTTCCGGGACACGCCGTGAATCCATCCATGGAGGCTCTTCAAAAACGTCCCTGTTTTTGAAGGTCCCGGAAAAGGTCCTCACCTTACGCGCTGGAACTTTGGTGCTATTCTCGCCGCCAGCCTTGGATAATGTTCTGGCGCTGCGAGGCTGAAGATAACTGTCAACTACAAACGGGACAATCCGGATCCCGGGCCAGTTTCATCTCCCGCCATTCCATCTGCCAGGCATCCAGGATCAGAAGACGGCCAACCAGTGGTCGTCCCTTTCCGGAAATCACCTTGATGGCCTCCATGGCCTGGGTGGCACCGATCATACCCACCAGCGGACCGATCACCCCGGCCTCTGAACAGTTCAGATCCTCATTGCCCTGCTCCGGATACAGGCAGTGATAACAGGGGCTGGCTTCGTCCCTGGAATCGAATACCGACACCTGACCCTCACCGCGAATAGCCGCACCGGAGACCAACGGAACCCGGGACTCAACACAGGCACGATTCAGGGCGAACCGGGTGTTGAAGTTGTCGGTACAATCCAGCACCAAATCCACGCCGGCAACCACTTCCGCCAGAAGCTCGCCTTCCAGCCGTTCCACCCGGGCCGTCACCGAAATCTCCGGGTTGATCGCCCTGACTCGCTCGGCCAGTGCCTCGGCCTTGGATCGGCCAACCGACGCCTGGTCAAAGGCGATCTGCCGCTGGAGATTGGCCAGTTCCACCGCATCGTCGTCCGCCAGCACCAGCTGTCCCACCCCGGCAGCACCAAGGTACAGTGCAACCGGACAGCCGAGACCGCCGCTGCCGACCACCAGTACCCGGGCCTGTTTCAGGGCCAGCTGACCTTCCACGTCAAAGCGTGGAAGCAGCAACTGGCGGCTGTATCGGAGGAGTTCGTTGTCGTCCAGCATTATGAAACCCTTGGTTAGCTAGCGAATCCACGGCCCTTCGAAAGGCTCAGGGCGAGCGGGTAAGACCGGACTTTTTTGAAGGACCGCTTGCCCTGAGCCTGTCGAAGGGCCGTGAATTCGTGGCAAAAAAGCGTCAATCCCACCGCCCCAACGTCAGGCGTTCGTTGTCACCATAATCTTTCCGGGTTTCCACGGCGGAATAACCCGCGCCACTGAACAGTGACCTTACCGCCTCCCCCTGATTGTAGCCATGCTCCAGCACCAGCCAGCCCCCGGGGGTAAGCCAGCGCTGACTCTCGGTGACCAGGTGGCGTATCGCATCCAGCCCGTCAGGGCCGGAGACCAGTGCCGAGTCGGGTTCGTGGCGAACATCCCCTTTGGACAGGTGGCGATCACCTTCCTCTATATAGGGTGGGTTGGAAATAATCAGGTCAAAGTGCTGCGGTTCCACTTCATCGAACCAGTGACTTCGGATCACCCTGAGTGGCAGGCCACATCGCTCGGCATTACGACGGGCGAGTGCGACAGCGCCCGGTACCAGGTCAGTGGCCAACACCTGCCAGTCCGGCCTTTCGCTGAGCAGAGCCAGGGCAATGGCGCCGGTACCCGTGCCCAGGTCGATGACCCGGGCCCGTTCAGGCAGAGGCAGTTCCAGGGCAGCTTCCACCAGGCATTCGGTGTCTGGCCGGGGAATCAGGGTGTCGGGTGTGACGTCCAGGGCCAGCGACCAGAAGTCCTGGTGGCCCAGGATATGGGCTATGGGCTCACCGCTTGAACGTCGTTCAACCAGGTGGCAGAACTGCCTTACCTGGTCATCAGACAGTTCCGTCTCAGGAAATGCCCGGAAGCGGGTGCGGGACCAACCAGTGACGTCGGCCAGCAGCAACTCCGCATCCAGCCGCGGAGACTCGCCCCCGATCCGTCCGCAAGCCTCGGCCAGGACCTGCTCACAAGTCAGTAACGGTTCACTCATCCGACAGGCTGGCCAGCAGATCGGCCTGGTGTTCCTGCTGAAGGGGTACAATCACCGGATTCAGGTCACCGGCAATCACCTCGTCCAGTTTGTACAGGGTGAGGTTGATACGGTGGTCGGTTACCCGGCCCTGGGGGAAGTTGTAGGTGCGGATACGCTCGGAACGGTCGCCACTGCCCACCAGGCTTTTACGGGCAGCAGCCTGGCTCTGTGCCTGCTTTTCCGCCTCCATGTTCTTCAGCCTGGATTGCAGGAAGCTCATAGCCTTGGCCCGGTTCTTGTGCTGGGAGCGCTCTTCCTGACATTCCACCACGATGCCGGTGGGAAGGTGTGTGATGCGAATGGCCGAGTCCGTCTTGTTGACGTGCTGACCGCCGGCGCCGGAGGACCGGAAAGTGTCCACCCTCAGGTCGGCCTTGTTGATCTCGATGGCCTCGGCCTCGTCCGCTTCCGGCATGACAGCCACGGTGCAGGCGGAGGTATGGATACGACCCTGGGACTCCGTCTCCGGCACACGTTGTACCCGGTGGGCGCCGGATTCGAACTTGAGCGCACCGTAAACGCCCTCGCCACTAACCCGGCTGATGATTTCCTTGTAGCCGCCGTGCTCCCCTTCACTGGCGCTGATCACCTCGATCTGCCAGCGACGGGTTTCCGCATAGCGGCTGTACATGCGGAACAGGTCGCCGGCAAACAGGGCAGCTTCATCGCCACCGGTGCCGGCGCGGATTTCCAGGAACACGTTCTTGCTGTCGTCAGGATCCTTGGGCAGCATCAGGCGCTGCAGCTCTTCGTCCAGTTCATCACGCTTCTGGCGAGCGGAAGTCATTTCCTCTTCTGCCATCTCGCGCATATCCGCGTCCCCTTCCCGGGCCAGCTCCTCGGCCGTGGCCAGGTCATCCAGGGTGCGACGCCAGGCCTGGAAGCACTGGACGATGGGCTCGATCTCGGCAAATTCCTTCGACAATGCCCGGAACTGCTTCTGGTCAGCAATCACGCCCGGGTCGCCCAGCAAAGCGCTGACTTCCTCGAAGCGGTCAACCAGTTGCTCGAGGCGGGCCTGAATGGATGATTTCATGTTTTTTCCAGTGTGGTGGGAGCGTCCTGAGGATCCAGTGCTTCGAGCTGGTGCAGCTCACGAAGCCAATCGGCCACCTCCGGACGACCTTCAGCGGAGGCCTTGCGCACCTGCACCGAAGGTTCGTGCAACAGCTTGTTGGTCAGCCCCCGGGCCAGGCTGCGCAGTACAGTTTCCGGGTCGTTGCCGTTGTTCAGGGCCCTGAGCGCCTTCGCCACTTCGAGGTCCCGCAGGGTCTCGGCCCGCTCCCGGTACTGTTTAAGTGTGGACACCGCATCCAGGGCACGGATCTGACTGATGAAATCCTGGGTGCCGGCGATGATGAGATTCTCCGCTTCCTTGGCCGCACCGGCCCGGGAACGAAGGTTTTCCTCGATCACCTGGCGCAGGTCGTCGACGGAGTACAGGTAGACATCGTCCAGGCGGGCCACTTCCGGCTCAATGTCCCGGGGGACGGCGATGTCCACCATGAAGTAGGGGCGATGCTTGCGCTTCTTCAGTGCGCGTTCGACGGCACCCTTGCCGAGAATGGGCAATGGGCTGGCGGTGGATGAGATAATGATGTCCACATCCTTGAGGTAATCCGGGATATCCGACAGGACGATGCCCTGCCCGCCGTGTGCCTCAGCCAGGGCTTGCGCGCGTTCCACGGTCCGGTTGGCAACAATAAAATCCTTCACACCGGCTTCCGAAAGGTGCCGGGCAACCAGCTCAATGGTCTTGCCGGCGCCGATCAGCAAGGCGCGGTTACGGGACAGGTCCGAGAAAATATGGTGCGCCATACTGACCGCCGCATAGGCAACGGACACCGGGTTCTCACCAATGGCGGTTTCAGTCCGCACCCGCTTGGCCACTGAGAAGGTGTGCTCGAACAGGCGGGAAAGGAACGAGCCGCTGGCCCCATGCTCCCGGGACAGGGCGTAGGCGTCCTTCAACTGTCCGAGAATCTGCGGCTCGCCCAGCACCATGGAGTCGAGCCCGGCGGCAACCCGCATCATATGCCGCACGGCATCGCTGTCCCGATGGATATAGATGGAGTTTTCCAGGTCGGCTGGCGCCAGCTCATGGAACCCTGCAAGCCACCGCAACAGGGTTGGAGCGCAGTCATCATCTCCCGCCAGGTAAAGCTCGGTTCGGTTACAGGTCGAGAGGATTGCCGCCTCACTGGCACCGGTCGCCACCCGCAGCTCGCGAAAGGCATCCGGCATACGCTCCGGCGTAAAGGCCACCCGCTCGCGGATTTCCAGCGGCGCCGTGCGATGGTTAATACCCAGTGTGATCAATGCCATAATGAACGAGCTGACTCCGAAGCCGGTCCCGGGAGAGCGGACTTGACGTTTATAAAGGGCATTTTACCGGCGCAACCGCCTGTCTGCCACCCACCAATAGAGGTATACCCTTGTAACCACGGTGTGAAATGAGTGACTTGGGCCGAACCCGGCCTTGTGCCATCATAGCTCCAACGACGGCACCGGCAGCGTATACCTTGCCCTCTATTCCAGGAAGCCCAATGCCAAGAAAAGCCTTGTATCTCGCTATCAGCCTTCTTGCCTTCACCGGCTGCGCCAGCATGGACAGCAAGGAACCCTCGCCGGATTCCGGTGCACCGGGGCAACCGGAAGCCACGGCCGCGGTTGAGCAAACCACCGACCAGGCAACTGACAGGGAGTTCCGCCCGGAAGAACTCTATCTTCTGTTAACCGGGGAAATTGCGGCCCAGCGTGGCCGATATGACGTTACCCTCGCGAATTACGTCGAAGCAGCGAGGCAGTCCGGTGATACCGGCGTGATACGGCGTGCGTTGCTGATAGCCGAGTCACTCAATAGCCCGGGCGCGGTCCGCACCCTGACCGAAACCTGGATCGAAGTCGCGCCCCGGAGCGAGGAAGCCCGCCGCGCCGCAGCCATCCAGGCGCTGCGGGATGGCGACCTGATCGGGACCCTGGAGCACCTGGAGCAGATTCTGCAGATGGGCGGTGATGCGGACTTTGACGGCCTCGCCTCCATGGCACCAAGGCTGCCTGCAGATCAGCAACGGGAGCTCCGGCGGCTGTTCGACCAGCTTCAGAAACGACACCCGGACAATGCCGAAATCCGTTACAGCACTGCCCTGCTGCAGAACCTGACGGGGGCCCCGGAACAGGCTCTGGAGACACTCCGCCCATTACTGGAAACCGATGACAACGAGTTCCAGCCGGCGCTGGTGCTTCAGGGTGAGTTACTGTACGAACTCGGACAACGCCGTGAGGCACTGAGACACCTGCAGACCAGCTCCCGGCGCTACCCGGAAAACCGCCAGCTGGGCACACTCTATGCCCGGATCCTGGTCAGTGAAAACGAGATGCGCGCCGCCCAGGATGAGTTCAGCCGCCTGGTGGAGCAATTCCCCAACGAACACGGCCTTCGCCTCTCCCGGGCACTGGTTGCCATCGAGAACGATGAGCTGGACCTGGCTCACCAGGACCTGAAGCACCTGATCAACCTTGGCCAGCAAACCGGCCAGGCCCACTACTACCTCGGGCAGATTGCCGAGAAACGAGGCAACACGGACCAGGCCATCACCTGGTATGAACAGGTTACCGAGGGCAGTCATTACCACCCTGCCCTCAGCCGCGCTGCGGAGCTGCGTGCCGAGGCAGGCGACCTGGACTCGGCACTTGATCAGCTCAGGGACGTCCGTGAACTCAACCCGGCAGATGCAGCCAGCCTCTGGCTGGTCGAGGTCAACCTGCTGCAGGGCCTGGACCTTCACCAGCAAGCCCTGGCCAGTGCCACGGAGGCACTTGAGTCCCATCCGGACGACCAGAGCCTCCTCTATGCACGCTCCATGACGTATGAGCAACTGGGCAGGATCGAGCAGGCGCTGGGTGACCTGCGAACCATGATCGAGCTGGAGCCCGACAACCCCACCGCGCTGAATGCCCTTGGATACGTAATGACTGTCCATACCGAGCGGCTGCAAGAGGCCCGGGGTTATATCGAGCAGGCGCTGGCAATGGACCCGGACAACCCCGCCATCCTTGACAGCATGGGCTGGGTCCTCTTCCGCCAGGGTGACAAGGAGGGTGCGCTTGGCTACCTGCGCCGGGCCTACGAGATCTACCCGGACCCGGAAATTGCCGCCCACTATGGCGAAGTGCTGTGGTCGCTGGATCAGAGGGCCCAGGCGAGAGTCATCTGGGAACGGGCCGAGGACGAGGACCCGGACCACGAACTACTCCAGGAGACCCTTCAACGACTCGGTGTGGACGACCTGTGAGACATCCCGTCACAACGCTCATGAAACCACTGGCCGCCATTGCAATGAGCCTTGCATTGGTCGCCTGCGCCACCCTTGAACAGGAGCCCCTGCCGGCAGGGCTCAGCGAACAGCCACCGGCCGACTGGCCACAGCGACAGACCACCCTGCAGAACTTCAATCATTGGGTGCTGACCGGAAAACTGGCGGTTCGCCAGCCTGGGGACAGCGGCTCTGCCGTGATCAACCGATGGACGCAGAACGACGAACACTATGAGCTGGCGCTGTCGTCAAGCTTCCTCGGAATGGGCAGTACCCGCCTTGAGGGTAGCCCGGGCTTCATCGAGCTCGAACTGCCGGATGGCGAAACCTATGCTTCCTCGGATCCCCAGGGGCTCATCTACTCCGCCACCGGCTGGGAGTTGCCCATCGACGCCCTGGTCTGGTGGATACGCGGACTGCCATCGCCGGATGGCAACTACCGCCTTGCCTTTGATCGCGAGGGCCAGCTAGCACAGGTGCAACAGAAAGGCTGGACCATACGCTATGAACGCTGGCGGGCATTCATGGACGACAGACCCGAGTTACCGGCCCGGCTGACAGCCCGCAAAGGTGAAAAGCTGGTTCGGCTGGTGGTGTCATCGTGGCAACCTGGCTCAGCTGACTGACCATGACGGACCTCACTCGCCCGGACATCACGCTGCCCTCGCCGGCCAAGCTCAACCTGTTCCTGCATATCACCGGCCGCCGTGCCGACGGCTACCACGAGCTGCAGACGCTGTTCCAGTTCCTGGACTATGGCGACACGCTCACCTTTCACCCAAGGGATGATGGCGTTATCACCCTCACTCCGGAGCTGCCAGGGGTGCCGGCCGAGCAAAACCTGGTGGTTCGGGCGGCCCGCTGCCTGCAGGAAGCTTCCGGCACCGGCAAGGGGGCCGACATTCACCTGGATAAAAAACTCCCCATGGGCGGTGGTCTCGGTGGCGGTAGTTCCAATGCAGCCACCACCCTGGTTGGCCTCAACCACCTCTGGCAAACCGGCCTGTCGGAAGACCAGCTCGCCGAGCTGGGCCTAGCCCTGGGCGCCGATGTACCGGTTTTTGTCCGCGGCCGGGCGGCCCTGGGTGAAGGCGTGGGCGAGAAACTGACCCCCGCAAACCCGCCGGAGGACTGGTTTATCGTTGTTAAACCGCCGGTTGAAATCAGCACCGCTGAAATTTTTTCAGATCCAGGGTTGACAAGGAACACCCCCCGAATCACAATAGCGCCCGCTTTTGAGGGAGACGCCTCAGGGTACCGAAACGATTGCGAGGATGTAGTTAAGCGACTGTATCCCGAGGTAAAAAACAGCCTGGACTGGCTGGCCAAATTCGGACCCGCAAGGTTAACCGGAACCGGGGCTTGCATCTTTGGACGTTTCCCAACAGAAGCAGAAGCCCTGAAAGTCTGGGCAAAAAGACCCACCGGCATCACGGGGTTCGTAGCTAGAGGGGTGAACCATTCACCACTTCACATAAAGCTGACAGAGCTTAAATGATGCCGAGAAAGCAGCACGATACTGGGGTGTCGCCAAGTGGTAAGGCAACGGGTTTTGATCCCGTCATGCGCAGGTTCGAATCCTGCCACCCCAGCCACCTTTCTTCTTCTTCCTCTGAATCCAAAGCTGAATCACAGAAGGATACCGTCGTGTCCAAGTTGATGATTTTCGCCGGCAATGCCAATCCGGAACTGGCCAAGGCTATTGCCCAGAAACTTCATATTCCCATGGGACAGGCGACCGTAGGCCGCTTCAGCGACGGTGAAACCACCGTCGAGATCAATGAGAACGTCCGCGGTCACGACGTCTTTATTATCCAGCCCACCTGCTACCCAACCAACGACAACCTGATGGAACTGATCGTGATGGCCGATGCCCTGCGTCGCGCGTCCGCCACACGTATCACCGCCGTCATCCCGTATTACGGGTACGCGCGCCAGGACCGTCGGGTACGCTCCACACGGGTAGCCATCAGCGCCAAGGTCGTGGCGGACATGATCTCCTCCATCGGAGTGGACCGGGTTCTGACCGTTGACCTCCATGCTGACCAGATTCAGGGGTTCTTCGACATCCCGGTGGACAACATCTACGCCACTCCGGTCATGCTCGAAGACATCGAGAAGCAGCGCTTCGAGAACTTTATCGTGGTATCTCCCGACGTAGGCGGCGTGGTTCGCGCACGGGCCGTGGCCAAGCGCCTGGACGATGCCGACCTCGCCATCATCGACAAGCGTCGCCCCAAGGCCAATGTTTCCCAGGTCATGCACATCATCGGTGATGTCAAAGACAAGACCTGCATCCTGGTGGACGACATCGTTGATACTGCCGGCACCCTTTGCAAGGCAGCCAATGCCCTGAAAGAACACGGCGCCTCGAGGGTTATTGCGTATATTACCCACCCGGTGCTGTCCGGCCCTGCCATTGACAACATCAATGCATCACAGCTGGACGAACTGGTTGTTTGTGACACCATTCCATTGGGTGACAAGGCGAAGAATTGTGATAGAATCCGCCCCCTCGGAATGGCTGGGCTGCTCGCGGAGTCCATTCGCCGCGTAAGCAACGAAGAGTCCATCAGCGCCATGTTCGAGAACGTCTGAGCCAAATCCGGACCAGGGTAAAGCCAGGCACAGAGAACAGACTCTGAAGTATCCGGAACTGGAGCCCCGTTACCACGGGGCTCCAGTTCTGCTTTAAGCGCCGGCACAAAACCGGCATTCACTGACATCACCATCGCAAGCCTGGTCGCGGGCCCGGTGGATGATTCAACGAGGTAATGACCATGTCCAAGAAGGATTTCGTGATTGAAGCATTTCCTCGCGATGACCAGGGGAAAGGTGCGAGCCGCCGCCTGCGTCGCGAGGAGCGTAAGATTCCTGCCATTATCTATGGTGGCAACAAGGAAGCTACGCCTATCTCCATCTGGCACAACGAACTGAAGAAAGACCTGGAAAACGAGGCCTTCTTCTCCCACATCCTGACCATCGACATTCAGGGCAAGAAGGAAAGCGTCATCCTGAAGGATCTGCAGCGTCACCCGTACAAGCCGATCCTGACTCACGCTGACTTCCAGCGCGTTGACAAGGACCACGAGATCCACGTCAACGTACCGCTGCACTTCCTGAACGAAGACAAGGCTCCGGTCGTCAAGCTGCAGGGTGGCGTCATCTCCCACCAGCTGAACGAAGTGGAAGTTATCTGTCTGCCCCAGGACCTGCCCGAGTTCATTGAAATCGACGTCATGGACCTGGAGCTGGATCAGGTACTGCACCTGAGCGACCTGAAGATGCCGAAAGGCGTTCGCTCCGCTGCCCTGCAGCACGGCGAAGACCACGACCAGGCGGTCGTATCCGTTCACCTGCCCCGTGGCGCCAAGGTGGACGATGAAGCCGAGGAAGGCAGCGAGGAAGAAGGCGAAGACAAGGAGTAATCCCTGTCCGGGGAGTTGGCGTCTATGGCACAGGATATCGTCATGGTGGTGGGTCTCGGTAATCCCGGAGCCGACTACGAGCATACCCGCCATAACGCCGGCGCCCTGTTCGTCGAAGCGCTGGCCCGTGAAGCGGGCCAGACGCTCCGCCCCGAAAAGAAATACCACGGTCTCTATAGCCGAATTCAGTGGCAGGGCCTGGACCTTCACCTGTTAAACCCCACCACCTTCATGAACCGCAGCGGCCTGTCCATCAAGGCACTGGCGGACTTCTTCAAGATTGCCCCGGAACAGATCCTCGTCGCCCATGACGAACTGGACCTGCCACCCGGCACCGCCAAGCTCAAGAAAGGCGGCGGTCACGGCGGCCACAACGGCCTGCGCGACACCATCGCCCACCTGGGCACCAAAGACTTCCAGCGACTGCGAATCGGCATCGGCCACCCAGGCGACAGCCGCCAGGTTACTGGCTATGTACTGGGACGGCTTGGCAAGCAGGAAACCGAGCAGCTCAACGCCGTCATTGACGAGATTCTCCGGGTATTGCCGGACGCAGCCGGCGGCAAGCTCGCAGCAGCCATGAACCGATTGCACAGCTTCAAACCGGCACCCTGAACCACCGGTCAGCCAACAGGCCTGAGCTAGCCCTTACTCGCACCTGTACCCGTACACCGGTATAATTCGCGCAAATTTCCGGGCGCCCGTCTCTGCCTGCAGCGGCAGATCACCAGACGGCCCCCTTTACGATCAGCAGAGGCACACATGGGATTCAATTGCGGCATTGTCGGCCTGCCCAACGTCGGCAAATCCACGCTCTTCAATGCACTGACCAAGGCGGAAATTGGCGCAGAGAATTTCCCTTTCTGCACCATTGAACCCAACGCGGGCGTGGTGCCCATGCCCGATCCGCGCCTGAACAAACTGGCGGAGATCGTGAAACCCCAGAAGGTCATCCCCACCACCATGGAATTCGTGGACATCGCAGGTCTGGTGGAAGGCGCCTCCAAGGGCGAAGGCCTGGGCAACCAGTTCCTGGCCAATATTCGCCAGACCGACGCCATTGCCCACGTGGTTCGCTGTTTCGAGGATGAGAACGTCATCCACGTGGCCAACAAGATTGACCCGGCTGCCGACATCGAGATCATCAACACCGAGCTGGCCCTGGCCGACCTGGATACCGTCGAGAAAGCCATCAAGCGCGTCCAGCGGGTTGCCAAGAGCGGCGACAAGACTGCCAAGGCGCAGCTGGATATGTTCGAGCAGCTGCTGCCTGTGCTGAACGAAGGCATGCCGGTTCGCAGCATGAACCTGGACAGCGACCAGATGGCACTGATCCGCGAACTGTGCCTGCTCACGGTCAAACCCACCATGTACATCGCCAATGTCAGCGAGGACGGCTTCGAGAACAACCCGCACCTGGACACGGTCATGGCCATCGCCGCTGAAGAGAATGCCGTGGTGGTGCCCATCTGCAACAAGATCGAAGCCGAGATCTCCGAGCTGGAAGACGACGAGAAATCCATGTTCCTGGACGAGATGGGCATGGAAGAACCCGGCCTGGACCGTGTTATCCGCGCCGGCTACAAACTGCTGGGCCTGCAGACCTACTTCACCGCCGGCGTCAAGGAAGTACGCGCCTGGACCGTCCGCATCGGCGCTACCGCGCCCCAGGCGGCGGCTGTGATCCACACCGACTTCGAACGCGGCTTTATCCGTGCCGAAGTCGTCGCCTATGAGGACTTCGTCCAGTACAACGGCGAACAGGGTGCCAAGGACGCCGGCAAGTGGCGACTGGAAGGCAAGGAGTACATCGTCCAGGACGGCGATATCATCCATTTCCGCTTCAATGTGTAAACGCTGAAAAAAATCCGGGGGTAAGCCTTGACAGATACCCCCCGAATACTGAAAATACGCGCCTCGTTTGGGGCGTAAATCCCGACGAAATGGCAAGGTAGCTCAGTTGGTTAGAGCACAGCACTCATAATGCTGGGGTCGGCGGTTCGACTCCGCCCCTTGCTACCAGAATTTAAAAAGGGTCCTCGCGTAAGCGTGGGCCCTTTTTTAATTCCGGCTGATAATGAGTCGAACCGACGAAGGCGGTGCGACCGGAGCACGCAACGCGTGCGGAGGAACGTCGGAGCAACGCGACGACGGCCCGGAGGGTGAGGCCGCAGGCCGAATACTCCGCCCCTTGCTACCAGTATTCAAAAAGCCCGGCTCGCAAGAGTCGGGCTTTTTTCGTTCCTGCCTGGGTGTTTCGGGGGCTGGCCCGGGGGCACGGGCGGCCCTTTCTTCACCGCAATTCACGGCCCGTCCCTGGACCGGCCTTGCTCCGCGCCATCCCTGGCGCTGCTGCGAAAGGGCCGCCCGTGCCCCCGGTCCGTCATCCTACCTACCGCGCCTGTACGAACCCATTTGAGCATGACAAAGCTCTCATCAATTACTGATAAGCCTATAACCGCTGGAACTATGCGGCTGGTGTGTCGCCTGTGGCATACTCCCCATGCTGAAACTCATTAAGAATAATCCACCAGCAAGGAACCGACTCATGAAACCGGAAACTCTGGCGCTACATGCCGGCTTTAGCGGCGATCCGACCACCAAGGCGGCTACCACGCCCATCTACCAGACCACCTCCTATACCTTTGACGATACCCAGCACGGTGCCGACCTGTTTGACCTGAAGGTACAAGGCAACATTTACACCCGCATCATGAATCCCACCAACGGGGTGCTTGAAGAGCGCATGGCGCAACTTGAAGGCGGTGTTGGTGCACTGGCCGTGGCGTCTGGCATGGCTGCGATTACCTATGCCTTGCAGACCATCTGCACCGTGGGCAATAACATCGTCAGCACCAGCCAGTTGTACGGCGGCACCTACAACCTGTTTGCCCACTCCCTGCCCAACCAGGGCATTGAGTGCCGGATGGTAGCCCACGATGACTACGACAACGTCGTGGCAGCCATCGACGAAAACACCCGGGCACTGTTCTGCGAGTCCATCGGCAACCCGGCGGGCAATGTGGTGGATATTGAAACCTGGGCGAAGATTGCCCATGACCACGGTATCCCCCTGATTGTGGACAACACGGTGGCCACACCTTTCCTGTGCCGTCCGTTCGACCACGGCGCAGACATTGTGGTGCATTCCCTGACCAAGTACATCGGCGGTCACGGCACCACCGTGGCGGGTGTGGTTGTGGATTCTGGCAAGTTTGACTGGAAGGCCAGCGCCGACAAGTTCCCCATGATGAACAAGCCCGACCCCTCCTACCATGGCGTGGTCTACACCGAGGCCCTGGGCCCCGCAGCCTTTATTGGCCGCTGCCGGGTGGTGCCGCTGCGTAACACGGGCAGCGCCCTGTCACCGTTCAATTCGTTCCTGATCATGCAGGGCCTTGAAACCCTGGCACTGCGGATGGAACGTCACTGCGAGAATGCCGAAAAGGTCGCCCGGTACCTGGAAGATCATCCCTTGGTCGAGTGGGTCAACTACGCAGCACTGCCCGGCAGTCCCTACAAGGCCACCTGCGACAAGATCTGTGGCGGCAAGGCATCCGGCATCCTGAGCTTTGGCATCAAGGGTGGCCGTGACGCCGGCGCGAAGTTTATCGACGCCCTGCAACTGATCTACCGCCTGGTGAATATCGGCGATGCCAAGTCCCTGGCTTGCCACCCGGCCACCACCACCCACCGCCAGCTGAACGCGGATGAACTGCGCAGCGCCGGTGTCAGTGAGGACCTGGTGCGACTGTCCATTGGCATCGAGCATGTGGACGACATCATTGCCGATATTGACCAGGCCCTGAAGGCTGCCAGCTAATCCGGCGATAACGAAACGGGGGAGGCCGCGGCCTCCCCCTTTTTTTGATCAGCAGGAACTCAGCTCTCCCGTTCTTCCTGCCAGGTCTTCAACAGTTCCTCGTAGGGCACGGTTTCACCCTGAGGCTTTTCGTTATCGAGCTTCGGCTTGGGCGCACCGGGCTGGTCCAGCCAGTACTGGGCGTCCCTGGGCTCGTTCAGTTTGGGGCCGCAGGTTTCCATCACGTTGGCCCGCTCAAGGCGCATCATGATGCTGTCCTGGGCTTCTGCCAGGCCGTCCAGGGCTTCCTGGGGACTGGCCTCACCACTGGCAGCCTGTGAGATATACTGCCACCACAGCTGGGCCAGCTTCGGATAATCCGGCACGTTGGTGCCGGTGGGGCTCCACTGCACCCGCGCGGGGCTGCGATAGAATTCCACCAGGCCACCCAGGCGCGGTGCCGCTTCGGTCATGGCATCCGAGTTGATATCAGATTCGCGAATCGGCGTCAGCCCCTTGAGGGTTTTCTCCAGGGATACGGTCTTGGCCACGGTGAACTGGGCGTAAAGCCAAGCCGCCAGGCGGCGCTCTTCCGGGGTTGAGTCCAGGAAGGTCCAGGAACCTACGTCCTGATAGCCCAGCTTCATGCCCTCTTCCCAGTACGGGCCGTGGGGAGACGGGGCCATCCGCCATTTCGGGGTGCCGTCTTCGTTGACCACTGGCAAGCCGTCTTCCACCATGCTGGCAGTGAACGCGGTGTACCAGAAGATCTGTTGGGCAACGTTACCCTGGGCAGGAACGGGACCAGCTTCCGAGAAAGTCATACCCTGGGCTTCCGGCGGGGCGTACTTCTTCATCCAGTCCAGGTACTTGGTGGTGGCATAGACCGCCGCCGGGCCATTAACCGCACCGCCGCGAGTCACGCTGGAACCCACCGGGTGACACTCCTCCACGCGAATGCCCCACTCATCCACCGGCAGGCCGTTGGGCAGGCCCGTATCGCCAGCACCGGCCATGGAGAACCAGGCATCGGTGAAGCGCCAGCCCAGCGAGGGGTCTTTCTTGCCATAGTCCATATGGCCATAGACCCGCTCGCCGTCAATTTCCTTCACATGCTCGGTGAAGAACTCGGCAATGTCTTCATAGGCGGACCAGTTCACCGGTACCCCCAGCTCATAGCCGTAGATCTCCTGGAACTGCTCCTTGAGATCGTCCCGCTCGAACCAGTCAGCCCGGAACCAGTAAAGGTTGGCAAACTGCTGGGTGGGCAACTGATACAACTTGCCATCCGGGGCCGTGGTGAAGTCCAGGCCAATAAAGTCGTCCAGGTCGAGCGTCGGCAGGGTCAGCTCCTTCGCCTCGTTTTCCATCATGTCGGAAATGGGGACCACCTTCCCATAACGCCAGTGGGTCCCGATCAGGTCAGAGTCATTGATATAGCCGTCATAGATATTTCGGCCCGACTGCATCTGGGTCTGCAGCTTCTCGATAACGTCCCCTTCCTGGATCAGGGTATGGGTCAGGTTGATGCCGGTAATTTCCCGGAAGGCCTGCGCCAGCCGGCTGGACTCATACTCATGGGTGGCAATGGTCTCGGAGACCACGTTGATATCCATGTCGCGGAATTGCTCCGCCGCCCGGGCGAACCAGAGCAATTCCTCCAATCGCTCTTCCTCGCTCAGGGTCGACGTGGAGAATTCCTTGGCCCATTTGCGGGCGGCATCCTCGTACTGGTCTGCGTGGGCCAGTGAGACAGGGCCTGCTGCCAGGGCTGCGATCAGCGCCCCCAGCAACAGTGTTGAGTGCTTGTTGTTATTGAACATATCCAACCTCGTCTGTTCGTGTAAGAGTCGAGTCAAAACTGCGGACTGACTGTATTTGTTCCCGGGCGGCGGGGTGCCTGCACGGGTCGTTCTCTTACATCAGGGACCCGGCTCCGCCAGCCCCCTTCGCCTTGGTGGTTCCATGAGTTCCTATAGGCATACCCTCCCTTCCGGTTAGCTCCTTTCAGCCCCAACGCAGCAAAATCAGCAGCCAGGCCACGGACACTGCCAGGGCAACCCATAGTGAGATCTCACTGAGCCCCAAAAATGCCAGGTGAATGTAGGCCGCACAAAGCAGCCCGATAAACAACCGGTCGCCCCGGGTGGTGGCAATGGGAAGGAAGCCCCGTCGCTCGCTGCACGGCGAAGCCAGTTCCCACACTGACATGGCCACCAGAATGCAGGCGATAACCACGAAGAAAATGGCAACCGGCTGGGTCCAGTTCATCCAGTCCAGCATCAGACTCCCTCCCCTATACACGCCCCAGGGCAAAGCCCCGGGCCACGTGGTTGCGAACGAACCAGACCACCAGTACCCCGGGCAGGATGGTCAGCACCCCGGCCGCCGACAGCACCCCCCAGTCAATGCCGCTGGCGCCGATGGTGCGGGTCATGATGGCGGCGATGGGCTGCGCGTCCACAGACGTCAGCGTCCTGGCCAGTAGCAGCTCTACCCAGGAAAACATGAAGATAAAGAACGCGGTCACCCCGATACCGGAGCGGATCATGGGCATGAAGATCTTCACGAAGAACCGGGGGAAGCTGTAGCCGTCGATATAAGCCATCTCGTCATACTCCCGGGGCACCCCGGACATGAAGCCCTCCAGGATCCACACCGCCAGGGGTACATTGAACAGGCAGTGAGCCAGGGCCACGGCGATATGGGTATCAAACAGCCCGATGGAGGAATACAGCTGGAAGAAGGGCAACAGAAACACCGCCGGCGGCGCCATGCGGTTGCTCAACAGCCAGAAGAACAGGTGCTTGTCCCCCAGGAACCGGTACCGACTGAACGCATAGGCCGCCGGCAAGGCCACAGTCAGGGTGATCGTCATGTTCATCAACACGTAGGTCATGGAGTTGATATAGCCGGAGTACCAGCTCGAATCGGTAAAGATCACCACGTAGTTGTCAAAGGTGAAATTCTGTGGCCAAAGGGTCAGTCCGCTGAGGATCTCCCGGTTGGTCTTGAACGACATGTTCAGCAACCAGTAGATGGGCGTCAGCAGCAGGATAATGAAGACCGTAATGCCCAGTCCCTTGCTGCGGGATCGTTCTCTTATCGCCATGGCCTAGCGCTCCTTGTCCATATGGGTGATGGCAGTAAAGAACAGCCACGACACCAGCAACACAATCAGGAAGTACACCAGGGAGAAGGCCGCAGCCCGCCCAAGGTCGAACTGGCCAACCGCCATGGTAGTCAGGGTCTGGCTCAGGAAGGTGGTGGAACTTCCCGGCCCGCCTCCGGTGAGCACAAACGGCTCGGTATAGATCATGAAGCTGTCCATGAACCGCAGCAGCACGGCGATCACCAGCACGTTTTTCAGGCGGGGTAGCTGGATATAGCGAAACACCGCCCAGCGTGAGGCGCGGTCAATCTCCGCCGCCTGGTAGAACGCCTCGGGGATGGCCCGCAGGCCGGAATAGCACAGCAGTGCCACCAGTGGCGTCCAGTGCCACACATCCATCAACAGCACCGTCAGCCAGGCGTCCACCGGGTCGCCGGTGTAGTTGTAGTTGAAGCCCAGCTGGTTGAGCCCCCAGCCGAACAGGCCGATATCACCCCGGGCGAAGATCTGCCAGATGGTGCCCACCACGTTCCAGGGAATCAGCAGCGGAATCGCCAGCAGGATCAAGCACAGGGACGCGCGAATGCCACCTTTTGGCATCATTAGCGCGATCCCGATTCCCAGCGGAATCTCGATAGCCAGGACCGCTGCAGAGAAACCGAATTGCCGCAATAGCGACGCCTGCAGGCGCTCGTCCCGCAATACATCCCGGAACCATTCGGTGCCCACGTAATAGGCGTTACCAGGACCGAAAATATCCTGCACTGAATAGTTCACCACGGTCATCAATGGCACCAGGGCGGAAAACGCCACCAGCAGCAGTACCGGCAGCACCAGCCACCAGGCACGGTTGTCCGGGACCTTTCTCATGGCGATGCCTCCACCAGGAATTCGTCCACGTACAGCTTCAGCCAGCGTGCCGGAAAGTGAAGGTGCACCACCTGCTTCCGCTCAACCTGGATATCCTCCGAGAGCCGGACCTTGAGGCCCTGGCCTTCCAGTTGCGCGGTGAGGATCTGGTAGGTACCCAGGTCTTCCACATCCTCCACGATGGCCGGGCAGCTATCCGGGTTCGGCTCTGTCAGTTCGATAAATTCCGGCCTTATACCCAGGCGCAGATTGTCCGAGCCTGTTTCCGCGAGCCGCTTCATCACTCCTTCCGATAGTGGGAAGCGCGTGTTGCCGAACTGCACTCCGCCCGGGCAGCGGGTCACATCTATCAGGTTCATACCGGGGCTGCCGATGAAGAAGCCTACAAAGGTATGGTTGGGGTTCTCGAACAATTCCGTGGGTGTACCAAACTGCACGATGCGCCCCTCGTACATCACCGCGATCCGGTCAGCGAAGGTCGACGCTTCCAGCTGGTCGTGGGTTACATAGATCATGGTGATATCGAACTGTTCATGGATCTGTTTGAGCTTGCGGCGAAGCTTCCATTTCAGCTGCGGGTCGATCACCGTCAGGGGTTCGTCAAACAGGATCGCCGAGACGTCCTCCCGAACCAGCCCACGACCCATGGACACCTTCTGCTTTTCGTCTGCGGTCAGGTTACGGGCCTTGCGGTGCAGCAGGGGTTCCAGCTCAAGGACTTCCGCAATTTCGTTGACCCGCTCCCGGATTTTCGCCTTTGGTAACCCGCTGTTCCTGAGGGGAAAGGCCAGGTTGTCGAACACCGTCATGGAGTCGTACACCACCGGGAACTGGAACACCTGGGCAATGTTGCGCTCCCTGGGCGAGAGATGGTTGACCGGCTTGCCGTCGAACAGTACCTGTCCTTCCGAGGGCGCCAGCAGGCCCGAAATGATGTTGAGCATGGTGCTTTTGCCGCACCCGGAAGGACCCAGCAGCGCATAGGCCCCGCCCTTTTCCCATACGTGGTCCAGCTGACGGATGGCGTAGTCTTCCGGCCCGGCTGGCTCCTTTTCATAGCTATGAGCCATGGCCGTCAGGGCGATCTCAGCCATGAACACCTCCGCTATCCGCCGGGGTATGCACCAGCGCCCGACGCTGGTCGAACACGAAAAGGCGGTTCATGGGCAGGTAGATTTTTACCTGCCCTCCTGGGTGACGTGTATGCACTCCCAGCTCCTGGACCACCATGTCCAGCGCCCCGGCACCCACGTGGAGGAAGGTTTCCGAGCCACTGATTTCCGCCAGTTCCACTTCCATTTCCAACGCTAGGTCATCCTCCCCCGCCGGAGATAAGCCCACATGACTGGGGCGAATGCCGAAAAGGTAGTCACCTTCTGCCAGATCACCCAGTTCACGGGTGAGGTCGTGGTGGATATTGGCGCCAAAGGTAACCGAGTTGCCGGTGACCTTACCCGGTAGCAGGTTCATGGGCGGTTCGCTGAACAGTTCCGCCGCCAGGGTGTTGACCGGTCGACGATAGACCTCCGCCACCGGTCCGGTCTGCACCACCCTGCCCTCATGCAGCAATGTTGTGGTGCCACCCAGTGCCAGGGCCTCGTTGGCTTCGGTGGTGGCATAGACCGCAATGCACTGGCGCTCACGGAACAACTGGCGAAGCTCCGAGCGCAGCTCCTCCCTCAACTTGTAATCCAGGTTAACCAGGGGTTCGTCGAAAAGGATGAGCGTTGCATCCTTGACCAGTGCCCGGGCCATGGCGGTCCGTTGCTGCTGCCCCCCGGAAAGCTCCAGCGGGTAACGGGACAGCAGGTTATCGATGTGCAGCATGGCTGCCGTCTCTTTTACCCGACGATCCAGTTCCTGCTCCTTCATCTTTGCAAGGCGCAGGGGTGAGGCAATGTTTTCGTAGACGGTTAGGTTGGGATAATTGATGAACTGCTGATAGACCATCGAGACATTGCGCTTGCGCACGCCCTGACCGGTCACGTCCTCGCTATTATGGAGGATACGGCCGCTGTCGGGCTGGTCCAGTCCCGCCATCAGGCGCATGAGGGAAGTTTTCCCGGCCAGGGTACGACCCAGCAGCACATTGAACGATCCGGCCTCGAACGTCAGATCGGCATCACGGATGAAATCCACGCCATCAACGGCGCGGGAGACATTCTCCAGTTGCAGCGACATCCGGTTTCCTTCTTGTTTTTGTGCAGGCCGCTCGCAAGCACCCTGCTGTCCCTTTGAAACAACCTCCTATCGTTCTAGTACAGGCTCTGAATGTTCGCAAACAATCATGACCATTTTCGCAGTTTGTTAACGAAAAACGCCTGACTCCCTGTCACGCCACACAACCTGCTGAAATACCACAAGCTGAACGATCCTGGTTTATACTGCAGCGGCAAAAGCCTTTTCGCTGACGAACATCGGGAGTCAACATGCCGCAAACCCGCCGCCAGGAGCAGATCCTGGAACTGATTCAGCAACAGGGGTTTGCCACCACGGAACAGCTGGTTGACCACTTCCAGGTGACTCCGCAAACCATCCGCCGGGACCTGAACGAACTGGCGAGGCAGAACCGGGTACGCCGGCACCACGGCGGCGCCGGAATCGACTCAAGCACGGTGAACACCGCCTACCAGGCCCGCAAGATCATGGAACTGGACGCCAAGGAGCGCATCGCCTCAGCACTGGTGGACATGATTCCCGACAACGCATCACTGTTCATCAATATCGGTACCACCACCGAGACCATCGCCCGGGCCCTGCTGGTAAAGAACAACCTGAGGGTGGTCACCAACAACCTGCACGTAGCGTCAATCCTCTCCGCCAGGGAAGACTTCACCATAATTATCGCCGGTGGCGAGGTACGTAACCGGGACGGTGGCATTGTGGGCGAGGCCACCCGCGACTTTATCAACCAGTTCCGCATGGACTTTGGCATCATCGGTATCAGCGGCATTCACAGTGACGGCTCGCTGCTCGATTTCGACTACCGGGAGGTCCGCGTCGCCCAGGCCATTATCAATAACTCCAGCCAGGTGTTACTGGCGGCAGACCACACCAAGTTCGGTCGCAATGCCATGGTCCGGCTGGGCAACATCGTGCAGGCCGACCATGTGTTCACCGACCAGGCACCGCCTGAGGAAATCTGCCACCTGCTTACCGAACACCAGGTCAGTCTGCACGTCGTCTGAGCTGGAGACACCATCATAGGCACTTTCGTTTATTTTCGATATTTTCCTTTACGAATATCCACGACTTTTCCATACTCCTTCCATCGGTGCACATCCAGGATTAAAGGAAGAACGTGATGACCGGCAAACCGGAGAGTTATGACGTGGTCGTAGTGGGCGGCGGCGTGAATGGCACAGGGATCGCCATGGATGCCGCCGGCCGGGGCCTCAGGGTACTGCTTTGTGAAATGAACGACCTGGCCTCAGCTACCTCCAGCCGCAGCAGCAAGCTGATTCATGGCGGCCTGCGTTACCTCGAACACTATGAATTCCGCCTTGTGCGCCAGGCCCTCGCCGAACGGGAAGCCCTGCTCGCAAATGCGCCCCACATCATGTGGCCGATGCGCTTTCGCCTGCCGCACCAGCCCCACCTGCGACCGGCCTGGATGATCCGCGCCGGCCTGTTCCTGTATGACCACCTGGCAAAGCGTGAACTGCTGCCCGGTTCCCGGTCCATCACCTTTACCCCTGACGATCCACTGAAACCGGAGATCACCCGGGGGTTCGAATATTCCGACGGCTGGGTGGATGACGCCCGCCTGGTGGTGCTCACGGCCCGCAAGGCGGAACAGCTCGGTGCCCGCATTCAGACCAGGACCCGCTGCGTCCGGGCCGAACGGGGCAGTGATCACTGGCAGGTTACCCTGCTGGACACCCGAACCGGTGATTCCCGCGTGGTTCGTACCCGGGCATTGGTCAATGCGGCCGGCCCCTGGGTCAGCAGCCTGTTCGACAGCACCCTGGACCAGAAAGCCCCGCGCATGATTCGCATGGTCAAGGGCAGTCATATCGTGGTACCCCGACTCAACCGGGATGATGAGGCCTACATCCTGCAAAACGAAGACGAGCGGATTGTATTTGTCATCCCCTACGAAGACCACTTCTCACTGGTGGGCACCACTGACGTGGACTACGAGGGCAACCCGTCGGAAGCCACGATTTCCGGCGAGGAAACCCGTTACCTGCTCGATATTGTTAACCACTATTTCCGCCACCAGCTGACGCCGGAGGATGTGGTCTGGTCCTACTCAGGGGTCCGACCACTGATGGATGATGAGGAAGAAAGTGCCCAGAAAGCCTCACGGGACTATTCCTTCGAAGTGGATGCACCTGGCGGAAAAACACCGCTGCTGTCGGTATTCGGGGGCAAGCTCACCACCTTTCGCAAGCTGGCCGAAGCAGCCACTGACCGGCTCTGCCAGTATTTCCCGGAAGCGCGGGGACACTGGACACGGGACGCCGTCCTGCCGGGCGGTGACTTCCAGAGTCAGCCTCGCTTGCAGGAAGCCCTGTGCCAACACTACCCCTGGCTACCCGGCCTGCTCGCCTCACGCCTGGTACGCAGCTATGGTACGGACAGTTACCTACTGCTGGGCGACAGCGCCCGCCTGGATGATCTCGGGCGTCACTTCCTGGGCAACCTCTATGAGCGGGAAGTGGACTACCTGGTACGCCACGAATGGGCAGGCAACGCAGACGATGTCCTGTGGCGGCGCACCAAGCAGGGCCTCTACGCCAGCGCAGAGCAGATCGGCGAACTGGAAAGTTGGCTGAAGACCCGCACGTCACAGGCACCCGAGAAGGCCTGCGCTTCCGGCCAGCAACCGGTCTGAACCCGACCAAAGTGGCACCGGGATTTCCCCTATGCCGCTTGTATCCACTGGTCCGGGGCCTTACTCTTTACGTACCCGCATACACCTTCGCAAAGAGACCCCGGTTGCCATGAGCGACAACGCCAAACCCCGCGTAGTCAGCGGCTCGAAGTTCCGCAATGAACACGGATTCTCGGCCATCAAGGATGGCGTCAAGAAAACCGCCAGCGCGGAAACGCCTGTGCAGCGCAAACCCAAATGGCTCCGTGCCCGCATGCCCGGCGGTGAACGCTTCGAGGCGGTGCGTCAGAACGTCAACGAGCATCGCCTGAGCACCGTATGCCAGGAATCCCATTGCCCCAATATTGGTGAGTGCTGGAACAACGGTACAGCGACTATCATGGTGATGGGCTCCGTATGCACCCGGGCCTGCAAGTTTTGTGCGGTGGACACCGGCAACCCCAAGGGCTGGCTGGACCACGACGAACCGGAAAACACGGCGAAGTCCGTTGAGCTCATGGGCTTGCGCTACATCGTGCTCACCTCAGTGGACCGGGACGACCTGGACGATGGTGGTGCCGCCCACTACGCCGCCTGTGTTGCCGCCATCAAACAGCGCACCCCGGAAGTCGCCGTCGAAGCCCTGACCCCGGACTTCGATGCGGTCATGCCCCACGTGGAGAAAGTGGTGGATTCCGGACTGGATGTGTTCGCCCAGAATGTTGAAACCGTCAAACGCCTGACCCGTCGCGTCCGCGACCCACGTGCAGGCTATGAGAAAACCCTGAGCGTGCTCGCCCACGCCAAGCAGTACCGCCCGGACGTGCTCACCAAGACCAGCCTGATGCTGGGATTGGGTGAAACCGAGGAAGAAATCCTCTCAACCATGGACGACCTGAGGGCCATCGGCGTGGACATTCTCACCCTCGGTCAGTATTTGCGCCCCACGCCCAACCACCTGCCGGTGGAACGTTATATCACCCCGGAGGAATTCAACCGGTATCGGGACATCGGGCTGGAAAAAGGCTTCATGGAAGTTCCCTCCGGCCCCATGGTTCGGTCCAGCTATCGTGCCGACCGGGTATTCGAGAAGAACAACCTTGGCCTGGCCGTGCCGGCGGTACCGCGAGACACCAGCGCCATTCCAGTACGTCAGGTGGACTGACCCCTAAAAACATTGCGCCAGCGGCTTGCCGCCGCTGGCCGCACCCCGGCACCTGCTAACCTCAAGAAATGCCACCAGCCGCCGATACCTGTTTGTAAGACATTGTCAAAGGTCAGCCCCAACTGATCCGGAGCAAGCATCGCCCCCTGTTCCGGTGATATCTTCAGGAGCCGATTCGTAATCCGTCCACTGCCGCCACCGGTGGACCATGACAACAACAGGTTAACCATGCTGACGCTGCTCAAGAATGCCCGCCTGAAGTACAAATTCTGGCTACTGAACATCATGGTCTTCGTGGTCATGTGTCTGCTGGTGCTCTACGCCATCAGCGATGTCGCGAACCGGACTGACCAGCCGTTCATGACCGTGTTCGCCGACGCAGCGCCCGGATATGCCGGCATCGTAGCGTTACTGATGCTGCTGGAGATGGCCGGCTCCCAGTTACTGATTTCCTTTATCGAACGGCACGTCAACCGGCTCAAGAAAACCATGGTATCGGTTCAGCAGTCCGGCGATCTCAACGAACGGGCCAGTGTTGACTCCAGCGATGAGATCGGTGAGATGGCCGAAGCCTTCAACGCCATGCAGCAACGCACCGGTGACGTGGTCCGCAACATGCTGGAGGCGATCCGCCGCCTGCACGAGGAAGTCCGTGAGCTGACCGCCGCCGCTGAGCAGCGCCGTGACGAGCTGACCCGGCAACAACAGGGTGCCGATCGTTCCGCCGAGACGGTAGAGGCCATGCTGCAGAGTTTCTCGGGCATTGCCGAACAGGCCGGTATGGCCAACACCCTGTCCCATGAAGCACACCGCGCCGCCCGCGAGGGGCACGACCGGGTCACCCGGACGGCGGATTCCATTGAGAAACTCTCACAAACCGTTGAAACCTCGGCCGGGGCAGTGCAGGCACTGGCTGGCAACAGCCAGGAAATCCGCCAGGCGGTGACCGAGATCAGGGGGATTGCCGAGCAGACCAACCTGCTGTCACTCAACGCCGCCATCGAAGCTGCCCGTGCCGGTGAACAGGGCCGGGGCTTCGCCGTGGTTGCCGATGAGGTCCGCAAGCTGGCCCAGCGGGTGCAGGACTCCACCGACCAGATCCAGGGCACCCTGGACCGGCTCCTGGATGCCATGGCGGCCGCGGTTGACCAGATGACGGCCAGCTCGGACGATGCGCACCGCTGCGTCAGCGATGCCTCAGAGGGTCGCCAGGCGTTGCAGGACATCCAGGGCATGGTGGCCCGCATCGACGAGACCAACGAACAGATCGCCCGGGTGTCCGCCGAACAGACTGCCGGCACCGATGCCGTCCTTGCCGACGTGCGGGGGATACGCGAAACCACTGAGGGCATGGTCCGAGAACTGGCCGCCAGCGCTGAAATGACCCGGCGCCTCAAGCAGCTTATTGACTCCCTGGAAGAAGCGTCCCGACAGGTACGCGCCAGTTAAAGCGGATGTTCCGGCACGGCGAGTCATTTAACGCTATTTTTCACAAAATTTTTCACAGTGTGGCAGACTTCGCAGTTCCTTCTGACCAGCGGAGTCTGTCACTCAATGCGTTCCTTCTACAGCCTCTATGACCGGCTGATTCTCAACCACCCCTGGCGGGTGCTGATCCTGTTTGCCGTCGTGCTGGTCATTGCCAGCCTGAAACTGCACCAGTTCCGCCTGGACGCCTCTGCCGAATCCCTGGTGCTGGAGAATGATACCGCCCTGGAGGACTACCGCACCGTCAGCCAGCGCTTTGAAGCGTCCGATGATTTCCTGGTGGTAACCTACAAGCCGGACGGCGACCTGTTCAGCCAGCCGGCCATTAATACCCTGCGCAACCTGCGGGATGACCTGGCCGCCCTTGGGCCGGTTGGCTCCACCAACAGCATTCTCAACGTTCCCCTGCTCCACAGCCCGGACCTCGGCATCGACACGGTTGATGAGGAGCTGCTGACGCTGGACCAGGACGAGGTCCCACTGGACCAGGCCAGGGACTCCCTGCTTTCGAATCCCCTCTATCCCAACATGCTGATCAGCGAGGATGCCAGTACCACGGCGATCCAGGTCAACCTGCCAACACCCGACCGTTACTTCGAGCTGGTGCGCCTGCGCAATGACCTGCGGGAGCAGGCCCGGGTAGGTGAACTGAACCAACAGCAACGGCAGAAACTGCAGCAGGTCTCTGAACAGTTCCGACAGCTGGCAGCCGAACTGGAGGCCGAGCGTGAACAAACAATTACCGATGTTCGCGCCATCCTCGACCGCTACCGCGACAACGCCGAGATTCACCTGGGCGGTGTACCCATGATTGCTTCGGACATGATCCGCTTTATCGAAAGCGATCTGTCCACCTTTGGCGTGGGTGTACTGATCTTCCTGCTTCTGACCCTGGTGGTGATCTTCCGTAGCTGGCAGTGGGTGGTGGTACCCATCCTGTGCTGTGGGTTCACGGTATGGCTGGTGGCCGGTTACCTGGGCTGGATGCAGTGGCCGGTGACGGTAATCTCGTCCAACTTTGTCTCCCTGCTGCTGATCATGACCCTGTCACTGACGATCCACCTGATGGTGCGGTACCGGGAGCATCAACAGGCGCATCCGCAGGACGACCGCAAACAGCACCTTCGCGATACGCTCTCCACCATGGTGAAACCCTGTTTCTACATGGCTCTGACCACCATGGTGGCCTTTGGCTCACTGACCTTCAGCGGCATCCGACCGGTGATCGACTTCGGCTGGATGATGACCCTGGGCCTGGCGCTGGCCTTTGCCATCAGCTTTCTGGTGTTCCCGGTCCTGGTCGCCCTTCTGCCTGAGCCGCCGGTGCGCCAGAGCCGCCCGGGCAGCTTGCCGCTGACCGATGCCTTTGCACGCATTACCGAACGCTTTGGCGGTACAGTGCTGGCCGGCTCCCTGGCCCTGGCGGTGCTGTGCGTGGTGGGCATGAGCCGCCTGTCGGTGGAAAACAGCTTTATCGACTATTTCAAGTCCGACACCGAGATCCACCAGGGCATGGTGGTGATTGACCAGAAGCTCGGTGGCACAACGCCACTGGATATCATCATTACTGACCTGGAACGACCTGAAGATGCCGAAACTGATCCCTTCGCCAGTGACTGCGACCCCTTCGTAGAGGACTGCGAAGATGGTGACCTGCGGGACACCTGGTTCACCTGGCAGAAACTGGATCGCCTGGAGCAGGTCCATGACTACCTGGCCGGCCTGCCGGAAACCGGCAAGGTACTCTCCGTCACCACCACCCTGCGCCTGCTGGCCGAAATCAACGGCGGTGAGCCCCTGAACGCCATGGAGGTGGCCTTCGTGCCGGCCATGCTGCCGGATGACCTGGCCCCCATCCTGCTGACGCCCTATATCAATGAGGAGCACCACCGGGCACGCATCAATATCCGCCTGATCGATTCCCTGCCGGACCTTCGACGGGATGAATTGCTGGCCGAGATCCGCAATCACCTGCACGGCAAGTTGGGCTTTGAACAAGGTCAGCTACTGTTCACCGGTATGACCGTGATGTACAACAACATGCTCCAGAGCCTGTTTGACTCCCAGATCCGCACCCTGGGCATCGTATTCCTGGCGATCACGATCATGTTTTTCGTACTGTTCCGGTCCCTGAAAATGGCCCTGATCGGCATTGCCCCCAACCTGCTGGCAGCGGGCTCTGTGCTGGGCCTGATGGGCTGGCTGGGCATTCCCCTGGACATGATGACCATCACCGTAGCCGCCATCACGGTAGGCATTGCCGTGGATGACACCATCCACTATATCCACCGCTTCCGGGTAGAGTTCGAAAAGGACCGGGACTATATCGCCACCATGCACCGTTGCCACCAGAGTATCGGTCGGGCCATGTCCTACACTACCCTGACGATTATCATTGGTTTCTCGATCCTGGTGCTGTCCAACTTCCTGCCCACCATCTACTTCGGCCTGTTCACCGGCTTTGCCATGTTCATGGCACTGATGGGAGCACTGATGTTGCTGCCCCGGCTGATCCTTCTGTTGAAACCCTTCGGCCCGGCTGCCAGCCACTAATGAGCCGTTAAAAAAACCCTGGTCACCTTGCGGCGGCCAGGGTTTTCTTTAAGCTTACGGTCATTCAGCTGGTGGTTGGCTTGCCCTCCGGGGGCGGTGTATCGCCGTTATCCGTGTCCAGCATTTCATCATGCTCGGCCATATCCCAGGGCAGCTTGCCCGGCGAGATGTGGAGGAAGTGCAGGTAGTTCTCGAACTGGTCGAGGATGTCCTTGATGATGTCATCCTTGTCATAGCCGAATACATCATAGGAACGACCGCCACGACGCAGGAATACCTCGGCGCGGTAGAACACGTCCGGCTGGTCCGGATCACGCTTCAGCTCCGCATAGACGAAACCGGGCATGGGATGTTCGGTAAGCCGGATGTCATAGACAAAGTCCACATGACCTTCCCGGTGCACCTGGAGGTGGGAACGAATGTTCGTGTCGTCATAGGTCGCTACGGCCTCCCAACCTCGCTCGCGCATTTCCGATTCCACCTCTCGCATCGCAGCCATCACCTTGTCGCGGATGTACCCGGCCACCTGCTCCCGGTCAGGGAATTCCATAATCCCGGCGAGGCGGTGCCGCCACTGTGAGCCTGTCATATGACGATTGGACGCCATATGAGCCACAAGGCTGGTTTCACGATGCCCTTCGATCACCAGCGCCCGCCACATACCCACCATGGCGATCAGCATGATGATGGCAAACGGCAGGGCACTGGCGATGGTCATTGTCTGCAAGGCATTCAGACCACCTGCCAGCAACAGGGCCGAGGCCACCACCCCTTCCAGTACCGCCCAGAATACCCGCTGCCAGGCCGGTGTTTGCAACACACCACCGGAAGCCAGGGAGTCAATAACCAGCGAGCCGGAGTCGGAGGAGGTCACAAAGAAGGTAATGATCAGGAATACCGTCACCAGCGAGATAAAGAAGGACCAGGGTAACTGATCGAACAACTTGAACAGGGCCACCGCATGGTCATTCTGTACGTCAGCGATCAGCGTGGTTACACCCTCATTCATGATCAGGTTCAGTGCGGTGTCGCCAAAAATGGAGAACCAGAGGAAGGTAAACAGGGAGGGCACCAGCATGACCCCGACCACAAACTCACGAATGGTGCGGCCGCGACTGATTTTCGCGATAAACAGGCCCACAAACGGTGCCCAGGCAATCGTCCAGCCGAAGATGAACAGCGTCCAGTTGCCAATCCAGTCACTGCGGGTATACGCCTGCAGGTTGAAGGTACGTTCCACGATGCCGCTCAGGTAGCTACCTGTGTTCTGCAGGAAGGTCTCCAGAATCAGAATGGACGGGCCGACGATGAAAACGAACGTCATCAGCAACACGGCCAGCACCATGTTGAGGATGGAAAGGTTCTTCACTCCCTTATCCAGGCCAGCCACCACCGAGACCGTGGCCGCTGCGGTGATAATGGCAATGGCAATGATCTGCACCGTGGTGCTGATCGGAACCCCTTCCCACAGATAGTTTATACCCGCATTGATCTGGGCAACGGAAAGCCCGAGGGTGGTGGCAATACCGAACAGGGTACCAAGGATGGCAAAGACATCGACAATGTGCCCCAGCGGCCCATAGATTCGCTCGCCGATCAACGGGTAGAGTGCGGACCTGATGGACAGCGGCAGGCCGTGACGGAAGGCAAAGTAAGCCAGCACCAGGCCAACCAGGCCATAGATAGCCCAGATGTGGAATCCCCAGTGAAAGAAAGCTATCTGCATTGCCTGCTTGGCAGCATCAACCGTTTCTGCAGCCCCTGCGGGCGGTGAGGAAAAGTGTAATACCGGCTCGGCTACCCCAAAGAACAGCAGCGCTATGCCGTAGCCGGCGGAGAACAGCATGGCAAACCAGGCGGGGAAACTGTACTGGGCCTCGGCATGGTCTGGCCCGAGCTTGATATTTCCCCAGCGAGACGCCGCAACGGAAACAATGAATACCAGGAAGATCGCTACTGCGAGCATGTAGAACCAACCAAAAGTGTTGGTAATCCAGGCCAGTGTGCTTGCAAATAACTCGCCTGCGAGCTCAGGATTGGCAATCGTGCCGACAACCAGCAACAGCGTGACCACTACAGCAGGAACAAATACCGGTGCCAGTATGGTCGATTGAAATGATTTTTTTTCTGCAATCATAGTCAGGTCCATGTCTGGGGCTATCAGTGACGGGTCATGCTTCCCGGTAACAGCCCCCGGTTCGCGAAAATCGTCCGGGATAACTATAGGTTAAAATACTGGTTATGGATCAGTGTTGAGCAATACTCCAATAAAAAAGCCGCACTCCCCGAACCGGGAAATGCGGCTGTCTGATTCCATTGCGCCACCGCAGTGGCGCAATTGTCAGCGCATTACTGCATCTGCTGTTGCTGTTGCATCTGACGCTGCTGCATTTGCTGGCGCATCTGTTGCTGCTGGCGCTGCATTTCGCGCATGCGCTGCTCCAGGGTATTGCGCTGCTCTTCAGTGAACACGCTGTCGATGCGGGCCTGCATCAGGGTGGACAGGGCTGTCATCTCACCGTTCAGCTCACCCAGGCGTGCCGCATCTTCGCGGATGGCGCCTTCGTCATAGTCGGGGCCGATCTGGTCCTGCAGCTGCTGCTGGACTTCGGTAGCTTCCGCCTGGAGCTCCCGAAGTTCGCCCTGGGTTTCCTGCATAATCTCGCGGATCTCTGCTTCCTGGTCAGCGCTGAGGCCGACAAGCTCGGCAATCTGGGAAACCTGGTCCGGCTGTTGTTGCTGGGCCATGGCAAACCCGGCAAAGGTCATGGCAATCAGGGCAAGCGCAAAGTTGCGAATAAGGGTCATCTAAATCTCCGTGGTATCATTGGTCAGTCGTTTATGAATGGCATCGGAACATGTCCACCCTAAAGAAATCAACCGGCAAATTCACCCCACAACTGGCGCCTATAACGACATATCATCCACCTGCCGCCTGTCAGGCCCCGGCATCTGCGGCCTCACGGGAAATGTGAAAAATTCTTTATTCCCCGCCATAATGGCGCCCTGTCCCACTTCACACTGCCCATCCACGCCAGGAGCTCACACCATGGCCATCAACTGGTTTCCAGGCCACATGCACAAGGCCCGCAAGGAGATCAAACAGGTGATGCCGCAGATGGACCTGATCATCGAGGTCCTGGATGCGCGCATACCGTTCAGCAGTGAGAACCCCATGGTACCTGCCCTGAGGGGCGATACGCCGGTCATCAAGGTGCTTAACAAGCGGGACCTGGCGGACCCGGAGGTCACAGCGTTATGGCAGCAGTGGCTGGAGAAGAAAAAGGGCATACGCGCCGTGACCCTGACCCACAATCAGCGCAACGAAGCCCTGGGCATTTTGCGACTGGCCCAGGAGATGGTGCCTGATTCGATTCGCGACACCCGTGCCCTTCGGATTATGATCCTGGGCATCCCCAATGTGGGCAAGTCCACCCTGATCAACACCCTGGCCGGGCGGCCGGTGGCGAAAACCGGGAACGAGCCCGCCGTCACCCGGGCCCAGCAGGCAATCAAGTTGCCGGACAATATTTTGCTTTACGATACACCGGGCTTCCTGTGGCCCAAGCTGACCCCGGAAGAGTGTGGCTACCGGCTGGCGGTTACCGGCGCCATCCGGGCAGCGGTCATCGAGTTCGAGGATGTGGCCCTGTTCGCAGCGGACTATCTGTTGCAAGCCTACCCTGACCGCGTTTGTGAACGTTATGGCCTGGACGAGATACCCGCCGACGGCCTTGCACTGATGGACGCCATCGCGGCGAAGCGCCGTTTCTTTGCCCGTGGCGGCATTCCGGATCTGCATAAGGTATCGGAAGTGCTGCTGAACGAGCTTCGGGCCGGCACCCTGGGCGCTGTTTCACTGGAAACGCCGGAATTGGTTGAAGCGGAACAGGCCCGGGAAGCACTGCGACTGGAGCAGGAACGAGCCAGGGAGCAGGAGCGCAAAAAGAAAGGTAAGCGCAGGAACGGCAACACCTGACGAAGGTCAAATATCAATCTTTCGCGATTTTGCCTAAACTCTCGCACCATATCTGAACAGGCGGTTTTTTGGAGTACCCGCCGGGAATGTACACCAGGGTGTTGCTCCCTTGTAGAGGAGCCACCCGGCACCAAGGAGAACAGTATGAGACGGGTTGTGGTAACCGGCATGGGCATTGTGTCCTGCCTTGGTAACTCCATCGACGAAGTCACCAACAGCCTCAGGACGGGCAAGTCCGGCATCCGGTTCAATGACACCTATAAGGAGCTGGGCTTCCGCAGCCAGGTGTGCGGGATGGTGGACGTGGACACCTCGGTCATTGACAGAAAGATCCGCCGTTTCATGGGTGAGTCAGCGATGTACGCCTACCTGTCCATGGAGCAAGCCATCGCGGATTCCGGCCTGACGCCAGAGATGGTCTCCAATGACCGTACCGGCCTTATCGCCGGCTCCGGCGGGGCTTCCTGCTCAAGCCAGGTGGAAGCGGTAGACATTATGCGGGAGAAAGGCGTCAAACGGATTGGTGCCTTCATGGTGCCGCGCATCATGACCTCGACCGTATCCGCCTGCCTGGCCACGGCTTACAAGATTCGCGGCGTTAACTACTCCATGTCGTCAGCTTGCGCGACCAGTGCCCACTGCATTGGCCACGCCATGGAGCAAATCCAGAATGGCAAGCAGGATGTTGTCTTTGCCGGTGGTGGCGAGGAAGAGGACTGGAGCCTCACCATGCTGTTTGACGCCATGGGCGCCCTCTCCTTCAAGTACAACGACACGCCAGAGGCCGCCTCTCGCCCCTTCGACAGTGGCCGTGACGGCTTCGTTATCGCCGGGGGCGGCGGCATGCTGGTCCTGGAGGAACTGGAGCACGCCCGCAACCGGGGCGCCAATATCATCGCCGAGCTGACCGGCTACGGCGCCACTTCTGACGGCTATGACATGGTGGCCCCCTCCGGCGAAGGCGCTGCTCGCTGCATGCAGCAGGCCATGGCCACCGTGGATGGCGACATTGATTACATCAACGCCCATGGCACCAGTACTCCGGTAGGGGATGTGGCAGAAATGAAGGCGGTGCGCAACGTATTCGGCGACAAGGTACCCGCTATTTCGTCCACCAAGTCCCTGACCGGCCACTCCCTGGGCGCTACCGGTGTGCAGGAAGCCATCTACTCCCTGCTGATGCTTCAGAACGGCTTTGTAGCCGGGACTGCAAACCTGGAAAATCCGGATGAAGAGCTTGCCGGCATGCCCATCGTAGGGCCGGCGTCAAGGCAGGCTGAACTGAACCACGTCATGTCCAACAGCTTCGGCTTCGGGGGCACCAACGCCTCCCTGATTTTCAGCCGACTGGACTGAGCGCCCGGCCCTGGCCGTCATGGCCGGGGCCGGATTTCGGGTTTAAAGAAGGGCGCTAACCATTGGCAAACTGCCGCTGTCGTATTATCGTGTGAGTTGATATGCATCAACCAGGGTCGCCATGAATCAGTCCATTCCCGTAAATCAGGTTTCTTCGATTTCCAAGTCATCCTGTCAGCATTGCAGCCTGAGCAATCTGTGCCTGCCATTGGCGCTCGACAGCGATGACATGAATCGTCTGGACGAGGTGGTAAACCGTGATCGGATCTTCAATCGCGGGGAGCAGGTGTTTACCCAGAGCACGCCATTCCGCTCCTGTTATGCGGTGAAAAGCGGCGCCATCAAAACGTCCGTGATTACTGAATCCGGAGATGAGCAGATCACCGGCTTTTTCATGCCCGGTGAACTGGTTGGCCTGGACAGCATGAGTGACGATACCCACGCGTCGACGGCAAAGGCACTGGAGCGTACCAGCGTATGCGAGATTCCGGTGGAGCAGCTGGAGCAGTTGGCCCATACCCTGCCGGGCATGCAGCATCACATGTTCCACCTGATGAGCCAGGAAATCCGCAACAGCCACCAACTGTCCGTACTGCTGAGCAAGAATACCGCAGAGGAGCGTATCGCAGCGCTGCTTCTGTCGCTGTCGACCCGGTTCCAGCGCCGCAAGCTCTCACCGACCCATTTCAACCTGCCTATGGCCCGTAATGATATTGCGAACTTCCTTGGCCTTGCGGTAGAGACGGTCAGCCGGGTGTTTACCCGTTTCCAGAATCAGGGCCTGATTCGTGCGCGCGGCCGGGACATCGAGCTAGTCGACCTTGAGGCCCTTCAAACCATGGCCCAGGGCACTGCCCAGACCTGACAGGGCCAGCTCCCCTTCCAGCGCGGAACGCCAGGGCAACTGTTTCACCCCGAAGGTGTTGCGGATCTTGGTGCATCCCAGGGTAGCGTTTTCCGGCTCGACGGCTGCCCATGACGGCAGTTCGTCGACCACGTGTATCGCTACCTCATCTCCTTCGCCGTCCATTCCTGGCAGGTCCGCCAGGGTCAGCCCGAGGTCATACTGGCTGATCTCTTCGGCACCGGCGTATTGATAGGTCCCCCAGACCTCCGCACCGCAGTCCATTTGCAGAACCATCGCCCGGATCACCCTGGCGAGATCACCGCTGGCTACCGGCTGCCCCCGATGGCGGCTGGAAAGCCGTAACGGCTCCCCTGCCCCTGATGCACCGTGCACCTTGCGAATAAAGCGCTGGAGGCCCCATCCGGTGCGCAACAGTATGTGCCGGGGCAGGACCGTTCGCATCACCTGTTCGCACTCCCACTGCCAGATACCCAGCTGCCCGATAGGGTTACCTGGGTTGGAAGACAGGTAGGCACTTTGCTTGCGACCATCAAAGACGTAGGACGTGGACAGCTGTAGCAGGATCATCTCGTTCGCGGCCGCATGCTCTGCCAGCGCCATGGGCAGGGAGAAGGCCTTGGTGCGGGCCTGTTCCGGGTCCGCCTCGGCGACCTCCGGATCTGTCAGCCACATGGCATTGACGATGAGATCGGTGCTCGGCGGCACCCATTGATCCACTCCGGACAGGTCCAGGTGAGACAGGTCACTGATCAGCAGGGGGGTCACGGCAAGATGGGTGCTACTCAGTTGTTTGAGCAACAGCCGGGCCAGCACACCATTGTCATGGACTACCAGAACATTCACAAATTGGATCCTGTGCTCAGACTTATTGATTTCCCGCCTCGATACGGGGTACTCGCTGGGTGACTCCGGTCAGAAGCTCATAGCTTATCGTACCGGCGCAGACGGCCACTTCGTCAACCGGGATGTTCTCCCCCCAGAGCTCCACAGTATCTCCCACGGCTGCCCCGGGAACGTCACTGAGGTCCACCGCCAGCATGTCCATGGACACCCGGCCGATCAACGGTACCCGTGTTCCACGGATCCACATCGGCGTTCCGTTTACTGCATGACGGGGGTAGCCATCGCCATAACCGATACACACCATACCCATCCGTGTGGGCCTGCAGGCCCGCCAGGTCTCGCCATACCCTACGGCATCACCTGGTGCCAGCTCCCTGGTGGCAATCAGGCGCGACTCCAGGGTCATGACGGCCCTCAGTCCCAGCGCCGGGCCGTGGCACCCAAGCATGGGCGAACCCCCGTAAAGCATGATACCCGGCCGGGTCCGATCGAAAAGCGCCTGCCCGCTCCTGAAATGGGCAGCGGAATTGGCGACGCTTCGGGTAATAGCCCCCAACCCGGCGGTAGCCTGGTCAAAAACCTCTGTTTGCCGCGCAGTACTCTCACTGTGTTCATCATCCGCGCAGGCGAAGTGGGTCATGGCACCGGTAACGGCGACCCCGACTTGCGCCAGTCGGTCCCTGGTCGTCTCCAGATCGCCAGGCGCAAACCCCAGCCGATTCATTCCGGTATTTACCTTGAGCCAGATCTGCGGCCGCGCTTTACCACTCTCCAGCCAGGCCAGTTGCTGGGGGTCGTGGACCACGACGGTAAAGTTCTGCGCTTCACAAACACCCAGGTCCCGGGCCTCATGAACACCCTGCAGGAGCAGAACAGGCTGTGTCAGGCCAGCCTCTCGCAAGGCGATGGCTTCTTCCAGGCAGGCGACCGCATAGAGATCCGTCTCCGCAGCCAGTGCCCGGGCCACGCGCCCAATCCCGTGGCCATAGCCATCCGCCTTCACCACGGCGATGGTACGGGACGGGGCCGCGCGTTCCCGGGCAAGGCGGAAATTATGGCGCAGATTGTCCAGGTGTATGCGGGCAACGGTGGGGCGCGACATCAGTAATCCCCACCGTAGTCGCCGTGGGCCAGGTCCTCGAACTTGGTGTACTTGCCAATAAATGCCAGGCGCACCGTGCCTATGGGACCATTACGCTGCTTGCCAATGATGATCTCGGCGATGCCCTTATCCTGGGTATCCTCGTTATAAACCTCATCCCGGTAGACAAACATGATGACATCGGCGTCCTGCTCAATGGCACCGGACTCACGCAGGTCCGAGTTCACCGGTCGTTTGTTGGGGCGCTGCTCCAGACTCCGGTTAAGCTGGGACAGGGCCACCACAGGGCAACTGAGCTCCTTGGCCAGACCCTTGAGTGAACGGGAGATCTCGGAAATTTCAGCGGTCCGGCCCTCGGTGTTACCGGGCACCCGCATCAACTGCAGGTAGTCCACCATGATCAGGCTGAGCTTGCCACCGTTTTCCCGGGCAATCCTGCGTGCCCGGGAACGCATCTCGGTGGGGCTGAGCCCCGGGGTGTCATCGATGTAGAGGGGTTTGTCCTTGAGCAAACTCACTGCCGAGGTAAGCCTGGGCCAGTCGTCTTCCTCCAGTTTGCCGCTGCGCATGCGGGTCTGGTCGATACGCCCCAATGACGAAAGCATACGCATGACGATCGAATCCGCGGGCATCTCCATACTGAACACCAGGATAGGCTCACCGGAGGACAACAGGGCGTTTTCCACGATGTTCATGGCGAAGGTTGTCTTACCCATGGAAGGACGACCAGCCACGATAATCAGGTCCGCCGGCTGCATCCCCGAGGTCCATTCATCCAGGTCAGTGAAGCCGGTGGTCAGGCCGGTAACTTTCTCACCGGACTCGAACAGTTCCTCGATACGGGTCAGCGCCTGGGTAAGAATGGGATTTATGGCCTTCGGACCGGAGCCCTCCTTGGTGCGGGACTCGGCAATCCGGAAGACATTGCGCTCGGCTTCATCCAGCAGGTCCGAGCTGGTCCGCCCCTGGGGGTTGAAGGCCGAGTCCACGATACCACCAGAAACCTCAATCAACTGACGCAGAATCGAACGTTCTGCCACAATCTGCGCATAGGCCCGGATATTGGCCGCACTGGGCGTTTTCTCCGCCAGCTCTGCCAGGTAGGAGAGGCCGCCGGCGTCTTCAATATCCCCCGCTCGCTCCAGGTATTCTGCCAGGGTCACCACATCCAGCGGCTCACTTTCGGAAGCCAGCCTCTCCACGGCGGCGTAGATCAGCCGATGATCCTGGCGATAGAAATCCCCAGCGGTGATCACCTCGGAGACTTCATCAAAACGCCGGTTATCCAGCATCAGCCCCCCCAGTACGGCCTGTTCTGCTTCCACGGAATGGGGAGGAATTTTCACCCTGGAGGTTTCCAGATCACTGCTGGATGCCTTGAAACTGCTGGTGGCCATGGATTTTCTCGGATACCGGAATACGAATGGAATTGCCCTGGTCGGCCCTGATTAACGGAGCGACCTGACCCGTTCAAGGATACCAGAAACACACAGGCCCGGAAGCTGCCAAGGCAGTCCGGGCCTGTGGATTTGAGAAGCAGGCGAACAGGTCGCCGATTCTCACTTCATGACGAACGGGACAATCAGTCGGCGACAACGGCCAGCTGAACGGTCACAGTTACGTCAGTGTGCAGCTGAAGCTCGATTTCGTACTCGCCGGTGACCCGGATCGGGCCTTCCGGCAGGCGAACTTCGCTCTTCTCGACTTCAGTACCGCCAGCAGTGATGGCGTCAGCGATGTCACGTACACCGATGGAGCCGAACAGCTTGCCCTCGTCACCAGCCTTGGAGCTGATGGTGAAGGACTGGCCTTCCAGCGCCTCGGCGCGGGACTGTGCAGCAGCCAGCTTGTCGGCGGCAGCCTTTTCCAGCTCTGCGCGACGCTCTTCGAACGCCTTCAGGTTGTCTGCGGTCGCCGCTACAGCCTTGCCATAAGGCAGCAGGAAGTTGCGGCCGTAACCGGACTTGACCTTGACCTTGTCACCCAGGGAACCCAGGTTTGCCACTTTTTCGAGCAGAATAACTTCCATCTCGTTAACCTCTTCGTGCTTTATTCAGCCGGACCGGAGGGCTTTATACGGCCCCGGATATCCAGCCAGCTATCCACAATTGCCAACAGCATCAACAACAAACTGATCGTAAAACCCTGAACCACAAGCAAGGCGTAGAATACCACGAGCCAAAGGTTACTGGCGTTCTTGCGACCGACCACGCCGTGTACCAGCGCGATGCCAGCCACCAGCAACGGCAGCCCTGCCACCCAACCCAGCAGTAACGGATTGATTCCGATTACCGGGGCCACCAGCAGCAACAGCACACACAGGGCTGATACGCCGCGGGACAAGCGGAAAGCGTGGAACTCACGCCGAAATCCGCCCGGGTTGTACAGCACCGCCTGCCAGTACCTGGACAGCATCGCCACGGCGACGGCCATACCCAGGTATGTACCTGGCATCAGGCCTTCCACCATGCTGCGCATGGCTTTCTCAAGGTCGCTCCCCAGCTGCTGCGACATGTCCGGATACGCCCATTGATAGAGACTCATGAACGCTTCGGTCACTTCCTGCAGCATGCCGGAAAACAACACCGGCAACGCCAGGCCGATGACCAGCCCGAGGCCGGAGCCTGCGAGCAGGCTCTTTTCCCAGGACACGGTACTGCGAAGTACCGCCGTCATCAGGAATACCAGTAACAGCACCGAAATTACCGTCGGCTCGTTACCTATCCAGGCCCAGCCAAGTGCTGGCAGCAGTGCCCAGAGGGCAATATTGAGCCCCTGGGCCACTCCAAGCCGTAGTATGACCAGGCCAACAACCGCTGCGCCGATCCATGACAGATAGGGTATGGCGGTTGCAAGGGCGGCGACGCCGCCCGCTTGCAGGGGACCGCGCATTACATACTGTGCCAGTGCACGCATGGTCCCGGGTCCTGTACGATCTTAGTTGTCGTGGCTGTCCGAGTACGGCAGCAGGGCCAGGTAACGAGCACGCTTGATGGCGGTCGCCAGCTGACGCTGATAACGGGCCTTGGTGCCGGTGATACGGCTGGGCACGATCTTGCCGGTTTCTGTGATGTAACCTTTCAGGGTGTCCAGATCCTTGTAATCGATCTCTTTGACACCTTCTGCCGTGAAGCGGCAGAACTTACGACGTCTGAAAAAACGAGCCATTGATAAACTCCTCAACTCCGGATGGGGTGATTACTCTTCTTCGTCCTGGGACTTTTCCTGACGGCGCTCACTGCTCTCAGTGTTGCGACGCGGACGGTCGTCGGAACGACGATCTTCCCGGGACTCAGCTGCCTTCATCGGAGACATGTCAGTGTCCGGACCATCACGACGGATCACCAGGTCACGGATGATCGCATCGTTGAAACGGAAGTTGTGAGCCAGCTCGTCCAGTGCGGCCTGTGAACATTCAACGTTCATCAGGACGTAGTGAGCCTTGTGGATCTTGTTGATCGGGTAAGCCAGGTGACGACGCCCCCAATCCTCAAGACGGTGAATCTTGCCGCCATCATCAGTGATGAGGCCGGTGTAACGCTCGATCATGGCGGGCACCTGCTCGCTCTGATCGGGATGCACCATGAATACGATTTCGTAGTGACGCATGTTTTCTCCCTACGGTTTGAACAGCCTCCAGCAGGTGTATCCGCTCTGCAGGAAGCAAGGAGTTGGCAGCATGGAAGCTGCCGCTTTCCGGGAATTGCCATGAAAATCCGGAAGATACTCCGGTTTTCAGACAATAAAACCCCGCCCCTTCAAAAAGGGGTGACGCATTTTATGCCCATGGAGGATTCGTTGCAAGCTATCCGGCGCTTTGACGCTGGCGCACGGCCTCGTAGAGACAGACTCCCGTCGCGACCGAGACATTGAGGCTGTCCACCAACCCATGCATGGGAATCTGGATCAGGTGATCACAATGCTCACGGGTCAATCGCCGCATACCCTTGCCTTCCGCTCCCATCACCAGCCCGACCGGACCCTTGAAGTCCGCCTGGTACAGGGTCGCCTCTGCCTCACCGGCAGTACCGATCAGCCAGACGCCCTGCTCCTGCAGCGTGCGCAGGCAGCGAGCCAGGTTAGTGACCCGAACGAAAGGTACCGTCTCGGCAGCGCCACAAGCCACCTTTCGGGCAGTCGGGTTCAGCGTGGCCGACTTGTCTTTCGGTACAATAACGGCTGCAACACCGGCCGCATCAGCGGTGCGCATGCAGGCGCCAAGGTTATGGGGGTCGGTCACACCGTCCAGCACCAGCAGCAGTGGCGGCTCGGACCGGCCGGCCAGCATCCGGTACAGGTCGTCCTCGGTCCACTCCCGGCTCTCGCTGACCTGGGCCACAACGCCCTGATGGGCGCCGGATACACGGGCATCGAGTTCCTTACGATGCACTACCTGCCACTGAACGCCAAGCTGATCGAGCCCTTCGGTAATCTGCCTGACCCGGCGATCCTGCCGGCCCTGCTGGATCCAGACCTGCTGCAATCGCTCCGGCTCTTTCTTCAGAACCGCGTCAACGGCATGCCAGCCAAATACGAATTCTTCCGACACTGCTTTGTCCCTTTCCGTTTAGCGGCTGGCGCCGGTTTTCTTGCGACCACTGCTCCTGCGGCCTGAGCCCTTGCCAGAGGCCGGCTTGCGATCCCCCTGCTTGCCAGAGGATTTACTGGAAGCCTCCCTGGCCGCTTCGGCTGACAACTGGTCCTTCGCGGAAGGCTTACGTGAACGGGAGCGGCCCTTGCTGCCCTTACCGCCCTTGCCTTCCCGGGACTGCTGCTCCGCAGACTTGCCCTTCGGCGCCCCCGGAGCCCCCTTCCCTGATGACTTGCGGGCACCGGAACGGCGGCTTGGCTCGCTGACCAGCTCCAGGTCAATCTTGCGGTCGTCCAGGTCCACCCGCACGACCTGTACGCGCACCTCATCCCCAAGATGGAAGCTGGTCGCCGTGCGCTCGCCCACCAGGCGGTGCTTGGCGGCATCGTGGTGATAGTAGTCCCCACCAAGGGTGGAGATATGCACCAGGCCCTCTATGTAGATGCCGTCCAGCTCGACAAAGAAGCCGAAAGGCACCACCGCCGCGATAACACCATCGTAGGTCTCACCCACATGCTCGCGGAGGAACTCGCACTTGAGCCAGGCCATCACATCCCGGGTGGCATCATCTGCCCGGCGCTCGGTCATGGAGCAGTGCTCGCCCAACTGGACCATTCTGGCCTGGTCGTAGGGATACTCCGCCAGCTCCGAATCACGCTTCGGCGGGTGTTCCACGTCCTTGGCCGGCTCCTCGCGATGCACGATAGACTTGATGGCCCGGTGCACGATCAGATCCGGGTACCGGCGAATGGGTGAGGTAAAGTGGGTATAGCTGGTGTAACCCAGCCCGAAGTGGCCACTCTCATCGGGGCTGTACACTGCCTGGCTCAGGGACCGCAACATCACCATCTGGATCACATGGGCATCAGGCCGGTCCTGGATACTGCTGAGCAGCTCCTGGTAGTCGGACGATGAAGGCTTGTCGCCACCACCAAGCTGCAGACCCAATTCACCCAGGAACAGCCGTACGGCCTGCAATCGCTCCTCGGAAGGGCCATCGTGTACCCGGTACAGGGCCGGCACCCGGTATTTCTTCAGGAAGCGAGCCGTCGCCACGTTGGCACAGAGCATGCACTCCTCAACGATCTTGTGGGCATCGTTGCGCTGCACCGGGACGATTTCCTCGATCTTGCGATGGGCGTCGAAGATTACCCGGGTTTCGGTGGTTTCAAAGTCGATCGCGCCACGCTCGGTGCGAGCTTCCCGAAGCACCTTGTAAAGGCCATACAGGTCGTGCAACTGGGGCAGGATATCGGAATAGAGCTGGCACAGACTGATGCCGGTTTCCGTATCCGGGTGCTCCAGCATCTGACTGACCTTGGTGTAGGTCAGGCGCGCGTGGCTGTGCATCACCGCCTGGTAGAACCTGTAGCCGCTGATACGGCCCGAAGCGCTGACGGTCACGTCTGCCACCATGCAGAGACGATCAACCCCCGGGTTCAGAGAGCAGAGCCCGTTGGAGAGCTTCTCCGGCAGCATGGGCACCACATGGTCCGGGAAGTACACCGAGTTCCCCCGGTTGATGGCCTCCTCGTCGAGGGGCGAACCCGGCCTCACGTAATGAGACACGTCCGCAATGGCCACCAGCAAGCGGTAGCCGCCCCGCGGGCGCGGCTCACAATAGAGTGCATCGTCAAAATCCCGGGCGTCTTCACCGTCAATCGTCACCAGCGGCAGGTGCCGGATATCCACCCGGTTCTGCTTGTCTTCCTGCTTTACTTCTTCCGGTATGGCAGCCGTTTGGCGACCAACTTCCGGTGGCCAGGCATGGGGAATATCGTAGGAGCGTATAGCCACGTCAATTTCCATACCCGGCGCCATATGCTCGCCGAGTACTTCCACCACCCGGCCGGTAGGCTTGGTGCGCTGGGTGGGCTGACGCAGGATGTCCACCACCACGTACTGGCCGTGACGGGCCTTGCCGCAATCTTCCTCGGCAATCATGATCTCATTATTGATGCGCGGGTTCTCTGGCACCACGAAGGAGATGCCGCTTTCCCGGAACAGCCTGCCCACCGTCTGGGTCGTGCGATGTTCCAGTACCTCGACAATCTTGCCTTCACGACGACCACGGTCATCGACGCTGTCCACCCGGGCCGCTACCCGGTCGCCATGGAATACCTGACGCATCTGGCGCGCACTCAGAAACAGGTCCGAGCCGCCGTCATCCGGCATCAGGAAGCCAAAGCCATCCTTGTGACCGGATACACGACCGGTCACAAGGTCTGCTTCATCAATAGGCAGGTAACGGCCCTTGCGGTTACAGATCAGCTGACCATCACGGCACATGGCGATCAGGCGGCGACGCAGGGCCTCAATACCCTCCTCGCTGGTCTGGCCAAGCTCCTCGCAGAGGGTCTCGTGGGTTGCAGGGGCTCCCCGCTGGCGCAGGTGGTCGAGGATGAACTCCCGACTCTGTATGGGGTTGTCGTACTTCTGTGCTTCGCGATCCGCGTGGGGATCACGCGGTTCTTTTCTTGAAACCATCGTGTCTCTCTTATCTGGTTTGGACCGGCATACGCCGGCAACCAGCCCCGACCGCACCCGTCTGACGTCCGGTTAATTCGACAGGGTTCTGAGCCCGTCGCGGACCAGAACCCTGTCGAATTACCCGGACCAGACGGCGAATCAGCGCGCCGGGCTGGCATGAATGTATCGGGAGTATAACGCCCAGCACCCATCCCCACCTAACAAAGGCCAGAAATCGCACTTAAGGGATCATGCCTACGCGTGGTAAAAAAATTTCATGAATCCGGCCCAAAAAATGTTTGACAGCCCCAGAACGAATCATTAAAGTACGCGCCATCGGTTGAGGCGACACGCCGCAGCCAGCAACCAAAGGCTTGAATTCGAAACAGAATTCAGTAAGATAGCCAGAAGTTGTAGTCACCTGCCGAGGTGGTGAAATTGGTAGACACGCTAGCTTCAGGTGCTAGTGGGGGCAACCCCGTGGAGGTTCAAGTCCTCTCCTCGGCACCATTTCCTTCCCTGGGAAATGGCAAGAACTGTCGTTTTACTCATAAGCATTCCGATCCGGAAACTATATCCTTCTGTCGGCCTATCTGGTTGCTCCTGCCAAAGCCTAAGCGTCCTTGGCCTGAAACTGAAACCAATTATTAGTCAGCGCTTTACGGGAAAGCGCCCAGTCATGGAAACGTTATGCTTCCAGATTTCCCACTCAATTCGCGCAAATTGAGGAAGTAAATTGCTTCAGGACGCCATCGCGTCATTCGCCTCACCCCACAACGATGCAAGAACCTCTACGCGAATCCTCGACATTTCTGCCATTGAATGACGTTTCTGTAGATCTTCCGGAAGATGGCTAGTGACATTTTTCCAAGATGGCGCTTCCCCTTCTTCAATGGTTGCAAGAACAGCCGCTTGAATTGCCTCTCTCAACTGCTCGGAGCGCGTCAGGCTGAGCCCGTCCCGATAATCTTTGTAGAGATCTGAGACACGCCGAACCTTCATGCCGAATAGGGACTCAAGGTAACCGACGGAGACGCCGAGAGAGGACGCTATCTTCGATCTTGAATGTGGGATCATTTCTCCGTTCAGAATGGCATCCAGATAACGATTGATTTGTTCAATCGAATGCGCTCGCCTGAGCTGTTTAAGCGACGGCTCTTCTTTACCGAGAACCTCCCCGTCAACGACTCGAAGCTCGCCTCGCGGGCAGGTCTTAATGTTCTTTCGGTTGGGACGGAGTCGCCGATGCTTACTTCGTTTTTGTGCCTCGATTACTCCGATTCTACCTACAAGAATATCAGTCCATGGCAGTCCAAAATGCCCAAAGACTTTCTCCACGCTGGATATAGCCGGCTTGGTCTCTCCGCTTAACCAGCGCTCCATGCAATGTCGATCAATTTTCAGGTAACGAGCTAAACGTGGTACGCCCTCATCGGAAAACAGCAAAACCAGTTATAGCGCGACAATTAACTTGGCCGGTCCAGCGACAACTATGTTGGCCGGTTGATCTGATAGGGTCCGACACAGCAGAACGGAGGAGTCGCTGTGTCGGGCAAACACATTACAGATCAACAGGTCAGGTTATTCATGCACCACCGCAAAAGCCAGACACAGACCGTCGCCGCGGCCAAGGCCGGTATCTCAGAGCGGTCCGCCCGTCGCATAGACCAGCAATTGCACCAGCCCCAGAAGCGAGAGCGCAACTGGCGTACTCGTAAAGACCCGTTGGCAGAAGTCTGGGATAGCATCGTGTTACCGCTGCTGGAGTCAT
>NZ_FOHZ01000065.1 GCF_900111555.1 Marinobacter segnicrescens
CCCCGGCGGTGCGGTTGTAGTGGAGTGGCCTGCGGAGCAGGCCCATCAATGTGCTGCTTTGCTCCGGGACCTGTTGGGATGATCCGCATCGACGAGATCTGGCTGGCCACCGAACCTCTGGATATGCGGGCCGGGCCCGACAAAGCCCTGGCTCGGGTTATTCAGGTCTTTGGTTCGGCCAGGCCCCATTGCGCCTACCTTTTCGCCAACAAACGGGGCAACCGGATGAAGGTCTTGATCCATGATGGCTTGGGCATCTGGTTGTGCGCCCGCCGGCTAAACCGGGGCAAGTTCCACTGGGGCGAATCCTGGCGCGGTGACCAGCTGCGCCTGACTGAAGAGCAGCTATCAGCGCTGGTTCAGGGCTTGCCCTGGCAACGTCTTGGGGCCGACGGCGTTATCTCTATCCTGTAACCACAAGCTGAGTGATATCGCCATAGCCAGAACTGCGAATCGCTTGCAGTACAAGGGCTTGGCATACTAAAAGGTATGACTCAGCGCCCCGATCTCGACCAACTCTCTGCCGACCAGCTCCGTGCTCTCGCCACGGAACTGTTCGATCGTGTCGAGACCAAGGACCGTGCACTGGTGCGCAGCAATGTCATCATCGAGAAGCTGACCCACGAAGTGGCCATCTTAAAGCGCCACAAGTTCGCTCGGCGTAGCGAGCAGTTGGATGCGGTTCAGGGAAAACTGCTGGACGAACTGATCGACAGCGACCTCGCCGCCATCGAAGCCGAGCTGGAACAGGCGATGACCGAGGAGCAGAAAGCGGCCCGGCCAAAGCAAAAACCCAAGCGCACCCCACTGCCACCAGAACTGCCCCGCACCCCGATCCACCACGAGCCCGAAAACACCCAGTGCCAGTGCGGCTGCCAGCTCCAGCGCATTGGCGAAGACGTCAGCGAGAAGCTGGACTACGTACCGGGCGAGTTCACGGTGGAGCGCCACATCCGGGGCAAGTGGGCCTGTGACAGTTGCGAAACCCTGATCCAGGCACCAGTGCCACCGCAAGTGATCGACAAGGGCATCCCCACCGCCGGTCTGCTAGCTCAGGTGCTGGTGGCCAAGTACGCCGACCATCTACCACTGTACCGTCAGGAACGCATCTTCGGACGCGCTGGTCTCGAAATCCCACGCTCCACCCTGGCCGAATGGGTCGGTGCCTGCGGTGTGCAGTTGCAGCCCTTGGTGGATGCGCTGAGAAACGCCTTGCTGGAGCACTGCGTTCTGCACGCCGATGAAACCCCGGTCAGCATGCTGGCTCCGGGCAAGAAGAAAACTCACAAGGCCTACGTCTGGGCTTACTGCACCACGCCGTTCTCGGATCTGAAAGCCACCGTTTACGACTTCGCGCCCAGCCGCGCAGGCGAACACGCCCGCACCTTCCTGGGTGACTGGCAGGGCAAGCTGGTGTGTGACGACTATGCTGGCTACAAAGCCGGGTTCGGTAATGGCATCACCGAAATCGGTTGTATGGCCCATGCCCGGCGCAAGTTCTACGACCTGCATGAAGCCAACAAGAGCGAACTGGCCGCCAAGGCTCTGGAATACATCGGCGGGCTCTACGAAATCGAGCGGGACACCAAAGACCTGCCGCCGGACAAACGACTGGAAATCCGGCAAGCCAAAGCCCGACCGATTGCCGATGCATTGCATCAGTGGATGCTGGCGCATCGCCAGAAAGTGCCGGATGGCTCCGGCACGGCCAAAGCG
>NZ_FOHZ01000027.1 GCF_900111555.1 Marinobacter segnicrescens
TGATCCCGGAAGACCTCACCGTAAAGGCAATCCTGCTTGACGTACTTCACGCCAGCTTCCACCTTGCCCTTGCTCTCCGGGTCATAACCTTCGCAGGCATGGATCCGGAACCCGGCCGTGGTGGCATACTCGTGGAACCGTTGGTTGAGGGTCAGCTCCCGGTACTGTTCGTTGATGACCACCAGCTTGGTCTGATCGTAGACGCATTCCTCCGGCAGGCCACCGAAGTAACGCAGGGCTTCGTTATGGAGTTGGATAAAGGTCTGGGTATCCAGTGGGCGGAAGGCCAGACCCACGTACATCAACCGCGAGTAGGACAGCACGAACACCACGAAGTGCAGCGTGCGCTCTTCGCCACCAATCAGCACGCCGCGCAATTCACCGGGATCCACCTGGCACTGAACGCCGGGCATGTCGTCCAAAATGGGCTCGTAATAGCGAATCTGTGCCGAGGCGACTTCCTCCTTGAGCGTCCGGACGTAGCGGCGAATGGAGCGATCTGAGGCCGGCAGGTCCCCGACCTTTGCCTGAAGCTTACGGGCAACCTTGACGGCGCTGAGCTTGGGGAATTCTTTGAGCAGATGAATCAGGTAATCCCGGTGATCATCGAGACGTTTGGTACGTGAGGAATCTTCTATCTGTTCTGAAATCGCATTCTCATCCATCCGCAAATACTTGCGAACGGTATTGCGGGACAACCCCAGTTCCTGACTGATGGCGCGGATCGACAACCCTTTGCCGTTATCGTGCAGTGCCTTGATCTTGTGTATCACAACCCACTCCTTCACTGACATGCCCCCGGCCATCGATAAAAGCCGGGGACAGTAGCTGGTTCTGTGGCCTGACGGCCACTCGGAGGTGGGTCAAAATTAATGGCCAGTAGTGGGTCATTTTAATTGGCCATTAACAGCGCAGGAGTAGGTCATGCTCTTATCCAGCCAGAGCTGATAAAAATCGTTGCCTAAGTCGTAGTGCTCATGGACGTTTTCACGGCTGCGCTTAACCGTATTGGAAAACAACCGATGCTTGAACCAATGCCATAACCTGAGCCCCACGCTAGAGCGTAAAGCGCGGTCAAAAACGACTATGTTCACCGTGACAAGGCGCATTAGGGCAAGCAAATTGGGCGTGGACCATTTGCCTGCCATGTAGTCTTCTCCCAGTCCCACATCACCGTGGGTGATCAGACGATCAATGACATGCCACTGCAGGATTGTCATTTCTGCATGTACACCGTCTTGCTTCCCTTCATGGCACGTCTTTTCTCCATCTGGCCATGTAAGTGATAACGAGCCGAACTGAAGAGATCTCAGCGCCTTTCGAAAAAGATTGAGCTGAATGATGCTGCTTTTCCCCGCAGGCCTTTTTTGAGGCTCAAGGTGCATGCTTGCCGAGAAAGATTCGTTGCTCATGCCTTTCTCTCCTCAGAGTGTTCCTAGAAAACATGTTTCCAGTAAATTCAGTAACCGGCAAGTGCATGCGTCATCAATTTTAGGACATTGTTTCTAATTTGATCGAGATCAAGGTGTGCTCTGTTTCGGTCCGGTAATTCAGTTTGAATTCAGGCAGATGTGGTTGACTTGCGTCAGGAAATGCCATGCCCGGGCCTGAAGCAATGCAAAGGCAGCTGGTACAGCAGCAGACTGGAGAGGTCTTTATGGAATGGTTGGCGGAAAACTGGTTCTCGGTGCTTATTGGCATCGTTTTCGTGGGCATGCATATGTTCGGTCACGGAGGACATGGTGGTCACGGCGGGGGCGGGCATGGTGGACATAGTGCGCCGGACAAGTCGGAAAACGACCCGGACAGACGTTCTGGCCATCGGCATTAACGGAGGACGGAACATGCTTGACACAAGACTGGTTACCTGGGCGTTGGGCCTCTTTGCGGCGGTCACCTTCATCGTTTGCGTGATCTATGGACTGGTGACGCCGCAAAGCCTGCACATGCACACGTTTCTCGAGCAGGTGCTGCCGGCGTTCAAGTGGCTGACCTGGTGGGGATTTCTGCTCGGATTGATTGAGAGTTTTCTATATGGCGCTTATGTCGGGCTGGTGTTCTGCCCGATCTTCAATTGGCTTCATCGCCATCTCGGTGTCGGGCGCGCGTCGGGCTGACGAAAGCTCCGGTCTGCAAATAAGGAAAGGGAAACAAGGAATGAAAAATACCGTTGTGGAGATCCACGGTTTGCTATCGGTACTGAGTGCCCGGGGCGTTGAGAAACAGCTATTGAGATTGCCCGGCGTCAAGAAGGCCGAGGTCAACTATGTGGCCGGCAGCGCGACCGTCACCTATGACGAGGCGACGGTGGACCTTGAGGCTATCAAGGCCCGGATACACGAGTGCGGCTATCACTGTTCCGGAGAACAGTTGCCCAGGCACGTTTGCGACCCGGGGGACCCGCCGACCGAAGCCGGGGCTGTGTCCACGCCCGTCCACGATGGCCATGCCTCCCACACCGGCCACGACGATACGGCGCATCCTGCTGAACACGGCGAACATACCGGCGCCAAGGACGAGATGGCCCACGAGATGGGCCACGGCGGCAGCATGGACATGCAGGCAATGGTGCGCGACATGCGCAACCGTTTCTGGGTCTGCCTGATCTTCAGCCTCCCGATTTTCATTTATTCGCCCATGGGTGGGATGTTCGAACCACCGGTGCCACCCTTCGGGCTGCGGCTAGACCTATGGTTGCTATTACTGGCAAGCATCGCCGTGCTCTGGCCAAGCTGGCCGTTCTTTGTTGCCGCCTGGCGCGCGCTGAAAAACGGCGTGCTCAACATGGCTGTGCTGGTCGTTCTCTCGGTGGGTACTGGCTACCTGTTCAGCGTCGGTTCCACGCTCTTTTTCCCGGGTGTGCAGTTTTTCGAGGCGGTGGCGGTGCTGCTGGTGTTCATCCTGCTCGGCCATTGGCTGGAGATGCGCGCCCGTGCCGGTGCCTCCGACGCCATCCGCTCGCTGATGGATCTCGCGCCGCCCAAGGCCACGGTGTTGCGTGATGGCCAGGAACGGGAGGTTCCCACCGCTGAGGTTCTGAAGGACGACATCGTCGTGATCCGCCCCGGCAATAAGATTCCGGTGGACGGCGAGGTTCTAGAGGGCGAGTCCCAGGTGGATGAGTCCATGCTCACTGGCGAGTCCATGCCGGTGGAAAAAAAGCCCGGCGATAAGGTGATCGGGGCCACCATTAACAAGAGCGGCAGCTTCAGGTATCGCGCCACCAAGGTGGGTTCCGACACCGCGTTAGCGCAGATCGTCAAGCTGGTGCAGGAGGCGCAGAACTCCAAGGCCCCGGCGCAGCTGCTGGCGGACAAAGCGTCACAGTGGCTGGTGGTGATTGCCATCGTGATCGGCCTGCTCACCTTCGCCGTCTGGTTCTGGTGGATCGGCCAAAGCCTGCTGCTTGCCGTGACCCTGACTATCACCGTGTTCGTGATCGCCTGTCCGGATGCCCTCGGCCTTGCCACGCCCATGGCGGTGATGGTGGGCACCGGCCTCGGTGCCAGGAACGGCATCTTGTTCAAGAATGCCTCTGCACTTGAGGATGCCACCCGGCTGGATATTGTGGTCTTCGACAAGACCGGCACCCTGACCATGGGCGAGCCGCAGGTGGTCGAGGTGGTCGTGGTGGCGGGCAGCACCGAGGAGGCGGTCCTCGCACTGGCGGGGACGGTGGAGCAGGGCTCGGACCATCCTCTGGCCCAGGCGATACAAAGTAAGGCCGAAGGCTTGCAGCTTGATCCGCTGACCGGCTTCACCAACATCGAGGGCAAGGGCGCGCGGGCGGAGATTGGCGGCAAGACCGTGCTGCTCGGCAACCGCCGGCTGATGGACGAAGAGAAGGTCGACATGGCGAGCCTGAAGGACGAGGCCGCGCGTCTGCAGAGTGCGGGTCAGACCGTGGTGCACGTCGCCCAGGACGGGAAGCTGGTCGGCCTTATCGCCATTGCCGATGCGCCGCGCCCCACCGCTACTGCAATGGTCAAAAAGATGCGTGAACGCGGGGTGGAGGTGGCGATGCTCACCGGCGACAACCAGGCCACCGCCGAGCGCATCGCCCGGGAACTCGGCATTGAGATGGTGATCGCCGATGTCCTTCCGGGGCAGAAAGCAGACAAGATCAAGGAGCTCCAGGCTCAGGGCAAGAAGGTTGGCATGGTGGGCGACGGTGTCAATGACGCCCCGGCACTGACCCAGGCGGAGGTGGGTTTCGCCATCGGTGCCGGCACTGATGTGGCCATTGAGAGCGCTGACGTGGTGCTGATGAAGAGCGACCCCTACGATGTGCTGGGAGCCATCGAGCTGTCGCGCGCTACCCTGCGCAAGATGCACCAGAACCTGTTCTGGGCGGTGGGCTATAACGTCATCGCCTTTCCCGCGGCGGCAGGCGTGTTCTATCCGTTGGTGATAAGCCCAGAAGTAGCGGCGCTCGCAATGTCTGGAAGCTCCGCTCTTGTTGCGGTAAATGCACTCCTGCTAAAGCGAACCCGACTGGACGGCTTAGGGTAGACGAACGCAGAACACGGATAAAACATCCTCCGAACATTAAATTGTGAGCCCCAAACGAGATAGCCGAAACATAGTTGCTGGCACGCAAAAGGAAGACTGACATGACCAAAGAAAACAGATCTCTGGACTCTGAGGAGCAGGATCTCGCAACACGATTTCCAACCGCCTACACCATTCTGTTTCTGCTGATCATTCTGGTTTCAGCGCTAACCTGGATTATCCCTGCAGGTCAGTACGAGCGCTCCATGAACGAAGGGGTGGGGCGGGAAGTTGCGGTGCCTGGCACCTATCAAACCGTGGACCCCAACCCCCAGGGCTTCGTTGATGTGATGCTGGCACCCACGGCAGGCTTTTACGACCCGGACAGTTACGCGGCCAACGCGATTGACGTGGCCCTGTTCGTGCTGTTTCTCGGTGGCTTTCTCGGAGTAATGAACGCCACCGGGGCCATCGACACAGGCATCCGCAGTGCCATGCACAGACTGGAAGGGCGCGAAATATGGATGATCCCGATACTGATGACGCTGTTTGCACTGGGGGGTACAACCTACGGCATGGCTGAGGAGACCCTGGCTTTCTATGCCATTCTGATTCCGGTCATTATCTCGGCGGGGTATGACGCCGTCACCGGGGTTGCCATCATTCTGGTGGGGGCCGGTATTGGTGTGCTGGGGTCAACGATCAACCCCTTTGCAACAGTCATTGCCTCCAACGCTGCCGATATTCCCTTTACGGACGGCATTGTGCTTCGGTTTGTGCTGCTTGTAGGTGGCCTCATCATTTGTGCGGCGTACGTTATGCGCTATGCACGGCGGGTCAAAGCCGATCCATCCCGCTCCGTGGTCGCTAAACAGAGAGATGCTCACCGCAAGCTGTTCCTTCAGGGCCACGATGAGCTGGAAGATTTCGAACTCACCGGCACCCAGAAAATTGCCCTGATCATTTTCACACTGACGTTCATCGTGATGATCTGGGGTGTTTCCTCCCAGGGCTGGTGGATGGCCAGAATGGGCGCGCTCTTCTTTGGTTCGGCCATCGTGATCGGCATCATCGCCCGGCTGGGTGAGAAAAAGCTGACCAGCAGTTTTGTTGACGGTGCCCGCGATTTGCTGGGTGTGGCGCTCGTCGTCGGGCTGGCCCGTGGCATTGTGGTGATTATGGAACAGGGCATGATTGCCGACACCATCCTGCACAGCGCCGAGACCACCCTGGGAGGCTTGCCGGAGCTGGCATTTATCAACCTGATGTTCTGGATCGAAGTGGGTATGAGCTTCTTCGTGCCTTCCTCATCCGGCCTGGCGGTACTCTCCATGCCGATCCTTGCGCCGCTGGCGGACTTTGCCAACGTGGGGCGTGACCTGGTGGTTACTGCCTTCCAGTCAGCCAACGGCCTGGTCAACCTGATCAACCCGACCTTTGCCGTGGTGGTGGGCGGTCTGGCCATCGGCCGTGTTTCCTACGATCGATGGCTGGCGTTTATCTGGCCATTGCTACTGATTCTCACAATTTTTATCAGTGTGGTGATCAGTATTGGCGCGTTTCTGTAACCCTTTCTATAACCCCATGCAAAGGAGCATGCGACATGGCTGAGTACACACTTGGTGTTCACTCTGAAACCGGTACCCTGCGGCAGGTCATCGTCTGCCGCCCAGGGCTTGCCCACCGGAGACTGACCCCGTCGAACTGCGATGCACTGCTGTTTGATGATGTCTTCTGGGTCAAGCAGGCCCAGAAGGACCACGACGTCTTCGCCGGGATCATGCGCGCCCGGGGCGTGGAGGTGCTGGACGTTAACGAACTGCTGGCGGACACCCTCGATATCCCGGAGGCGCGGGCCTGGATTCTGGATAACCGGATCACCTGGAACCATATCGGGGTGGGTATGGTGTCTGATCTCCGCGCCTGGATGGATGAGCTACCTGGCCAGCCCCTGGCAGAGTTCCTCATCGGCGGACTGGAAGTGGGCGACCTGCCTTTCGATCCCGCCGGACTGTTTGGCAATCACCTGGGGCCTCACGGGTTTGTGCTGCCGCCGCTGCCGAACTTCCTGTTCACCCGTGACAACAGCGCCTGGATCTATGGCGGTGTCACCCTCAACCCGATGTACTGGGCTGCGCGCAAACCGGAGACGCTACTGATGAGCGCAATCTACCGGTTCCACCCGAAGTTCGCCGGCAAGGTGAACGTGCATTGGGGCGACCCGCTTGCAGATCATGCGCTGGCGACCCTGGAAGGGGGCGACATCATGCCGGTGGGTAATGGCGCCGTGCTGGTGGGGATGGGGGAACGATCCTCCCCGCAAGCCATCGGCCAGCTGGCCAGGGCGCTGTTTGCCAACGGCACGGCAGACAGGGTGATCGCCTGCCAGATTCCCAAGACCCGTTCAGCCATGCACCTGGATACGGTGTTTACCTTCTGTGGCGGCAACGTAGTCACCACGTTCAAGGAAGTCGCCGATGAAATGGTTTGCTACGACCTGCGTCCGGGAGAAGGCGACAAGCACCTGTCGTTTTTCCAGGACAGTCGCCCGCTGTTTGATGTTGTTGCGGAGGTCCTTGGTTACCCGTCGCTGGAAGTGGTCGCCACTGGTGGCGAGACCCCTGCCGAACGGGAGCGGGAACAGTGGAACGATGGCAATAACGTGTTGGCACTGAGCCCGGGCGTCGTTATCGGTTACGACCGCAACGACGATACCAATGCCGCCCTGGAAGCGGCCGGCATAGAGGTACTGGCCATACCCGGCGCGGAACTGGGCCGGGGCCGGGGTGGTGGGCGCTGCATGAGCTGCCCGACAATACGAGATGCAGTCTGACAAGGAAGGAGCAGAACCATGGCTTTTAATCTCAAGAACCGACATTTCCTGACCCTGAGGGGCTTTACGCCCCGGGAAATCAGTTTTTTGCTCAAGCTTTCCGCCGACCTGAAAACCGCCAAGTACGCCGGCACCGAAGTGCCAATGCTGCAGGGCAAGGACATAGCGCTGATCTTCGAGAAGAACTCCACCCGGACCCGGGTCGGGTTTGAGGTCGCAGCGTTTGATCAGGGCGCCCGGGTCACCTATCTAGGCCCGACGGGCACCCATATCGGACACAAGGAATCAGTGAAGGACACGGCACGGGTGCTGGGGCGCGTATACGACGCCATCGAATACCGGGGCTTCGGCCAGGCGGTTGTCGAGGAGCTGGCGAAGTACGCCGGCGTGCCCGTATACAACGGCTTGACCAATGAATTCCACCCCACCCAGATACTGGCAGACTTCCTGACCATGCAGGAAAACGTGGAAAAGCCACTGCGGGACGTGGCGTTTGTGTTCATTGGCGACGCCGCCAATAACATGGGCGACAGCCTGCTGATTGGTGGCGCCAAGATGGGAATGGACGTACGTCTGTGCGCTCCCAAAGCCTGCTGGCCCAGCGAAGCGATTCGGAAGGAAGCGCAGACCATTGCCACTGGAACCGGCGCCCGGATCATGATCACGGAGGACATTGATGCCGCGGTTGCCGGGGTTGATTTTGTCTACACCGACGTGTGGGTGTCCATGGGCGAGGCCAAGGAAAAGTGGGCAGAGCGGATCAAACTCTTGCAGCCCTACCAGGTCAATGCTGCCCTGATGGAGAAAACCGGCAACCCCCGCGCAAGGTTCATGCACTGCCTGCCGGCCTTCCATAACACCGAGACTACCGTGGGCAAGGAAATACAGTCTGAGTTTGGCATTAATGCGATGGAAGTCACTGAAGACGTCTTTGAAAGCCCCGCCTCCATCGTGTTTGATCAGGCGGAGAACCGGATGCACACCATCAAGGCCGTGCTCGTTGCCACTCTTGGAAGCTGAGACAAGGAGATCGACATGCTTGTGGTAGCAGCACTTGGAGGCAATGCCCTGTTGCGGCGAGGGGAACCCCTGACCGCCGCGGCGCAGCGGGCCAACGTGAAGATTGCAGCCCAATCTCTGGCCGACATCGTCCGCGCAGGCCACCAGCTGGTGGTCACTCACGGTAATGGTCCGCAGGTAGGCCTGCTGGCGCTTCAGGGCGCCGCCTATAAGCCGGACGAAGCCTACCCCCTGGATGTATTGGGCGCGGAAACCGAAGGCATGATCGGCTACATCATCGAGCAGGAACTGGAAAATGCCCTGGATCATGACCGGCCAGTAGCAACCCTGCTGACCCAGGTTCTGGTGGACAAGGACGACCCCGCCTTTAAAAAGCCGACAAAATTTGTCGGGCCGGTGTATGACAAGGAAGAAGCGGAGACCAAAGCCGAAGCCGCTGGCTGGCACATTGCCCAGGATGGCGACAGGTGGCGGCGGGTAGTGCCCTCGCCCAAACCCCTGGAAATTCCCGATATGCGGGTGCTCCAACTGCTGCTGGAACAGGGTGTTGTGGTGATCTGTGCCGGAGGCGGCGGTATCCCCATTCTTCGCCGGGACGATGGCAGCATGATCGGGATCGAAGCCGTCATCGACAAGGATGCCGCCAGCGCACTACTGGCCAGCCAATTGGGTGCAGACGCTTTGCTGCTCCTTACCGATGTGGATGCCATATACCGTAACTTCGGCAAAGACACCGCCGCCCCCATCCATGAGCTGACGCTCGATGAGGCCCGCAAGCTGGACCTTCCCGCAGGCTCCATGGGTCCGAAAATAGCTGCTGCGGGAAATTTTGTCGAAAGTGGGGGTGTCAGTGGTATTGGTAAGCTGGAAGACGCGCTTGCCATTTTGACTCGTGATGCAGGCACGCGAATCCTTCCCGCTGTTTAGCCCTTAATTGCCAAAGTGGAAAGTTTGATGCGTATCAATTCCTCATTATAGAGAGGCTCTTTTTTCATCTTTTGTTGGATTTTTTCAGCATGAATTCAGGCTCATGAGTTTTAGTGGTAGGTAATGGCTGTCTGCTGGCGTAATTGGCAAAACGAAACAACATAAGGGAAAGGGAAGATGGATATTAAAACCTTCGGAGAACTTATTAACTGGACACGGGACCTGCATGCTCATCTTGCAAGATGCCTGTCCCACTGCGCCACTAAGAATGAAGAAGCGCGAGCACAAGCGTTGCTGGACTATTTGGCGACCCATGAATCGGAAATGGAACGTATTGTGAACGAGTTCAAGTCGCAGGGCGATTCCAAAGTGTTGGAGACAAGGGTCTACGACTACCTGTCTCACCATCCCATTAAGACCCACAGAACCTGCGATGAGCCATACGCACAGCTGGATTTTGAGGGCATATGCAGAGAAGTATTCGATTTCCATGATCAGATAGAGGACCTTTATCGCACCATGGCCGACAAAGCCGAAATTCCCGAGGCGAAAGAATTACTGCAGTCGTTGCTAACCATGGAAGAGAACGAAGCTATGCGATTGGCCAGGCAGATAGGGCGTATGAACGACCTCTGATCAGGACACTGAAAATCTTTCTCCGGTGCAGTAAAAGGGTGTTGATATATGGCGGGGTCTTCCGGTCAGTTGCGGGTTTTCAAGATGGGTATCAATACTCATCAGGAACCTGTTGTCTACATGCGTGATGATTGTGATGTCTGCCTTTCAGAAGGATTCTCCGCCAGTTCCAGGGTGGGAATTTCCTCGCAGGGACGTTCCATCATCGCAACTCTCAATATTTCGTCTGATGAAACGGTTCCCAAAGGGTATGCGGGGCTTTCAGATATCGCCATAGAGCGGCTCGGGGTGGCTCAGTCTGACCTGGTTTCAGTACATCATGCGCCCTATATCGAATCCTTGAGTCTGGTTCGTCGGAAAGTATTCGGACACAGCTTGCTTCCGGCTGAGATGGCCCGCATTGTCTCCGATATCTCCGCACACAAATACAGCGATGTCGAAATAGCCTGTTTCCTGAGCGCTTGTGCGGGTGGCAGATTAGGTTTCGATGAGATTGTTGCTTTGACCCAGGCGATGGTGAATTGCGGACAACAGCTCGATTGGCCAGGCGTGGATCGTGTGTTCGACAAACACTGTGTTGGAGGCCTGCCGGGCAACCGGACCACGCCGCTGGTTGTGTCGATCGTCAGCGCAGCAGGCTTAGTAATGCCTAAAACCTCCTCCCGTGCCATCACCTCACCGGCGGGAACAGCGGACACCATGGAAGCGCTGACCAATGTGAGGCTTGGGCTGAACGAGATTCGCCGTGTGGTCAGAGAAACCGGTGCCTGTCTCGCCTGGGGTGGGGCGATGAACCTCAGCCCGGCTGATGACCTGTTGATTCGCATCGAGAGAGCGCTGGACCTTGATGGTGAGGGCCAGCTCGTGGCCTCGGTGCTGTCCAAGAAGATTGCTGCCGGTTCCACCCATGCGGTGATTGACATTCCGGTGGGGGAGACGGCCAAGGTTCGAACGCCCGGCGATGCCGACCGGCTGGCCTCTCTTTTCACAAGCGTTGGGGCGGCCTGTGGGCTGAAGGTACGCTGCATCGCGACAGACGGCAGCAAGCCGGTTGGTGCAGGGATTGGGCCGACAGAGGAGGCCCGTGATGTTTTGGCCGTGTTGCAGGGAAAGCGGGGTGCGCCGGAGGATCTACGGAGCCGCGCCATCTTGCTGGCTGGCCATTTATTCGATCTGGCCGATGGTCTTGGCGTGAAAGAGGGGATGATCAAAGCAGAGCGATTACTTCAAGACGGCTCTGCCTGGGAGCAGTTCAAGCGCATAACAAAGGCTCAGGGGGGACTGAAGAGCTTAGGTGAAGCCCGTTTTAGGCGCCCAGTTCTGTGCTCGGAATCCGGAACAATCGTGTCTATCGACAATCGTCGGCTTGCCCGTGTCGCCAAGCTGGCAGGCGCACCTGCCAGCTCTACCGCAGGGCTGCGGCTACTGGCGACCGTCGGTGATAGAGTCACTAAGGGAGAGCCTCTCTATGAATTGCTCAGTGACAGTCCGGGGCAGCAGGATTATGCGCTGGCGTTTAACGATATGGGGCCGGCAATCTTCACTGTAAAGCGAGAGGAATGATTGTGGACATTACTGAAGAAAGTGTGTTGTTCAGCCTTGCTCCCCATCCATTACGGGAAAAACTTTGTGATCGGCTCAATCTGGAGCCGGGAAGTTTGGAGGTGCGGAGGTTCCCTGATGGTGAGTCCTACTTACGTGTGCTCACATCAGTCAAAGGTGCGAACTGCGTAATATTGGCCGACCTAACGCATCCAGACACCAAATACCTTGCTCTCCTGTTTCTCTTTGAAACTCTCCGGGAACTCGGTGCCAGGTCGATTGGGTTGGTGGCGCCCTATCTTTGCTATATGCGCCAGGATCGACGCTTCGAAGAAGGGGAGGCGGTCACCTCCAGGGTGTTTGCCCAGTCTTTGTCTTTACATATCGACTGGCTGATCACTGTTGATCCACATTTGCACAGGTACCAGTCTCTTGACGAAATCTACAGCATACCCACGCAAGTTGTTCAGGGAGCACCGGCGCTGGCGGATTGGCTACGGGGGCAAAACGGTCTGTTGCTGGTAGGTCCGGACGCGGAAAGTGAGCAATGGGTATCAAGTATCGCGCAGGCCAGTAACCATCCTTATGTCATTGGCACCAAGCAGCGTCTGGGTGACCGGCGCGTTGAAGTCACCTTGCCGGATATCTCGGCGTATAACGGCCGGAAAGCCGTCATCATTGATGACGTTATTTCCAGCGGACGCACCATTGGCGAGTGTGTCAGGGCACTTAAGGCGCAAGGCACGGAGGCCATCCTGTGTGCGGCGGTGCATGGCATTTTTGCGGAGGCCTCGGACACCTACCTTCTGGGTACCGGCCTGCAGACGCTGGTGACCACCAACACGGTTCCACACAGCAGCAATGAGATCGATGTCAGCGAGTTGCTGGTGCCGCCGGTCAGGCATTTTCTCAATCAGGTGGAGGGTGAGCGCCGATGAACATTACATTTCTGGGTGGCACGGAAACCGTGACCGGCTCCAAGTTCCTGGTTGAAACCGGCCAGACACGTGTATTGGTCGATTGCGGCCTGTTTCAGGGGTACAAGTGGCTGAGAAAGCGCAACCGGCAACCGTTGCCGCTCGATATTGCCTCGCTGGATGCCGTGCTTCTGACCCATGCCCATCTGGATCATTCAGGCTACATCCCCGTGTTGTACAAGCAGGGCTTCCGGGGGGCGGTTTATACCCATCATGCCACCCGAGAGCTATGCAGCATATTGCTGGCCGATAGCGGCCATCTTCAGGAAGAGGAGGCACATTACCTCGGCCGCCATAAGCTGAGCAGGCATGAGAATCCGGAGCCCCTGTATGATCAGGAGGATGCAGAAGCCTGCATGGAGCTGTTTCAGTCGGTGGACTTTCACCAAGTGATCCAGCTCGGTGATATACGCTTTCATCTGCGACCGGTCGGGCACATTCTCGGGGCGGCCTGTGTCATCATCGAGGCGGAAGGTAAATGCGTCGGTTTTTCCGGCGATGTGGGCCGCCTCAATGATATTTTCATGAGGCCACCTGCGCCTCTGCCAGCTCTGGACATGCTGATGCTGGAGTCAACGTATGGCAATCGTCGCCACGACGATGCGGACCCGTTGTCGCAGTTGGCAGACATCGTTAATGAAACCGTCGACAAAGGGGGCAATATACTGATTCCGGCCTTTGCCGTGGGCAGAGCGCAGGTCTTGCAGCATATGCTCACCGACCTGATGAAGGCGGGACGAATTCCAAGGTTGCCAGTTTATCTGGATAGCCCCATGGCGATTGATGTTTCTGAGATTTACTGCCGCTACGAAGATCAGCATCGGTTGAGCAGTTCAGAATGCCACGAAATGTGCAGCACCGTTCATTATAGCCGCAGCGTCCAGGACTCCAAGGCGCTGGCTGATCAGGCCTACCCGCACGTAATTATTGCAGGCAGCGGTATGGCAACGGGCGGTCGCATTCTTCATCACTTCAAACGTCTCCTCGGCCAGCACCGTACAACCGTTATCTTTGCCGGTTATCAGGCAGGGGGGACACGAGGCGCCAAAATGGTTGATGGAGCGGAAAGGATCAAGATCCACGGCGACTGGATTCCGGTCAAGGCCCGGCTGGAGGTGTTGAGTGGGCTTTCCGGACATGGAGATTTCACAGAGATCGAACAGTGGCTGGCTCAAAGTGACTTAGCCCCCGAAACGCCGATCAACTTGATTCATGGAGACCCTGATGCGCTGGAGGCCATGAAGGATCACTTGCGTCAGAACACCCGGTTTGAGGTGGAGGTGGCAAGCTACCAATCCATTTTGCGTCTTTGACGATGCCCTGACGGCCATCTTCGAGGGCGACCTGAATGAGCCGCTTAAGATCCGGCAACGACCTTGGTCGCGGCGGCTGCCGAGTGCTAGAGTGGGCGATCTCATTGGCTGGAGTGAGAGGCAGTGGCCCTGATCCCGGCTCCAACCTGAACAGTAATGTCATAAGGAGTGTTTGGTGAAATCCCAATCCTGGCTCTGGTCTCTGATAGCGGTGTTGGTGCTCGCCGGCGGTTCTTATGGGGTTTTTGTTCTGTTTGGGGAAGAGCCCTTGCCGCAGGGAATCGTCTATGGCAATGGCCATATCGAGGGGCGGGAAGTGCGGATCGCGGCCGAAGTGGCCGGTCGGGTCATCGAGCACCATCTCGCGGAAGGCAGCAAGGTTTCGGCTGGCGACACGGTAGCCGTGATCGACCCCGCCGATGCCAGAGACCGCCTGCGCTCGGCACAGGCCGAGCTGGCCTCGGCGCGGGAAGTCCGTGACGGCTTCGACAGCCAAATCACCACCTGGCGTCATCATCTCCAGAATGCCGAGAAACAACGGCAGCGGATCCGGGACTTGCGGTCCCGCAATCTGGCCAGCTCGAGTGATCTGGATCAGGCGGAAAATGCCGTCAGTGAGGCCCGGGGCCGACTTGAGTCTCTCCAGCGGCAGAAGGATGCCGCCGAAGAACAGGTGGCTGCAAGGGCGGCGCAGGTGGCACTGGCTGAATCGCAACTGGACAAAGCGGAGGTTGCCGCGCCGCTCTCCGGAACCATCCTGATCCGGGCGGTGGAGACGGGAGAGGTTGTCGATACCGGCCAGCCGCTGGCCACGATGGTGAATCTGCAGCAGCTCGAACTCAAGGTCTATGTCCCCGGTGATATCCTCAACCGGATCAGCTTGGGGGATCCCGCCAGAATCCGCGTGGACGGTTTGCCCGGGGACTTTTCCGCCAAAGTCGGCAGGATTGACGATTTCGCCCAGTTCACCCCCCGCGATGTCCACATGCCCGACGAGAGAGTTCGGATGGTCTATGGCGTTACCCTGGTGCTGGATAATCCGGCCGATGCTCTGAAACCGGGTATGCCGGCAGATGCCTGGATTCGCTGGGATCCGGACGCCGAGTGGCCAGCGACCCTCTCGGTTCCGGCGCGCTGAGCCGTCATGTCTTCCCCGGAACCCATCGTCGCCAAAGGCCTTGGCCGCCAATTCGGAGACAATGTTGTCATCGAGCCACTGGATGTTTCCGTTGATCGCGGCCAACGAGTGGGCATTGTCGGTGCTGATGGCGCTGGCAAGACGACGCTGTTACAGATGTTGGCTGGCATCCTGGACCCCACTGTGGGGGAATGCCGGGTCCTGGGCTTCGATACCCGTCGTGAGGCCAAGCAGGTTGCTGCCCAGATTGGCTATATGTCCCAGGGATTTACGCTTTACGATCGACTCAGCGTCAAGGAAAACCTGAGCTTTGCCGCTCGCATCCGGGATGTGCCCGACGAACTCTATCGGGAGCGTTCAGAAAGGTTGCTATCCATGTCGGGGCTTGGCCGCTTTACTGACAGGCCCGCCGCCAAACTGTCCGGTGGCATGCAGAAAAAGTTGTCGCTATGTACCAATCTGGTCCATGAACCGGAGCTGCTGATCCTTGACGAACCGGGGCTCGGCGTCGACCCCCTGTCCCGGCGCCATCTCTGGACCATGCTCGACCGCTTCCGGTCGCAGGGCCTGACCATGGTTGTGGCTACCTCCTACATGGACGAGGCGGAGCGCTGCGACAGGATACTGCTGCTGGAACAGGGCCGCGTTCTTGCGGATGGGTCGCTGGAAGAGCTGCTGAGGCCCGCCGCCGGAAGGGTGTTCACTGTAAATGCTGGAGATACCGGACGAGGCTTGCGGGAGTTGTCCGGCATCCTGGCTCAAATTGACAGCGTCCATTCAGTGCAGTGGTTGCCGGATCACCTGCGACTGGTGATGAACGCGGACATCGCTGAAAACCAGCTCGCCGAGTTATTGCCCGAGGGAACCCACCTGGCGGCGGCCGAGCCCCGGCTCGAGGATCTGTTTGTGCTGCGGACGGACAGGAGGGCCGGCGAGCAGCAGTTTCCGGAATTGGCCCGGCAAGACAGGGGAAAAGAGGAAGGGCTGGTGGCCACCGGCCTGAGCGTCCGCTTCGGACATTTCAAGGCCGTTGACCGGGTGAGTTTCGAGGCGCCATCTGGCGAACTGCTTGCGTTGCTGGGGCCCAACGGGGCGGGCAAGACAACCCTGATCAGGGCCTTGTGCGGGCTGGTGGCCATCGATGAGGGCAACGCCCGGGTGGCCGGGGTGAGCTCCGGCGGGGGTAGCACCGCATTGCGCCGGCAAATTGGTTATATGTCACAACGGTTTTCACTCTATCTGGAACTGACCCCCTGGGAGAATCTCCGCTTCTTTGCCAATGCCTACGGCCTGGCCGGAGGCGCGGCGCGGGCTGCGATCGACTGGGCCAGGGAAGTAACGGGGCTGACAGATATTCCCGACAAGCTCACCGGTGATCTTTCAAGTGCCTTGCGCCAGCGTCTGGCGCTGGCCTGCAGCCTGCTTCACCGGCCCCGGGTCTTGTTCCTTGATGAGCCCACCTCGGGTGTCGATCCCGTCGCCCGGTACCGTTTCTGGCGGGTTATCCGTGAGCTGGCCGCCAGCGGTATGACCGTGCTGGTCACTACCCACTACCTGGAGGAAGCGGCCTATTGTGATCGTTTGGCGTTAATGCTGGACGGGCGGCTGCTTGCACACGGTAGCCGATCATCGCTGAATCATTCGCTCGGCCTCGAAGCCGACGCCACGGTGGAGATGCTCTTCACGGCGGCCATAGAACAGGCGGGAACGGCCAATTCCCGGGCGTTGGGACCATGAAGGCTCATCGGCTTGGAGCCCTCATCGTCAAGGAAAGTCGCGAGCTAATTCGCGACCCGGTTACCATTGCGTTGGCCGTGATCATGCCGCTGATCATGCTTTTTCTGTTCGGCTATGCGGTCAATCTGGATGTGGAACAGGTTGCCGTGGGCATTTACGATCTGGACAACACGCCGGCAAGCCGCGACCTGTCAGCCCGTTTCGACAGCTCGCGGTATTTTCAATTAGAGCAGAAAACGACCGATCTCCGCGATCTGGAGTCGGCACTGCAAAGCTCGACCATCAGCATGGGCGTGGTGATTCCAGCCGGCTTGGCCCGGCAACTGCTCAGAGGCGACGAGGCGCCTGTCCAGGTGATCGTGGACGGCGGCTATCCTGTTCTGGGTCGATTGGCATCGGCCTATGCCGAGGCGGTAATCGCAAATTTCCCCGCCCCGCGTCAGAGCGCCGTCCGGGTCCAGGCCAGGGTCTGGTTCAATCCCTCCCTGCGCAGCGTCAATTTCGTCATCCCCGGGTTATTTGCCGTGATCCTGATGGCGTTCCCACCCCTGCTGACCGCCCTGGCGATCGTGCGTGAGAAAGAGACCGGTACGATTGAGCAGATCTATGCATCGCCGGTCACCTCAACCGAGTTTGTTGTCGGCAAGCTGGTGCCCTACGGTCTGGTGGCTTTCCTGGAGATTCTTATGGTCATGGTGGTGGGGTTTGCCTGGTTTCAGGTCCCCATTGCCGGCAGCCCGATACTGCTGCTGACGTCCGCTTTCGTTTATGTGCTGACCACGGTGGGTATCGGCCTGTTGGTCTCATCCCTGGTCCGTACCCAGTTGGCGGCCATGTTGATAACGCTGATTGTCACCTTGATGCCGTCGTTTTTGTTTTCCGGTTTTCTGTTCCCTCTGTTCACCATGCCTCTTGCCCTGCAACTGTATAGCTGGCTTTTCCCTGCCGGTTATTTTATGGAAATCTCCCGGGGCATCGTACTGAAATCAGCCGGCCTTGAAGCCGTTCTGCCAAATCTGATGATGTTGATCGTCTATACGGTCCTGGTATTTGTCTTCGCGGCCTGGCGAATGAAGCAGAAGGTGGCCTGATGGGAATTGCCTTATTTGGTTTGTTGCGCAAGGAGCTCGTGCAGTTCTTTCGTGACCGGTTGATACTGACCCTGATACTTTGGCTTTACACCATTGAAGTCGTCATTTGTGCCGTTGCGCTCAGTTTTGATGTAAGCCACCTGCCCCTGGCGGTGGTGGACGAGGATCGCAGCGCCTTGAGTCGCTCGTTGATCCAGAAATTTGCGGTGAGCGAAACCTTCGACCTGAAATTTCAGGAAACCCGTGTGGCAACCGCCACTGACCTCCTGGAGAAAGGCGATGCCACCATGGTGTTGGTCGTTCCCGCCGGGTTCGAAGGTGCTCTTCTCGCTGGCAAGAGTGCTCAGCTCCAGTTGCTCCAGGACGGCACCAATTCCAACATTGCCGCCAATGCCGTCAATGATGCTCTGCAGATCGTCCAGCGCCAGGAGCGCGAAGCGCTCCCTGCTGCCGGGAAGAAGGGGGTCGCGGTACCCCTGATCCGTATCTGGTATAACCCCGATCTGACAACATCGGGTTTTATCGTGTTATCGATGATTGCTCTGGCCGGTATGATGGTGGGCGTTATTCACCCGGCCGCCTCTATTGTCCGGGAAAAGGAGCGAGGCACTATCGAGCAGCTGCTGGTGACGCCCATTTCCACCCTGGAACTGTTCCTGGCCAAGGTCACACCCACGCTGATCATGGGCGTACTGTCCATCTTTCCGAGTTTGGTGATTGTCAGAGTCTTTGATGTGCCCCTTCAGGGCAGTCTGCTTTTATTTCTGGTGCTGACCGCCATCTTTTTGCTCAGTGCGATTGCGCTGGGCGTACTGATTGCCGCCTACAGCCGGACCCTTCAGCAGGCGTTGCTGCTCTCCTTTTTCGGACTTTTCCCGCTGATGTTCCTGTCGGGCAGTTTGACGCCGGTAGAAGCCATGCCGCCTTTCCTGCAAAGCCTCTCCCTGCTGAGTCCACTGCGTTATTACATGGATATCATCGTCGGTATTTTCCTCAAAGGCGCCGGCCTGGCGGTTCTCTGGGATGAGGCTCTCGCCTTGCTGGTAATCGGTGTCACGCTGTTTATTTTCTCCCTTTGGGTCTTTCGACGCCGGGTACAATGAGATCGGTTGGGTGAGTGCCTGACGTTTGTCGCTACACGGCCAAGAGGATACGGCGCATAGGCATCAGGATTACCGTGATTATTCATTTTCATCAGTAACCTGAATCATTGCCAGCCGCCAGGACCCGAAGGGCGACATCTTCTTCCAACTTCCGGGCGATCTTTCGTGATGAAAACACGCCGGTCGCGTACGCATAGATCAACACCTTCAACATCATCCGCGGATCGAAAGGCGAGTTGCGCCGACCGCTCCCTTCATACCGGGCGTAGAAGGCACTCAGATCCAGTTCCTCGACCACGTCACTGATGAAATAGGCCAGATGCCCTTCGGGCAGCCACTCGTTCAGGCTCGGGGGAAGAAGCAGTTCCTGATCAGGTGAATAGGGGCGGAAGGTGGTTCCCATCGGATTCTCCGGTGCTGAAGAATTGCCAAAGTGGAAAGTTTGATGCGTATCAATTCCTCATTATAGAGAGGCTCTTTTTTCATCTTTTGTTGGATTTTTTCAGCATGAATTCAGGCTCATGAGTTTTAGTGGTAGGTAATGGCTGTCTGCTGGCGTAATTGTCAAAACGAAACAACATAAGGGAAAGGGAAGATGGATATTAAAACCTTCGGAGAACTTATTAACTGGACACGGGACCTGCATGCTCATCTTGCAAGATGCCTGTCCCACTGCGCCACTAAGAATGATGTGAGACCGGGCAAATACCCGGGGTAATCCGGATATTTACGGCGAGGATTTCTAGTAGGCCACCATTAACGTCAGTAGAGTTATCAGGGAGAGATCATGAACGGCTATTCCATTGAGGATTCACATCGAATCCAGCAGCGTGCTGCCCAATACCGGCAGCGTTACCCCCAGTTTGCCAACTGGGCAAAAGGGCGCGGGGTGATCGAACATACCGATTTGACCCAGGTGCGCGTGTTCGACCTGTGCCAGGAACTCGTTTGTGCCGGGCGTTATGACTCGCTCGACGATGCCCTGATTATTTTCGAGGCTGCAGACACCCTCACCAACGCGGCCATGTGGCTGGTAGCCCACATGACTTATGCCAGCAGAGTGGACCTGTCCGGACAGCCGCTGGCGGCGGATGACTTCAAGGAAAATCCTCAGGGGCATACCGGTGGTTCGCTGAACATGGTGCCTGCCTATCTTGGCTACACGGCCGCCAACGCGTTGGCGGGGCTGACCCGTAGCTGGCTGATGGGGCAGGGGCACTGTGTGGCGGCTATCGAAAGCGTCAACATACTGCTCGGCAATCTGCATCCAGAACAGCAGGCTCGGTACACGCTCGACGAGGTGGGGCTGTCCCGGCTGGTGAGTGACTTTTACAGCTACGCCGTCACTCCGGATGGCACACCGGGGGTTCCCCTGGGCAGTCACGTCAACCCCCACACTGCCGGCGGGCTGATCGAGGGCGGATATCTGGGCTTCGCTGAACTGCAATACACCCACATGCCGCTGCCGGGGGAGCGTCTGGTCGCGTTTCTCAGTGATGGGGCATTTGAGGAGCAGCGGGGCAGCGACTGGGCAAGCCGCTGGTGGCGAGCCGAGGACTGTGGCCTGGTGACCCCGGTGATGATTGCTAACGGGCGCCGCATTGATCAACGGTCAACCATTTTTCTGCAAGGGGGGACGGACTGGTTCCGGCAGCACCTGGAGCTCAATGGCTTTTACCCCATACTCATTGATGGCCGCGATCCTGCGGCCTTTATCTGGGGCATCTTCGAGGCCGAATCGAGGCTTCAGGCGTGCAGCGAACAGGTCAGCGCCGGCCACATGAGGTACCCTGTAAAGCTCCCCTATCTGATTGCCGAGACGGTCAAAGGCTATGGTTTCTATGGTGCTGGTTCAAACGCGGCGCATGGTACCCCGCTTCCGGCAATACCGAGATTTGATGAGGTCTCGCGCAGGCACTTTAACGAATCCATTGCCCGTTTGTTTGTGCCCGAGATCGAGATTCACGGCGCCCGCGACGTGCTGGCAACTCACCGGGCAGACGATCGGCCTGCGGAAAAGGATCATCCGCTGAGTTGTCGTGACGTCAAGCTGCAAACTGTACCCGAACCGGTCTGGTTGCAAACGGCGGTATCAGAGTCGCCCATGGTGGCGATTGATCGGCAGTTTGTTGCCCTTGTAAAGGCCAACCCGGCGCTTCGTATTCGTCTGGGGAACCCGGATGAATTGCGTAGTAATCAGATGAACCAGTCGCTTGACCTTCTGAAGCATCGCACCTTGACGCCCGAGCCCGGCCTTGCGGAATCCCTTCACGGCTCGGTAATCACAGCCCTGAATGAGGAGGCCGTTGTCAGCGCCGCTCTGGGTAATAAGGGAGGTATGAATCTGGTGGTGTCCTACGAAGCGTTTGCCATGAAAATGATTGGCGCTCTTCGGCAGGAAATTATTTTTGCGCGACACCAGAAAAGTCTCGGTCGGCCCGCCCGATGGTTATCCGTGCCGGTCATTGCGACGTCGCACCTCTGGGAAAACGGCAAGAACGAGCAGTCTCATCAGGATCCGGCCTTCGGCGAAGTCCTGATGGGAGAAATGAGTGACACTGCCCGCGTTGTCTATCCTCCCGACTGCAATAGTGCTGTGGCGTGCCTTAACGAGTGTTTTCGAACCCAGGGGCAGTTCTGGGCCATGACGGTTCCCAAGGCAAAACTGCCTGCCGTTTTTGACGGCCGTCAGGCTGTGCAATTGCTCCGGAATGGTGCCATCGCTCTTGGTGAAGCCGGTGATGTGCAGTTGATCGCTGTCGGCGCCTATCAACTCCGGGTTTGCCTTGAGGTTGCCGAAGCGCTGGCTCAGAGAGGGCTTTCGAGTGGTGTGGTCTGCCTTCTCGAGCCCGGTCGATTCCGGAGTCCCCGGGATCCAATCGAGTCAGGACATCAGTCTGGTACTTCTTACAGGGCCGAGCTGTTTCCCCACGATACAAAACTCAGAGTGTTCGTCTGCCATATGCGCCCAGAGGCATTGCTGGGAATCTGCCGTCCTCTCGATCTCGGACCTGACCGGACGCTGGCGTTTGGTTATGAAAACCATGGTGGCACCCTGGATACATCGGGGCTGCTGCAGGCCAACAAATGTGATGCACATTCGATAGTGCAGGCGATCCTGTCAAAAAGTGGCTCCTCAGGCGCTGATAAGGCGACATTGTAGCGATGGAGCGCGAGGATCGATTTACAACAGTCTTTACGGGGAAAAGTAAAGCGTTGGTGATCACCGTGCTGATTCTCACACTAACCTGAATCAGTGACTTTGCAGGCCAATATACCCCGCAAAGCGCCATCGGCGCTAATGTGAGTGAAAACTTGACCAAAAGCAGGTTGATAATGCCTGGAACGTGCAGGCTGAAGTCGATCAGCCACCAGGATTTGGCTGTTTTTTGATCAAGCTAGGGTCGCCAGGCAATAGCGGATTGCCCCGGCATGGTTTCCCGGGTGGTTTTAAGATATGGCCGTTGTCGAATTGGCTTATCCGGAGGAGGCGATTCCTTCGTAAAGATCTTGGTAAACGGCAAAGCCCGGACAGTGCCGGCCAAAGCGCAGGATCCACTGCCGGCCACTATGCACCAGGCGACAGGCCATGGTCATCAGTTCCTGCATCACCGTTCTCAGGCGACGGCGTTTGGCCGGGTGGCGCACCGGCGCATCCGGGCCGGTCAGCCTCAGGCCCATCCAGTGCAGCACGTTGTACCCCATCGTTGCGAAGGCCATGACCAGGTTGTTGGTGTCGAACTTGCCGGAGGGCAGGCGCTCCGGGTCCAGGTCGGTCTTGAACTCACTGTGAAACTGTTCGCTGGTGGCGTGGTCGCTATACAGCGCCATGACTTGTTGGTCACTGACCTCGTCGACTGGTAAGGAAGTAATCCAGCCTTCGAGGCTGACCTCCGGCTCCAGGTACAACTGGCCAGCGGCATCACTGGTGCGAACAGTGACCTTCACGATGCGGCGCAGACCGGGTTCGTCCGGAAGGTCTTCTGACAGAACCGCTTCCATCTTGCCGTCGCGCTCCAGTGTCCAGGCCTTCTGGGCCTGAGCCTTGTCCGCCCAGGCCAGGGGGTCCTGCTTGCGAGGGTTCCACTTGATCAGGAAGTCGATCTGGTCCTGCTCGCGCAGGAAGTCGCGATTGTCACGGGCATCGTGTGCACTGTCCAGACGCAGCAGGATGGGCTTGTCCGTCAGTGACCGGGCCCGGGGCAAAACCCGTTTGAGGGTATCCAGAAAACCATTATTGGCGTGCTGGCTGCCAGGGCGTAGCTCGCAACCCAGGCACCAGCCTTCCTGGCCCAGATACGCGGCAATGGGTGCATAGCCGTCGTAACCCTTGTAGGTGTAGCTGACACCCTCTTTATGGGTCTGGCTGTTGTCCATGGGAAAGACATCCATATCCAGGGCAACATGGCCCATCGCCAGTGGTGACACCGGCGCTTCGACGGACTGAAGAAATTCAACGCTGGCATCCTCCAGCAATGACGTCAGGGCTTGGGCATCTTCATCAAATCGCTGGCGCAAACGGGCTGAAGATGGCGACGATCCCACAGTACGCAACAGCGAGCTGCGCCTGCTGCTCGGCTATGAGCAGGAAATTGCCCGTAACCTGACCCTGGGCCTGCAATACTACCTTGAGCGCATGGGCGAGTTTGAGGCCTACCGGCGGGCCTTGCCCCCGGGTGCCCCGGTGCGGGACGAGAATCGCCACGTCCTCACCCAGCGGCTGACATGGCTGACACACAGCCAGAATCTGGAGTGGTCGTTGTTCCTGTTCTACTCGCCCTCGGACCGGGACGCGTACCTGCGCCCCCGGGTGGGCTATCAGGTTGATGACCATCTCTCTGTTGAAGCCGGCGGAAACCTGTTTTTCGGCGCCCAGGAGGAAACCTTCTTCGGTCAGTTTGAGGACAACAATAACCTGTATCTGGGGGTACGCTATGGGTTCTGAAAAGGTTAGGTGTTGATATTGAAGGGCTGGCTACTATAGGCCTCACTCGGTTTACCCAAAGAAAAGGAAATGTATATGTCTTACACAATGAATCGCGTAATTCAGAATGTGGATTTCGAGACAGTGGATGAGCGAACCCGCAAGGCCCTGGCCGATCAGGGTTTCGGGGTTCTGACAGAAATTGATGTTAAGGCCACCATGAAAAAGAAACTGGACAAGGACATGCTCGCCTACCGAATTCTCGGTGCCTGCAATCCAGCCATGGCTTGGGAAGCCATTGGCGTGGAACCCCGGGTAGGCGCTATGTTGCCGTGCAATGTCATACTGCGCGAGACCCCGGAGGGCGTTGAAGTCAGTGCGGTTGATCCCGTGTTATCCATGACAGCGATCGAAAATGAGCAACTCAAGCATATTGCGGGTGAGGTGAGAGATAGGCTGTCTGAGATTATCAAGGCGGTCTAACTCGACTCGCACCAAAGCACTCGCTGTGTCTTTAATCATTGCCGCACCGGGTGTCTGGGACCTTGGTTCGGCATACCAAGCAAGTTGAGCCCCGATCTAAGCCGGCCCACGTCAAAGCCACTTGCGTAGCAACAGGCCAAGCGTGTCATACACGCCTTTCATGAAGCCGCGGTGTTTCCAGGCGATGCCGGTGATTTCACTGGCATCCAGCAAATCAGTTACGAACTCGTTTCTTAACTGGCCATTCAAGGCTTCGTTTGTGGAAATCAGCGTCAGTTCATAGTTAATAAACAAACTTCTGTAGTCGAAGTTCGCTGTCCCTATGCTTCCCCAGACATCGTCAACGAGCAGCACTTTGGAATGCATTAGCCGGGGCGTGTACTCGAATATGCGAACGCCGTGTTCCAACAGTTCTCCGTAAATGGCGCGGGCCGCCCATTGTGCGGGGGTCGAGTCGGTCTTTTCGGTGGTCAGGATCCGCACATCGACTCCACGGCGGGCCGCGAGAGCAAGTTGTTTGCGTAATCCCCGGTCCGGTACGAAATAGGGCGTCGCCAGCCAGATTTTGTCGGATGCTCCAGCCAGTTGGTCTTTGATGGAGCACCGCAGCTGGATGCGGCAGGCGCGTGTGGTATTGGGAGTGATCCGGCTGTCACCGATGGTATGACTCTGTGGGCTCCAGTCAGGGTGACCGCACCAGAAGGCGTCAAACAGAGCGTCAGCCTCCGCCGCCAGAGGCCCCTCGAAGCACACATGCACGTCGCGCCAACGCTTTGGGCCGTAATAGCGCCTCGAGCCTTCGCGATGAATGTTGAAGCCGCCGAGGTACGCTGTTTTGCCGTCAATGACCAGCAGCTTGCGATGGTCGCGACGGTTGTAACGCATCGGTTGCCGCCAACTCCAGCGGTGAAAGCGCTGAAGACGGATGCCGGCGGCTCTGAGCTGGCGTCGGTGCTTTCGGGTAAGAACGCTGCTTGAGCCCAGCGCATCAACGTGAATGCGCACGTCGAGGCCGTGGCGGGACTGCTTCATCAGTTCATCAAGCAGTTCAGTCCCCACCTCGTCCGCCGCGAGGATATACGAAGCAAGAAAGATACGCTGGGTGGCAGCACGGACCGAGCGAATCATCTCCGCATAGAGTTCGTCTCCCTCACCGAACAGCCTGAACACACCCTTCACGGCCCCGCCCTCGGGTTCACAGGCGACGTCGCCGGGGTTGCCGTCCATATCTATAACCCCAAAGAGCCGATACCCAGGCTGTCGTTGGTGTCTCTGATCGACGTTTCCGCATCGGGTTCGGCCCCGGTCAGTGCGCGTATGGCATCGATGGTTTCCGGAACAACAATCGCCTGGTTGTCGACCATATAGGCATAAAACAGCTCATTGCCCTGCACTTTGAGCATGTCTTCCCAAAGCGCGACTTCATACAGGCTGTCGTGAGGTCGGCCAAGGTCGGCCATCAACTCCTTGACGCTGTTGATCGCGCTTAGCCCGTCGCTGTTCCGGAGGAAAACAATGCGGGAGGAGGTGCGGAACGCATCGAGCACTTCGTCCTTGCTCGCCTCACGTGTCAGTTGAACGGACCAGTAGTGCAGGTGGGCCAGTGTCTCCGGAACCTTGACCGCCATGGTTACCACATCCAGGTCCGGGTCGACACTTTGGGCATCCGGGCCCTGGTGACTGGGAATCTCCGGCTCTGGCACGAGGGTATTCATGATCCCGCCCTGATGGCTCTCCCAGGGATCGGTGGCCCGGCGCAGAAGGGTTCCCCGTGCCCGGTCCAGCAAGCCGTGGCGTTTGAGTGCTGACAGGGTACGAATGATCGACGTTGTGTTGCACGATACGACACGGCTGCAGTCACGGCCGACAGCGCTCGCGTAGTTGGCCTCGGCAACGAATGAATGGCCCGTGCTTTCATGTTTCTCGCCGCCATGAACGATGTACTTGATGCCAAGCCGCCGGTAGGTTTCGATATTCTTGCTGGCCAGGTGTTTCGGTGTGCAGTCCACCACGATATCCGCGGCTCCAAGTAAGTCATCTAGAGAGCCGGAAACATCGAGCCCGGCTGCGCCCATAGCAACGGCGTGCTCTTCAGTCGCGCCGTACAGGGCATATCCTCTACTCAGCGCGGCCCTCACTCGCCAGTCCTGCGCGACATCAGCTACACCTGCTATGACCATGTCTTTTTGTACCGCAACGGCTTGTGCTACCCGCTTGCCGATAACGCCATAACCATTGACCGCGACACGAATAATTCTCTGACCGACCATCTTTTGTATCTCCCAGTTTCTGAAGAGGAGCGAACGAACCGTGATATTTTCTAGGTGAACAGAGTATAGGCAAAGACTGAATTTCAGCTGAAAGTCCGGTTTGACGTGTACCTCAGGGCAATGGCTTTACCGAAAAGTTGATGGTGATCAAAAAAAATGCAAAGCGCAGAAGTGCTTTTCAGGTTCAGTTCAGCCGGGTGTAGTGGAATGGGGTGCAGTAGAGGGCAACTACATTGCTTATGACCAGGTCGAACCTTGAGAGGCTCGAACGGTATGAAACCATCGAAAGGATGATCGGAAGATGTCTGCCAAAGAAAATAGTTCTGCTATCAAAGATAGTGCTGGGAAGGAGTCGGAGGGCCAGTATACCTGCCCGATGCATCCGGAGGTCATATCTGATGAGCCTGGGAATTGCCCGAAATGCGGGATGCACCTTGTGCCTCTGGAAAACAATAAAGTGAGTTCTCATTCAGATCACTCTCACCATTGTTCTGGAGATCATGAAAAACCGTCAGGCGACGATCGAACATATGACCGTGTACCACCCGGGTATTCGGGGGTGGTTTACACTTGTCCCATGCACCCTCAAGTCCGACAGACAAAGCCCGGGGCATGTCCTCTGTGCGGTATGGGACTGGAGCAGGAATCGGCCACCGCGGAAGATGAGGGGCCCAACCCGGAGTTGGTGGACTTTTCTCATCGGCTCTGGGTTGCCCTGGCATTTTCAGTGCCCTTGCTGATTTTGACCATGACTCCCTATATCGGTGTCATGGCGGTTCGCGACTTCTTCGGTGAGCGTTTGTCACTCTGGATTGAACTGGTGCTTGCTACTCCTGTAATCCTATGGTCCGGCTGGCCCTTCTTTGCTCGCGGTTACATCTCGTTTCGGACAATGAACCTGAATATGTTCAGCCTGATCGGCATGGGAGTTGGGGCGGCCTATATCTTCAGCATCGTAGCGGTCCTTGTGCCAGGGATCTTCCCGGAAGGCTTCCGGGACTCCGAGGGTAACGTTGGCGTTTATTTTGAGGCGGCAGCCGTTATCGTCACGCTGGTCCTGCTGGGCCAGGTGATGGAACTGAGGGCCCGTGAGGGCACCGGTAAAGCCATACGTGCGTTGCTGGATATGGCCGCCAAAACGGCGCGCCTGATCCGGCCCGATGGAACCGAAACAGAGGTTGCTCTGGAGGATGTGAAGGTCGGTGATCACCTGCGGGTGCGGCCTGGTGACAAGGTGCCGGTGGATGGTGTTGTTGTTGAAGGCCGGTCTTCCGTTGATGAATCTATGATTTCGGGGGAGCCGGTTCCGGTAGAGAAAGTGGAGGGAGACAAAGTAACCGGGGCCACCATCAACGGTACCGGAAGCCTTGTTATGGAGGCGACCCGGGTTGGCGCAGATACTACGCTCAGTCAAATCGTCGAGATGGTTGCCAATGCCCAGCGCAGCCGCGCGCCTATCCAGAAGTTTGCCGATATGGTGGCCGGCAAGTTCGTACCAGCGGTTATTGTCGTGGCGGCCCTGTCCTTTGTGGCGTGGGCCATCTGGGGGCCGGTACCAGCTTTGTCGTATGCGCTCGTGTCTGCGGTTGCGGTGCTTATCATCGCTTGCCCTTGCGCATTGGGGTTGGCTACGCCTATGTCGATCATGACGGCTACGGGGCGCGGTGCCCAGTTAGGTGTGCTGATTAAGAACGCCGAAGCGCTGGAGCGTTTTGCCAAGGTGGATACCTTGATTGTGGATAAAACCGGTACCTTGACGGAAGGCAAGCCCAGACTAGTGGCGGTGCTGCCGGAATCGGGTCATGACGAGACCGAGGTCCTCAGGCTTGCGGCCACACTGGAGAAAGGGTCAGAGCATCCGCTCGCTGAAGCCATCGTTTCAGGCGCCGAGGCACGTAACGTGATGCTTGGAAAGGCCGATGACTTTGAAGCCGTTACAGGCAAGGGGGTCAAGGGTGTTGTGGATGGCAAGTCAGTGGCTTTGGGCAATGCCAAACTACTGGAAGAGCTGGGCTTGGACGGTGGCCATCTGATGGAGGTTGCCAATAGCAGACGCGATGAAGGCGAAACGGTCATGTTTGTGGTGCTTAACGGCGCCGTTGCAGGCCTTGTCAGCGTAGCCGACCCGGTCAAGGAAACGACACCCGCTGCGCTCAAGGCCCTCCACGCCGCTGGCTTCCGCATAATTATGGCAACTGGCGACAATGAGCGCACGGCAAAGGCGGTGGCGGGTAAACTCGGTATCGATGAGATTCGTGCCGATGTGCTGCCAGAGGACAAGGCCAGCATCATTCGCGAACTTCAGAGCCAGGGGCGCAAGGTAGCGATGGCGGGGGACGGCGTGAATGACGCACCCGCCCTGGCCCAGGCCGATGTTGGTATTGCAATGGGAACCGGCGCGGATGTCGCCATTGAGAGCGCGGGCTTTACCTTGGTTAAGGGTAACCTCGATGGCATTGTCCGCGCCAGACGGTTGTCCCAGGCGACGATGCGAAATATCAAGCAGAACCTGTTTTTTGCCTTGGTCTACAACGGTGCGGGTGTGCCGGTGGCTGCTGGTGTGCTCTACCCATTCTTTGGCATCCTGATAGGACCTATCTTTGCCGCTTTTGCAATGAGCGCGTCCTCATTGTCGGTGGTAATGAACTCCCTGCGTTTGCGTCGAGAGAAAGTCTAGGCGCGAAACGACCATATCGATGACCTCTCACTGGTAGCCCTATCCTGTGGCTCTCAGTGCTGAGGTCGGAGTAAAAATGAGTTTGGCCAGGGAAAGCTAATGAAAATTGTGTTCTTTGAGGCAGAGAAGTGGGAGTGCGATATTTTGCAGCATGCCTGCTGCAATCATGAGGTTGTCTTCACGGACGAGGAACTCGGAATAGACAACGTTGGGTTATACAGGGACGCCGATATCATCTCACCCTTCGTTCATTCAGCCCTGGATCGTTCGGTACTTGAGTGCTTTGAGCATCTGAAATTTGTCGCTACCCGGTCGACGGGATACGACCATATCGATTTGGAGTATTGCACCAGAAATGCGATTCCAGTCAGCAATGTGCCCGTCTACGGTGACCAGACTGTTGCGGAGCATGTTTTTGCGCTGCTCCTTGCCATTAGCCACAAGATTCCAGAGGCGATCAATCGCACTCGCAAGGGGGATTTTTCGCAGAAAGGCCTGCAGGGATTCGATCTGCAAGGCAAAACCCTTGGAGTGATCGGTACCGGTGCTATCGGTAAGCGTGTTGTGGAAATCGCGCAAGGGTTTCGTCTGAACGTTCTTGCCTGCGATCCCAAGCCGGATTACGTATTCGCGGACCGATATAACGTGTCTTACGTCGATTTGGATGGTCTTCTTGAGCAGTCCGATGTTGTGACGCTGCACGTTCCTGGCAGCAAATCGGCCAAGCATCTTCTGTCGGACAGGGAGTTCGCCCGGATGAAGCGCGGGGTTGTCCTGATTAATACCGCTCGCGGCTCCATTGTTGATACCCAGGCTTTGCTGCACGCGCTGGCGGATGGGAAGGTGTCGGCTGCCGGTCTTGATGTACTGCCGGATGAGCCCTCCATCAGGGAAGAGGTGGAATTGATCCGCTCTTTTTTTGACAAGGAACATGATCTGGAAACGCTGTTTGCCAACCATGTTCTTCAGCACATGAGAAACGTCATCGTCACCCCCCACAGTGCGTTCAATACGAAAGAGGCTGTCGAAAGAATCCTCAAGACCACTGGCGAAAACATTGTTGGCTTCATCGAGGGTGCCCCCCGCAATCTTGTGAATAAACACTGAGCCAGGATGGTTTTTTATGCCGATGCTCTATACCTATTTGATCTGGAGCGTGTTGTTGGTGCTTCTGTGGAGTGTGGTTTTCGTCTTTACCCGCAACAAGAAGAAAATGCTGACAATGAGTCTTGGTACCGCTCCCCTGGGGTTAACGGAGCCGCTTTTTTACCCGGAATACTGGAGCCCTCCAACGTTGTTCGGATTGGGGGAAAACTACGGCTTTGATGTCGAGAGTATTCTGTTCTCTTTCGCCGTGGGTGGCTTGGCCAGTACGCTTTATGAGCTCGGATCGACCACGAAAGCAAAGTCAATACCGAGTGACTATAAACTGGGGAGGATGCATCGGTTTCATGCGTTGGCTTTGAGCTCCCCGGTTTTAGTGTTTGCCTTCCTGGAACTGACCACCAGTCTCAACTCAATATATACCGCCTCTATGGGGCTCTTGGCTGGGGCCATCAGCACTGTTATTTGTCGAGTCGATCTTCTCGATGGTGCGATAAAAGGTGCCGCAATATTTTCGCTGTTTTATTTCGTTTTTTTCAGTGCGATGAACTGGTCACACCCAAACTTTGTTGATCTTTACTGGAACAACGAAGCGATCAGCGGGTTCAGGGTTTTTGGGGTCCCGGTCGAGGAGCTGCTCTTTGCCGCCACGTTAGGCGCACTTTGGAGTAATTTCTACGAGCATCGCTATTGGCAGAGTAGGGTATAACAAAAGGCTAATCATCATGCGGAACGTTATAGGCAATAGCCATCTCCAACAACCCATTTTGCCGTCACTATTTAGCATTGGAGCCATTGGTTTGACCCTCGCTGGCGCGCTGATCTGGCAGTCTGAGTTTGCGTATGCGCTCGCTTACGTTTCTTCGTCCGTCGATGGTCTGCTGCGCTGGTGGTATGTGGCACTGGTTGCGTTTCTGACGGCATTTGTATTGTGGTTGGGACTGGGCCGCTATAAGAACGTCCGTCTTGGTAAAGATTATGAGCAACCCGAATATCGGCTTTTTCCCTGGTTGGCGATGCTGTTTGCGGCTGGAACCGGGGTAGGACTCCTGTTCTGGAGCATTGCCGAGCCGATCATGCACTTCCAGGGTAACCCTTTTGCTCCAGAGGGCTTTACCCCCTCCGCAGCGTCCACCGCAATTCAATTGTCGTTTTTCCACTGGGGGCTTAACGGGTGGGCTATTTTTGCAATGGTCGCTATTGCGTTCGGATACTTCAGTTATCGGCAAGACCTCCCGCTCGCCCCTCGTTCTGCGTTGTTTCCGTTTATTGGCGAGAAAATCTTTGGGTTCTGGGGGCATTTGGTGGACGCCCTCGCTGTTTTTGCTACCGTTTTTGGTCTGGCGACCACGCTGGGGCTGGGGGCCCGTCAGACTGGCACTGGCCTTAAGTGGCTTTTTTCTGTGGAGGCCTCCCTTTGGGTAGAGTTGTCAGTGGTGACAGTGGTTACCATGATCGCGACGATTTCGGTGGTGTCCGGGGTAAGGCGAGGCGTCAAGATATTGAGTGAGATGAATCTTTGGCTAACGCTGGTTTTGCTGGCAGCTTTTATGGTGATTGGCCCATTTGATTACATGGCTGGGTTGTTGGTTCAGGAAATCGGCGGATACCTCGATAACCTGTTAGTTATGACATTCTATGTTGGCGCCAATGAACCGGGGAACTGGCAATCGACCTGGACGGTGTTTTTCTGGGGCTGGTGGTTAGCGTGGTCACCTTTTGTCGGGCTGTTTATCGCCCGGATATCCCGCGGGCGCACCTTGAGAGAGTTTGTTTTCGGAGTTCTTCTTTTACCAACGCTGGTGACCTTCGTTTGGATCGCGGTGATGGGGGGGGCTGCGCTCCACAGCGAACTCTTTAGTGGCGGCGGGATCGTTGACGCGGTCAACAAAGACATCGCCTATGCACTCTTTGCCACCATCGAGCATCTGGGAGCTCCTGAGTCACTTAAATTTGTCATGGGTCTGGTCGCAACCCTCCTCATCGGCATCTACTTTATAACGTCTGCGGACTCGGGCGCATTGGTCGTCAATATCATTTTGTCGGGAGGAAAACTTGAGCCTCCGAAAGCGTCAAAAGCCGGTTGGGCCATTGCCAATGGGGTGCTGACAGCTGTGCTGCTGGTGGCTGGAGGGATTGCCGTCCTTCAGGATGCGGTCATACTTGCGGCTTTGCCGTTCTCACTGGTTATTGTTGCTATGACTGCCGGCCTGTTGAAGGCGCTGCATCATGAGCCCCTGGTAGCACCCAGAGAAGGTTGTAAGCAACATCGGGCTGCTGAGCCATGGACAGGAGCAGATCAAGCATGAACATCACCTGGCAGTATCTGCCCGTAGTGTGAATAGTCACACTTGGAAGACCGGTGCAAACCCGCCTCCTGGCGTGCGAAAGTTGGTTGTCTGGCCCTGATATATCCTCGCGGCAACCAGCAGACTTTTGCCGGCGTAGGTATACAGGCGAATGTCGACCTTTCTGGTGGTCACCGCATCGTCAATTCGTAGAGTTCGTTCTCCAGCGGGGACGAGATCTTGTGCGATATAGCCGCCATCCAGAATGTTTTCGAAAACACGCCGGGTCATCTTGTCGCCCCGGTAGACACCCTTGCTGCCGTGACCTGCAACCGGCTTAAAAAACAATTGGCGCCGAGCGCTCCACAACGCCGCAGCATCTTCACTCGAAACCAGCCGGGTCTTCGGCACGGCGTCTTCCAGGCAGCCCGCATCCGCTAAGCTCAGTCCCCAGTCGAGTAGAGTCTGCGGGGCTGACAACAAGGTCAGGTTTCGCTTATCGGCCAGAATGGCATGAACTCGGGGGTTGGGAGTTACAACCACGGCGCCGTCCAGATACGCACGTCTTAATGCCGCATGAGCCGTGGCGTCCAGTGAAAAGTCCACCAGCCTGTTGTAAACCATACAAATGGGCTTACCACGGGCTGTCAGTCGCCCATCGGCATACACAAGCTCTGAGGGATCGAGTATCAACGCCTCAATTCCTTTGGTCTGGAAAAGTTGTTGGGCCAACTGGAATTCGGGAAACATAAACTGGGTCTTCGGGGCATCATCAACTATCGCCAGGCAGTTGGGTACCGAAGTGGCATGCTGTCTTTGCCACTCCTGTTTGAACATCGTCAACACTGCATCCTCGAATCCGTCGAGCTCGCTACGGGTTACTGCGGTCTGTTGAGATGGGTTACAGCAGCGATGCTGGGCTCTCGCCAGCACAACGTTCAGGAAGGCACCTCCGGCATTGGTGTTGATCTCTATCAGCCGGGGGCCGTCGGGACCCAGGTGAAAGTCGTAACCCATGAATGCCCCAATGGGGCCCGGATTGAACTGTGCGATTTTTGGTGCCCAGGACAGAACTCGTTCACGAAACGACGGAAGTTCGGTGGCCGATTCGATCGCTTGGACGATCCTTTCCATCGCAGCTATGTCGGATCTGGGAACAAAAATCGGTGTGTTTGAAAAAAGCTGGTCGAACTCGGCGAACTCTGACGGTCCACTTCCAGCATCGATAAGAATGCTTCTGAGGCTCTTGTTGAGCGCTTTACGGTCGAGAGTGATGCAGTAGCAATGGCGATTGAGCTTGTAGGCTCGACTGTCGGCTAATCGTTGGTTTTTGTGGATAGGTTCGGGCATCAGGAGTCCGTTGGTCGAGAGTTTCACTGATTGTAATCGCATACTTGAAATTCAAAAAAACCTATCTCCCATGTGTGATCTACGTCAAATAGATTCATACTTCAGATCTGTTTTCAGGTCTGTTTCAGTTCCGCGTGTTGAACTATCGCTAGGTAAGTTGGCTCTCTCTACCCATCTTAGACTCTCCCGATAGGTAGCAGACTGGTACTACACGATGATTCAGGCGGCAGAACTATGAAATATAGATCAAAAAAAGGGTGGTTTACCGGATTCGCGATCACCGCTTTGATAGGTTTATCGACTATTGCAATTGCAGATGGCCGTCGAGCGTTTGTACCCATGGGGACAGCTGATTCTGTTGGCATTATTGATCTGAGAAGTCGTCAGGTAATGCCGTCGATTATGGGGACAATCAACACCCATGGCTCGGCCCTGACTCCGGATGGTCACTATCTGGTTGCTGGCAGTCTGACCGCGCACGACAGCGAAGAGCCGATCAGTCGCCCGGAGGGCGTGACGGAGGACGAGCACGCGGCCCACCACGGTGGTGAAGCTACCGCGGCTCCGGAAGACGCCAATACCGGCCGGATCTACGTTGTGGATACCGCCAAGAGCGCGATTACTCGCACTGTAGAGGTGCCAGGGCCCGTGCACCATGTGCTGGTGACCCCTGACGGTCGATTCGCTGTCTCCACTCATCCTATGGGCGGTGGGATCAGTGTGGTTGACCTGGAGTCCGGACAGCTCGTTGAAACCCTGGCCACGGGCCCGGCGCCAAACTACGTAGTGGCGACCGATGACGGTCAGTCTTTACTGGTCAGCAATACTGGTAACGGGACCGTCAGCGAAGTGGATACTCGGCACTGGTTCGTCAAGCGTAATCTTCGCGTCGGCGGTGGGCCTGAGCACATGGTGCTTTCCCCTGACAACGAGAGGGTGTATGTGAATGACGGGGCCTCGGGGGAAGTCGCTGTCCTTGGGCTTTCCAGAGGTGAGGTGCTGGCAAGATACGATGTTGGGCCGCAACCCCACGGCGTGGGACTAAGCACAGATGGCCAGATACTTTATGCGACCAGCGAGGGCGGCAACCAAGTTGTCCGTATCGAGCTGGCCAGCGGAACCCGCGACAGCATGCCTCTGGCGCCGGCCCCTTACCACCTGGCGGTCTCTCCCGTCGATGGCAGCCTATTAATCACCAGTCGGGCCGAAGCCAGGCTCTGGGTGCTTGATCCGGGCTCTCTGGAAATTATCGATGACGTTTCTTTGGACGGGATAGGTCACCAAATATCGCTTGAGGCTTACTAGCCAGTAAGCCCCACTGATAAGCTTTTCCCAAAGGGATTCTATATGGATAAGCGTTTTAAGATTACGTTGGCAATTTTTGCGGTTATCGCTTTGGTTTTACTCTGGGGCGAACATAAGGTTCACCTTCTGGGTGCTCTGCCGTGGTTAATCCTTCTTGCATGCCCGTTTATTCATATGTTTATGCACGGAGGGCATGGGAGTCACGGTGGCCACAACCACCACGATCAACCAGCAGGCAAAAACGGAGGCCAACGCGATGACTGATGCTTCGTCCGACTACGGCCTTTGGGGGCTGGTGGTTCTTAACTCGGTGATCTTTATTTTCTTCGCTTTCAGTTTTTTTAAGCCACAGACCCAACGAGACTGGCGATCCTTCGGCGCGTTCAGCGCGTTTCTCGTGGCATTATTCACTGAGATGTATGGGTTCCCGTTGACACTCTATTTTCTATCCGGTTGGCTTCAGACTCAATACCCCGATGTAAATTGGCTTGCCCACGATAGCGGGCACCTGCTTGAAATGCTTTTTGGTTGGCAGGGTTCTCCCCATTTCGGCCCCTTCCACTTGTTGAGTACGGTGTTTATTGGTGGAGGTTTTTACTTGATTGCCGCCGGGTGGCGAACCTTGTACGCGGCGCAAAAAGAGCGAAAGCTGGCTACGACAGGTCTCTATTCGTATGTTCGGCATCCACAGTATGTCGGCTTTGTCTTGATAATGTTTGGCTTCCTGCTGCAGTGGCCGACTCTGTTAACCCTGGCGATGTTCCCGGTTTTGCTCTGGATGTATTCACGGTTATCGATCAGTGAGGAACGGGAAGCCGAAGAAACGTTCGGGGAAGCCTGGAGACACTATGCAGACAACACTCCCAGGTTTTTGCCGCGATTGCGCGGATTGGGGCGGCAAGCTTGAACAAAAGCTCTACTCATTTGATGGGTAGATAAAGGAGCCGTTGGTGAACCAATCACTTTCGATACGTGCAGTCGCTGGGATGGTTCTTGTCGCCTTTCTTTGGGCGATCTGCTTTCCTTTTATTGTGGTGGGGTTGCCGGACGCGCCACCTTTGCTTTTTGCCGCTTTACGCGCATTGCTGGCAGGGCTCTGTCTGATTCTGCTCGCTTTTACAAAAGGTGGTCGGCCCAGTTATTCACTTCGCCAGCTCCTGATACTGGCCGCAATTGGCTTCAGTTACACGGGCATGGGGCTTGGAGGGATGTTTTTAGGAGCTGGCAAACTGGGGCCAGGACTTGCAACCGTTCTGGCTAATGCGCAACCGCTGTTTGCGGCGGTTCTTTCATTTTTTATCGTCCGAGAGGTTGTGACCGGGCGTGTGTTTGTAGGCCTTTTGATCGGTTTTATTGGTGTTGTGGTGCTAGCGATGCCAGAGATGGAATTTGGTAACGCCAGATTTTCAGGGGCCGTCTATGTTCTTGGTGGTGCCATTGGAACCGCCATTGGAAACGTGCTGCTTAAATACCAGGCCGGCAGTGATGATATCTATTGGTCGATGGGCATTCAGCTTGTCATAGGTTCAGTGTTTCTGGGAATAGCATCCGTGAGCTTGGGCGAGGGCTTCGAGATTGATTGGACTTGGTCATTTACGACGGCCATGTTCGTTCTGGCCATTCCGGCAACGGCAATGATGGTTGTGCTCTGGTATGCCTTGCTCGCCAGCGCGCCCTTGAACAACCTCAATTCGTTTACCTTTTTAACGCCTGTTTTCGGTCTCGCTATCGGAATGCTTTTGTTCGGCGAAACTTTCACATCACTGGAGATGATCGGGATAGGAATCACAATTGTCGGCTTGGTGATCGTTGTCAAAGCGCCTCGGAAAACAACAAGCGGTTCCGCTGTCGGGGAACAGGCAAAGGTGATCCGTAGCTCATAGTAGAAATTCGACGAGGACCCTGAGCAGTACCTCGATTGGGAAAAGAAACAGCAAGAGCCGGTAGCGCCGGGCACTATGTATACCTGTCCCATGCACCCCGAGATTCGGCAGCAAGGGCCAGGGGACTGCCCAATCTGCGGCATGGCCCTAGAGCCCGAGCAGGTAAGCCTGGACGACGGGCCTTCGGAAGAACTCAAAGACATGACCCGCCGATTCTGGATCGGCCTGGTGCTGGCCCTGCCTGTACTGGTACTGGAGATGGGTGGGCACCTCACCGGACTCGATCACATTATAGCCCCGCAGATGTCCAACTGGATTCAACTGGTGCTGGCAACGCCTGTGGTGCTCTGGTGCGGTTGGCCCTTCTTCGTCCGGGGTTGGAAATCCGTGGTTAGCCGTAAC
>NZ_FOHZ01000051.1 GCF_900111555.1 Marinobacter segnicrescens
GTTGCCCGGGTCTTGGTGCATCCTGAAGACCGCTCAGGCCCTGTTCGGTGTAACGATTACGCCACTTGAATACCGTGGCCGTCGTGGTTCCCAGTCGCTCAGCAACGACTTTGGGTGATTCACCGGCATTCAGGGCCAAAACGATTCGCGCTCGCAGAACGAGATTCTGACTCAGCGTGCTTGTTCGCAACCAGCTTTCCAACTCCAGTTGATCGTTTACCGTAAGATTAAAGGGAGCTGGTTTCCGGGCCAAAACAGAGTCTCCAAACTCGTGAATAATAGCTCGAATTATAGCATATATGCGCTTAGGAAATACCCGGACGGAACACTAGCTGTAGCGGGTTAGGGTTGCAGGTCGTTTCGAATCAGAATACTCCCTCTCCCCTTGGGGGAGAGGGTGGGGGAGAGGGGTGTTTGCGGTCCATATCACCAGAACCTATAATCTTATGCCGTAACTCACTCCCCGGCTCAGGATTAGCCCGTGTCTTCCAATATTGTCTGGCATAACCATAAGGTCACCCGCGCCGAAAGGGCGGAAAATAAACATCAGCGTCCGTGCCTGTTATGGTTCACCGGGCTGAGTGGTTCCGGTAAATCCACCATTGCCAATGCCCTGGATGTCGCACTGCATCAACGTGGCTACCATACCTTTTTGCTGGACGGCGATAATGTGCGCCATGGTCTGAACAAGGACCTGGGGTTTTCCGATGAAGACCGGGTTGAGAATATCCGGCGCATTGGTGAAGTCAGTAAGTTGTTTACTGATGCCGGCCTGATTGTGCTGAGTGCGTTTATTTCACCGTTCACCAGCGACCGTCGCATGGTGCGTAACCTGTTTCCTGCCGGTGAGTTTGTGGAAGTGTTTATGGACACTCCGCTGGCAACCTGTGAAGAGCGTGACCCGAAAGGCCTTTATGAAAAAGCACGGGCGGGGAAGATCAAGCACTTCACCGGTATTGACTCCCCCTATGAAGCGCCAGAGCGCCCGGAAGTCAGGTTGGATACATCAAGCATGTCGGTGGATGACTGCGTGGATCATCTGATCGGTTACCTGTTGCAGCGGGAATTGATCTTTGAGTCAGGCCAGGCCGGCTGACTGCGCTCGTCGTCCTTTGCGCTAATTACCTTATTCGTATTCTGTATTTGGAATAGCATCGTTTTCCGGTTCTACTGTGCGATCTGGTTATTAGCGCGGTCTTTGCTATTCCTCTTCAGGTTAGTGGGTAAGGAGCCCTGATTTCATGGCGTGGGAAGCCGTCTTTACGCTCGGTTTGCTGGTGGTTGTACTTGGGTCCCTGGTTCTTACCCGGGTGTCTGCTGACCTTATCCTGATGGGCTCTCTGGTTACCCTGGTGATTACCGGCGTGCTGACCCCGGCATCGGCTCTCTCCGGGTTTGCCAACCCCGGTGTGATTACCATTGCTACCTTGTACGTTGTCGCCGCTGGCCTCAAGGAAACGGGAGCGGTTCAGTGGATTGCCCGTCGCTTGCTCGGGCACCCAAAGACGTCCGCAGGGGCCCAGGCCCGCCTTGTCGCCCCCACCGGTATCCTCAGTGCCTTCATGAACAACACCGCCGTGGTGGCCATGTTCATCCCCGCCGTCCAGGATTGGGCCCAGCGCCTGAATATCTCTGCTTCCAAGCTCCTGCTCCCCCTGAGTTACGCTGCCATTCTCGGCGGCACCTGTACGCTGATTGGCACCAGCACCAACCTGGTGGTGGACGGTCTGCTGCAGAGCCGGCTGGGCATCCATCTGGGGCTATTCGAGCTGGCGTGGGTGGGTGTGCCCCTGTTGCTGGTCGGTGGTGCCTTCCTGATATTGTTTGCGAACCGGCTATTGCCGGACCGTGGTGGCCTTAAGGAGGAGCTGGAGCAGGTCCGGGAATACGGGGTAGAGGTGGAAGTGGTCAGTCCTGGCCCCCTCGTAGGGCGCACAGTGGCCGAGGCCGGCCTTCGGGCCCTGAACTACGGCTACCTCACCGAGATCGACCGCCAGGGTCGCCTGATTACCGCCGTAGAGCCGGACCGCACTCTGCAGGCCGGCGACCGGTTGTACTTTGTGGGGGCACCGGAATGTGCCAGCGAGCTGCGCCGCATTCAGGGCCTGAAACCCGCCAATGGCAGCGTTCACAAGCTGGACCTGGCCAACCACCAGCGCTGCCTGGTGGAGGTGGTGCTGGGGCCGGAGTTCGCGGCCCTGGGCCAGACCGTGCGGGACAGTCGGTTTCGCTCTCGCTTTAATGCCGCGATTCTGTCCATCTCCCGGGAGGGCAAACGCGTGCCTGGCAAGCTGGGGGATATCCAGTTCAAGATGGGCGACACCCTGTTGCTGGAGGCGAGCCAGGAGTTTGCCCAGCAGTACCGCTTCCGCCGGGATTTCCTGCTGGTCAGCGCGCTGAACGATTCCACACCGCCGGACTTCTCCAGGGCACCCACTGCGCTCGGGATATTGCTGGTGATGGTGGCAGTTAGTGCTTCCGGCTTGCTGAGCATCCTGGAGGCTGCTTTCCTTGCCGCAGGTGCGATGATCATGTCCGGCTGCATCACTGCCAGCCGCGCCCGCCGGAGTGTGGACTTGCCGGTGTTGGTGGTGATTGCCTCCTCTTTTGCACTGGGTACCGCCATGTCAGAGACAGGGGCGGCTAACTGGGTGGCTGGCAGCCTGTTGAGTTTCGGTACGCTTACCCCTTGGGTTGCGCTGGCGCTGGTGTATTTGCTGACCGCTACATTTACTGAGGTGATAACCAACAATGCCGCAGCGGTGCTTATGTTTCCTATTGCGCTGGCGGTTTCCGAGCAGTTGGGTGTGAGCTTCCTGCCTTTTGCCGTAGCCGTGATGTTTGCGGCCTCCGCAAGTTTTATTACGCCGCTGGGGTATCAGACCAACCTGATGGTTTATGGTCCGGGTCGTTACCAGTTCACTGATTACATGCGTATTGGTATTCCGCTGAGCCTGATTGTCGGGGCTACGGCAGTGCTGCTTATTCCATTCGTCTGGTCATTCTGAGGATTGGTTAACCTGTTACCGGTTAAAATGCGAGCTGTTGGATCACTTGTTCTCTCAGTTTCCAGGAAGTGTTCGGAAACATCAGTAGTGCGGAATAACCGTTTCTTATCATTTGTTCATAATAATCTGGAAACTGGTTCTTTATTATTCAAAAACATTCTTATATGATTGCCGGTGACTCAGGGATTGATTCAGAATTTATCCTCGCATATTCCAGTTTAAAAGGTTCATTTTTCATGGCAAATATCAACGATTACTACCAGAAGAAACAACTGCTCGAAAAGCTTTCTGAAGAACTGAACAAGATGGAACAGGACCAGGCCCTGAAAAGCGACCTGGAGTTTGAAAACAAGGTCAAGGGACTGATGGACGAATACAAGAAGTCCCCGAAAGATGTGCTGCAGATCCTGGGCGCTATTGATCCGTCCATCGCGGGCGGCAAGGTCGACACCACTGGCACCCGTGCCAAGCGCCCGTTGAAGACCTACAAGAATCCCCACACTGGCGAAGTCGTCAAGACTCGCGGTGGCAACCACAAGACGCTGAACGAGTGGCGTCAGAAGTACGGTAAGGAAGCCGTACAGAGCTGGCAGGAAAACTGAGCCAGCCCGGCCCGGGCGTGCTGTCGCCCGGGCTGATATACCTACCATAAATCCAGAGGGAGCTGGATCTTGCCTGTTATTTCTACGTTCTTCGGTATCCTCATCCGGATGTGGCACGATGATCATCCGCCTCCGCATATCCATGTTGAATACCAGGGTTTCGAAGCACTGGTTGAGATAGAAACCGGTAATGTTAAAGCTGGTCAATTACCCCGTAAGGTTGCGCGAATTGTGCGCGAGTGGTGCTTTGAACATCGTCAGGAATTGAGGGAGAATTAGGGTGCCCTGCAGGGCACCTCGGCCCAATCATTTGAGCCACTCGACAAGATCCAGGGGGCTGATCGTGATTAAGATTCTTACCTGTGAATACCTTGGGAATTCACGGCTGCTGCTGGAGTTTTCCGATGTCGTAAAGGGCATCTTTGATGTCAAAGCCTACCTGGACACACACAATGGCCCGTTACTGAAGCCACTGGCGGATGAAGATTACGTTCGCAGGGTATTCATCGAAGCCGGAGGGTTAACGTGGCCAAATGGGCTCTCCCTGTCTCCTGCAAGATTACATGAGCCGGCGTTGCTGGAAGCTGTTGCCTGACCATTGTTTCATTATCTCGATAAGGACCCGTCATGCTCGCGATCATTCTTTCTGGTGGTTCCGGAACCCGCCTTTGGCCGCTTTCCCGTGAAGCCTACCCCAAGCAGTTCATTCCCGTTGTTTCTGAAGAATCCCTGCTGTCGGATACGATTTCCCGCGGGTTGAAGCTGGGCGGTGATGTGCGTGTTATGGCCATCACCAATGAAGAACACCGTTTTGTCGTGGCCGCTAACCTGCACCAACTGGCGGCGGATCGTACCGCTGGCATTATTCTGGAGCCGGTAGGGCGGAACACGGCGCCGGCCATTGCCCTGGCCGCATTGGCGGTGGCCGAGCAGAACCCTGACGAACTGATGCTGGTGATGCCCTCGGACCAGGTGCTGAAAGACGAGGACGTGTTTGCCCGGGCTGTGGCGGCAGGCGCCGAGGCGGCAAAAAAGGGCAAGCTGGTGACCTTTGGTATTGTGCCGTCTTCCCCGCATACGGGTTACGGCTATATCCGGGCCGGGGCCAGCCAGGGTGCCTGGTCGCCGGTAGACGCCTTCGTGGAGAAGCCGGACGCCGACACCGCCCAGCGCTACCTGGATGAGGGCGGTTATTACTGGAATAGCGGCATGTTCCTGTTCTCTGCCGGCCGTTACCTGCAGGAGCTTGAACGTTACCAGCCAGCCATACTGGAAGCCTGCCGAAATGCCTATAACGCCCGTCAGGGCGACCTGGACTTTACCCGCGTGGACAAGGAGGCGTTTGCCGCCTGCCCGGACGATTCCATCGACTACGCGGTAATGGAACACACCCGGGACGCGGTGGTTGTGCCACTGGACGCCGGCTGGAGTGATGTGGGCTCCTGGTCCACCCTTTGGGAAATCCAGCCCCAGGATGAGAATGGCAACGCCTGCCATGGTGATGTGATCCTGGAGGACGTATCCGGCTCCTACGTGCATTCCGAGGGTCGGCTGATAGCGGCGCTGGGCGTTAGCGATCACGTGATTGTGGAGACGGACGACGTGGTGCTGGTGGCGGACCGCAATCGTGTGCAGGATGTGAAAAAACTGGTCAATCGCCTGAAAGAGCAGGGCCGCCCGGAGTACAAACTCCACAAAAAGGTCCACCGCCCCTGGGGTACCTACGAAGGTGTCGCCAGCGGTGAACGCTTCCAGGTGAAGCGGATTACCGTAAACCCGGGTGCCTCGCTGTCGCTGCAGAAGCACCACCACCGTGCCGAGCACTGGGTGGTCGTCAAGGGAACGGCGAACGTTCAACGGGGCGATGATGAGATCCTGCTGACCGAGGACCAGTCCACCTATATTCCCCTGGGTGTCACCCACCGCCTGACCAATCCCGGTGTTATCCCGCTGGAGCTGATTGAGGTACAAACCGGCAGTTATCTTGGAGAAGATGACATAGTTCGCTTTGAAGATACCTACAATCGGGTCTAAACTTCCCCTATGAGTCGTTTGTTGATTTAGTCTCAGAATTCCGTTGCATTTGCAAGAGAGGAAATGTGACGGAGTTCCTGCTATGAATACCTGAATGACTCGAAATTCTCGTTCTTTGTCGTAAGTGTGATCAAGGCGAAGGACGGGTATCGGCGGGGCAGGGTAAGCTCGTTGCTTTCTTCGACGCGGAGCTTTCCAGCTCCCGCACACCGTAGGCAGGGGTGGGTTTATGCGACTGGGTCAGATACCGGCAACCGGGCGGGCCGCCAATCCGGTAGTGATCACGGATGCGGCCTGGTATCGCCTGGCGGATGACCTGGCCGTTGCGCTGGCATCATCGCCCCGGGGGCTTATCTGGGTAACCGCTGACCGTGGGACGGGCAAGACCGCCTGGCTGCAAGCCCTGATGCCCGCCATGCGCACGGATTTTTACCTGATGGACCTGCGCGACCAGGTGGAGACCGCTGCGACGCTCGAGCAGCTCCAGGATTACTCCAATCACTTGCAAGGCACCCTGCCGGCGCTGTTACTGGACAACCTTTCGCCCGCCGACCTGATGGCACTTCTTGCAGAGCCTGATCATCCCGCCCGGCAACTGGTTCCCAACCATAACGGTCCGATACTGCTCCTCAGCCCTGAGCAGGAAGACGACGCCGTAGCCGCCCGTCGCATGGAGAGGGTGATGGGCCGGTCCATGATACGCCATGATCTGCCGGCCAGCAGTCGCTCCCAGAACCAGGCTGTGCTGGTGGCTCACCGGCCGGTGATTGAAGCCCGCTGGAAGGTAAGGATTACCGATGCGGCCATGGGGCTTGCGGTATCCGGCCTGCACTACCGGGCAACCCCGGGGCAGGTTGTGGAGTGGCTGGAGCGGGCAGCCGCTCGGGTCGCTGTGGTGGCCGATGAAGGTCCGGCCGAGTGCCGTCGCCTTCGGTCGGAGCTGGAAACCCTGGCTCGACGCATCGAGGCCAACCGGGACACCGGCGAGCCGGTGGAACCGTTGGAGCAGGAATTCGAACAGTGTTCGCTGGAACTGACCGCTGCGGAGGTGGACTGGTTCGAGCGTCAGTCTCAGGGCACCCTGCGCCAGGTTTTTCCCGAAGATGTCCGCGCTGAACTTGAATCCCTGACCGGCAGCAGCGATCATCCCGACTTGCATGTACCAACTGATGTCGCCGGAGGCGCCCGCCGTGCAGGATCTGGAAATCTACGTTCGTGACCTTGAGCCCGCCCGCCTGACCGCGTGGCTCGAAATCAACTTCGACCAGTTGCTGGTACCCCTCACTCCCTTTGGTAACAAGCCTGGCCTCTACAAGGGTGAAGGCCGTTATGGCGATGGCCTGGTGCGCATTACAGTGTATGCGGAAGCCTTCGGCAAACGGTTCAGCTCTGTGTTGCTCGAGGGCGAGGATCTGCCCTGGAACACTGACCTGGACTGCGCCCGCAGTGCCTGGCGAGCCCTGGACACCGAGATCCGCTGCAGCCAGGGCGAATGGCAGGAAGGTGACCCGGTGGAAGAGGAGAAATGGTGGCGCCTGGATGACCGGGGAGAGAAGCTCGTTGTCTGGAACTGAGGATTGCTATCTTGTAATTTATGGCTTGATGTGTCCCCCGAGGTTGTTAGCGGGTTCGGATCTTCTGGTGGACCCCAGCCTCACCGAATACACGTTGGCGGACTATGGTGTCCAGCTTGTGTCGAACCAGCCTTGGTGGTCGCGGGTCTTGTAGCACCGAAGTCAGGCTATGGGTCAGAGGATGTTGTTTGTCGACTTCACGAAGCAGCAGTAATCCGGTATCGGAGGTGACTTGGTCTCCGGAAAAACCGGCTTCAATCTGGTGGTGGATGAGTGGCGAGAAGGTCAGTTTTTCAGGTTCCATTTTGGAAACGGCTTCTAGTGCTTGGTGGATTGGGTAGTCTTTTGAAATCATAGCACTTTCAGCCGCTTTCTTTTATTCTCGATGAGAAAATTGGGCTCATTAGCGAACTGCTAAGCCTTAACCGAGGCTTGGTCCGGTGGAAGGTGTTTCGTCCAAAAACTGACTGTCGTATATTCGTACCTCCAGCGGCGCATAGACTTCTGTTATCGGACCTGAGCCCCCTTTTGAGCGCCCTTGCAAAAACTGTCCGTAATTGCTGCGTGACCGGGAAGACCGGTGCCCAAGCACTTTGGATAGAAACGCGTTGTTTTGCCCGAGAGCTTTTAGATCTGCTGAGAGTTGGTGGCGGTAAGAGTAAGGACTTAGGTCTCCCCAGCCCAGAGACTTGGCGGCGCGCTTGAAGGCTCTGTACCAGCTGCTGTAGCTTGATGTTTTTACGTAAAGTTCGCGAGTTTCCTGAGATTCCATGATAGCAAGAAGTTCTCGGGCTAGGGGGAGAGATTGGTTAATTGTCAGGCGCCGAAATGGTTGTCCCCCCTCCGTAATATCACTGACTTTGGCACCGAGGATTTCGATGATGAGTTCTTGGTTTATGATCGTCACAGACGCCCCTTTTCCTAGCTCAGATGGGCGGCACCCCGTAAGTGCCGTAACAATGCCATAGACCTTGTACGGTTCTGCCAAAGCCCCAAGAATGCATTCTCTCCAGTTGCCGGGCTTTCCATGAAGAGACTTACGTTTAGACTTTTTCTTTCGTCTTACGGCTGGTGAATAGCAGAGTGATCGGCCGTCTTCGAGCTCTGTAACTTTTGCTAAAAGAAAGAGATTGAGAGTATGTCGGTGTTCTATGTCCGTTTCCGTTCTCAGGCGTTCCAAAATTCGCTTGATAGCATAGGCATGATGAAAGCACCATGCGGCTCGGTAGACTTGGGCGGTGTTCTGTTTGAGCTGATGTTCTATAGAATAGTATTGCCAATCTCTTCCATCGAGTCGTAAATAGTTCGCTTGGTATTTTTTCAGCGTTCCCTTGCTCAAATCCCTGCAATAGCGTCCTACCAGTTCCTCTGCTAGGTCGTTGGTCTGGATGTCTAACGGTTTCATCTCGATCATCATTTTATCCGTGGTGGTTTTTAGTCACCCAAATATGATAAACCGACGAGGACCCTTGAAACCGCGCTTACCCCTATTGATGCCAGCACCCCGATATCGTCATGTCTGGCGTTGTTAGTGGCCAATTAAAGTGACCCACTACTGGCCATTAATTTTGACCCACCCCCGGGTGGCCGTCAGGCCACAGAACCAGCTACTGTCCCCCGCTTTTATCGATGGCCGGGGGCATGTCAGTGAAGGAGTGGGTTGTGATACACAAGATCAAGGCACTGCACGATAACGGTAAAGGACTGTCGATCCGCGCCATCAGCCAGGAACTGGGGTTATCCCGCAACACCGTACGCAAGTATCTGCGGATGGAGGAGAACGCGATCACAGAACAGATTGAAGATCCCTCACGCACCAAGCGCCTCGACGATCACCGGGATTACCTGGTGCATTTGCTCAAGCAATTTCCCAAGCTCAGCGCCGTCAAGATTGCCCGTAAGCTTCAGGCAAAGGTCGGCGACTTACC
>NZ_FOHZ01000044.1 GCF_900111555.1 Marinobacter segnicrescens
ACCGGCTCCAGAGCCAACCATGAACCGCCGTGGTACGGAACCGTATGCCCGGTGGTGTGAGAGGACGGGGGAGGTAACTCCCCCTCCTACTCGATGGTAACCTCAGTAGCGGTATCCTTGACCCTTTTCGGCAGAAAAACAACCACGAACAATCGGAACCGTCGCAAGGCAGTAAGGATGCCCCACCGTCCGCAATCACCTCTGCGCGGACACCTTGGCTACCATCGAGGTGGCGGCGCCGTGGAATCAGGAGCTCAAGAAGAAACTCGACGCCCACCACGACTCCGTCGTCTATCTCTGCCACGGGAGCTACTTGTGCTGACCGTACTGATCTCGGGCAGAATATTCGAGATGATAATCGTCTTATATCCGGGCAGGGCAGTCAATCTCGGGTAGCCAAGACTGATTCTTTATGTTATGTCATACTACGATCAGTCCAGATTGAACAGATCAAACAAAGTACGCGATGCGAGCGTCTCATCATTTGCGGCGACCACCGAAAAGTCGGCGGTGTAAAAGGTATATCAGCATCCGCTGGAGGTTTGCTGTCTCTGAAGGAGTGAAAGATTCCATATCGTACCGGAAAGCGGAAGCCGACGAGCTGGCCCTGGGAATCCGCCGGATGATGCAGGTTGCATATTGATCTGGCGAAAACCCGAACGATGTAACTTACGTTCGTCCCACTGATTAGCTTACTATTGCTCAATCGTCAGTAAAAGGACAGTGACATGGACCCGCAAACCCCTCGAGATCAGTTCCCTTTTGCTAATGCCCGGGTAGCAAGACGCTGGCGCAAGTTATTGGACGAGCGCCTGAAAGATCTGAATGTCACCCAGGCGCGCTGGTCTACCATGGTCTACCTGCAGCGCGGTGGTGAAGGGCTTACCCAGCGGGAACTGGCCCACCTGATGGCCATTGAGAACCCGACACTGGTTCGTCTGCTTGACGGCCTCGAGGAACAGGGCCTGATCGAACGCCGGTTCTGCGAACGTGATCGGCGTGCCCGGCGGCTTTATCTTACCAAGGCTGGCGAGCGCTTTATGAGCGACCTGGCTGAGCGGGGTAATTTGTTGCGGGACGAGATGCTTAGAGGCATTGGCGACAAGGAACTGGAAGTCACCCTGCGCGTTTTTGAGCGGGTTATGGAAAACGCCGCCGCGCTGAAAAATACCTGAATCCGTAACTTCGCCGCCTAAAAGGTTCACCGTCAGTGATTGGTTGTGTTACGTTCAGTTCATATTGAACAGACTAAACGAAGGTGCGCGAGAGAGCCTCTCATCCTTTATGGTTGGCTCGTAGTGGGGGGGGATTGTCAGCATCCGGGAGCAAATTCTTTTGTAGCCACTTGAGTCAATTTTGGAGGAGGACTCATCGTTGAAATCTCGTTACTGCAGAAAGCGTTATCGGAGTTTGTGCTCAGGTCTGTTGTTGGGCTTTCTTGTGACATCAGCGTCCGCTGACGGTCTGCTGACTTTGAAAGTGGAAAACGATGCCTTCTCCGCCGGCGGCGATGGTCAATACACCAACGGTGTAGAGGCGATCTGGGCCTTTGAGCCCGCTGATCGACATTGGACCCGCCGCCTTACAGATGTTATTCCAGGCTGGTCTGGCAGTGGTCTTGATGGTGTAACGTACCGGTTTGGTCAACAGATGTATACGCCGGAAGACATAGAGGTTGAAACGCTTATTGAAGATGACCGTCCCTATGCCGGCCTTTTGTTTGGTGGGATTTCGCTCCTGAGCGAGAAGGAACATGGTGTTTTGCGTTTGGCAGATAGCCTGCATATCGACGTGGGCATCGTAGGACCGGCTTCCGGTGCTGAAGTGGTCCAACGAAATTTCCACGATCTTATTGCGGCAGACAAGCCGCGGGGTTGGGACAATCAGCTTGAGAACGAGCCAGTCATCAACTTCGGTTACGAACGTGCCTGGCTTATGCAACAGGATTTCGGTGGGCTGGCCTTTGAATATGGGCCGTCTGCCGGATTTGCGCTCGGCAACCTGTATACCTACGCTTCTGGCGGCCTGGGGGTTCGTTTGGGAGAAGGGCTTGATCGTAGCTTCGGTATTCCGTCAGTCGCACCCGCACAAGGCGGGCAATCCTCTTTTCAGCGGAATCAGGGCTTTAGCTGGTACGTCTTCGCTGCCGTTGAAGGGCGCTATATGGCACACAACCTGCTGCTCGACGGCAACACTTTCGAGGACAGCCACTCCGTTGATAGTCGCGAGTGGGTTGGCGATGCCCAGGTCGGTGCGGCATTGACCTGGGATCGCTGGCAAATCGCTTACACCTACCTGTGGCGCAGCGAAGAATTCAAGGAAAAGGACGGCTTCGATCAGTTTGGATCGATCGTTCTGTCTACCTGGTTATAAGTGAAGGAAGAATTGAACGGTTTTCAGTCTTTTGCCCATTCAGAGGTTAGTTGTATGCAGACAGAAAAGAGTTTGATGGCGCGTCTCCTTGGTGCCCGCATGCTGCCAATGTGGTTGGCGGTTCTTTTGCTGGCTGGTTGTGACAATTCTTCCGGTCAGGCAAAGGCTGAACGGTCTGCACCGCCGCCTCCGGAAGTCGGGGTTGTTGAAATACAGCCACAGCGTGTGAACCTTTCAATGGAACTGCCGGGCCGAACCGCCGCTTACCGTATCTCGGAAGTGAGGCCGCAAGTGACGGGCATCTTGCAGGAGCGCTTGTTTGAACAAGGCACACAGGTCAAGGCAGGTGAGGTCCTCTACCAGATCGACCCCAACCGATACCGTGCTGCCCATCAACGGGCCCAGGCAGAACTGGAGCGCGCACAGGCCGAATTGCGACAGGCTCAGCGGGAGTGGGCACGTACGTCAAACCTGTATGAGAAGAATGCGGTCAGCAAGCGTCAGCGTGATGAGGCGCTGTCGGCCTTGGAGGCAGCCCGGGCGGATGTCTCCCGATCCGAAGCGATGGTCGAAACAGCGGGTATCGAGCTGGCGTATACCGAGGTCAAGGCTCCCATCGCCGGGCGCATTGGCCCGACACTGTACACGGAGGGTGCACTGGTAACCGCCAATCAGCCCCAGGTCCTGGCGCGCGTGGTTCAGCTTGATCCCATGTATGTCGATATTCAGCTACCGGTCGAAAAACTGGCTCGAATTCGGTCGTCTCTGAAGGAGGGCGCGGCTTCTAAGGCCGGCTCAAATGAAGCCGAGACTGTTTTATTGCGCGAAGACGGTACTCCCTATCCGCATAAGGGACGCGTTGACGTTGCGGATGTTACCGTCAACCAAAGCACCAGTTCGGTCACTGTGCGGGCCGTTTTCCCCAATCCTGACGAAGACCTTCTGCCTGGAATGTACGTGCGCGTTCGCCTGAGCGAGGGGGTACGGGAGAACGCCATTCTGGCGCCGCAGCAGGGCGTGAGTCGTAATCCGCAAGGCGAGGCCACGGCGTTGCTGGTCAACCCGGAGGGTGAGGTTGTCGCCCGCCAGTTAGAGGCAGAGCGGGCCATTGGCGCTTTCTGGCTGGTGGAAAAGGGGTTGGAACCGGGGGATCGCCTCATCGTCTCCGGTCTGCAAAAGGTTCGGCCAGGGGCCAAGGTGAAGCCGGTTGCTGCAGATATTCCATTACATCCCACCCAAGACCATCAAGCCAGTGGAAAGGATAGTTCACAGCAAAGCGCCTCCGAAGACGAGGATCCCGCACAATGATTAATTTCTTTATTTCCAGACCCGTTTTTTCCTGGGTTCTGGCCATTGTTGCCATGTTGGCGGGCATCATGGCGATCTTCGTTTTGCCGGTCCAGCGGTATCCCTCCGTGGCGCCGCCGGCGGTTGAAATTCAGGCCAGTTACCCTGGTGCCTCGGCGGACACCGTGTCCAACACGGTGGTTCAGGTGATTGAACAAGAGATGACAGGCATCGACAACCTGCTCTATATGGGGTCGACGGCGGATTCCTCAGGCCAGGCTACGATTACTCTCACCTTTGCGGCGGGCACCGATCCGGACATTGCCCAGGTCCAGGTGCAGAACAAGCTCAAACTGGCGGAACCGCGGCTCCCGGAGGTAGTGCGTCAGCAGGGGATCAGCGTCGAGAAATCCAGTACCAGCTTTCTGATGGTAATGGCATTCGTCTCTACCGACGGTCGCCTCAGCAAACTGGATCTCGCTGACTTCATCAGCTCCGAGTTAGCGGAACCTGTCGGGCGGGTGACCGGCGTCGGCAGCGTTCAGGTTTTCGGCTCTGAATATGCGATGCGGATTTGGCTGGACCCCTCGGCGTTGACCAATTACGGCCTGACTGTTGCCGACGTAAGCGCCGCCATCGAGGCGCAAAACGCCCAGGTCACCGCCGGCCAGCTCGGCGGGCTGCCCGCAGTTGAGGGCCAGCAGCTCAATGCTACGGTTACCGCCCAGACCTTGCTCACCTCAACCGATGAGTTCCGCAACATCCTACTCAAGAGTATGCCTGACGGGTCCCGCGTGCGCCTGGGTGACGTTGCCCGCGTTGAGCTGGGTGGTGGTGCGGTCCAGATTGACACTTTCTACGATGGTGAACCGGCTGCCGGCCTTGGCATCAATCTGGCGCCGGGTGCCAACTCTCTGGCGGTCACAGAGGCTGTTAAAGCGCGGGTTCAGGAGCTCGAGCCATATTTTCCCGAAGGGGTGGAGATTCGGTATCCCTACCAGACGGCGCCCTTCGTAGAGGCCTCCATTGACGCAGTGGTGCAGACCATCATCGAAGCGATCGCACTGGTGGTGCTGGTGATGCTGCTGTTTCTGCAGAGCTGGCGAGCCACCCTGGTGCCGGCGATCGCGATTCCGGTCGTGCTCCTAGGCACCTTTGCGATCATGGCGGCTTTCGGTTTTTCCATCAACATGCTGACCCTGTTTGGTCTGGTGTTGGCGATAGGCCTGCTGGTCGATGACGCCATCGTGGTGGTGGAGAACGTCGAGCGCGTGATGCATGAGGACGGCCTGGGCCCGATGGAGGCGACGCGCAAGTCCATGGGGCAGATAGCCAGCGCTCTGATTGGTATCGGTGTGGTGCTGTCTGCTGTGTTTATCCCGATGGCGTTCTTCCCAGGCTCCACAGGGGCAATCTATCGGCAATTTTCCCTGAGTATTGCTGGTGCCATGGTCCTTTCGGTGCTCGTGGCTCTGATTCTCAGCCCCATGTTGTGCGGTCGGATACTCAAGCCCACACATGAAAGAACCCTGTTGCAAAAACTGTTCGGCTGGTTTGAAACCGGCCTGGCACGATTAACCCGGGGGTATGTCCGGCTGGTTGGCCATACGGCGCGCCACGCATGGATTTACACCTTTGCGTTCTTCGGGATCGTCGGACTGGTCGCGGTTCTCTTTTTGCGGTTGCCAGGAGGATTCCTGCCTGCGGAGGACCAAGGCTTTGTTGTGGTTCAGTACCAGCTGCCTCCCGGTGCAACGCAGCAGCGCACAATCGATACCATTGAGGTTATCGAAGATTACTTTATGGAGCAGGATGAGGTACAGGGCCTCTTCACAATCGCTGGTTTCAGTTTCGCTGGCCGGGCACAGAACGCGGGATTGGCGTTCGTCAATCTCAAGCCATGGAGTGAGCGTGATCCTGAGACGCAAAGCGCCGGCGCCATCATTCAGCGGGCGAACCGGGCGCTTGCCGGGCTAGTTCGTGATGGGCGGGCTTTTGCTTTCAACTTGCCACCGATACCGGCATTGGGGCAGGCCCTGGGTTTTGAGTTGCGTTTACAGGACCGTGGTGCCATCGGGCATGAAGCGCTCATGGCAGCGCAAGGTCAGTTGCTGCAGTTAGCGGCCGAAAGCCCCGTTCTGACGAGTGTGCGTCCCAACGGTCTGGCGGACAACCCCCGTTACAAAGTCGACATCGATCACGAAAAGGCGCAAGCCCTTGGCATAGAGCTTTCCGAGATCAGTCGGCTTCTGTCGGTGACCTGGGGCTCGCAATACGTTAACGATTTTCTCCATGAGGGGCGGGTCAAGCGCGTCTATGTTCAGGGCGATGCCCCTTTCCGGATGCTGCCAGAGGATTTTGAGGCCTGGTATCTGCGATCTGCTGATGGGGAGATGACCCCGCTGAGCGAAGTGACGAACGGGCGTTGGGAATATGGTTCACCGCGTCTTGAGCGTTTCAATGGTGTCCCGTCCCGCCAGATTCAGGGTGAGCCGGCGCCAGGCTACAGTACCGGTGAGGCCATGGCAGAGGTTGAGCGTTTGATCGCGCAACTCCCGGACGGCGTGGCCGGAGCCTGGAGCGGCCTGTCCTATCAGGAGCGTCAGGCCGGTGCCCAGGCACCCCTGCTCTACGCGCTGTCGGTACTGGTGGTGTTTCTGGCGCTCGCCGCGCTCTACGAAAGTTGGACCATCCCCATTTCCGTCATGTTGGCGGTTCCATTGGGCGTACTTGGGGCGGTACTTGCAGCCATGGTGCGGGGCCTCCCTAACGACGTCTTCTTCCAGGTTGGCATTCTTACTACCGTTGGTGTCACTGCCCGCAACGCCATACTTCTGGTGGAATTCGCCCGAGCACTCGAGGATCAGGGAATGAAGCTGATTGAGGCAACCAAGGAAGCGGCGCGAGTGCGCTTGCGGCCGATTCTGATGACATCGGTCGCTTTCAGCATGGGTGTGCTGCCGCTCGCTTTTGCCAGCGGGGCCGGTGCAACCACGCGTATTGCGATAGGTACGGCGGTTCTCGGCGGCATGATTTCGGCAACGATACTGGCGACGTTCTTTATTCCACTGTTCTATGTGGTCGTTCGCCGTATCACGGATTTTCTGAGTGGCACCAGAGACCAGGACGGCTCGGCATCGGCCGCTCCCGAACGTGCAGACGGAGGTGTGGCTGATGACCGTTAAGGTATTGCTGACCACTTTGATGGTGTTGTCACTTGGTGGCTGCTCACTCGCGCCGACTGTTAAGAAGCCCGAGCCGTCGATGCCGGAAAACTGGACGTCCGCACGACTTTCGGCGGACGAGAAACTCCCTCTGGACTGGTGGCGTGGCTATGGTGATCCGGCACTTGTCACGCTTGTTGAGGAGGCGCTTGATGCCAACAACGATCTGCAGCTCGCCGCTGCCCGGGTTGCCGAAGCAAGGGCGCTCCTTACCGGACAGCAGGCAGAACGATACCCACTTCTGGAGGTGGAGGGCTCCGCGGTGCGCCAGGGCCCGAGTGAGGAGTCCGTCAACAGTACTGGTGGTCAACCCTTCAATGATATCCAGGTTGGCGGTGTTCTATCGTACGAGCTGGATCTCTGGGGGCGGCTAGCCAATGCCAGCGAAGCGGCCCGGGCACGGCTGCTGGCCAGCGCCGCGAATCGCGAGGCCGTAAGACTGGCCGTGATTGGTGAGGTGGCCAATGGTTACTTCAATTTGCGAGCCCTTGACCGCCAGATTGAGATCGCGGAACGCACCGTATCGTCCCGCCGCGAATCGGTTGCTTTGCAACGGTCCCTGTTTGAAGGAGGCGAGATTAATGAATTGGCCCTGCGGCAGGCCGAATCCGAGCTTGCCGCTGCAGAATCGGAGCTTCCGAGGCTTCGTGAGCAGCACACCCTTCAGCGAAACGCCTTGGCAGTGCTTCTGGGACGAGAGCCACGACAGATTGTACGGAGTGATATTGCCGTAGCGGATACCATCGGTGATATTGATGTTCCAGCCAGCATTCCTGCCGGCCGGCCGGCGGATCTGATGGTCCGGCGACCCGACATTGCCGCAGCCGAACAGGCGTTGATTGCGGCCAACGCCGAAATCGGTGTTGCCCGGGCGGCGTTCCTGCCCAGGATTTCATTCGAGGGGCTGCTGGGCCTGCGAAGTGCGTCCGGGGGTGACTTGTTCCAGGATTCGGCATCCACGTGGCAGTTGGGCGGCTCGCTGGTCGGCCCGTTGCTGGACTTCGGGCGTTCCGAGGCACTGGTCAATCAGGCGGAGGCGCGTCAACGCCAGGCTCTGATTGCCTATCGTCAGGCCATTCAGGTAGCGTTTCGGGAGGTGCTCGACGCCATGGCCGGGGTGCGTGGTGCCGAAGAGCGCCTGGAAGCGCAGGCCCGGCAGGTAGCAGCACTGCGGAGCACCACTAAACTTGCGCGGTTGCGCTTTGAGGGTGGCGCCTCCAGTTATCTGGAGGTACTGGATGCTGAGCGGAGCCTGTTTACAACCGAACTTGATCTCGTGGAAACGCGGCGCGATCAATTGCAGTCGACGGTTAATTTGTATCGCGCGTTGGGAGGGGGTTGGCAGAGTTCATCGCAATCTTCAGATTATGAAACCACTGACTGAATCAGACAGACGGTTTATTGAACGCCTCGGTCTTCAGGCTCAATCCGAAGGCTTTTCCCGGATTGCCGGCCAAATTTGGGCGACACTTATCGTGTCAGATGAGCCGGTCAGCTCATCGCAGCTTGTGGATACGTTGCGCGTCAGTAAGGCGAGCGTCAGTACGAATACGTGCTTTCTCGAAAGACTCGGTATTGTTGAACGCCGAACCATGCCGGGTGAGCGCCAGGATTTTTTCGCCATGCGTTCCCATCCTTACGCCGCTTTGGTGGAAGGACAGATAAAACGACTCGAGGCCCGAAAGGAGGTGATCGCCGAAGCCAAGGCAACGATCACCAATGAAGAAACGCTTGCCAAGCTGGCTGATCTGGACCAGTACTACACTCTGTATTATGAGAGCTCCAAAGATCTTCTGAAGCAGCTTAGATCTCAAATCCACAAAACTAAAATATGATCAAATCACAGCAGTAATCTCGAGTTTCATTCGGGCTTGAATAAACCGCTGGCTAGAGTCACCCCGACGGTGATACTGCGAGAAGCTCTGGCCCCTTTTCGCTGGTTGGAATGTCTTGTCAGCGGCTCAAACTGAAACAGAAAATCAAATTGCCTCTTGCGCAACTACCTACCAATAGGTAGATTGGGTTCAGTATGCTTAATGACCAACAGAGGTGATCAATGAAAATTTACGAAACCGAAGGCTTTCCCAACCCGCTGCGCGTTCGCATTGCCCTTGCCGAGAAGGGCGCCACCGATAAAGTGGTGTTTGTCCCGGTGGATGTCATGGGTGGTGAACACCGTACCAGTGATTTCAGGGCAAAGAACCCCGATGCCACCGTACCGGTACTGGAGCTTGATGATGGCACCTGCATTGCACAGTGCAACGCCATCACTGAGTACCTGGACGGTGTGTTTGACGGGCCCTCCCTGACGGGCGCCTCGCCTAAAGAGCGTGCGGTTATTGCGATGATGAATATTCGTGCCGAATCCGGTTTGATGAATGCGGTGGGCGCGTATTTCCACCACGCAACCCAGGGCCTGGGGCCCGACCTCGAGACATGGCAATGCCCTGACTGGGGCAATAAGCAGAAAGAGGTCGCTCAGTCCACGATGGCCTATCTCAACGAGGTGCTTGCGGAAAACGAGTTTCTTGCTGGTGACCGTTTCACTGTTGCGGATATCACGGCTTATGCCGGGCTAGTGTTTGCAGAGTTCGCCAAGGTTGACATTCCCGGTCACCTGGATCATCTCCTGGCCTGGCGTGCCCGGGTCGCGGCTCGTCCGTCAATTACCGGCTGATGCCCGGGTCTTTTGGCTTGGCGGACTGATTAACCGGAGGACAGAGCATGGAAATCAATGCAGATTTCACAAAGCCCGTGGTCATTGACACCGACCAGCTTGAGTGGCGCCCTTCACCCATGAAAGGGGTGGAGCGGCGAATGCTGGATCGTATCGGTGGCGAAGTGGCCCGTGCCACCAGTATTGTGCGGTATGCGCCAGGCAGCCGGTTCTCGGCGCACACTCATGACGGTGGTGAGGGATTCATCGTACTTGACGGTGTGTTTCAGGACGAACATGGGGATTATCCTGCGGGAACCTATGTGCGGAATCCGCCAACCACCTCTCATGTACCTGGCTCTGCCGAGGGCTGTACGATTTTTGTCAAGCTCTGGCAGTTCGACCCGGCGGACCGCACCCAGTTCAGCAAAAACATGGAAGCGGAACTGGGTGCTCCGGTGGAGGGCGTTTCCACCTCGCTCCTGCATGAGGACGAGCGTGAAACGGTCACTTACCGCAAGCTTGAGCCCGGTGCTACCCTGACATCAGAGGCGGCCGGCGGGATCGAGATGCTGCTCCTGGACGGCGAAGTCACGGTGAATGATGGTGTGCTGGGCAGGAATGCCTGGCTGCGCCAGCCCGAAGGAGAAGCGTTGTCTGCAACGGCCGGAGCCCGTGGGGCGAAAATCTGGATGAAGACAGGGCACCTTCGGTTTGTCAGGACCCCTGAAGTGTAACCAGCAGGAGCCTGAACATTTCTGGGCTGCCAAAGAGCCAAAAAGGGCTTGATCAGTGGAAGGAATCTCAACCTTCCCCTGATCAAGGTGCCATACTCGGCAACTGCTTGAGTGAACGATGTTAAACATTGACGATTTATGAACCGTGACACAAGAACCACCCTGTTGGACCTCGCAGAGCGCACCGCCCGATCAAGAGGGTTTGACGGATTCAGCTATGCGGATCTCGCGAAGGCCATCGGCATCAGAAAGGCTTCCATTCATTATCATTTTCCGACCAAGGCGGACTTGTCGGAGCGTTTGATCGAGCGGTATCACACCAGCCTGAAAGAGCGGCTGGCTGAAATAGAGGCGGCCTGTTCCAGCGCCGGCGAACGCCTGAGTGCTCTCATCGCTGTGTACCGAAGTGCCCTGCATGACGGCCAGACGGTCTGCCTGTGCGTTGCCTTTTCAATCTGTCGCGAAAGCCTGCCCGAGGCAGTTGTCAACCGGGTGGGTAGCGTTCGGGCAATGGTGCTGGACTGGATCAGGGCAACCTTTGAACTGGGCCTGAGGGATGGGTCAATTTCGTCCATTTCTGATCCCGCACAAGAAGCCTGCGCAATCCTGGCCATGCTGGAAGGCGCCCACCTGGCGGCGCGCACCGCAGAAGATCCCGCTCCGTTTGATGCGTCTACACAACTTTTAAGGGCTCGGTGCCAAAGTGCTTCGGAAGGGAACAACACTGGCGTTTGAATGGCAATGAATGAGATGCGACAGAAATTCGTGACATTAACCTGTTATCAGGAGGTGCAACATGACCACTCACAACTTGCCAAGATTTGATAACAATCCGTTACGCTACAGAGCACTCGGAAACTCGGGCTTGTTCGTCTCCGAACTCTGCCTGGGAACCATGACCTTCGGCGGCGATGAAGACATCTGGGGCCTGATCGGACAATTGCAGCAGGAACAGGCCGACGAACTGGTGAAGATCGCGCTGGAAGCCGGCATCAACTTCATCGATACGGCCAATATCTATGGCTTCGGTGCCAGCGAGCGCATCGTCGGCCAATCCCTGAAAAACCTCGGTGTTCGCCGGGAAGATGTTGTGTTGGCCACCAAGGTGCTTGGGCCCATGGGCGAGGGCCCCAATGCTCGTGGTGCTTCCCGTGGCCACATCATGAGCGAATGCAAGGCGAGTCTGACGCGATTGCAGACCGATTACATTGATCTGTACCAGATCCATGGCTTTGATCCGGCCACCCCGATCGAAGAAACCCTGGAGGCGCTGAACATGCTGGTACAACAGGGTTATGTGCGTTATGTGGGCCTGTCCAACTGGGCCGCCTGGCAGGTCATGAAGGCCATCGGTATCACCCGGGCCCGCAACCTGTGCCCGGTCACGTCTGTGCAGGCGTACTACACCCTGGTGGGGCGCGACCTGGAACGGGAGGTGATCCCCATGCTGGCGTCGGAAAAGGTCGGGTTGATGGTGTGGAGCCCACTGGCCGGCGGTTACCTGTCCGGCAAATACGAGGGTCCGGATGTGTCCGAAGAGAACCGGCGCGCCAAATTCGACTTCCCTCCGGTTAACCGCGAGCGGGGCAAAGAGGTTATCAAGGTCATGCGTGAGGTGGCTGACGGAAAGCAGATTGACGGTGAACCCGTCACCGTGGCCCAGATCGCGCTGGCGTGGCTGCTGCACCAGACGCCTGTGTCCAGTGTTATTGTTGGTGCCAAGCGACCGGATCAGCTGAAAGCGAATATCCGGGCCGCACAGATCCGATTGTCTGATGGCGAGCGTACAGCCCTGGACGAGGTGAGTCGTATCCCGGAGGAGTACCCAGGCTGGATGATGAGTATGATGGCTGGTTACCGGGCGAAAGGTGACGCATAAGTAGTGGTAATGAACCGGCCCAAGTGAATTCCCAAGACTGCTCCGTTCCTGATATTACCGTCGGAGCAGTGATCTGAACGGCGCAAATCAGTGCGCCCTGTTCTTGGAGCAAAAATCGATAAGTCAGGTTCCAGGAGGTGAAGGGGCGTTCCCGTTTTGATGGCCAATCCGGTACCCTCTGGACGCCCCGGACAATAACAATCCGGTTTTGACCAGGTTCTGGCCTATCTAGATGCCCATGGTGCGTTGCGAAGCTCCCCTGCGGAGTCACGGATCCAGGTTAGTTTCAGAGCGCGGCCCAAACTCGGAATCTTGCTCGATCACACCGTTCATGATGACTTTCCAGACAAAATCGCCAACGGATTCGAGTGTATAGGCACCTTTCGGATCAAACCAGGTTGCGACCCAGTTAAGCGCCCCAAGGCTGATCAGGCGAAGCAAGCGGCCATCAACATTCTTCTGAATCACGCCTTGCTCAATCATCGTTTCGAGGATCTCGGCCCAAAGGGACTCATACTGGTCCCGCAAAGCAATAACTTCCTCACGGGCCGCCGGGCCCAGCGACCGCCACTCAAATAAAAGTACGTAAACGGTGTCGGAATCAACTAACAGCGCCCGCAAATGTGCATTGATGCAAAGGCGCAATCGCTGTACGGGCTCGTCCGAGCTGGCGTACGCGGTTTCGACCTCCGCTGTCACCAGGTCAACTCCCCGACGCATCAGCTCCACAAGGAGCGCCTCCTTGGTGCTGTAACGATAGTAAAGGCTCCCGGGTAGCATGTCACAAGCCTCTGCAATCTCCTTGAGTGAGGTCTTGTCGAACCCTTTCTCACGAAAAAGCCGGGCCGCGTTGGACAATACGTTGTCCTAGTGTCCCGTCCGGGTAATTCCTAAGCGAAAATGTGCTATAATTCGAGCTGTTATTCACGAGTTTGGAGACTCTGTTTTGGCCCGGAAACCAGCACCCTTTAATCTTACGGTAAACGATCAACTGGAACTTGAAAGCTGGTTGCGAACAAGCACGCTGAGCCAGAATCTCGTTCATCGAGCACGAATCGTCTTGGCCCTGGATGCCGGTGAAGCCGCCAAAGACGTTGCTGAGCGACTGGAAACCACTACGGCCTGCGTATTCCAGACCAAGGTTGCCACTGATTCCAGACGAAGCCTGCCACCCATTCCACGCGAAAGCTGCCACTGATTCCACGGCAAAGCTGCCACCCTGGCAGGCTGCCTGATTTCCCCATCAAAACGTCCGGCGCGGGATAACTAACGGTACTCTGCTCCTTTTCATCCGGAGAGGGCCAGATGCCAGCGAAGAGGTTATCCATACGTAAAATCAAAGAAGTCCTTCGCCTCAAGTGGGAGCGAGGACTGAGCAACCGACAGGTTGCCGCAGCCTGCGGCATCAGTCGCCCCACTGTGAGCGAGTATCTGCGGCGTGCTGCTGAGGCGGGGCTTGGCTGGCCGCTGCCAGAGGATCTGAGTGAAGCCCAACTGGAGCAACGGCTGTTCCCGCCACCACCGGATCTGCCGGCACAGGCCCGAGGCATTCCGGATTGGAAGCGAATCCACGATGAGCTCCGGGGCAAGAACGTCACCCTGTTCCTGCTCTGGCAGGAGTATCGGCAAGCCAACCCGGACGGTTATCAGTACAGCTGGTTCTGCGAGCACTACCGGGCCTGGCGGGGCAAGCTGGACCTGGTGATGCGCCAGGACCACCGGGCCGGTGAGAAGCTGTTCGTGGACTATGCCGGACACACTGTGCCCGTCATTGACCGCACCACCGGAGAGATCCATGACGCGCAAGTCTTTGTCGCGGTGATGGGCGCATCCAATTACACCTACGCCGAAGCCACCTGGAGCCAGACATTGCCGGACTGGATCGGCTCTCACACCCGGGCCTTCCAGTACCTGAACGGAGTGCCGGAATTAGTGGTCCCCGACAATTTAAAATCGGGCGTTACCAAGGCTCACCGATACGAGCCGGACCTCAATCCAACTTACCAGGATATGGCTACCCATTATGGGATCGCCATCGTCCCCACGCGCGCCCGTAAGCCCCGCGACAAGGCCAAGGTGGAAGGGGGTGTGTTGAT
>NZ_FOHZ01000070.1 GCF_900111555.1 Marinobacter segnicrescens
GGGTGCATGGGACAGGTATACATAGTGCCCGGCGCTACCGGCTCTTGCTGTTTCTTTTCCCAATCGAGGTACTGCTCAGGGTCCTCGTCGAATTTGGACTGGCAACGCGACGAGCAGAAGTACCAGGTTTTACCGCCATGCTGGCTGCGGTGTTCCGCGGTATGCGGATCGACTGCCATGCCGCAAACCGGATCCTTGGCGGTGTGCCCGCCAGGTTCTTTATCGGCGTGGTGATCGTGGTCATGGGCGTGATGGTGCTCAGCCATTCTGATCTCCTGTTTTATCGGCGGGCCAGTCTGCAAATGCAATGAAATACAGCAGAACCAGATTGACGATAGGGATCAGTATCAGTACACCCATCCACCCCGGATACCCCGTGCGCTGGCAAATACGCCAGGCCGGAATGACGACCACAATGGCAATCACCAGCATCCACAGCCAGTGGCCTGCCCACATGGTGTTCCCGAACATGTTATCTCCCATCATGGCAATAGCCTCTCTTCCTGATTCTGGTTAATGGTGACGATGCGCGTGACTCTCTTCCTGTTTCGCTTGCGCGGATTCCGGCGATCTTTTCAGGAAAATCTGCTCGGAGACTGCAAGCACAATCATGGTGACCACTGCCACGCCGATGACGAACGGGTCCGTATTCAGTTTTACCCAGACGAAGCCGCCCAGCGCCAAAAGATCCAACAAGATGGCTGTTGCTGGCACCCAGGTGTTGGCCTTAATGTCTTTGCGTAGATAACGGAGCACACCCCAGTGAATGGCAATGTCCATAATCAGGTAAAACACGATACCCAGCGCGGCAATTCGTGACAGATCAAAGAAGGCGGTGAGGATCAGCCCCAGGACAACGGTATACACCAGTGTGTGTTTCTGGATGCTGCCGGGCATGCCAAAATGCCGATGTGGTACGAGCTTCATCTCCGTCAGCATCGCCAGCATGCGGGATACCGCGAAGACGCTGGCGAGAATACCGCCCGCCGTGGCCATCATGGCAATAGCGACAGTAAACCAGACACCGTAATCGCCGAGAGCGGGACGCGCAGCAGCAGCGAGGGAGTAATCCTGCGTTTCGATAATTTCAGCCAGTGACAGGTTGCTGGCGACCGCGAAGCCCACCAGCGTGTAGATCACCACGCAGGCGGCAATGGAAATCACGATGGCGCGCCCGACGTTTCGCTTTGGGTCTATTACTTCCGAACCACTGTTGGTGATGGTCGTAAAGCCTTTGAACGCCAGAATCCCCAGTGCGGTTGCGCCCAGGAAGTTGCCCAGCGCTCCGGCTTCACCGGGCTCCGAAAAATCAACCGAGACTGAGTCGGCAATCCAGATCCCGACCAGACCGAAAATCAGTATGCCGCCGATTTTCAGGATCCCGATAAAGGAAGCCACCCCCTGAATCATCCGATTGCCGAGCAGGTTGATCACGAAAGCCACGAGGATTAATGCCACCCCCAGAATGGGCACCATACGGCCGCTTTCGTCCCCTCCGAATAGTTGCATGGTGTAAGAGCCAAAGGTGCGGGCCAGGAAGCTCTGGGCGATCACCAT
>NZ_FOHZ01000001.1 GCF_900111555.1 Marinobacter segnicrescens
TGCATTCTGCTAGGTGATTACCATTCCCTATACGCGCTCTCGATTCCGCTGTTCCTGGAGCGCATCTCCGCTGGATTTCCATCGCCGGCGGAAGACTACATCGAGAAAACCCTGGACTTGAATGAGCTGTGCATTGAGCATCCGGCAGCGACGTTCTTTGTACGCGTCCAGGGCGAATCGATGATTGAGGCCGGGATCTTTCCGGACGACGTACTCGTGGTCGACCGCTCCCTTCGGGCAGGGCATGGAGACATCATCATCGCCAGTCTGCGTTCGGAAATGACCGTCAAGCAGCTGCACCTGAGCCCGCCACCCGTTCGTTTATTACCCCGTAACTCCGCCTTTGCCCCCATTGTTCTGGGTGAGGACGACGTGCTGGAGGTCTTTGGCGTGGTAACCAACGTGGTCCGCTCGCTGCGTCGTGGCGGTAAGTCATGACAAGCAGACAGCCTGTGTCCTTCGTCACCGTCCGGCGTCGATTTGAATTCCGCAGTATCGAAGTGGGCCGTTGGGTAACAGAGCCGGAGAGAGATCGTGCCGCCGTTCGCTTCTACCAGGCCTTGTGCGATCTGATGACGGTATTGAACGGCCCAGAATCGCTCATCTCCCTGCGCGGCACCCTCGGTCTCCAATATGGCATTGGCGGTCGTCCTGGCGTGGCGGCTCACTACATCCCAGCCACCCGTCAACTGGCCCTCGCCAAGAATGCCGGTGCCGGCAGTCTGGCCCACGAATGGTTCCATGCCTTCGATCACTATATGGGGGCCAAGGCTTTTCGGTCGTCCCAGAGCACCGCGTTTGCATCGAGTGCCTGGCTGGACAGCGTTCAGCGCAAACCGCATCCATTAAACGATCTTCTGGGTGAGTGTTTCCAAGCCATTTTGCTGAACGAAGAGGGGACGCAACCGAGCGAGCTGTTCCAGACGTCCCGACAAGCGGACAAGAAGTTGAAGGTGCTCTACTACGCCCGGCCGGAGGAACTCTGCGCTCGAGCGTTCGAAGCCTTTGTGGAAGACCGCGAGCCGCACAACCAATTTCTGGTCAACGGCACCGTTCATTCGGATGAAGCCCGGTCGGGACTGTATCCCCAGGGCGCTCAGCGCCAGCGAATTAATGCAGCCTTTGATGCGTATTTCCAGGCGTTGGGCGAGGCGCTCTATCGTCAGCAGGCCAAAGCCGGATGAAGCCATCGGTATTTGCGTTGGTGGACTGCAATAATTTCTATGCCTCTTGCGAGAAGCTGTTCCGTCCGGATCTCCGGTACACGCCGGTCGTGGTCTTATCCAACAACGACGGCTGCGTGGTCGCCCGCTCGAAGGAAGCCAAAGCGCTTGGTATCAAAATGGGCGTGCCGATACACCACATCAAAGCCGAGATTCGTCGCTACGGCATTGAGGTCTTTTCCTCCAACTACACGCTCTACGGCGATATGAGCCGACGGGTAATGACCACATTGGAAGCGCTGGCGCCCCGGGTGGATGTGTACTCAATCGACGAGGCCTTCCTGGATCTCACCGGAATCAACCGGGTAGTTCCTTTTGGAGACTTCGGGCGGCAGGTGAAAGACACCGTCTACCAGAACGTCGGGCTGCCCGTCTGTGTCGGGATTGCGCCGACCCGAACCCTGGCCAAACTGGCGAACTACGCCGCCAAGAAGTACCCCGCAACCGGTGGGGTTGTGGACCTGACCGATGCAGTCAGGCAAAGGCGCCTCATGGAAAGAGTGCCAGTCGAGGAGGTGTGGGGTGTCGGGCGCCGGATAACGGCTCGCCTGGAAAACATGGGTATCACCACTGCGTTGCAACTGGCCGAGGCAGACCCTGCCACATTGCGAAACCAGTTCTCTGTAGTACTGGAGCGCACGGCCCGCGAGTTGAACGGCATCCCCTGTTTACCCTGGGAAGAGGCGCCTCAACCGAAAAAACAGATCATGTGCTCCCGATCCTTCGGTCAGCCACTGACACAACTGAAGGACCTGGAAGAAGCTCTCGCGCATTTTGCCACCCGGGTATGCGAGAAGCTCAGGGGCGGCGATCAGTTCGCTGGCGAGATCATGGTGTTTATTCGGACCAATCCATTCAGGCCTGAGGTACCTCAGTATTCCAAGAGTGTCACGACCAGGCTCATCACCCCGAGCCAGGATTCGCGGGTCATAGTGGATAAGGCGTTGGAGCTATTGAGATCCATCTACCGTCAAGGATACCAGTACGCCAAAGCGGGCGTTCTTGTCAGCGAACTGGTAACGACGTCGGTACGACAAGCGGATCTGTTTGAAGCAGAACCGGTTGAGACCGGGGGTGGCACCCGCTCCGAAAGGCTTATGGCTTTGATGGATCAGATCAATCGACGATCCCGGGGTGCCCTGACCACCGCAAGGCAGGCAGGTAACAATGCCTATGCAATGCGACGTTCACATCTCTCACCGGCCTACACTACAAATTGGCGGCAGTTGCCCGTCGTGCACTGAAATGGCTGGGTCACAGTCGTACCAGCAAAAAGGGAATCAATTACCCCGATTTTTGAGGCTTATGACGATGTTTTCGGTCAGCATGTCGACGTGCTGCCTCGCGCAGCCGAGTATTAGCCGGATGGGAGTTATTGAGTACCTCCATCATACGGTCAGCCTCTTCGTTCGTAAGCCTAATCGTTGTGGCTTCCCCAACGACTTCCTTGGCCATTTTGGTCGCGGCGTCGACCAGAAATTGGTTCATACTCCGTCCGGAAAACTCCGCCGCACGCGTAATGCGTTCGTGCGTCTCAGGGTCGACACGGGCGCACACGCGAGTGGTTCTGGTCTGATTGGTAGTCATGATGAAACCATGGCTTGGGATTACGCGAAGTCTGCCGCGCAGAAACTGTCGGATGAACAGGCATGGCAGCAGGCACGGCAACTGTATAAATGCCATCCTAGCAGCTTCTGTCGGCGGCGGATGGCCTTTTCATACCTATCAGGCGTAGGATCGTTTGGTACATAGCGTTTGGGAGGCTTGTCATGTGCGGGCGCTACAATGTGACTGATTCACCTGAGGTCCAGGAGCTAATGGGGCAACTTGGTCTGCCAGGTATTGCGCCGCGCCCTCAGCTGAATGTGCCACCTGGCGGTATCGGCGAATTCGTGATGGAGGCTGGCGGTGACCGTTATCTGGAACCCGGTATCTGGTCATTGCTGATCGAGCCCCGTCCGGAGGGGCATGGCTACCGGCCAAACCCGAAATTCCACACATTCAACGCACGCAGTGACCGGCTCACTTCCAGCCCGCTCTGGAAGAAAGTCTATCCCTTCCATCGCTGTATTGTCCCGGTCAGCGCGTTTCACGAGTGGCAGGGAAAGCAGGTCTATAATATTCACCCTCAGGGAGAGGCCACGGCTCTGGCCGGGTTATGGCAATCCTGGCACTTTGGGGAGGAACAGGTAAGCTCCTTCACTGTGATCACGCTGCCGCCTCACCCACAGTTCAGTCACATCCATCCGAAGAGCATTCCTTTGATGCTGAGGCCGAGGGACTTTGATCTGTGGCTGGATCCGGATTTTCATCACACGGACGCCTTTGCCCATTTGATGAAAACGCATATACCGGCGCCACTGGTGTGTGAGCCGGTCAGGAGCACCAAGGACCTGGCGCCAGTTGCGGAAGCCGAAGTCCTTGCGGCAGATTAGGCGGTGATACAGACCCAGAAAATGGAGCCTTTCAATGATTGGGGATGAACAACCAAAACTTACTGACCAGCACGGCGATGCCGGTCTTCGCTGGCTGCTGGAGCGTCGGGAGGGTTGGGGGCTCACTCACTCCGAGTTGGCTTCTTTGCTGGGCGTGTCGATCGAACGGTTGCTCGGCTGGAAAGAGCAGGTTGCGTCCAGCGAGCTGCTAAGGTTGCCACCTGATGTCTTAGAGCGGGTTGGCTTGCTGCTGGGCCTGCATCGAGGTCTGTTTTATCTGACGCCCTCAGGCCATGAGTCGCTGGCGGCAGAGTGGTTCAAAAAGCCCATCGCCATGTGGGGACTGAAGAATAGTTCTATCCGGGCGCACCTTCTTGATGATCCGAGCATTGAAGCCCTGTCAGATATGGTTCGCAAAATCCGGTCAGCGTCAGTCTGAGTGGCGGGTAGTAAAGTCAGTATCCAATCACTGGGACACTCTCAGATCGCCGTCTAAATGAAAGTGAGTATCGTCCGGCTGGGTGAGTGGGTTAGTCCCATATCACCCCTCTGAGTTTTAGGCGACTGGGTTGCAAGTCGTCGACAAATGGATGAGCCAATTCGCCTGCCAGGTCAAAAGTGAAAAAAAGTGCCCGTGAAAGTACGACCGCAAGCTGAGACTGGCTGCTGGAAGAAGGGGAGCCACTCGCGAATGAAGCGTTCTGGATTGGTCGAACCGCAATCTACGCTCTCCAATGCCTAGTAGCTTTCATCAAGTGAGACTTTGTTTGAGAAGTCTGATCTTGTACGTGCAGGCACGGCGACAGATGAAACGGTTCTCGAGAAACGCCCCGGCATCGTATTGACCTACTCCACTAAATCCACTTGAAGGTCGGCGCCAAGTTGAGCTGCGAGAGTGCTCATGTTCTTTGCTGAAATGTTCCTTTTTCCTCTTTCAACATCGCTCAAATAGGGGCGCTGGAACCCGCACATCTGCGCGACCTTTTCCTGAGTCAGCCCCTTTTCTTTTCTAAGTGCTCGAACCTTTTTGCCGAAATCGACCAAAAGTTTTTCCTGCTTGTTTGACATACGAACTCCTTGGTCTAATTTCAAATAGTAACTTATAAGTTACATCATCGGCCATCAAGCAGGAGTGGTCAAATGCTCTCCGAAGAAGACGTCGTTGAAAGGTGTGCTCAGGCCGGTGTGTCTGAGGAGGGAACTGGTATCGCACTCTCCATAAGGAGCTCCCCACCCGCAAGGAGGGTAAAGAATTCTGCGGCCCTGCGGTCATCCACTTATATTTTCGCCAGCAAGAAGATGAGGCATACCGTCCAGGCGGAGAGTCTCTCGATAGAACTTCCTGCCATCTATAAGCATGAGTTCGATCGGTCGGTTCTTGAATACTATGACCAGCCCAGTGAGAAGATTTTTCTTGAATACCTCAGCAAAACAGGACGTAGAGTAAAGGCGGCAAGCACGGCGGATTTCTTTGTCATCGCCGACGACTTTATAGGGTGGGAAGAGTGGAAGCCTTTGGAGCGGTTGATAAAACTCGCCGAATCTCACCCAGGGCGGATTGTTTTCGATGAGACTTCGGGGCGGTATCGATGCCCTCCGGCTGAGGCTTATGCGGAAGCTTTGGGCCTCAACTTCAGGCTTTGCACTGAGCAGGATCTGAATCTTCGGTTGGTCGAGAATCTCAGGTTTTTGGGTGATTTCTGGAGCGCCGCGCCGCTGGATCAGACGCCCGTCCCAGAGGAAATGTTCGGTAAGTCACGGTGGCTCCGCCTGGCCGAAATCCTTAACACAGGATTGATTGAGGCGGACGAGTTGTATGCGCTTATTGTGAGTCAGGTGGTGTACGTTAATCTCGAAAAAGATCTGCTCAGTCAGCCGCAATACTGCAAAGTTTTTAGATCGAAAGAAGATGCTAAGGCGCTCGACCAGTCATTTCTTGAAAAGAGGTCGGCGGAGCTTGCTCCGGGTTCTCTGTTACATGTTTTTGGCAAAAAGCACCGTGTACTGAGCTTGGAATCAGAGTCAGTCGAGCTCGAGGAAGATGGCGGTTATATCAAATGCGTTCCGAAGGCCCTGGTAGAACAACAAATTCTGCAAGGGATTGCTTACACAGAGTCGGAGGAAAACGGTCAGGTTTTTGAGCTGTTACGACATGCGGGGCCAGACGATCTTGCAAAGGCAAATCAGCGATATTCGGCACTCAGGGCTCTGGAAAATGGATGTCCAATCGAGGAAGTCGCTGCCGATAATCAGGTGTCGGACAGAACCATTCGTAGCTGGCTATCTCGTTTTCGTGCTGCACAGAGGAATCTTGGCGATGGTTATGTTGGTCTGCTTCCCAAAACTGCAGGCCGTGGAAATCGGTCTAGCAGGCTTTCACCTGCAACGATCTCTCTGATCAATCGAGTTCTTGAAGAGCATTTCCTCAACAAAAACGCTCCCCCCTTATCGCATGCCTACGCGATGTTCTTGAAAGCCTGTGACGACACGCAGACATCCTCAACATCCGAGAAAACCTTTTACGGCTACGCCAAGCGCATTGATCCTGTTAGAAGGGTCCGTTCGCGTGAGGGTAGTAAAGCTGCCTACCAGCAAGAAAGTGGTAGCAACATGTCACAATCGATGGGTTGGGACTTGGGCGGAAAGTTTGCGATGGATGTTGTCCACACCGACCACACTCAACTGGATATTGAATTGGTCTCCAGCCGCACGGGCAGAAGCATGGGGAGGCCATGGTTGACCATTTTCTTGGACGGCTACAGCCGAATGCCAGTGAGCTTTGTGCTGATGTTTGATCCTCCCAGTTACCGGAGCCTGATGACCGGTGTTCGGCGCATGGTGGAAAAAACAGGGTATTTCCCTGCCTCGTTCGTTGTCGATGGCGGAAAGGAATTTCACAGCGTTTATTTCGAATCCCTGGTGGCGCGTGGTGGGAGCAACATACAGCACCGGACGGGGAAGCCCCGACATGGGGCGCTTATCGAGCGCTATTTCGGTTCACTCAATACCCAGTTGATCGACCGACTGAAAGGCAATACCCAGCCAACCAAGAATGTGCGTCAAATGTCGGCCGAGATGAATCCGAAGAAAAACGCGATCTGGACCCTCGAAGCTTTGAGCTCTGTTCTAGAAGATTATCTGGAAGGCTTCGTGGAGCGAGACCATCCCTCACTGGGCTGCAGTCCAAGCTATCAGTACAGCCAGAGCTTCGCTTTGCATGGCAGCCGCAAGGTCAGAGCCATGGAGTACAACCAGGAGTTCATCATTTCAACTTTTCCGCCGCCCAGAAGAGGCAAGGTTTCTATCAATCCGAAAGCAGGTATTCGAGTTAACCATCTGGATTACTGGCACAGCATCTTCCGATCGCCGAGCCTTAATAAGCAAAAGGTGGATGTTCGGTACGACCCTTTTGATGTTGGCCATGTTTATGCCTTTGCAAATAAGACCTGGCACAAGTGTCGTGTAATCAGTCATTACGAAGTCTTCCGGGGGCGAACCGAAAGAGAGTTACACGCGCTTCTGGAAGAGCATCGGAAAACAGCCGCCAACTTTGCCCAGTCAAGAAACCAGACCATGCGCCAGATCGCCGGCTTGTTCGAGCGAGTTCAGTCGACAGAAGAAAGTCTCTCGATAAGCCAGCTGGCGCGTGATCAGGAGCAACTCCACGATCACAAAAAAGGAGTGGCCAGAGCTGATTTAAAAAGTGCGCCTAAACCCGATGAACACGCCAGTGAACCAGACTTGGATTCAGAGCTTTTGTCCTTTCAGATCGACTATTCAGCGGCAATTCCGGAGGATTTTTGATGAGGCATCCCCAGACAAAGGTGCGACCAGATTTATTCGAGGCGAGTGATGAGGTTCGTTGCGCTTATTTTGACTCAGGCTTCGTGCTTCGGCATGACAAGTTGAGTGGTGTGTTTCAGGACTCCGTGACTGCACTGCAGGAAAGAACGGGCAAACACATGATTATCGCGGCGGGTCCCACCGGTGTTGGAAAGACAACGCTCGCAAAGCGCTTGACTGACTATGTATACCGCGAGCTGGTACCGCAGTGGCACGAAGATCCCGGATGCATTCCCTGCGTTTGTGTTGAACTTCGGATGGAATCGCAGGCCGCTTTCGATTGGAAAGAATTGTACCGGCAAGTTCTGGTTGCTCTGAGAGAACCCTTGGTCGATCATAAATCGAAAATTAAAACGTCGACAGACCACCAACTAGGTCATGTCATGACCGGTGGGCACATGTCGGTGGCTCGGCTACGAACCGAAATGGAACAGGCCATCAAGGACCGAAAGACTCAAGTACTGATCCTGGATGAATTGCAGCATCTCTTTAAACACGGCACTGGGAAGGTCGAGCAGTACTATGACGTTTTAAAATCCATTTCTTCGCGCACCGGCTGCACGCTGGTCGGCATTGGGACCTATGAGCTCTGCTTCATGATGGATTGGAGCGCCCAGATGAATCGGGTCACCAGTTACATACAGTTCCCCAGATATGATTTCAGCTCTGAGCTCGATCAGCAGTCTTTTTTCAACGCCTACAGCGGCCTTTTGGCCCATGTGCCGATGAATCTTGATGAGAGGTTGCTGAGGCCCGATCTCGAGTATTTTTATATCGGCTGCTGTGGCTGCGTGGGTATTTTGAAAGATTGGGTCTACCGAGCAATGAAGCGAGCGCTTGCCTTCGATGCTAACAGCCTCAGTCAGGCTCATTTTGAGGCCACGATGCATCCGCTTAAAGCGATAAAGAGGATGGTTGAGGAAATCAGGGAGGGTGAAGACTGTTTCTGTCAACCTGACCTAGAGGAGGTTCGGCGCGAATTGCTCGGTGCTTCTCAGATGTCTGGCGTAGCGGAACAGAAATCGAAACGTGGTCGTCCGAAGCGGCAGCTGCCAGGTGTTCGGAAGCCAGGGAGGGATCCAGTCCATGTATCATGAAGAGTACCTATGCGCTCATCCAAGGAGTACCTTCCGCGCCATAGCGCCCAGAGGCGAGGGCGAAATGACAGAATCCCTGACTTCTTACGTGGGACGCGTCGCCTGGCACCACTCGTTGAAACCGGCGTTGCTAATCAGTTCAACGATTGATGTTGGCAAGTCTTCAGGGTTTCTCAAATCTGAGGTTGCGACCTGTTTCAATTCGTTGACGAGCAAGTCTGGGGCCATTGTGCAGAAGGTCTCCGAACTGGTTGGCCTACCTGTTGAGACTGTTGCTGCGATGACACTGATGCATCTTCATGATTATGTCGATCACAGTGCTCGAGGTTTGATCAGAAAGAAAAAGCAATGGTGTCCGAAGTGTTATCACGAAGACGATTCATCGGGAGAGAGGTTCGATCGACTGGCGTGGAGCCTGGAGCGGGTGTCGCATTGCTCAGAGCATAAATGCAAGTTGAGGGATTTCTGCCATCACTGCCTTGAGTCTCAGCCTTATCTGTCGACGAAGGTGCCCGTTGGATACTGCCACTACTGTCAAAAATCCTTATCGGAAAGTTTTTATGTAGTTTGTGGAGAGGAGGAATACGAGGAGAGCCTGGTTTTTTGCTCTCTGGTGTCCGGGCTCAACCAGCCGCCGCCTGAAGTGTCAGAAGAACACCTAATGTCAGAGCTAAGTCGACTGGTTGTACGGCGTCAACTATCTTGGCCGGTCCAGCGTCGATTAAGTTGGCCGGTTGACGGTGAACCTATGTTGTCTGCTTCTTGAGTGAGGCTTTTCTCCGGTAGCTTTCCCCCGTGCATTGAAGGATGGTGGCGTGATGGACCAGTCGGTCGATGGCGGCGACGGTCATGATGGTGTCCTCAAACAGCTTGTCCCAGTGCTCGAAGTCCTGATTGGAAGTGATGATCAGGCTGTGGCGCTCGTAGCGATGGGCGATCAGCTCGAACAACACAGTGCTTTCCTGCTCGGTTTTCCGAACGTAGCCCAGGTCATCGATGATGAGCACAGCATACTTGTCGAGACGGGCCAGAGCATCGCTAAGACGCAGGGCTTCCTTGGCGCGTTGTAGGCTTTGTACGAGCGCCGTGGCGGCCACGAACTTGACCCGGATGCCGGCCTCTATCAGGCCGTAACCGATGCTGCTGGCCAGGTGGGTTTTACCGATCCCGCTGGCACCGAACAGCAACAGGTTGTCACCACGTTTCACCCAGTCTGGCTGGTTGATCAGCTGGCTGATGTGAGGCTTGGTCACCCCCGTCACCGCGTCGAAGTTAAAGCTGCCCAACTGCTTGCCCGGTGGTAATGTAGCGTCCTTCAGATAGCGCTGTAAGCGCTTGTCTTCCCGTGAGGCAAGCTCCAGGGCACACAGCTCGCTCAGGTACTGTTCCGGACGCCAGTGTTCCGTCACGGCCTTAGCCGCCAGGGGTTGCCAGTGATCCTTGATGCTGCCCAGGCGCAGGTGTTTCAACATCAAGGGTAGTGAAGCCGTCACGTCACTCATGGCAGCCTCCCATGTGCAGCAGCGCCTGGTAGTCGCCCAGCGCATGCTGATGAACCACCATAGCCGGCAGAGCCGGATTGAGGCTCAGGAAGCGGTCTTCGCATTCCAGCAGACTGGGGAGTTTGCCGCGCTCAATGCCGGCCAGCACGTAACGACCCAGGGCGCTTTCGCGGTCGCTCTTCTTGGCCAGGTGCAGCAGTCTTACGATGTAGTGGCAGGCCTTGTCTGCGTTCAAGGTTTCGTCGACATGCTGCCAGATACGCCGGTAATCGTCGCCGGGTAGCAGGTCATCGCGCCACTGAGAGTGCCGGAAGGCGCGGGGCTTTTTAACCAGGGATTCGATCACATGGCAGTAATTGACGCTGCGCCGGCGTTGCTGTCCCCGGGCGTGGATGCGGGGCAGTGTCAGCGTATGCACACCGGCGCACCACAGCTCCAGGCGGGCATCGAACAGGCGTACCGTCAGCCGGCTACCGATCAGTCGTGAGGGCACCGAGTAGGTCACCCGCTTAAGCGCGATGGTGCTGGTGCGGCTGACCCGCAAGGTATGCTCACTGTAGGTATTGCTGTCATGAGCAGGCAGTGGTTGGAGACGTTGCTGCTCTGCCTTGAACACGGTGCTGATCCGGCGGTTGCGCCGTGTCACCACTGCCTGAACGAAGGCTTCGTAGGCATCACGGGTGGTAAAGTCATGGCTTCCGCGCAGTAACAGGGCTTGTTTGAGTTGCTGCTTGATGTGGTTGTTGGGCGATTCGATGGCACCGTTCTCGTGAGCCACGCCCCGATTGTTGCGGGTAGCTCGGACATCGTAGTGGTGACAGAATTCGGCAAATCGCTCGGTAAAATCCTCCTGCTCCTGCCGGTTCTTATAGGCGGCACTCAGACTGTCGGTGCGTAATTGTCGCGGCACTCCGCCACTGTTCCGGAAGGCCTTTTGCAGGCCATCCGACAGCGCACTGAAGCTCTCGCCACCATAGGTGACCTGAGCGTAGGCCCAGCCGCTGGCAACCAGGCGGTAATGGAACAGCTTGTGCGGTAAGGCCTCACCCGCAATGGTCACCGGCTCTTTAACCCAGGTGAAGTCGGCAATGCCCAGTTCTCCAGGCTCGTGGCTCTGGACGAACATGACCGGTTGGGCTGGCCCGTGTAATTGTCGCCAGCGGCCAATACGCCGTTCCAATGTGCGTCGTGCACGGGGATCGAACTGATCTGTATGGTACTCACAGAGGTGATCAAAAATACCCACTGGTGTGAGGTCAGGCGATGACTCCAGCAGCGGTAACACGATGCTATCCCAGACTTCTGCCAACGGGTCTTTACGAGTACGCCAGTTGCGCTCTCGCTTCTGGGGCTGGTGCAATTGCTGGTCTATGCGACGGGCGGACCGCTCTGAGATACCGGCCTTGGCCGCGGCGACGGTCTGTGTCTGGCTTTTGCGGTGGTGCATGAATAACCTGACCTGTTGATCTGTAATGTGTTTGCCCGACACAGCGACTCCTCCGTTCTGCTGTGTCGGACCCTATCAGATCAACCGGCCAACATAGTTGTCGCTGGACCGGCCAAGTTAATTGTCGCGCTATAGGCTCATCGCCAAAATCCATGCCCTGACACAACAAACCGCTAGTACTTGTGCAAAACGACGGCAATTTTCCGCGGTCGTTTTGCACTTGCTCCTCCCAAAAAAAACGTAGAGTAATCTCAATGTCTGATCAGAAGTGCCTCTGAAACAGTACGCTTTTGGGGATCAGATGCGTCCAAACCAGTAAGTTCGGGAGATTGCCATGCGTCCGGTATCGATTGAGGATTTTATAAAGGTCGTTTTTGAATACGACAGCACGCCACCTGCCCCATCAACTATTCGTCGGCTTTGTGCTGCGAAAGACGAGTTCGGACTGGCAGTTATCCCGGGTGCCTTTAAATTGGGGAAAGCCTGGAAAATTGACCTGGACGGGTATTTTCGGGAGATGGAGCGTCGGGTGTCCGGATCGGACGCTGCAGAAGACGCCTTTATCCATGACTTGGCAAACAAACTAGCTTCCTAACATGGCACCAAGATACCGCTCTGAAAAACACTCATCGCTGCACAGATACCCTGGCCTCTATCAGAGCGAGGACGGTGTCTACTTCGTTATCCATCCCATTACGAAAAAACGCGGCACCCTGGACACCAGGGACAGGAATCAAGCGATCCGACTGTGGTCAATGCTTAACCATAGGTGGGAGGCCGAAGTCCAAGAACGGAAAACCAACGCCCTGGCTGAAAAATTGGATAGCCTCTCGATACCAGCAAGCAAGGGGGATCACATCCTGCTCCAGGACTACCTGAAGAAATGGAGAACGGAGGTCCTCGGTCATCAAATAAAGGGCAAGAGCATAGTTTGGTCGGAGTGCCGAGTCTTATCCCTACGAGGACCGAATAAAGGCGCCCCTATCGCTAAACCAACCCGTGTTGATTACGCGAGCGATGCCCGGCAATTGGAGCAGAGCGACGATGCAAAATTCCCGCTTTCTGATCCGCAAATCCTTCGCAAGATTCGCAAGCTGCTTTCCCCATGGCTGCCGATGCCGACCCATTACAACGGTCTCAAAAACACGTTGAACCGGGTGTTCCTCCATGCGGTTCAGGAAGGTCTCATTGACCGAAATCCGATGATCGATATACGTAAAGCCGCCGAAGAAAAACGCCAAGTTCTCATCCCTGATGAGGCCTACCGGAAGATAACTGAACACCTGTGCGTCCATCGTCATAACGAGCGAGACATGGACGGCACGTGGCGTGCGAAGATTTGCGATCTCATTTACATGATGAGTCAGCAGCCAATTGATGTTTTCAATTTGAAGGAAAGCCAAGGTGAGCTCTATGACAAACCCATCGATCGCGGGGACTATTTCGTCTACGGAGTGATCCGCTTTGCTCGCCACAAAACTAAAATCGGCATCGAACTCGAGATGAACGAGGATCTTGCCGATCTGTGGAAGTGGTTTGTGGCGTTCAAGCGGAAGGAGGCCATCATAAGCGAATACCTCCTAGTATACCAACGCTACTTCGATAAGCGCTCCAGAGCTCAACAAGTAAAACACAGAACTATGCAGGCCGCCTGGCGAGATGCCTGCAAGACAGCAGGCTATGGAGGCATGTACCACCTCAGAGACCTCCGCAAGAAAGGACTGACCGAAGAATTCCTGAGCCAAGGAGAAAACGACAAAGGCGGACATGAAACGCAGGCCATGCGGAATCATTATCGGTTGATCAAGCCGCCTAAGCGGGCGAGGACAACGATCAGATTTGAGCGGGAACAGAAACTTTCTGAGTGAGTTAGATAAAACCGAAAAATCTCCAACGGACCTGATTGCTATAGAACTTCTACTGAGAGTACACTCATTGTGTACACGGATATGGTGAGAATTATGCAAACGATCAATGTTCGAGAAACTCGGGAAAAGCTCTCAAATCTTCTGGACGCTGTGGCCGCAGGAGAAGAGGTTGTAATTCTGCGTCACGGTAAACCTGCTGCACGCCTAACCGCGGCCTTGCCCGAAAAGATTCAGTTTCCAAACCGTTCGGAACTCAGGGCATCTCTGCCCCCCGTCCGGGAAAGCTCTGCTCAGGCGGTGCGGGAACTCAGAGACGAAGAGCGCTATTAATGTTGTACTTCGATACCAGCGCCGTTCTCCCCTACTACCGACAAGAGCACGCCAGCGATCGTGTTCAGGTATTGCTTGAATCACAGACCGAGCCGGTTCTTATCAGTCATCTGACTGAAGTTGAGGTGGCAAGCGCATTGGCCCGGTGGGTTCGGATGGGAGAGCTCAGCGAACCCCAGGCGAACCGGATCGAAAGTGCATTCCACGATGATGTCAGCCATGGGCGCTTCAGCCTGTGCCCCATTGAAACGGCCCACTATAAACGGGCCAGCCACTGGATTGGCACCAGGAAGACAAGCTTGAGAACGTTGGATGCACTTCATTTGGCATGCGCAGAACATCACCAGGCTCAACTTATCAGTGAGGATGAAGCGTTGGTGAACGCGGCGGTTTTCTTTGGCATCGACGCCCGCCTTGCTTCGAAGGGCGACTAACACCATGGCTAGCCCAAAACACCTCACTCGAACACTTTATGAGCAATGGGAAACTGTCGAGGCACTGGTTCGGGCCACCCGGGAGATGCCGGCGTTCTCCGAGGAACAGGTTCTTGCTGCCATTCGCCAGGCTCAACCGGCCCTGGACGACGTTCAAGTCAGGGAGGCCCTACGTAGGCTTTTGGGAAGTGGCGTAATGGAGACTCAAAGCCGCTCTGAAAGCTTCGTGGTCAATGCCCATGTACTTGAGTTTGTCCGTGGCCTGACGCATGAACACGAACTAGGACTGTCATCAGTCATTCAGGCGCGCATCGAAGCAATTCGTGGCGCGACAGAGACCCTCACCGCGGGTATCGAAGCCGGAGATACCGGTCAGCAGACTCAAGCCATTAACCAACTATCTACCCTGTTCAGAGATATTGCCCGCCAGCTCGAGCAGGACCGCCATGCGATTGCCGAGCTGGCCGAGCAAGCAAAATCAGCAGACACCCGGGCTCCCATTGCAAAACGCTACAAGTCCGTCCTCGACGCGTACGACCAATATGTAGAACCGATGAACGAGATGATGGATTCCGGACCTTCCGGCATTTTCTACCATCACCTCGCCGCAGCGGAAGACGCCCTCGACCTCGGATACAATCGCCTGAATACCAAAGGCGCACTCTACAGCCACCTCAACCGTCTCCGGCACGTTGGTTATCAGGCCAAGGAACTGCGACGACTGGGGCGAATCACGGCTCAGCAATGTGCTGAAATTCTGTTGCCCCTCCGAGAAGAGGCACGCCAACACAACAATCTTTCCTCAGCTATCAGCCGGTTGTTGGGACAGGTTCGCAAAAAAGGGCTCAACCGCACCTTTCGCAAACGCCAGGATCAGTCTTGGCTGCCGGTGTGGCGCGTGAATCAAAGCCGCAGTGTGTCTGTAGGCGACGAAATAAAAACAATCATGGCGGAAGCGAGGAACTTTGAGCCTTCTGAACGGGAGTTCCCGGGCGAAGTCGATGCGGCACCCATAACCATTGCTGAGTGGATTAACGAAGAACAGCTCCGGCAACAGTTGTTAAAGGACCTCCCGGTCGGCAACCTTTTGGAGTGGCTGAAGCACCACTACCCCTCCCTGCCTGACCAGGTTCTTCTGCGGCTCTATCATGACCTGGCACGAGAGGACCTATGGGAGATGGAGCTGGAAGCGCAGCCTACAATATCCGCCCTTTCCCTGATTTCAGTGCACTACTGGCCCTACCGTCTGACACAACCGGTGAATAAAACTCGTGAGTAATACCAGCCAATTCCAACAAATCGCTAGCAACCTGCCAAACCTGGCCCATCTTTTTCGGTGGTTCAACCGGGGCCGGCATCTCAACCGGATCTCAGAACCAGTATTGTGGGAAGAGCTTGAACGCAACCTCGACGATTATGTGGCCATTTTTACCGCACTGGGTTTTGACCTTCGCCTTGATGGCCGGGGCTTCGCCTGGTTCCATCAGGACGACGGCAGCAGCAATACAAACAAAGCCACCCGGCAACTGGCCCTGTTGTTCATGGTCATCTTTGATACTCAAGCGGATGCCGGCATTCCGCTGATGAAATTCGAGCATTGGCGAATCGATCAAACCCTGCTGACAACGGTTTTCGAGCAACACCAGGACTTGCTGAAGGCAGAAGAGCTGGATCTGTCCGGCCTGGCGAGCCTGATGAGAACCGCAGAAAACTTCGGCTTTGCCCGTTACGATAGCGGAGCCTGGCAGCTGTTGCCTGCTGTGTGTCGTTACCTGGATCATTACGAAGAACTGGCCAGCCAGGTGGATCAGGATGAAGATGTTTCCTGGGCTAGCGATCAGGATGACGAGGATAATTCCCTATGAGTTCCGATTACGGCTTCCAGCAGCTGGTACTTCTCAACAGCGCCGGCTATGAGCGCGCAGAGCTCCCTCTGGATGAGTCAGTTTCTCTCATTGCCCCCAACAATACTGGCAAGACCAGCCTGATTAATGCCCTGCAATATCTGCTGATTATCGACAAGCGGCACCTGGATTTTGGTGCCCACGACAAAGACAAAGCGAGACGTTTCTACTTCCCATCCAATAGCAGCTATATCCTGCTAGAAGTCACTTTACCTGAAGCTGGCTCTGTGGTGCTGGGGTGTGTGGGCAAGGGCTTTAGTCATGACTACGCCTATTTTGCCTATCGGGGCCCTCTGAAAATTGAGGAGTACAGGCTGGCCAATGGCAAGCTGGTGACGCAGCCACAGCTGTTGGAGCAGCTGGCTCATCATGGGCGAACGGCCAATTTCTACTCATCGACTGAGTTTGCCGAAATGGTCTACGGCGGTGCCCGAAAGCGGGGACAGTCCAGCTCCGAATTTACCATTTTCCGGCTAGAGAACCGCAAGGATGCAAACGCCTACCGTCAGGTTCTTACCCGCACCCTACGTCTCGACAAACTCAGTTCCGGCGAAGTAAAACGCCACCTGCTGCAGATCTTCAGCCGTTTGTTGCCGGACTCCGTGGTGGATTTCAAACAGGAATGGGATAAGGCTTTTGCCGAGGTGAACCAGGATCGGGAACAATACCGGGCCGCCAAAAACCAGCAAACTCAGATTGACGATCTGGAACGCCAGCAGGACGAACGACTCGCCACCAGAGGCCGAATCATTGCCCGCCGACCGCTCATCGACGATGGCCTGCAACGCTGGCAGAACCATTACCAGAAAGAAAGCGAAAGCCTCCAGCATCAGCATGGGAAATTGCACAAGCAGGAAGCAGAATTGCTTCAGAGGGACAGGGAGCAGACCCGCCGCCAGAGTGAGCTCAATCAGCAGTTGGAGGCACTGAACAAGGACGAGCAGCGCCGTGACGAACTGGAGAACCGGTTCGCGCTGGTCAATGACCGCAGCCAGCTTGAGCAGCAACTTGCTAGTGCCACCGCAGAACGCGACCGTCAGATTGCTTTACTCGCCAATGCCCATGGGCAGTCTGCGACCGCCACTGATCATCAATTGCGGCGGGAGGAGCAGGAGCTATCAGCACTGCGCAAGGAACAGGAAACACTCTCGGACAATCTTTATCTCACACTTAAACAGCACCTCTCCGAAGAGCAGATCAGTATTCTCAACCGAGGGCTCAACCGCCAACTGCTTACCTTGCCGCCTGGGGACTATCAACTGGATTCGGGCCAGCTGCGCCAATGGCTGCAGGAAATGCGCGAAGATCGGTTTCAACTACCCGGGCTGAATCTGTCTGTTGAACACCAAGCGCCGCAGTATGAACAACGATCAGACGAAGAGATTGCCCAACTGATTGAGGATTGCCAAGACCGGCACCGGCAATTGCAGGAACAAAAGGCCGCTACCGACGAATTGGACACTCAGAAGAAGCGCAAGGTAGAACTGGAGCAGGAAGTAAAACGCCTGGAAAAGGACCTGGAACAGTTTGACGAACTGGCTCAACTTCAGAAATCGCGCCCGGATCGCCTGAAAGCAATGGAGGCAACCAATCAAGAGCTGGCAGAGATAGAGCACGCTCAGAAACAGGCGGGTGCCCAGCAACAAACGCTCAGGGAGCAGATCCAGGAAGTCGCCAAGCAGCGGCAAGCACTGGATACCGCTCACCAGGAGATAGATCGTATCCGCCAGAACCGTGGCGACACCGACGAGCAGTTCAACTGGCTTGCTGACCTGCCCTATACCCCCTGGGTTGGCGACCCGGAGCTACCGCTCGACCAACTGGCGCAAACGCTGCGTAACTATCAGCAGGACTGCTATCAGTTAAAAGAACTGGACCGGGATCTGCAGCACCGACGCATCACGCTGCATAGCGGTGGCCTGACGAAATTCCAGTATGCCCCCAACCCGGAAGAGGAAATCCGGTTGATGGTAGAGTTCCGCCATCATCTGGCCCGAGAGGCAGAAGCCCTGGAAAAGAAAGCCCGCAGTGCCGTGGTCACTGTGACGGCCAGCCTCAGGGATCTTCGGGACAACCTGCAGTCATTCGAAAACGCCATGCATGAATTCAACCGTCTGATCAGCCGCAGGAAACTGTCGGATCTCAAGGTCTTCCGCATTCAGCCGGTTCACGAGAATCACCTTGTCGAAGCGATCGACTTGTTGATCCAAACGGCAGAAAAAGTGGAGTCTGGCGAATCCTTCGAGCTCTTCAACCAATCCAGCGTACTGGACGACCGACAGCTGGACCAAGCCCGCCAGTTACTGATCGACGAAGGTAGCGCTCGACAAGGGCTGAAGGTTGCCGATTTGTTTCGCCTCACTTTCGAGCTGGGCAAAGAAAACCAAGACGTAGAAAGCTTTGACGACATCGACAGCGCAGCTTCCAACGGAACCGTGCTCATGGCCAAGTTGGTGACCGGCCTGGCCATGCTCCACCTGATGCAGGATAAGAGCCGTAATGTTCAAGCCCTTTGCTACCTGGACGAAGCCCTGGCGCTGGATGCTGCAAACCAGAGAAGTTTGATCAAAACCGCTTCCGAATTCGGATTCGCTCTTATGTTCGCTTCCCCTTCACCGTTGATTACCGCTCATTACTGCGTCCCTATCCAACAGTTGAGCAACGGAAAAAACCACATCAGCCGCAAGCACTGGCAGATTCTGCAGCCGCTTGAGGCTGTCGAGGTATGAGCTCCCCGTAATGAAAAGATCGCTCAGAGAAGCATTGGTTAAGCTTGAGGATTCCGGCGGAGAATGTCATGGATCACGGTTCACGCCCACACAGAAGCGGGTGCTTGATGAGTTCCTCCGCAGAACGGCATGTGTCGCCAAGCTGCGCCAGGGCAATGGCTTCGTTTATCGCATCAGCAACTCACCGGTGTTTGAGCAACACCTTCGGGAGTTGCGGCCCGATGCAGATTCAGCCAACCGAGCTCATCCAGTCCGGGCACAAAACCTCGCGTTTACTCGGTCCACCAAAGGTCGAAAGAGTTTACACGCCGCTTCTTACCGCCTGCTGAAGGCAACAATGCCGGGCGTAAGCTGGAATCGTGATGGAGAGTTGCTCGACCTATGGCAGCTGACATCCATCGCCGGAGCCCTCGCCATCGATATCAGTCGGAATGAAACGCCTCTGGCCACCGACAGTCCCTTATGGCTGGTGGAAAACCAGGGGTTGCTGGATGACACCAGCTGGGTACCTGAGGGCTTGCACGGATCCGTACTCTATTATCAGGGCCAAGTCAGTGAACGGCTGATAGAGTGGCTATGCGAGAAAAAACGCAGTCCACGGATTCTCATGTTTCCAGACTACGATGGCGTCGGACTTGAGAACTACGCCCGCCTACGCAAAGCGCTGGGTGACGATGTCGAACTTTGGCTAATGCCTGACTGGACAACCAAATTGGAGCGCTATGGCAATTCAGAGGTATGGCGAAATAATCTCAAATATGTCGCCAATGCCGAGGCAAGTTTAAATTTGGATCAGGAACCCGATGAGGTGCTGGAGCTTATTGCGGCCCTTAAGCTGAGCGGTAAGGCGTTAGAGCAAGAGGCTGTGTTTTTGGTCGCAACAGACAGCTAATCACGCTTGCTCAAGATGCCCTGCACATTCAATCGTCCGCTCTTCTGCCACGGATTGAAGCGGATAATATTTTTGGTTTAATTTGGATATTTTTTGGGTGAGAAAATCAACTAAATGAGGGTTAGTTAATTTGTTGATTTTAAAGGGTAAAAATGGAGGCGCGGGTCGGAATCGAACCGGCGTACACGGAGTTGCAGTCCGCTGCATAACCACTCTGCCACCGCGCCGGAAAAGCCATTCGAAGGGGCTTTCTGCTCTCAGGTGGGCGTTGAGAGACTTGGATCGTGCTTTCCAACCGGCGGAACCGGAGAGAAATTGGAGCGGGAAACGAGATTCGAACTCGCGACCCCAACCTTGGCAAGGTTGTGCTCTACCAACTGAGCTATTCCCGCTCTTCGTCTGGAGGCATTGCCTCGTCAACGGCTGGGTATTCTACGGATTCCGGTTCCGCCGTCAACACCTTTTTAACAAGTTTCTGTTTTGTCAGGTTTTGTGGTGAAAATTCAGACAAACCTCAGGCCAACCGGTTTGCCACCCTCATTGCCCGCTCGCAACGATCACGACATTACCTCTGGCTTGCTATCCGCTATCATTGAGGCACAAGTCTTTTTTTCAGTTAGGGAGTGACGGATGCCGACAGCCGGCAACCTGATCATTGAGAGGGATAGCCTGGTCCTCACCGAGGACTGGGTTCTTGGTCATTTCAGCGAACTCCGTCAACAGGTGCATAAAGCCCTCGCCGGTCATCAGGGAGGCGGTAAGCCGTCTGTGGACTGGTCAGGACTCGGGCGCCTGGACAGCGCTGGCGCAACGCTGATTGCGGAACTGGTGGGTAGCGAACGCCTCATTGCCCTGGCCGAGGCAGATGCGTCACTGGCTCCGGAACGCCGGGAACTTATGGTGGCGGTGGCCAGGGCTACCGCAGAACTTGAGGCGGAAGAGATAAAACCGCCCACCGGACTACGTCACGCACTGGCGTTGGTTGGTCGCGGAGTAGCGGGGTTCTACCAGGGCCAAAAGCTGTTGGCCGGGTTCATCGGTCAGACCCTGACCGCCTTAATGTTTGTACTGCCCCGGCCTGGTCGCTGGCGGATCACTTCACTGGTATCCCATATCCAGTCAACGGGGCTTAACGCACTCCCCATCGTGGCACTGCTGACCTTTCTGGTCGGCGCTGTCGTTGCGTGGCTCGGGGCCACAGTGCTCGATGACTTTGGTGCCACCATCTATACGGTTCACCTGGTCTCCTACGCGTTTTTGCGGGAATTCGGCGTGGTGCTGGCAGCCATACTGCTCGCCGGCAGGACAGCCAGTGCCTACACTGCCCAACTGGGCTCGATGAAGGCTAACCAGGAGATAGACGCACTGAGGGCAGGCGGGCTGGACCCGATGGAAATGCTCGTGCTCCCCAGGGTACTGGCAATGGTTATCAGCCTCCCCTTCCTCACCTTTGCCGGCATGCTCTCCGGCATTTTCGGCGGTATGCTGGTGTGCCTGTACAGCCTGGATATATCTGTCACCCAGTTCCTGACGATTCTCGAGCGGGACATCGCCCTGACCCACTTTCTTGTCGGGCTGGGGAAGGCGCCGATTTTCGCCTTTGTGGTCGCCGTCATAGGCTGCCTTGAAGGCCTGAAGGTCAGCGGCAGCGCCCAGTCCGTTGGTGAACACACCACTTCAAGCGTCGTGCAGTCGATATTCATGGTAATCCTGCTGGACGCCATTGCTGCACTGTTTTTTATGGAGATGGGATGGTGAGGCAACCGTTGATTGAAGTACGGGGCCTGGTTAACCGGTTTGGCGACCATACCGTTCACGAAGGCCTGGACCTTGACCTTTATCGGGGCGAGATCCTTGGTGTTGTGGGTGGGTCCGGCACCGGCAAGTCGGTGTTACTGCGCAGTATTATCGGATTACGACAGGCCACCGCCGGCACCATCCGGGTGTTTGACCAGGATCTGGCAACGCTGTCGCCCCGGGAGCGCTCACAAACCGAACAACGCTTCGGTGTCCTGTTCCAGACCGGGGCCCTGTTCACTTCGTTGACCCTGCAGGAGAACGTCGCCCTGCCCCTGGTCGAACACTCCGGTCTGAGCCGTGACGATGCCGAACACCTGGCGCGGATGAAACTGGCCCTTACCGGTTTGCCAGCACAGGCCGCACAGAACTATCCTTCAGAACTCTCGGGTGGCATGGTAAAGCGCGCATCCCTGGCCCGGGCGCTGGCCCTGGACCCGGAGGTGCTTTTCCTCGACGAGCCTACCGCTGGCCTGGATCCGATCAGTGCGGCCGGGTTTGACCGCTTGCTCCGGACCCTTCGCGATGCCCTTGGTTTTAGCGTTTTCCTGGTTACCCACGACCTGGACACCCTCTACACTACCTGTGGCCGGGTGGCAGTGCTGGCCAGGGGCAAGGTACTTGTTGCCGACTCGCTTGGCCAGGTTGAAGACAACCCGGACCCATGGATACAGGACTACTTCCACGGTCCCCGTGGCCGTGCCGCCGCAGACGCCCACAAACGCCTGAGCAGGGAGGACCACTAACGTGGAACCCAGGGCCCACCATGTACTGATCGGCCTGTTTACCGTTGTCACCATTGCCGCCATCCTGTTGTTTGCACTCTGGCTGGGTGACTCGCAAGGCAACCGGGAATACACCTGGTACGAAATCGGCTTCCGCCAGGGTGTCAGCGGACTGTCCGAAGGCAGCCCGGTGCAATACAGCGGGATCGAGGTGGGGAACGTGGCGGAACTTCGGCTGGACCCGGAGAATCCCAGCCATGTATTGGCGCTGGTGCGCGTGTACGAGGATGTACCGGTCAGAGAGAATACCAAGGCTTCCCTGAGCCTGGCCAATATTACCGGCGCCATGACCATCCAGCTGTCCGGAGGCACAGCGGACAGTAAGATACTCAAAGGCGACCGGCGCAACCCGCCCTATATACAGGCAGAACCCTCCCAGCTCAGCGCATTGATGAGCAATAGCGAGAGCCTTTTCCAGCGGGCCGATGATTTCCTCACCAATGCCAACCAGTTCCTGTCTGAGGAAAACGCCGACAACCTCACCGCAGCGCTCGAAAACCTGCGTACCGCCTCGGATTCGCTGGTGGGTGAGAGGGAAAACCTCAACCGTGCCCTGGTGGCGGTTTACGAAGCGGCAGCGCGGGCCGAACAGACCTTTGAGCGATACGAGCGGCTGGGAAACTACCTGGACGAGCTGCTTGAGCAGGAAGGCCAGCCGATGCTCGCCTCAGCCCGCTCGGCAGCCGAATCCCTGGAACAGGCGACCATCCGTATCGATACCCTGGTGGCCGATAACGAAGGCTCGGTCGGCCAGGGACTGCAAAGCCTGGGGGAACTGGCGCCAGTCATGCAGGAGCTGGAAACTACCCTGCGCAACCTGCGACGGCTTACCCAGCGCCTGGAAGAGGATCCGGGCAAGGCGCTGCTGGGTCAGGACCCGATTCAGGAGGTATCACCATGAAGCCCTGTCGTCTTTTTCGTCCCGGTATCTTAAAAGCCGCCGGCACCGCTGCCCTGGTTTTGGCCCTGACCGCCTGCAGCGTTTCACTGTTTCCCGAGAAACAACCTCAGCGGCAATTCAGCCTGCCCTACCATTTCCAGGCGGATTCATCATCCCCCCTGGCACAAGGTGGTGTCCCGGTGCTCAGAATTGACCGGCCGCGAGCAAGTGGGTTGATTGGGAGTAAACGCATCGTACTTGAGACTCGCCCCAACGAACTGGCGGCCTATGGCAGTGTGCGCTGGGTAACGGAAGCTCCTGAACTGCTCCGCGACCACCTGCTACGGGCACTTCGGGAGGATCCTCGAATAGGCACGGTGGTTTCCGACGACAGCGGTGCCGCCAGTCAAATTACCCTGAATTCCTCGATGCTGGAGTTCCAGGAAGACCGCGCAGGAGACCCGCGCCGGGTTCGCCTCTTCCTCCAGGCCCAGCTGGTGGAGAACGGCAGCCGCGCCGTCCTTGCAACCCGGGACTTCCGTATCAACATACCCCTGCAAAGCGATGTAACGGGGGGCTCGATAGAAGACGCTGTAACCGCTTTCGGCCGCGCCGCGGACCGGCTTTCCGCCGAAGTAGCAGACTGGGTGGCCGGGGTCCTGGAGAATTACTGACGCTGTTCCGTTTCCGGAAACAGGTCCGGCCAGGCTGCCTGCAGATACAACACCATGGACCAGAGCGTGAGTACGGCAGCAAGGTACAGCAGTGCAGTGCCAAACCACGCAATCGTCCCCCCGGGCGGAACCGCAAGCAGCATGATGATGGATACCATCTGCGCGGTGGTCTTGATCTTGCCAATATAGGAAACGGCAACACTGGCACGGCTACCGATCTCTGCCATCCACTCCCTCAGGGCCGAAATGACGATCTCACGACCGATGATAACCATGGCCGGAACCGTGAGAATAAAGCTGGCGTGCTCCTCGATGAGTACCGTCAGCGCCACGGCCACCATCAGCTTGTCCGCCACCGGATCCAGGAATGCGCCAAACGGGGTGGACTGATCAAGCTTGCGGGCCAGGTAACCGTCCAGCCAGTCAGTGGCCCCGGCAATGGCGAAAATGGCTGCACTGACCACATAGCTCCATTGCGCCGGCAGGTAGAAGATTGCCACGAAGACCGGAATCATCACGATACGGGACAGGGTGAGGATGTTTGGCAGGTTCATGGATTCCTTACTCATCGTGTAATGCGGCATAAATGGATTCAGCCAGGGTCTTGCTGATGCCCTGTACCTTGGCAATTTCATCGACTCCGGCATCACGCAGCGTCTTTACGCTGCCGAAATAGCGGATCAGGTCCCGACGGCGTTTGGGCCCTACCCCCTCGATACCTTCCAGTGTCGACTGCCGACGTTTCTTGTCCCGTCGTGCGCGATGCCCGGTAATGGCAAAGCGGTGGCTCTCATCCCGGATGTGCTGGATCAGGTGCAGGGCCGGCGAATCCGGTGGCACCCGGAAGACCCGACCGGTCAGGGCGTCAATCAACTGCTCCATACCCGCCCGCCGGGTAACGCCCTTGGCGACACCAATCAATGGAATATCCCGTATGCCCAGTTCCTCGAACACTTCCCTGGCCATTCTCAACTGACCCTTACCGCCATCAATCAGCACAAGGTCAGGGCGTTTGCCTTCGCCGTTGACCATCCGGCGGTAACGGCGTGTCAGCACCTGTTTCATGGCAGCGTAATCATCGCCGCCGGTAATCCCTTCAATATTATAGAGTCGGTAATCGCTCTTGAGCGGGCCATTCTCGTCGAAAACCACGCAGGATGCGACCGTGTTTTCCCCATGGCTATGACTGATGTCGAAACATTCCATACGGGACGGGGTTTCCGCCAGGTCCAGCAAGTCACGCAGGGCCAGTAAGCGCCGGTACACGGTTTCCTTGCTGGCAAGGTGGGTCATGAGGGTCTGGCGGGCGTTGGTCTGGGCGAGTTCGAGCCATTTGCGGCGCTCCCCACGGACGTTCTGCCGGATGCGGGTTTCACGGCCAGCCTGGTCACTGAGGGCCTCGGAGAGGAGTTCATGCTCGTCCGGCATGGCGGTTACAAGTACGTCCCGGGGTATCTCTCGCCGGGTGGCGCTACCAAAATAGAACTGGCCGAGGAACGCCGCCAGCAGTTCAGCGTCGGTCTGTTCCAGCGAGAAACGCGGGAAGTAATCTTTGGTTCCCAGCACCCGACCGCCCCGCACTATGATCACCACCACGCAGACAATACCGGCGTCCTGGGCCATGGCAATCACATCCGCATCGCCACTCTCGCTGTCGATAGCCTGCTGCTCCTGAACATGGCGCAAGTGGTTGATCTGGTCACGACAGGCTGCAGCCTTTTCAAACTCCAGGTTAGCCGCCGCCTGCTCCATGCTGTCCATCAGGTCACGGATAATGGCGGGGTTCTTACCTTCCAGGAACATGGTGGCGTGACGCACATCCGCCTGGTAATCCTCCGGAGTGATATACCCGACACACGGTGCGGTACAACGATTGATCTGGTACTGAAGGCATGGACGGGTTCGATTTCTGAAATAACTTTCAGAACAATCTCTTATGCGGAATATCTTCTGCAGGATGTTAAGGCTTTCCTTGACCGCTCCCGAGCTGGGATAAGGCCCGAACCAGGTGCCCTGCCCCTTCCGGGTTCGACCCCGGCGGAAGGTCAGTGACGGATAGTCGTCATGCCCGGAGAGGTAGATATAGGGGTAGGATTTGTCATCCCTCAGCAGGATATTATATGGCGGCCGTTCGGACTTGATCAGGTTTTGTTCCAGCAGCAGCGCTTCTGTCTCGCTGCCGGTCACCGTCACTTCGATGTGGTGGATACGGGTAACCAGGGCGGCCGTCTTGGGCGCCAGGCCGGACTTGCGGAAATAGCTGCCTACCCGTTTTTTAAGGTTGCGGGCCTTGCCCACGTAGAGAATGTTACCGCCATCATCGTACATGCGGTAAACGCCAGGCCGTTCCGTCAGCCGTTTGAGGAATGCCTTGCTGTCAAATCCCTGGTCGTTGCTCTCCCGGGGCGGGGTGTCAGACCTTGTCGGCATCAAGCAACCCGAATCGAACCGCCATAAGCGCCAGCTCCACATCGCTGGAGATTTCCAGCTTCTCGAAAATGCGGTAACGGTAACTGTTGACCGTTTTCGGGCTCAGGCAAAGCTTGTCGGAAATATCCTGCACCTTCTGGCAATCGACCACCATCATGGCGATCTGCAACTCACGTTCCGAAAGGCGGTCAAACAGGGATTCGTCCTGGTCTTCGGAGTCGCCACCCAGTTGCTTGAGCGCCATCTTCTGGGCAATTTCCGGGCTGATGTAGCGTTGGCCAGAGTGCGCCTTGCGGATAGCCCGGACCATTTCGTCCAGGTCAGCACCCTTGGTGATATAAGCCGTGGCCCCGGCCTGCATCACACGGGTGGGGTACGGGTCGTCGGCGCAGGCAGTAACAACAATGACCCGAATGGAGTCATCCAGGCGAAGAATCTTGCGGGTCGCTTCAAGGCCACCAATACCGGGCATGCGGATGTCCATCAGCACAATGTCTGGCCGGCGCTGGCGGACGGCCTCGATGGCGGCTTCCCCCGACGAGGCCTCGCCAACCACATCAATGTCCGGGTTATCGGCCAGCATCCGGGTAATTCCCGAACGCACCAGGTCATGGTCGTCTACAACGAGTACGCTGATCAATGTTCACCTCTCGCTACCTGTCCCGCGTAGCGGAACACCGGAACAATGCCTGGATATACAACAATAGTGTTTCGGCGATTGTACCGCCTACCAGAATCAACGAATAGCCTGCACATCAATATCTTCGCGGGTCACCAACCGCTCCATTTCCCGAGGATCACCAGGCATCAATGAAGCGGTCACTCCGGTTATACCCCTGCCGACTGTCCGGCGGTGAAGACTCAAGGCCACGGATAACCCAGCGCCGGGTTTCTGCTGGGTCTATGACCGCGTCGATTTCCAGGAAGCTGGCCATGTTCATGCCCTTGCCGTGCTCATAGGCCTTGGCCACCATTTTCTCAAAGGCTGCCTGCCGTTCGTCGGGGTCTGCAATCGCCTCGAGTTCCTTGCGGTACCCGAGCCTTACTGCGCCTTCCAGCCCCATGGCGCCGAACTCGCTGCTCGGCCAGCCAATGGTAAACATGGGCGAATGGAAGCTGCCAGCCGCCATAGCCTGGGCCCCCAGCCCGTAACCCTTGCGCAACACCACTGTAAAGAACGGTACCCGAAGCTTGGCGGCGGTGACAAACATTCTGGACACGTGACGCACGGTGGCTTCCCGCTCGGCGTCCGGCCCCACCATAAAGCCTGGGGTATCGCACAATGACAGAATGGGCAGCCCGGCGATGTCACATAACTGCATGAAGCGTGCAGCCTTGTCACCGGAAGCAGCGTCGATTGCGCCACCGAGTACCGCCGGGTTGTTGGCCATCAGTCCAAACGGGTGTCCCTCGATGCGTACCAGTGCAGTGACCAGGCCCGGTGCAAACTCCTGGCGGAGCTCGGTTACCGAAGCTTGGTCCGCCAGCGCCCGGATAACCCGGCGGATATCATAGACCCGCAACCGGTTTTCCGGAATCAGGTGACGGAGCAGGCGCTGGTCTTCCGCACTCCAGTCCGGCGTACCTCCTTGCAGGTAAGACAGGTACTGTTTCGCCACAGCCACTGCCTCAGCCTCATCCTCTACAATGATGTCGACCACCCCGTTCGGCCCCTGCACCGACACCGGGCCCACCTCTTCGGGAGTGAAGCGGCCCAGGCCGCCACCCTCGATCATGGCCGGGCCCGCCATGCCGACCGTGGCATCCCGGGTGGCAATGATGACATCGCAACAGCCAAGCAACGCGGCATTCCCGGCAAAACACCGCCCGGAAACGATACCAACAAGCGGGACCCGGCCAGACAGGTTTGCCATGGCCGTGAAGGTGTGACAATCCAGCCCTGCCACCCCAACGTGGTCGGTGTCCCCGGGTCGGCCACCACCACCCTCGGCAAACAGCACCAGGGGCAACTGCCAGCGATCAGCCAGTTGCAGCATACGATCGGTTTTCTTGTGGTTCATCATGCCCTGGGTGCCGGCGAAAACCGTATAATCGTAGGACATCACCATGCAGCGAGCGGCTTCGGGCCCTACCTGGTCCCGGTTGACCGTGCCGATTCCGGCGATCAGGCCATCCGCCGGGCTCGATTCCATCAATTCGTCCATGGGAACCCGCCGACGGCGGGCTGCCAGGGCAAGCGCCCCGTATTCCGTGAAACTGCCCTCATCCATCAGGTCAAGGATATTCTCCCGGGCCGTACGCTGACCGGTCTTGCGTCGCCTGGCGACAGCCGCCGGCCGCCGGTGATCCTGCAACCGGTCATGGCGCTCCAGGACATCCGCCAGGTCCTCGCGAATCTTTTCCAGGTCCCAGCTCTCCTCAGTCAGTATGTCTTCGGCGACCGTGCCATCCATCGCGAGGTGGAACAGTGCCTCGCCCTCCCGCAGGGTTGTACCCTCCCCTGCCAGGACTTCCCTGACCTGACCCGCTGAGGTGGCTTTCACCTCGAACTCCATTTTCATGGATTCGATGATGGCCAGCACCTGCCCGGGGGTAACGGTCTCACCGGAAGACACGGCAATGCGAACCACCGTGCCCTGCACCGGAGTGTTAACGGCGGCCTGGCCTTCAGGCAACTCCGGGGCCTGACTCCCGGTTTTTTGAATGCTGTTCGTCGCCGGTTGCTGCGCCTGCTCGAAAAAGTAACGTGGATGAGCATCCTCCCGGGCATCGCTCAGCTGAGCCATCCGTTCTTCCACCAGGGCGGTGGTCACTGACCAGTCGGCCATTTCAGGCAGGCGGGCAAGGTTGCGGAGAAACTCCAGGTTGGTATCGATGCCTTCAACACGGAATTCGCACAGCGACCGGTAGGCCTTGCGCATCAGTTCATTGAGTGGGCCCTGGCCGGACACCACCAGCTTTGCAAGCAGCGAGTCATAGCCACCGGTGTTCTGGTAGCCAGCATAGCCGGCGCCATCGACGCGAATTCCCGGTCCGCCCGGCGGCTCGTAGACCGAAAGGGTACCCGATGCCGGCATGGCCTGGCCGTCCGGGCCCTGGGTCTCCATATTGATTCTTACCTGAACCGCGCTGGCTGCGCCCGGTTCGGCGGGAGTACCGGCCAGTCCAAGCTCGGCCAGGGTCTTGCCGGAAGCAAGTGCCAACTGCAAGGCAACCAGGTCCTGGCCACTGATCATCTCAGTAACCGTATGCTCAACCTGCAGGCGCGGATTGGCTTCCATAAACACAAAATCACCGGAACCAATATCCAGCAGGAATTCGATGGTCGCCAGTCCCTGCAACCCAGCCGCGCGAGACATGGCGAGGGCCGCATCAATCATCCCCTGGCGCTGCCCCGGGGTAAGGTGAGGGGCCGGAGCCAGCTCAACCAGCTTCTGGCGCCGACGCTGCAGACTGCAATCACGGTCCCACAGGTGGGTTACCGCACCGGTTTGGTCACCCAGAACCTGGACTTCAATATGGCGGGCGCTAGCCAGCAATCGCTCGGCATACAGTGAGTCATTACCGAAGGCTCGCTGCGCCTCGCGCTGACAGGCCTGCCAGGCGGATTCCAGTTCCCCGGCGTTGAACACGGGGCGCATTCCGCGACCGCCACCGCCGGCCACAGCCTTGAGCATCATACCGGCGGAATCGCCATGGTCAGCTTTAAGCTGCCCGAGGAACACGCTCGCCTTGTCCAGGGTAAGGTCGCCATCAGTACCCGTCGCCAGGGGCACCCGGCACTCCCGGGCCAGGTCTCGCGCCCGGGCCTTGTCGCCGAGCAGCGAAAGGCAACCGGCGGATGGACCGATAAAGACCAGGCCGGCTTCCTCGCAACGACGTGCAAAGTCGGGGTTTTCGCTAAGAAAACCGTACCCCGGGTGGATGGCATCACAGCCTTCGGCGCGGGCCAGCTTTACCAACTGGACAGCATCCAGATAGGCCTCTACGCCCTGCCCGCTCAGCACCACTGCATGGTCCACCCGACGGACATGGAGGGACTGAGCATCATCAGGCGCATACACGCCGACAGAGCGTATTCCGGCCTCGGAAAGGCTACGGGCGATACGGATGGCGATCTCACCACGGTTGGCAATCAGGACACTGCGAAAACTGGCCATGAGCATGTTTCCATTTATTGTTGATCAGCCGCCGGCACACTTCGTGTAAAGGAAGGCAACCGGGTTTTCGGGAGAGTCATGATAAAGGGGAAACCCCATCAACTGAACCGGCTAATGGTTATAACCTTCCATGCATGGAATTTATTGGCCTGGCGGATGCCCCAGACCGGCGGCGTTTTCCACCGGATCAAACCAGACGACCAGGTCACCGCGACGAACTGCGGACAGTACCCGGCTATGCTCCTGCAAGGGGCTCTCCTGATCGTTCAGGCCGTGGTACCGGGTGCAATACTCCTGGACCAGGCCTTCCAGCTGATCCTCTGTCAGCAGTGCCGTATCAACGACAAAGGGTTCCTCGCGAGGGTCCTGTTGCGGGGTCTTCTCGGTCTCTTCCACGGATTCAGCTCCATCAGCAAAGGTCGGCGGCCATGATAACGGAACCAGGCGTTGCAGTCGCAGGTCAGGCCTCCTGAACCTCGAAGCGGGCCCCGATCTCACGAATGACCCCAGACTCCAGTCGCAGCGCATCACTAACGTTTCGGGTCTGCTCCACCGATCGCACCAGCAGGTCAGCGCTGTCGGAGAGGGTGCGGCTTCGTCTGCCAACCCGTTCGATATTCTCACGCTGGGCAAAGACAGCACTGTCGATAGTCTCGCTGAGGGTGGCCAGGCGGTCAAAATGCTTATCAAGGCTTTCAAGATGGTCCCGTAACTGTATAAGTTCATTCCGGTTTTCATCTCCTGCCGAACGCATTTCCAGCAGTCGATCCTCAATGCTTTGAACGTTTTCCACCAGGTCATTCACCCACTGGCGGATTTCCCCGGTTGAGTCCGAAGTACGCCGGGACAGAGTGCGAACTTCATCCGCAACGACCGCAAAACCACGGCCATGCTCCCCCGCCCTGGCAGCCTCGATGGCCGCGTTCAAAGCCAGCAGGTTGGTCTGCTCGGCAATATCGGCGATCACACTGACCACCTGCTCTACCTTGCCTGCAGAATTCGCCAGCACCTGTATGGCGGCCGATACCTCACCAATGACCGCCACCGTATGTTCGGCCGCCCGCTCCGAACGCTGCAACCCATCCTGCACACCCTGGTTTCCCTCAAGTGCGGTGGCAATGGTTGCCCGGGAGTCCCTCGCCGACTCTTCTACACGATTTGCCTGGGCGCCAATCTCCTCCATGGAGCCTGACACCTCGTCTATCTGGCTGCGCGTCCTGGCTGAGGCCTGCTGCACGGTTTCCGCCTGCTCTTCCAGGGTACGAGCACGATCATCCAGGGAGGCTGCGGCATGGCGTATGTCATGGATGAACCGGCCGAACCGGGTTACCAGACTATTGATGGCGGCTGCCACACCGGCAACTTCGTCCCGCCCTGATATCTCGGGGGGCTGTCGCAGGTCCGAATTGGCCTCCATTTCACGCAGGGTCAGCTCGGTGCGGCGCAGGCGCAGAATCACTGAGTGACGGAGCCAAAGGGTCATTCCCATTACTAACAAAAGAAATACCAGTGATCCGGCCAGGAGGTACCCTCCCTGCCGATCCATAAAGGCAAGCAACCGGGTAGCACTGGCCTGGATAGTTTCACGACGCTTGAGCTGCTCCCCGCGGATGGCCAGCAAAAGTGGTTCCACGGCCGGCATCAAGCGGAAATCGACCACTTGGCCCACCTGGTAGTATGAGCGAGCCCCGATTCCTTCCGACATGGCCCCAAGAAGTTCCTGAACCCTGCCGAAGTCGTCCTGATGCCCTTGTGCCCAATCGGAAAGCCCCGGGTTCGCGGTTAGTGTCTGCCAGTGCCCGGGCAGCGTCACCTCAAGCTGGCTGAAGGCCGGCTCAATCTCATCCCACAGCAGCAACTGGGCCTTGGTCTTGTAGGAAAGATCCTGAAGCTGGCGCAGCGACTCATCCAGTGCCGACAACTGCCAGCTCTGTTCCAGGTCGTCGTTGATCAGGGAGTCAGTCGCGCGCGACGACTGGGCAATGATCGACCAGCTGACGGCGCCCAGCGCCGCCAATGCGGCCAGGGCGAGAAAGGCGAAGGTGAATATACGGGCGCGAACAGTGGCGAACATGGCAACTCCGGATCAGATGCAATGCACGCACCCTAAGTCGCCTATATGACAGTCCGGTTTCAGAAATAACGCAACAGTGCGGTTTACGGTGAAAAATTGTAAAAACCAGTAGGTACCAAACAACAGTAGGCAGGCACAGGCGGCCGCGGTATGATTGGCGGTTTTTCCACGCTCCGAGGATCCTCCTGACACCCATGAGCGCCGTACTCTTTCGACAAACCCTCCCCATCCTCTTCGGTTACCTGCCCCTGGGTATGGCTTTCGGGGTGCTGTTTACCGCACAGCTGGACTATGCCTGGTGGTACGCTCCTCTGATGGGGATCACCATCTTTGCCGGTGCCGGTCAGATACTGGCCGTGAGCCTGATCGCCGCCAGTGCGGGCCTGCTTGAAGTCTTCGTGGCCATGTTCGTGCTTAACGCCCGCCACCTGTTCTATGGCCTGTCCCTGCTGGGCCAGTTTCGGGGTGCCGGCTGGCGCAAGCTCTACCTGATTTTCGGGCTGACCGATGAAACCTACTCCCTGCTGACCAGCCGGCCCAGGCCGGGCACGAGGAGCGAGGAACAGCGTAATGACTTCCTCATTACCCTGTTCAATCAGCTCTACTGGGTAGTGGGATGCGCCGTGGGGGCACTTCTGGGCGACAACATGGCCTTTGACAGTACAGGCATCGAGTTCGCCCTTGTGGCGCTCTTCATTGTGCTGACCATCGAGCAATACAAGGCCCTGGGCGAGCAATTCCCCCTGTGGACAGGTGCCCTGGCGGCGGCCATAGCCGTGACACTGCTGCCGACCGCCCATCAATTGATCGGTGCCGTGGTTATCGCTACGGGCACACTGTTGCTGCAATATCGCTGGCGCAAGAGCCGGCGCGAGGGGCCTGCCCATGGATAACACCACCTATATACTCGCCTTTATCGCGGTGGCGACCGTGGCGACGTTCATGACCCGGGTGATCCCGTTCCTGTTCCTGTCCAGGCACCATGAGCACCCATTACTGCTGCACATTGGGCGCTATCTGCCAGCCGCCGTGATGGCCCTGCTGGTGCTGGTGTTTCTGCTACGATCAGCCAACTGGACAGCCCCGGCCTTCGGAGCCGACGCCCTGATCCCCAGCCTGGTAGTGATCCTCCTTCACCTTTGGCGCAGAAATGCCCTGCTCTCCATCGTCGCAGGCACTGCCGTCTACATGGCTATCCAGCAAACGAGTGTGTTCACCCTGTAACCCGCCCAATAATTTTTTCCTCCAACGGTTGCCAAGCCCAAAAAAAACCATTACAGTTTGCGCCCTCAAATGAGCGACAATGTCGCTGATTTGGAACAGTTTATTGGAGAGGTGGCCGAGTGGCTGACACCAAGGCCGCCAGGCCGACTGAACGTCGGAGCAAAGCGACGACGGCCCCCGAAGGGGGTGAGGCCCGCAGGGCCGAATAACGCGCACGCCTGGAAAGTTCGCTTGCAGAGCAAGCGCCGCGCGATAAATCAGGCACAGTTATACCGTTTTGGAGAGGTGGCCGAGTGGCTGAAGGCGCACGCCTGGAAAGTGTGTATACGTTAATAGCGTATCGAGGGTTCGAATCCCTCCCTCTCCGCCAATACGAAACCCCAGCAGAAATGCTGGGGTTTTTTTTATTGGCCGTGAGGGCGGGTGAGAAGCCTCGTGGGTTCGACCGGAGGCTGCAACGCAGCGGAAGGAACGTCGGAGCAACGCGACGACGGCCCCCGAAGGGGGTGAGGCACGAAGTGCCGAATAATCCCTCCCTCTCGCCTTAGAGCCGCCTGATAACCTCAAACCCCTTTTCACACGGCCCCAGGTACCAGCCACCAAACAGGTTATAGTGGTTGAGAAAGTGGTAGAGATTATAAATCACCCGCTTCCGCTGGTACTCCCCACTCAACGGTCGCCTGGCGTTATAGGCATCATAGAAAGCCGGGCCGAAGCCGCCGAACATTTCGGTCATCGACAGGTCGGCTTCGCTGTCGCCGTAATAGACCGCAGGATCAATCAGCCAGGCGGTCTCTTCATCGAACAGGGCGTTACCGGACCAGAGATCGCCGTGTAAAAGGCTGGGACCCAGGCTGTGGTCGTTTAGCCAGTCCACCAATACCTGGCGCCGGCTTTCAAGTACTTCTGTAAACTGCCTACGGATGGAAGCGTCGGAGACCAGCCTTACCTGGTAGCCCAGTCGGTAGTCCAGGAAAAATTCACCCCAGTTGTCGGTTTCCCGGTTTTTCTGGGGGTTAAGGCCAATATAGTTATCCCGGCCAAAACCGTAACAGGCCTGGGGCAGGCTGTGTACGGCGGCCAGCCCCTCTCCCAGCTTTGCCAGCAGGTCATCGGTCTGGCGTTTTGGAACTATGGCGGCCATTTCCATCCGTTCTTCATTGACCGAATAGACCTGGGGCACCCGCACGGTAGATACACCCGCGATCTCGAGGGCGTTGCGAAGCAACTCAAGCCCCTCCGCCTCTCGGATCAGGGCGTCGGCATAACCGGTTTCATTCCTCTTGGTATACACAACCCCCCCTGTTCCCGGGACGCCTGCTAGCAGACATGACATCCAATGACTGGCTGAGTTCCGACTTGTCAGGGACACATGCTACGGCAATCCCGGAGCGTAAAGCGTGATAGCATTCAACGATCCCTGCTTATTACCTGACCTATTTAACTCCCTGTTCCACGCAGGGAGAAGTTAAGGAATGTTCAGTTTGTATACAGTTATTGAGGTTTTTCTGCAAACACTGGCTACCACCCTTCCGGTGTTCGCCATGGTGTTTATCGGGCTGGGGCTGAGGAAGCTCGGCTGGATAGACGCGGCCTTTGTGAATACCGCCTCAGCACTGGTCTTTAAAGCAACGCTGCCCACTCTCATCTTCCTGAGCATCCTGCGAGCGGACCTGGATACCGCTTTCAACCCCCAGCTGCTGGGTTTCTTCGCCCTGGCCACCACAGGCAGCTTCGCCCTGGTGTGGACCTGGGCGCTCTGGCGCGTCCCTCGTGCCGACCGTGGCGTCTATGTGCAGGGGGCTTTCCGTGGCAACTGCGGCATTGTTGGCCTCGCACTGGCAGCCAGTCTCTACGGCGACTATGGCCTGTCGGCGGGCGGGATCCTGCTGGGGCTGGTGATTATCTGCTACAACATTCTGTCAGTACTGGTATTGCTGACCTACCAGTCCGAACAGAAGCTCCGCTGGGGGAAAATTCTTGGAGATATCGCACGCAACCCACTGATTCTGTCAGTACTGATATCGATACCCTTTGCGTGGTGGGAGGTATCCTTCCCCGAATGGGTGATGACCAGCGGGGACTATTTCGCCTCCCTAACCCTGCCCCTCGCACTGCTGTGTATCGGTGCAACCGTCTCGGTGAGTGCGATCCGTAAAGAAAGCGGGCCGGCGATGGGCGCCAGTATGTTCAAGATGGTTACGCTGCCCGCACTGTGCACGCTGGCGGCCTGGGCGGCAGAATTTGAGGGCCGTGAGCTGGGGCTGATGTTCCTGTATTTTGCCAGCCCAACGGCAGCCGCCAGCTTTGTGATGGTCAAGGCTCTGGGAGGGAATGCACGGATGGCGGCCAATATCGTCGCCATCACCACGCTGCTGGCCAGTGTGACGGTAACCCTTGGCGTCTTTATCCTGCAGAGCGCAGGCTTGATCTGACAGGGGATTGCTCAGGCCGGTTTCACAGCCAGCCAGGCGGCCCCCCTCACCCCACTCGAATCGCCATGAATCGCTCGAACCACAGGCGTATCGCACTCGCCACCAAACACGTAGTCCGGAAGACGGCGGGGTAATTGCTGATAAACGGCTTCAAGATTGGACAACCCGCCACCGAGCACAATGACATCCGGATCCAGCAGGTTGATAACGGATGCGAGCCCCCGGGCCAGGTGGTCCAGGTATAGGTCGAGGGTTTCCTGTGCCCGGATATCGCCCTTGGCCGCAGCAGCGACGACCTGCTGGCTGGTGCACGTTTCTTGCCATCGCAACTGATGGGTCAGCGCCATGCCGGTACCGGAGAGGAAGGTTTCGTTACAACCCCGACGCCCACAGAAACAGGGGCGCTCGTCCAGTTCCCGCTGACTGGTCCATGGCAAGGGATTGTGGCCCCACTCCCCCGCTAACCCATTGGGCCCGGTAAGTAGCTGCCCCCCGATACTGATCCCCGAACCACACCCTGTCCCCAGAATGGCCGCGAAAACGACCGGAGAATCTGCACCAGCACCATCGGTCGCTTCCGAGAGGGCAAGGCAGTTGGCATCATTGGTCAGGGTCACCGGGCGGCACAGTATCCGGGCAAGGTCCTCCGCCATGGGCTGACCGTTCAGCCACGTGGAATTGCCGTTCTTTACCCTTCCCGTCAGCCGGGAGACTGAACCGGGGATCCCCACCCCCACCGGCAATCCGGAACAGCCCGCATGGAATTCAGCCTCGTGCACCAGCCGCTCAATGGTCGCGAGGGTTCCCTGATAATCTCCGTGTGGGGTAGGCAGGCGCATCCTGAAGTGCTCACGACTGGCGGAGTCCAGCAGGATAACTTCGGTCTTGGTCCCACCCAGATCTACGCCAATCTGCCACTCTGAGGTCATAGGGTTACCGGTTAAACAGGTTAAGCAGGATAGTCAGCACGATGCTGATAATGATCATGGAGGTAATCGGCACAAATACCTGGGTTCGCTCCGAGCGCCAGTGCAGATCGCCGGGCAGCTTGCCGAACCATTGAACCAGTCCGGGAGCAAAGTGGAGCACCAGGCCGATAACCAGCAGGATAATGCCTGCAATAACAAACCAGCGTGCCATACTCAGCCTCGATCACTCATTACGGCCCTGATCCACCATAATGAGTTCGTCCAGGTCAAAGCCATTGGCACGGGCGGCCTCTCGAAACCTTTCCATGGCCTGGTCGCTTACCGTGGGCGTTCGCGACAGGAACCAGAGGTAGTCCCGGTCATATCCGGTGACATAGGCGTACCGGTAATTGTCATGGTCCAGGCCAAACACTACGTAAGATGCGTAGAAAGGACCGAAAAACGATACCTTAAGGTGAGCTGTTGTCTCGCCCTCCACGAACCGGGCCTTGCCTTCGGCTTCCTGCCATTCGCCATCTTCTGGTGAATAGCCCCGGTTGATAACCTTAATGCTGCCATCCTCGTTCAGTTCGTATTCGGCGGTGACGCTTTCAAGCCCCTCCTCGAAGGAATGGTCATACCGGGCGATCTCGTACCAGGTGCCCAGATAGCGGTCCACATCAAATCCCTGCACCGGCTCTATGCCCTCGGGCAGGCTGGTACACCCCGCCAGGGACAGGCCGAGTACACTTACAATGACAGTTCTGATACCCATATCTATACCCTGCTGACAAAGTGAATGCTGGCAAATACGACGACTTTTCCCATCAGGTTTCCTGGTCCCGGATCTTACCTTCCCGGATGGTCTCCCGCGCTTCCTGGTGTTCCTCCGCATCCGCCTCTGGTGTTTCATGCTCGCCCGCGCGGGCCGGGCGGTAGCACAGGGTAACCAGCATCGGGAAATGGTCGGAACCGAAGTACGCCAGGCGTCGAACCTGCTTTACGGTGAAATGCTCACTGGTGAACACGTGGTCCAGAGGCCAACGGAGAAACCAGTGGCCAGCGTGGAATGTGCTGAACATGCCCCGGCCCCGTCGTGGATCCAGCATTCCGCTGACCTTGCAGAACAGGCGGGTGGTCCTTGACCAGGCCACATCATTCAGGTCGCCTGCCACAACCGAGGGCAAGCCCGATTCACGGATTTCCTGCCCGACCAGTAACAACTCCGCATCCCGCCACAACGATTCTTCACTCTCGCTGGGGGCCGGCGGCCGAGGGTGCAACGCGTGAAACCGGAAACGGCTCCCCTGAGGCAGGCGCAGCCAGCCGTGAATAGACGGAATATCGTCCTGGATCAGGTATTTAACCTCGGCGTCTTCCAGCGGCAGCCGGGAGTACAGGTGCATACCGTACAGGTTATCCAGGGGGATGCGGATTATGCAGGGCCATTCTCCGAAGGCCTCGTCCAGGCGATCTCCCCACCACTGATCCGATTCAAGCGTCAACAGCAGGTCCGGTTGCTGGTCTTTAACCTGGCGGATCAGTCCGTCGCTGTCCCGGTTCGGGGTTAGCACATTGGCCACCATCAGGGTGAAGCACCGTTCGTCCTGCCCCGATTCAGCGGACTGAACCTGCAGCGGCCACAGACGGGTCCAGGGCAGGATGCGAAAGAACTGGACGACCAGAACCAGCACCGATGCCGGAAGGACCCAGGCAAACCACTCACCAGCCAACGGTGAGACCACTGCAAGGAGCAGCGCAAAGACCGCAATCTGTATCCTGGGGAACTCGCAGGCCCTCACCCACCAATCATGCACCGGTACCTTGCCGAGAACAGTAACAGTCACCAGTAAAAGTGCCAGTCCGAGCAGTATGAGTCCTGTCATAACATCTCCTGGTGGCAAGGTCTCGTGCAGCGCCTTGGCCGCAGGCCCAAAGCGCTGCCTTTACCTATTCAATCCTGCCCCGCCTGGTTTGGCAAATCACGATGCCGATAAGCACCAAAGCAGGAACAGAGCCTGACACAGCTACTGTCCATTTTCGACACAATCATTGATGGATCCGGGAATCCAAACAAAAAAGGGCCCCGAAGGGCCCAAGAGAGTGCACAACTATCTGGTCAGTTGGCTGTAGCTCGTTGATACCTGGCCTCGCCAAGCAATGGGGAATCCACTTGGCTCTGGGCTGCGCCCCGGAGTAACGGCGCTTCTGATTCCACCGGCACCTCGAACACGTGGTAAGCCTCGGGCCCGAAGGGATCCAGGGCGGTATCGAGGTAACCATAACTGTCTGGTACCGGGTCACCGGAGAAGGCCAGGGCAAACTGGCGCTCCACGGTAGGGGTCGTAATGTTCAGGGGCTGCTCGACCCACAGGTAAACCCCCTTGTCCGGCACCAGGTACTCGCAGCGGACAACCCGGAAGCCCTGCTTCAGTGTCAGCCGGGTCGGCTCCCGGGAGAGGTCGATACGGAACTTGTGAATGGTTTTCATGGCAGGTCCTCCTCTGTGGAACACGCTGCCAGTATCCCGTGGCCAGGCACCTCAATAAATCATATTTAACAAGATTGAAAGTTCGGTTTTATCGAACTATTTGGTTCCGCGCAGACCTCGCCAGCGGTTCCCGGCTCATTCCTGGCCGATAGACCCCCTCGGCTTGATGATCGCGTCAACCGCCGGATGGTGGATCTGTCCAGCGCGGGTGACCGCAAAGAGCACATCACGGACTTCTTCAATACTGGCGATGGCTTCCACCTGGTACTGTCGGCAAACCTCGGAGGAAATGGCGGTAGGGGCGGCGAAATACCCCACCCCCTGCCGGCCAAAGACCTTGATCAGGGCACTGTCATCCACCTGTGCGGTCACCCGCACCCGAACCCGGTTACCGGCGAACCAGTTCATCAATTCAGTAAAGTACGGAGCGTCCAGGGAGGTGGCCAGGAAAGGCGCACCGTCGAGGCTGCCAGGGAAGCCGTCACGCAACTCACTGGCCAGTGCTGGCTCGGCAAAAAGCGAAATCGATGAACTCGCCAGGCGATGGGCCTGGAACGCCCCGGCCCGCTCCGAGGGGGGCTGCCTGTCCGTCAGCACCACATCCAGCTCCTTGCGAGCGAGCCGGTCCAGGAGGTTATCGGTATCACCGGTCTGGCAATGCAGACGCACTTCCCGGCTCAGGCCAAGCGCCGGCGCGAGGAGGTGATAACCGATCAGTTTGTGAATGGACGCAGAAAGCCCCGCTGACAGTGTCAGCGGTCGATGCTCCGGTGGCTGCTGCAGCAGTTCCGACAAAGACTCCGCAGTGGTGAACATCTCGTCAGCGTACCGGAAGATGGTTTCACCAAAGTCCGTTAACACCAGGCGACGATTGCGACGGTGGAACAGGGCCCCGCCTAGCTGGTTTTCCAATGAAGCCAGCTGTCCGCTCAGGGTCTGGGCCGTAAGGTCCAGTTGCTCCGCAGCGCGGTTCAACCCACCTTCCCGGGCAATCATCCAGAAATGATAGAGATGGCGGAAGTTAAGGTCTTTCATAGCGCTACCCGGTCAAATAACAACGGCTCCAGTGGAGCAGGATTGTAATACTTTGCAATGTCCAGTCCTAACTGGCCTATATCCGGCTATACTCTCGACCAGCGGCCATCTGCCCACCCCAGGCAACCGGATTTAACCGGGAACCTGCCTCCATGGCCCGGCCTCAGAGAGCATCAAACCAACCTGATCCATAAAGTATTCATAATGTCATTGCTGTCGAAACTGATACCGGTGTGCATTCTGTTGTTGCTAGTTCCTGCGGCCAGTCATGGCACCTCGGGCAACCCGCCAATTGAGGCCAGTTATTATCTGCTGGAAGACCCGGGCCAGGATCTGACGATACAGCAGGTCAGACAAAGGCCAGTTGCAGACTGGCAACCTCTGGTCAATCTGGCACCCAACTTCAGTTTCAGTAACAGTCGTTACTGGATAAAACTTGAGCTCACCAACAAGGGTGAGGAACCACGGCAACTGGTGCTGGACCTGGAGCAGCCGCTGCAGGACTATATTGACGCCTGGTATATCTCGTCAGCCGGCGACGTGCTTGACTATTGGCAAACCGGCGACCGTCGTCCAGCCGAAGCCCGACCGCTAGCTTATCGTGGATTCGCCTTTCCCCTGCAGATTCCGGGGCACGACGCTCGCACACTTTACCTGGGCCTTGATACCCACGACGGGCTCTACGACTCTCTTCCGCTCTCATTAACGTCCTACCTTGAATTCCATAACAAGCGGCAAATCGAGAATCTCTGGTTCGGATTCTGTTACGGAGCCATCGTGGTTCTGCTGCTCTACAACCTCATCATTGGGCTCGTCACCCGTTCAGGCAACTTCCTGAGTTATAGCCTTTACCTCGCGATGTTTCTGCTGTGGAATCTTCCGTTCCGGGGTTACGCGTCGTATTTCAGCCTGCCGGGCGGCACCTGGTGGAATAACGCAGCGGTTGGTGTGTTCTCCGTTTGTCTATTCCTAACCCTGAACGCGTTCACCCTGCGTTTTCTCCAGCTCACACACAATGCGCCCTGGCTTCGGAAAGGTCTGCTTCTCGCGTGCGGACTCATGTTGTACCCGCTTTGGCTGGCGATAATCGGAGTCTACAGCACCACCTTCGCAGTCCTGATTCCAATTGCCATGATCAACATGGTGCTGATCCTCCTCGCGGCTACACGCCTCTCCCTGCAAGGGAATCGCAGTGCAAGAATATTCCTGCTCGCATGGACACTCTTGATTCTCTCTGCATTTGCTTACTACGCCAGGGTACTGGACCTGCTGCCATCCACGTGGCTTACCGAGAATGCGCTCAACATCGGGTCGCTGGTCGAGATGCTTGTACTGGCCCTTGCACTGGCTGACCGAATCAAACAATTGGAACGACAGCAGCTTGAAGACAAAACCTCCCTCATCCGCAGGGAACGGGAACTGAAAGAGGAACTCCAAAAGCAGGTTGACCAACAGACAAGGGAGCTCCGTGAAGTCAATCGCCGACTGGCACAGGACTCCGTCACGGATTCACTCACTGGCCTGCTCAATCGCCGGACATTTCTCGAATCGCTGGGCAATCAGCTGAAACATGGCAATCGCACTGGATGCAAAACGGCGTTAATCGTTCTGGATATTGACCATTTCAAGAAAGTAAACGACCTCTATGGACATCCGGAAGGCGACCGCGTGCTCCAACAGGTTGCGACCCTTATCCGTAAACACTGGCAGCGCACCACAGACCAGCTCTATCGGCTTGGCGGTGAAGAGTTTGGCATTGTCGTCAGTAAGACCCCGGCGGCGTACCTCAGGGATAAGCTGAGCTCACTGAGTTCCAGTCTGTCAGAGTCACTTACGGGTCCGGCTGGCGAGAGGGGACTGACAGTGTCCGCGGGGGTTGCCATTATCCCTCCGGATGAACAGCTGTCAGCCGAGCAGGTGTACTCCCTTGCGGATAAAGCGCTGTATGAAAGCAAGGTGGCCGGAAGAAACACCTGTCGTTTTATCCTGCCTGGGCAGGATTCCCTTACTGAGGCTGAGGTGCCAGCTGATTTCTGACTCGCTATCCGGATCACTTTTTGCGGTAAATAATACCCGGATGGCACTGCACCATTTCGTAGAGGTGGGAAAGCCCGTTCAATGATTCGGAAGCGCCCAGGATAAGGTAACCACCCGGGTTCAGGCAGGCGTGCATACGGGTGAGGATGTCTTTCTTGTGGTCAGCAGAGAAATAGATCAATACGTTCCGACAGAAAACCAGGTCGAACTTCCCGAGCAGGTACCGCTCCAGCAGGTTCATTTCACGAAACTCGACCATGCGCTGGACCTGTGGCTTGACCTTCCAGCCCCCGCTGGGCAGGGAGGAGAAAAAATGCCTCTGGCGTTCCGGCGACAACCCCCTGCCCAACGCGAGCATTTCGTATTCACCCCGCTTGGCCGTTTCCAGTACCGGCCGTGAAATATCCGTGGCAACGATTCGTACGTCGCTTTTCAACCGCCCGGGCTGGAAACGCTTGTATTCCTCGATGACCATGGCGATGGAATAGGGTTCCTGCCCTGTGGAACAGGCAGCGGACCAGATTCTCAGGGGCTGGGTGCTGTTACGTGCAGCCAACTCCGGCATGAGTTTTTCGGAAAGGATGCGAAACGGGTGGGTATCCCGAAACCACAGGGTTTCGTTGGTGGTCATCGCATCGATGACGGTTTCCCTGAGCTGGGCCGATCCGGGACGCTGCAGGCGACCGAGCAGGTCCCCCAGCGAACCCATCCCATTATCCTCCAGCAGACGACGCAGCCGGCTCTTGACCAGGTACTGTTTGTTATCGCCCAACAAAATGCCAGAGGCATCCTGCAGGAACTTCTTGAAGGCCTCATATTCCTGTGGCGTGATATCAGCTTTCATCGAATCTCTGCAGTTGCCCTATAGGTCAAACCATGGGATTTGCCGACTGTCTTACCCACGATCCAGAATTTCCATGACCCGCTCAGCGAGTTCGTCCGGGCTGAACTTGGCCATGAAATCGTCAGCACCCACCTTCTGTACCATGGCACGGTTGAATATGCCGCTAAGGGACGTGTGAAGCATAATGTACAGGTCTTTCAGGGCAGGGTCATTCTTCAGGCGCGCCACCAGCGTGTAACCATCCATCTCGGGCATCTCAACATCCGAGATCACCAGGGAAACATGGTCAGTAATGCTGCTGCCGTCCGCCACCAGCCCCTGAAGATACTCCAACGCCTGTTTGCCATCGTTCCTTGACTCCACCTCAAGCCCGATAGCCGTAAGGCACCGAATCATCTGACGACGGGCAACGGAAGAGTCATCCACGACAAGCACCGGCCTTGAAGCACTGCGATCCCGGGTGTTCTTCGAGAGAACCGCCTCGGTCACGTCCTCGCTCAGTGGTGAAACCTCCGACAGGATCTTCTCCACATCGATCACTTCCACCAGGGCGTCGTCCATGCGGGTAACCGCAGTGAGGTAGACATCCTTACCTGCGCCCTTGGGCGGCGGCATAATGTCTTCCCAGTTCATGTTTACGATTCGGTCCACCCCGGTCACCAGAAAGCCCTGGGTACGCCGGTTATACTCGGTGATAATCACGAAACTGGTAGCAAGCTCCTCGGCAGGGATGCCCGGCCCCCTGATCGCCATGGAAAGGTCGATGATCGGAATGGTCTCGCCCCGGATATGGGCCACGCCACGAACCACTGACCGACTGTTGGGAATGGATGTCAGCCTCGGGCACTGCAGCACTTCCTTGACCTTGAAGACATTGATGCCATACATCTGCCGCCCACGTAGGCGGAAAAGCAACAGCTCCAGACGGTTTTCCCCTACCAGCTGGGTGCGTTGGTTAACACTGTCAAGGACGCCTGCCATCGAAATAGTCTCCGAAACCTGTACTGAGACCCACGGCTTCCGGAATGTCGGATTGCCAGCTGGGCACGGTAGTTGCTTTATTGTCGTCAAGCAGCAGTTTGAACAAGCCAGTGACGGAATTCCGCCGCGGTGCCGGTGACTGCTTTCCACCCGCAGTTGGGGCATTGTAACGCCGCTTTCCCATGGCGTATGTAACGGCTGGTATCCGGATTAGTTTAACGGGCTGCGCAAACGATCACATCATTCGTGTCAGGCAGGTCACATATTCCCCTGCCCTTCAACAGCATAGGACAATGCCGGGTAAATGCGCATTCTGATAACGCTTACGCTCATCCTGTTTTACAGCGCCACCACCCTCGGCTCTGAAAAGACCGAGGCCAGTGACATCCTGGCAGCGGGTCAGCTGTTTATGGAGGAGTTCGTGGAGACCCATGCCAGCCAAGGCTTTGACGCAGAGTACACCCTCGGCAACCTGGACCCGCGACTGGCGCTGGCACCCTGCCCGGAAGACGGCATTGATGTCTCGTTCAGCAGCGATCCCTGGCAAACCACGCAGCCTTCCCTGATGGTGTCCTGCCAGGGCAAACGTCCATGGCGCATGTATCTGTCGGTTTCACTCGATATCTACGGCGATGCCCTGATCGCCGCCCGACCACTGAGCCGTGGTGACCGGCTGACGGCAGCGATGGTGGCGACCGATCGGGTTGTGGTTAATGCCATTCGCCGTGGCACCATTACGGACCGTGAACAGCTGCTGGGCCTGGAACTGAAACGCTCGGTTAATGCGGGCACCCCCTTTACCCCGGACCTGGTGACCTCACCGGATGCGGTGGCCCGGGGGGACCATGTTATGATTACCGCCAGAAGCGGTTCGTTCGCGGTTAAAACCCGGGGGAAGGCCCTCGCGAACGCCCGGGTGGGTGAGCAGGTACTGGTGGAAAATCTTTCCTCTGCCCGAAAAATCCGCGCCAGGGTTACGGGGCCTGGGCAGGTTGAAATCACCATGTGACGTACCGGCAGTGCATTGCCGGCCAGCGGCAGCGTCATGCCACAGTGCGCTTTCTGACTGGCCAAACATGAAGAAAGTTTTAACTAAAGTTGCAGTAAGCCCGGCCGATAAAGGGTCAGAGACACATTTCGACCGCCATGGAGCGGCATGAGACAAAGAAGGTAATCGTCATGACAGTTGACTTCAACGGAATCGGCAACAGTCAGGTTAACAGCCCGCGCACCTCTGCGGATAAAGGTGCAGCCAAGCAGCCTGCTCAGCCAGCGCCCGCAGAACAGGCCAAGGCCCAGGCGCCAGCGGCCCGGGGCGAAAACGTCAACCTGAGCAAGCAGGCCAGGGAAATTCGCCAGATGGGTGAAAGGCTGGAGAGCACCCCGGAAGTGGACGACAGCCGGGTTGAACAGATCCGTGCTGCCCTGGCCGATGGTTCTTACAAAGTGGATGCCGAAAAAGTGGCCCAGAAAATGCTTGAGATGGATGAAAGCATTTTTGGGTGAGGTAGACCATGTCCACCACAGACAAACTCCAGGCGTTGCTGAACCAGGACCTGGAGCAGCTCCGGCAGCTTGAAACCCTGCTGGAAGAAGAACAAGCCCTGCTGGGCGATGCCGACGTTCGGGCTATAGAGCCAGTGACCAGCCGCAAGAACGCCCTGCTCGGGGACATCCGCGAACGGGCCCGCCAGAAAGTCCACCTGCTGGTGGAGATGGGGTTCCGCCCGGATCAGGGCCACCCCTCCCGTTTTATCCGCAGTGCCGGACTGACCGAGCTCTATCAGAGCTGGGAGGCCGCCCAGTCGGTCCTGGCCCGGTGTCACTCCCTGAACCAGCAGAACAGCAAGGTTGTAGCCCACCTGCAGAGCCGCCTGTCCCGTCTCACTGACATTTTCCGGGGCAGCTCCGGACAGCAAAAACTGTACGGTGCCACCGGCCAACAAACCTCCGTTGGCCAACGGAATATACTGGCCAGTGCCTAGAGTCCCGACCCGGTATCCCTTCATGGGACACCAGGCGGGGCAACGCACCTGTAGTCCAGGTTATCCGGACGGCACCGTCCCCTGGCGCAGTCCGGTACCGTTGTTACCACCGAGTACTAATTCGGAGCAGTTGACGACCCTCTTCCCGGCAGGTTCTGTTAGACTCCCGTGCAACCTCTCACGAACCGGAGCCTGTCATGGATTTCTGCCCGCGCCCCAAGTGTTTCCCCTTGTTTTCCAGCGCCCTGTACCTGGTCTTTGCTGCGATGGTCGCCCTGGTGACAACGTTTCCCGCCCACGCCCAGCAGTCCGGTGTCAGCGACAAAGCGCTGCCGGAGGTCCGTGTTTCGACCACTGAGGGTGCCTTCAACATCCGCCTGCGCCCAGATTTCGCGCCGAAAACCGTGGCTAACTTCCTCCAGTACGTGGACGACGGATTTTACGATGGCACCCTGTTCCACCGGGTAATTCCCGGCTTCATGGTGCAGGCTGGCGGTTTTGACCAGGACATGAACCGCAAGGACACCCGTGACCCGGTGGAAAACGAGTCCCGCCAGACCGCCAAAAACCTGCGGGGTACGATTGCCATGGCGCGCACAGCAAACCCGGACTCGGCCACTGCCCAGTTTTTCATCAACCTGGTGGACAACCCCCACCTAGATGCTACCCGGGCCAGGCCTGGCTATACGGTGTTTGGTTCAGTGACTGAAGGCATGGGCGTTGTCGATGCCATCGGCAAGGTCTCCACCACCCGTCGCAATGGCATGGGTGACGTACCCGTCGAACCGGTCGTGATCGAATCGGTCAGGCGTATTGATAACGGCCAATGATCCATGGACGGAACGACTGGTGGACCACTGATTGAAACCGCCCGGTTAGCCTGGCGGGACGGACAGCCCGTGTCCGAACAGTTCGGCGACGTCTATTTCAGCCGCGAAAACGGCCTGGAGGAGACCCGCTACGTTTTCCTGCACCACAATCATCTCCCAGAGCGATTCCGTGAACTGAGCGACAAAGATACCTTTGTCATTGCAGAAACCGGATTTGGCACCGGCCTCAACTTTCTTGCGGCCTGGCAGGCATTCCGCCAGTACGCGCCGGCAAGCGCCCGGTTGCACTTTGTTTCGGTAGAACGATACCCCCTTGGCTCGGCAGACCTGGAACGGGCCCTGGCACTCTGGCCCGAGCTTGCGCCCCTTGCCCGGGAGCTGGCCCATAACTACCCGCAGCCGTTATCCGGCTGCCACCGGCTGGTAATGGACCAGGCACGGGTGCGTCTGACCCTTTATTTCGGTGACGCCGTGGAAGCCTTTGACTCGCTGGAGTTCAGCGCCGACGCCTGGTTCCTTGACGGGTTTGCCCCCGCCTGCAACCCCGGCCTGTGGCAGGACCGGCTGATCCGCCAGGTGCGCGAACACAGCCACCGGGGAACCACACTGGCAACCTTCACCGCCGTAGGCAGGGTCCGGCGAGCACTGTCTGACGTCGGTTTCCGGATGGAACGCGTGGCCGGGTTCGGCCCAAAACGGGATATGCTACGGGGTGTCCTGGAACAGGGTTCGCACCGCAGTGCCGAACCAACCGGGCAGATACTGGTGGTGGGAGCCGGCATCGCCGGTGCCATGGTTGCGCGCAACCTGGCCGTGCGCGGCTACCAGGTGACGGTAGCTGACCAGGGTGAAAGCCCCGGTGCCGGGGCCTCCGGAAACCCCCAGGGCGCCCTTTACGCAAAGCTCGGAGTACAGCTGAACGACCAGGTCCGGCTGGCACTGGCCGCCCTGCTCCACGCCCAGCGCTTCTACCCTGCGGAAACCCCCGAGCAATGGCACCCGACCGGCCTGCTGATGATGGGCTACTCCGAGCACGAGCGGGAGCGCCAGCAAAAATTCCTTCGAGCCAATACCTACCCACGGACCGTGCTGTACCCGGTTGACGACCAAAAAGCCAGCGACCTGACCGGCATAGCCTGTCCTCAGGGCGGGCTGTGGTTTCCCCGCTCCGGCTGGCTGGAGCCGGCCAGGGTATGCCAGTCACTGCTCGAGCACCCCAACATCCGCACCGAGTTCCAGTTCCGCGCAACCCGGCTGCTTCCGTGCAACAACCGCTGGTGCCTGTCCGGTGAAGGCCGCCAGGACCTGGTGGCGGATACCGTTATACTCGCCGCCGGACACCTTACCCGCCAGCTCATGCCGGTCACCGGCGAGTTCCGGATAAAGGCCATTCGTGGGCAGATCACCGGGATTCCTTCGGACAGGCTTACCGCAGCCCCCAGGGCCGTGGTCACCGGCGCCCGATACCTTAACCCGCCTGCTGACGGACAGTTGGTTACCGGCGCCACCTTCGATCTGAGGGACAATGATCCCCTGGTCCGAACCAACAGCCACCAGGAAAACCTTGAAGGCCTGGACTCGATGCTACCGGGCCTGCTGGCCCCGCGCATTAAGCCGACAGACGATATCACTGGCCGGGTTTCCTTCCGCTGCACCACCCACGATTACCAACCCATTGTCGGACCGCTTGTTAACGGCGAGGGTAACACCCTGGGTGGCGCGTGGCTCTTCACCGGCCTTGGCAGCAAGGGGCTGATGTGGACGCCACTGATGGCTGAATACCTGGCCGACCTTATTACCGGTGAGCCGCTGGCCCTTCCCCACTCCCTGACCCGTCGTGTCCACCCGGCACGGTGCCTTGCTGCAGCCAGAACAAGTGAGTCCCCGGCCTGATATGGGCTCCAGTTCTGGCACGGGTAGCCGATAAACAGGTATAACTATCTAACGGACGCCTGCCAATACCAGCAATTTCCAATGGGCGCCCAACCGTTTTTCGTTGTCCCTGAGCCCCGGAGCAGCCATGTCGATACACGTAAGTGAACCCGGACGCCCGACCGGAACCCGGCTACCGGAAATATTCCGGAACCGCCGCGTAGGCAGCCTCGACGAGATGGCAGAATCCCACGCTTTACGAGAAAGCAGTGAAGAAATTTCTGACGGCGAGTACCAGCAGGCGCGGGAGGTAACCGCTCGTCGTGCAGTTGCCCGGTACAGCCAGGCAGAGGACGCACGGCCAGAGCCAGAACGGGTCTACCTGCCGGTCAGCCGCGTCTGCAGTCCATGGATTCACACCCTCGCGGCCGAATCTTCCCTGGCGGAGGGCCTGGCGGTGATGGATGAACATGGTGTTCATCACCTGGTTATTACCTCGGGCGGGGTTGTCGGAGGCCTGGTGGATATGCGCTGGATCCTGAACTGGCTCCATGAAAACCAGGACCAGGATGCCTCACGGAGCTTCCTGAACATCGAGTTGCCAGCCTTTCTGACCGCATCCCCGGAAACGGATGCCCACCAACTGGCCCGGCTGATGCTGGCCCACCAGCTTGATGCGGCATTGGTGGTGGAGGCAGACGGTACTCCGTCCGGCATTATCACGAGTACGGACTATCTGAGGCTTTATGCGAGTCTTAGTCGCCAGGAAGGCGAAGTCTAGGAAACTCGGCCAAACAAGGCTCTCTTAAGCGAGATGCAACCAGGTTCCGGCACGGGGGATGAGAGCTTTTTCCAGGACCGTCGAGCGCCAGGGACGGCGCTCGTCGAGCCCTACAGGGATGTACTCGCGGGCGTGTCCTGGAAAAAGCTATCGCCTTCCGGGCCCTACTCCGTTGTCACAGTCCTGTAAGACCCAGACTCACTGCCTGGCACGCGAGGCGGGAACCTTTTCCGGGACACGCCGTGAATCCTTCCATGGAGGCTCTTCAAAAACGTCCCTGTTTTTGAAGGTCCCGGAAAAGGTCCCCACCCCACGTGCTTCTACCTTCAGAGGTGCCCGCTAGTAGAGCCGCGTCACAGCACTTAATACTAACTTCCTGCTTTACTTAGAAAAGAGTTAAACTCTTCTTCGTTCATAACCCGAATACCCAGCGATTCAGCCTTCGCCAACTTAGACCCCGCAGCCTCTCCGGCCACCACACAGCTGGTCTTTTTCGAAACGCTACCGGCCACCTTCGCCCCAAGTCGCTCCAGCTTGTCCCTGGCTTCGTCCCGGGTCATGTCGGACAGGGTGCCCGTCAATACCCAGGTTTCTCCCTTCAGAGGCATCTGCTCAGGCTCGGGGACGTCCACCGACTGCCAGCGAACGCCCTGCTTCGACAACGCATCGATGGTCTCCTGGTTATGGGACTGCCGGAAGAAGCTGTAGATATGGCCCGCCACTATGGGCCCCACATCTGGAACCTCCTGCAGTTCCTCTTCCGACGCTTCAGTGATCTTCTCAAGGGTCCCGAAGTGCATCGCCAGCGCCTTGGCCGTGGCCTCACCTACTTCCCGGATACCCAGGGCATAGAGAAAGCGCCAGAGCTCAGGCTCACGGGAGTCGTTGATGGCCTTCAGCAGGTTGTCCGCTGACTTGTCCCCCATCCGGTCGAGCCGCACCAGGTCGGCCTTACGCAATTGGTACAGGTCCGCCACAGTGCGGACCATCTCCCGCTCCACCAGCATATCAATCCACTTTTCACCCAGCCCCTCGATGTCCATGGCCTTGCGGGAAGCATAGTGGCGAATGGCCTCCTTGCGCTGGGCCGGACAATAAAGCCCACCGCTGCAACGGGCCACCGCCTCGCCTTCAATCTGGATAACATCAGAGCCACACACCGGGCAATGCGCCGGCAACTTCACCTCGGGAGCCTGTTCCGGTCGCTTGTCCCTGACCACCTTGACCACCTGTGGGATGACGTCTCCCGCCCTGCGCACGAATACCGTGTCACCGATGCGGACATCCAGCCGCCGTATCTCGTCCATGTTGTGCAGTGTGGCGTTGCTGACGGTCACCCCGCCGACGAACACCGGTTTCAGGCGCGCAACCGGGGTGACCGCGCCGGTTCGACCAACCTGCCACTCTACCGCCTCAAGCACCGTCAGTTCTTCCTGGGCCGGAAACTTGTGGGCGATGGCCCAGCGGGGGGCGCGAGAGACAAAGCCAAGTTGCTGCTGCAGGTCGATCTGATTGACCTTGAACACGATGCCATCAATTTCATAGGGCAGGCTGTCCCGCTTTTCCAACAGATCCTGATAGGCCTTCAGGCATTCTTCCGGGCCGGTAGCCAGGCTCATTTCCGGGTTGATACGGAAGCCCCATTCGTGAACCATCTGCAAGGCCTCGTAATGGCTATCGGGCAGTATGCCCTCGTCCGGAACCGCAACGCTGTAGGCACACATTTCCAGCGGCCGCCTGGCGGTTATACGGGGATTCTTCTGCCTAAGGCTGCCGGCGGCGGCGTTGCGTGGGTTAACGAAGGTTTTTTCACCCTGGTCGGCCAGTCTCCGGTTCAGGGCTTCAAAGCCGGCGCTGGGCATGTACACCTCACCGCGAATTTCTACCACCTCCGGCAGATCCTTACCTCGTAGCCGTAAAGGTACGGACTCGATGGTACGGATATTGGCAGTGATGTCCTCGCCGGAATAGCCGTCGCCACGAGTTGCTGCCTGGGTTAGCACACCCTTTTCGTAATGCAGACTGACCGCAAGGCCGTCGAGTTTGGGCTCACAAACGTATTCCACCGATTCATCACGCCCCAGTCGGTCCCGTACCCGTCGGTCAAAATCCCGCAGTTCATCGTCAGAAAAGGCGTTATCCAGCGAAAGCATGGGCAGGCGATGGACCACCTCGGCAAAGGTGTTGTCACCGCTGGCACCCACACGCTGGGTGGGGGAATCCGGTGTCACGAGCTCGGGATGTGCGGATTCCAGGGTTTGCAGTTCCCGCATCAGACGATCGTATTCCGCATCAGGAATGGCGGGCTCGTCCAGCACGTAGTAACGATAATTGTGGTCGTCAATGACCTGGCGAAGTTCCTGGATGCGACGTTCAGGGGATGAGTTCTGGCTCATGGTCTCTGGTTCCGGGACTCAAGGCGCCGATGTTCCGCCCCGGGCGCGAACGGGCAGAAAACCGGACCTGCAGTCAGCGTTTGAAGCGGCGCTTGCGCTCGTATTCACGGATGCGCTGGCGGCAGTGCTCAATGGTCTGGGCCGTCATCACACTGCGGCGTTCATCCTTGAGCTCACCCCCGAGGTTGCGTACCACCGTCTGGGCGGTTTCCAGCATAAAGTCGAACGCCTGCATGGAATTGGTGGGCCCGGGAAGGCTCATAAAAAAGCTGATCCCTGGCGTCGACATTTTTTCCATCTCACCGGGAACAAAGGTGCCAGGCTCGACCGCGCTGGCTACGCTGAACTGGACCGGACTGGTGGTTTCCTCTGTCTCGTGGCGGTGGTAGATATCCAGGTCACCATGTTCCAGGCCACAGGCCTCAAACAGTTTCTTCAGGGCTGCACCGGAAAAATCCCCCTGCTCTGAGGAGGCCAGTACATTAATGACAACCACTTCTTCGGCCGGAGGGCGATTGGCACCGGCTTTGGGCTGATCGGCTGCGGGCGGCTCGGCACGGTCTCCCCTGCTTGCCGTGTCTTCCTCTACTTCTGTGACAGTCGGAGGCTCAGGCTTCTTGCGGAAGAAGGGCTTTTTCTTTTCCGGCCGGCGTGGTGCACGGACGGTTCGGGCCTCCCCGGGCAACTCTTCGTGATGCTGACCCGGGAGGTCGCTGGTATGGAATTCGGGGTCGGGCTCCCGGAAGGGCTCCGGTTCCGGCTCGGGCTCCGGGTCGGCAGTGAACGAGGGAATGTCCGGCTCGGACTCGGTGTCATGGGCCTTTTGCCCCGCTGCAGGACGCAGGTCGTGGTCGCTCGGTTCATCCCCTGCTTCCGCAGATGGTTCATCGGCGGCCGGGGCGGAGGTAAAGTATCCCCTCTCCTCAAGGGTGTTACGGGACACCGGGCGAGCGCCGCCGTTGGGGAGCTCAGGATTGAAGTCGTCATCCAGGGGAGTGCCCTCAATATCGTCGGCACCCATCCCCTTCGAAATAGTGATGGCGTCCTTGCGGGCACGCCGCATCCGGCGCAGGCCATCAACAACGATGGCGATGATAATCAGGGCACCAATGGCAATCAACCATTCCCGAAGCGACATAACAACCTGATCCTGTCTGTGGTCCTTAAAGCGGTAACTCTATGAAAAGACCGGCGTGAATACAACGCAATGGACGACCAGGTGGCGGATTTTTCATGTCGCGCGACAAATCAGACCCGTGATTACGCTTCCGCAAGGGCGGCGGCTTCATCCACATCCACCGACACCAGTCGCGAGCAACCCGGCTCATGCATGGTGACGCCCATCAACTGGTCGGCCATTTCCATGGCTATCTTGTTATGGGTAATGTAGATGAACTGAACCTGAGATGACATCTCTTTCACCATATTGGCGTAACGGCCCACGTTGGCATCGTCCAGTGGCGCATCCACTTCGTCCAGCATACAAAACGGCGCAGGATTCAGCTGGAAAATGGAGAATACCAGGGCAATGGCGGTGAGCGCCTTTTCGCCCCCGGACAACAGGTGAATGGTGCTGTTCTTCTTGCCTGGTGGGCGAGCCATGATGGCAACCCCGGTTTCCAGCAGGTCCTCACCAGTAAGCTCAAGATAGGCGGTACCACCACCGAATACTTTCGGGAACAGCGCCTGCAGACCACCGTTGACCTTGTCGAAGGTTTCCTTGAAGCGCTGGCGTGTCTCCCGGTCGATTCGGCGAATCGCACTGTCCAGGGTTTCCAGGGCTTCCATCAGGTCTTCGTGCTGGCTGTCCAGGTAGGTCTTTCGTTCGCTCTGGACCTGGTATTCCTCGATCGCAGCCAGGTTGATGGCACCAAGTCGCTGGATCCGGTTGCCGATCCGTTCCAGCTCCTCTGACCACGCCTGCTCGGTCGCTTCCTCTGGCAACTGCCCGAGGATATCGGCAAGTTTCACCTCCAGCTCTTCAAGCTGCTCCAGATGGTTGGTGGAACGGATCTCCAGGGCCTGGGATTCCATCCGAAGCTTCTCCAGCTGACCACGGATTTCCTGGGCACGGTGCTCAGCCTGGCTGCGGAACTGCTCCTTCTCCCTGACCTGGCGATCGATGTCTTCCAGGGCATCCCGCGCCATCGAGAGCTTTTCCTCCTCTGCCAGGCGCCGATCCAGCAATCCCTCAAGCTGCATTTCCAGGTCTTCGATAGGCGCTTCGGCGCCTTCCCGGTTTTCGCGGAGGATTTCGAGCCGTTCCTCCAGCCGCTGGTCCTGCAGCCGGGTGCGATCAAGGGTCTGGCGCAGGCCATCCTGCTGGCTGGTCAGGGACTGAATCTGCAGTTGCAGCTGGTGAGCATGGTCGCGATCGCTGCGGGCCTGGTGGCGCAGATGGTCGAGACGTCCACGCAGCTCGTCCCGCTGACCCAGGAGGCGCTCTCGTTCATCTTCCGCACCCTCGTTCTCCGCCAGGGACTGGTCCCACTGCATGCGCGCCTCTTCCAGCTCTTCCTGCTTCATGGCCAGCTGCTCGCGCAGGTCACCGGTATCTTCCTCAATCCGCTGCAGGCGCTCATTGATCTGATCAGCCCGGGCTTTCAGGCCGCTGACTCGGGAAGTCAGGGACGACAGCTCTCCCTGGACATCACTGGCGGCCTGTTGTGCCTGATCCCGCCGGAGCTCTGCTTCCGAGGTCCGCTCCTGCAACTCTGCAAGCCTCTCCCGACCTTCTGCCAGTCGTGTTTCGGCGTCATCCAGGGCTGCCGCAAGCTCTTCCACCTTTTGTTGGCGTTCGATAACCCCGGTGCGGGAGCGATCTGACGCCGGCATTCTCAGCCAGCCCCGGCCCAGCCAGATGCCATCCGGAGTGATGACGGAATGCTGCTCCGCGAGGCTGTCCTGCATCGCCAGGGCCTCAGCGAGGCTCCCGGCGGTACGAATTTGTCCCAGCCAGTGGGTCAGCCCACCGGCATTGCTTACCCTGGCGGCGAGGCTGCCTGCCACAGGGCTGGCCGATTCAGAGCCAGCCTGTACCAGCGCAAGGCCCTTCGGGGCCTCTGCCAGCTCGCGGGTCAGGGCCTCCAGGCTGTTAACCTGCACCGCCTGCAGCAGGTTCCCCAGCACTTCCTCTACGGCGAATTCCCACCCGGGCTCCGTCTGCAGCTGGCGCGCTATACGAGGTGCCTGGTGGAGGTCTGATTGGCCGAGCCATTGCTGCAGGGCTTCGTCATCCGCCCCCAGCTGCTCATCGAGCATGGCCTGCTGAGACTCCAGCGAAGCCCTGAGGGACTGGTCCCGCTGGCTCAATTCATTGACCTGTTGCTCATGTTCGCGAAGGTCGCCCCGGATATCCTGGAGCCGGTCACCGGCGTCTTCGATCGCTTCTACGGCCTCCTCCCGGCGCAGGTTCAGCTCCTCTTGCCTTGCCAGTAATTCGTCGAGCTCGTCCCGGTCCAGCTGCCCGTCCAGCAAATCCCGTTCATCCTGGAGGCGTCGTTGACGGGCAATCAGGCTTTCGATCTCCTGCTCCAGGTTACGGATGCGGTTCTGAGCCAGCTCAGCTTCCCGCTTGGTGTCGGAGGAACGTGCGCTGAAAGCCTCCCACTGGTGCTGCCAGTCACCCATAGCCTCTTCGGCAGCCTGTAGCTGCAAGGCAGACTCTTCAGCCTGGGCAGCAAGGCTTTCCTGTTCGGGTTCGATGGCCGCCAGCTCGTCGTTGATGGCCTCCAGCTTGTCTTCGTCCTGGGCCAGTTCCCGGGAGATCTCCGAGCGGCTGGCCAGGGCCTGGTCAAGCTCGGTGGCCACCTGGCGACTGCGTTCCCGCTGGTGCTCCAGGCTCTGCTCTACCCGGGCAATGTCCGCGCCCGCCTCGTAATAACGGGCCTGGTTACGGTTGAAGTCATCGGTACGCTGCTGGTGGTCATCCCGCAAGCGCTCAAGCGCTGTTTCAAGGTTGACCCGATCGGTCAGGTGTTTTTCCAGCTCCAGCTCGGTCTCCCGCAACTGCTCCCGCCGCTGGGCAAGTTCCTGGTCCAGCCCCTGCCATTTCAACGCCGCCAGCTCCGCCCGGTACTGCCGTTCGCTGGCCTTGAGTTCCTTGTAACGTTCGGCAGACTGCGCCTGGCGTTGCAGGTGCTGTAGCTGGCGGCCGAGTTCGTCCCGCAGGTCAGTCAGCCGCTCCAGGTTTTCCTGGGTCCGACGAATGCGATTCTCCGTCTCCCGTCGCCGCTCCTTGTACCTGGATATCCCGGCGGCTTCTTCGATATAGACCCGCAACTCTTCCGGCTTGGCTTCGATCAGGCGGGAGATCATGCCCTGCTCGATAATGGCGTAGCTGCGAGGGCCCAGACCGGTACCCAGGAAAAGATCGGTAATATCCCGCCGGCGGCACTTGGCGCCATTCATGAAGTAATCAGACTGCCCTTCCCGGGAGACACGGCGACGCACCGAGATTTCATTGAAGCGGGCAAACTCCCCGGGGGCCGAGCCGTCAGAGTTGTCAAAGATCAGCTCGATGGACGCCTGGCCCACTGGCTTGCGGGCGCTGGAGCCATTGAAGATAACGTCCGTCATGGACTCACCACGCAGGTACTTGGCGGAACTCTCCCCCATAACCCAGCGAACGGCGTCGATGATATTGGACTTACCACAACCATTGGGTCCAACCACCGCCGTCATATTGGAGGGAAAGGGAACGGTGGTGGGGTCAACAAAGGATTTGAAACCCGCGAGTTTGATGGACTTCAGGCGCATGTTGTTCCGTATCTACCTCTGGCCCTTATGGCGTGGTCACAAGCGCCGAAGTGTACCATACCGTCGCCGGATGCCCAGTTCGATTCCCTCCCATTTCCAGCGACTTCGGTTAGCCGGGAACATCCATGACGGAAAATTGCCGCCTCCAGCTACACACCTCGATCCTGACCTCAATCATTGCTCTCATATTATTGATAAATATGACTTTGTAACGAATGGCATGATGCCTGCTTCTTAACGGGAAATCTTCCCGAAAGGCATTACCCATGGCAGGAAACAACCGCACCCCCCTTGAAGCCTCATCGGCCCGGCCCGCCCGCCTTGTTGCCCTGCGCCAGGCCCGGGAAGCCTGGACCCAGGCTGACGATCCGGTGGCACGCCTCTATCGCAGGGTGAGCATGACACTCTCGCTGGAAACCCTGCTGGGCATCTTCGCTGAGGAGCTCGGCCAGGTGTTACCGTTTGGCCAACTGGTCTACCGGCACCGCCTGGGGCACCAGGATTTTGTCTACACGTCGGGCATGGGAGGCCCTCATCGTTGTGACTACCAGCTGAACCTGGAGGGCAATCATTATGGCGCTCTGTCCCTGACCCGCCGGACCCGTTTCACTGAGGATGAACTGGAGGCCATTGAATTCCTGCTAGGCATACTGATCTGCCCCCTGCGCAATGCCTGTCAGTATGCGTTGGTGGAACAGGCTGCGCTGACGGATTCGTTAACGGAGATTCCCAACAAGCGCGCCCTGGACATGGCCCTGGCCAGGGACTGCAGTATCGGTGACCGCCACGGGGATGCCTTTACCCTGATTCTCTGTGACCTGGATTATTTCAAGGACGTTAATGATACCTTCGGTCACGTGATCGGTGACCATATCCTGAAGGCCACGGCAAAGGCGTTAAGGGAAGCCACCCGGGATGGCGACAGTATTTTCCGATTCGGTGGCGAGGAGTTTGCCGTCCTGTTGCCCCACGCGGACTCAACGGACGGAGAACAGGTGGCTGACCGGATTCGGGCAGCCATTCACGACATCCGCATTCCCTGTGGTGACAGGCAGGCCCGTGTTACCGCCAGCGCCGGCGTCGCCACCCGTCGCAAGGAAGAAACCCCGGTCCAGTGGCTCGCACGGGCAGACGATGCGCTATACCGGGCCAAGGATGCAGGCCGCAACCGCACCCATATTGCCCATGTGATTGCCTGAAGACCGGCAAAAGCCGGTTCTCTCAGGTTTTCCTGCGTGGCGCAGGGGTACGACTGCTACCCGGCGCCGGCTTGCTGTCGTCTACCTGCCATTTCCTGCCACCGGCAGGCTTCTTGTTACCGCGTGAAGGCGCCTTGCGTCGCCGGCGATCATGCTCTGCCTGCTCCCCGGGGGTCTTTACCGGAACGTCTACCGGCGTCATACCCACGGCACGGCTTAGCGTATCAACCGCTTTCTGGTCGAGTTCTTCCCATCGGCCAACACTCAGCCTGCTGGGCAGGAAGATCGGTCCGTATCGCACCCGCTTGAGCCTGCTGACCCTCACGCCCTGGGATTCCCAGAGCCGACGAACTTCCCTGTTCCGTCCTTCCAGCAGGGTGACATGGAACCACTGGTTATGGCCCTTGCCGCCGGCCGGCGAGATGTCTGAGAAAGACGCCTGGCCATCTTCCAGCAGCACGCCCTCAAGCAGTCGCTGGATCATGTCATCATCCACCTCGCCGAAGATCCGCACAGCGTATTCCCGGTCAATCTCGCTGGAAGGATGCATCAGTCGATTGGCCAGGTCGCCGTCCGTCGTGAACAGCATCAACCCCGTGGTATTGATATCCAGTCGACCTACCGCCACCCAGCGCTGGTCTTTCAGCCGTGGCAGGCTGTCGAAAACCGTGGGCCGCCCTTCCGGATCGTTACGGGTGGTGACTTCACCCTCCGGCTTGTTGTAGATCAGCACCCGGCGCACAACCGCTTCAGCGGACCGGCTTTCCACCGGCTTCCCGTCCACCGCGATACGGTCGGTGGGCAGTGCCCGGTCGCCTGGCGCGGCTACATTACCGTTAACGGTGACCCGACCAGCCTGAATCCAGGCATCCACTTCGCGCCGTGAACCTACCCCGGCACGGGACAGGAGCTTCTGCAGGCGCTCTGGTTCTCCGGATACCGGACGGGCGCCCTGCTGGGACTGCTTGGGGGGGCGTTGCGACGCCATGATGAATCCTTGTTGACTTAATGAAGTGTGGTATTGCTTTGCGATGAATCACCGGGCGGTTTCTGCGCCGGTGACTCATCCGGGTTTGTCGGCGGCTCGTCGCTGCCGGGTTGTTCACCTTTTCCTGATTCAGGTGTATCAAACTGGATCTCGGCCTGTATTTCCTGCTCTATCTCGCGACCTATCTCCTCGAGGTCCCGTATTTCCGCCAGCGGCGGCAGTTCGTCCAGGCTGGTCAGGTTGAAATAGTCCAGGAACTGGCGGGTGGTGGCATACATGGCTGGACGGCCAGGTACGTCCTTATGCCCGACTACGCGAACCCATTCTCGTTCCTGCAATGTACGAATGATATTGCTGCTTACCGTAACACCCCGGATATCCTCGATTTCGCCCCGGGTAATGGGCTGCCGGTAGGCGATCAGCGCGAGGGTTTCCAGCAAGGCCCGGGAATAGCGCTGAGGTTTCTCATCGAACAGGCGCCCCACCCAGGGGGCAAACTCCTGCCGTACCTGGAAGCGGTAGCCACTGGCCACTTTTTTGAGCTCAAACCCCCGATCAATGCAGGATTCTTCCAGCAGCATCAGGACATGCTCCATCACCTGCCGGGCGGGTCGTTCATGTTCTTCGAACAGATCCCGCAACTGGTCAATGTTCAAGGGACGACCTGCAGCAAGCAGTGCGGCCTCGACAATGTTCTGTACGCGTTTGAGGTTTTCCTCGTTCATGCGCTTTTAACCTCAGTTGCTGGTCCGGGCCCGTACATGGATGGCGCCCAGGGTTTCGGCCTGCACAATCTCTATCAGCTCTTCCTTGACCAACTCGAGCATCGCAAGAAAGGTCACCACAACACCGAGACGCCCTTCTTCCCGGGTGAACAGGGCTTCGAAGGGCATGAACCGGTCCGCCGGCAACATCGCCAGTATTGACGACATCCGCTCACGGGTCGACAGGCGCTCCTTCTCCACGTGGTGGCTGGTAAACAGGTCTGCCCGCTGCAGCACACCCTGCAAAGCCAGCAACACTTCCCTCAGGTCCACCGGCGGGTGCGCGTCTCCCCTTGGCAGATCTGGTAAAGCAGCCGAGTTCGGAAAAGTGTCCCGCTCCATCCGTGGCAGTGTATCCACGTCCTCGGCAGCCTTCTTGAAGCGCTCGTATTGTTGCAGGCGACGGATCAGTTCCGCCCGCGGATCGTCTTCTTCGTCCTCTTCCACTTCCTGCCTTGGCAACAGCATGCGCGACTTGATCTCGGCCAGGGTCGCAGCCATTACCAGGTACTCCGCAGCCAGCTCGAAGCGCATGGCTTCAGCCGCGCTGATATATTCCATGTACTGGCGGGTGATCTCACTGACGTCGATATCCAGAATGTTCATATTCTGGCGCCGGATCAGGTAAAGCAGCAGGTCCAGTGGGCCCTCGAACGCTTCGAGGAATACAGCCAGCGCATCAGGGGGAATGTACAGGTCCTGGGGAAGGTCAGATACCGGCCTGCCCTCCACCCGGGCAACAGGGGGCCGAGCCTCGTCCCTGACAGGCTCTGCCGACGTTTGTTCCGGCAAGTCTTCAGCGCCAGTTTCCGGTGCGGTCACACTTTACCCCCCGGTGTCTTCAACGGTAGACCACGCCCATGGCTTCACGAACTTCTTCCAGGGTGTCGCGCGCTGCATCCCGTGCCTGGTCCGCCCCTTCCTGGATAATGGCATGGATCAGGTCCGGACTGGATTCGTATTCCCTGGCCCGCTCATGGAGCGGTCGCTGTTCCTCGACGATGGCGTCGATAACGGGCTTCTTGCAATCCAGGCAGCCAATGCCTGCACTGCGGCAGCCAGTCTGGACCCACTCCCGGGTAGCCTCATCGGAATAGACCTTGTGGAATTCCCACACCGGACACTTTTCCGGCTCTCCGGGATCGGTACGGCGAACCCGCTGCGGATCAGTCGGCATGGTGCGAACTTTCTGTTCCACCGTGTCCGGTGACTCCCGCAGGCCAATAAAATTGCCGTAGGACTTGGACATTTTCTGGCCATCAAGCCCTGGCATTTTTGAAGCGTCCGTGAGCAGGGCCTGGGGTTCGGGCAGAAGCACCTTGCCCCCACCCTCGATGTAGCCGTAAAGCCGCTCCCGATCGCCAAGGGATATGTTCTGTTGTTCGCCCAGCAGGGCACGCGCAGTTTCGAGCGCTTCCATATCGCCCTCTTCCTGGTACCGGCGCTTGAGAGAGCGGTAAAGCCGGGCGTTTTTTTTCCCCATCTTGACGATGGCGGCTTCCGCCTGCTCCTCGAAGCCTGGCTCGCGGCCATACAGATGGTTGAACCGACGGGCGATTTCCCGGGTAATTTCCACGTGGGAGACCTGGTCCGCCCCTACGGGTACCTTGCCGGCCCGGTAGAGCAGAATATCCGCACTCTGTAGCAACGGATACCCCAGAAATCCGTAGGTTGCGAGATCTTTCTCACGTAGTTTGTCCTGCTGATCCTTGTAGGTCGGTGCTCGTTCAAGCCAGCCCAGGGGCGTGATCATGGAAAGCAGCAAGTGTAGCTCGGCGTGTTCCGGTACCTGGGACTGCACGAACAGGGTAGCCGACCCCGGATTTACCCCGGCTGCGAGCCAGTCGATCAGCATCTCCCAGACATTCTCGCGGATCTGCGAGGGATCATCATAACTGGTGGTCAGGGCGTGCCAGTCGGCCACAAAGAAAAAGCACTCGAATTCATGCTGCAGCTTCACCCAGTTCTTCAATACTCCGTGGTAATGCCCCAGATGCAGGCGCCCCGTGGGCCGCATTCCGGACAAGACCCGTTGCTGGGAATCAACAGAACCCAAAGCATGAACTCCTTATGGTCATAATTGACCGGTCATGATAAATCAGACCGTTGCCGGATGACAGAAGTTGCCGTCCTGAAAACGCAAAACCCCCGCACCGGTCACACCGGGCGGGGGTTCTGGGCATTCAAGCCAGTAAACCAGCAGTTTACCAGCCAGTTGCTTCCTTCAGGGCCTTGCCGATATCAGCCAGGCTGCGCACGGTCTTCACACCGGCATCCTGCAAGGCAGCAAACTTCTCGTCTGCAGTACCCTTACCACCGGAGATGATGGCGCCAGCGTGGCCCATCCGCTTGCCCGGAGGCGCAGTAACACCCGCGATGTAGGACACTACCGGCTTGGTCACATTGTCCTTGATGAAGGCGGCGGCTTCTTCCTCAGCGGTACCACCGATTTCACCGATCATCACGATGGCCTCGGTTTCCGGATCTTCCTGCAGCAGCTTCAGGATGTCGATGAAGCTGGAGCCGGGGATCGGATCGCCACCGATGCCCACACAGGTAGACTGGCCATAGCCGAAGTCCGTGGTCTGCTTGACCGCTTCGTAGGTCAGGGTACCAGAGCGGGATACGATGCCCACCTTGCCCTTCTTGTGAATGTGACCGGGCATGATGCCGATCTTGCACTCGTCCGGGGTGATCACGCCCGGGCAGTTCGGGCCGATCATACGGGCGCCCTTCTTGTCGACGTACTCCTTCGCATAGAGCATGTCGATGGTGGGGATGCCCTCGGTGATGCAGACGATCAGCTGAATGCCGGCGTCAGCCGCTTCGATGATGGCGTCCTTACAGAAAGGCGCCGGCACGTAGATAACGGTAGCCTCGGCACCGGTCTTCTCGACTGCCTCACGCACGGTGTTGAACACCGGCAGACCCAGGTGCTCGGTGCCGCCCTTACCGGGGCTTACACCGCCAACCAGCTTGGTGCCGTAGTCAAGCGCCTGCTCGGAGTGGAAGGTACCCTGGGCACCGGTAAAGCCCTGACAGATAACCTTGGTGTCTTTGTTGATCAGGATGCTCATTACTTACCCCCTGCGGCTTTAACGACCTGCTCTGCAGCATTGGACAGGCTGCTTGCAGCGATGATATTGAGGCCGCTCTCTTCGAGGACCTTGGTGCCCAGTTCAGCGTTGTTGCCTTCCAGACGCACCACCACAGGAACTTTCACGCCCACTTCCTTCACGGCACCGATAATGCCCTCGGCGATCATGTCGCAACGGACGATACCACCGAAGATGTTCACCAGGACCGCCTTCACGTTGTCATCGGACAGGATGATCTTGAACGCCTCGGAGACGCGCTCCTTGGTCGCACCGCCGCCAACGTCCAGGAAGTTGGCCGGCTGGCCACCGGACAGCTTGATAATGTCCATGGTACCCATGGCCAGGCCAGCACCGTTGACCATACAGCCAATGTTGCCGTCCAGCGCCACGTAGTTCAGTTCCCACTTGGCCGCTTCCGCTTCGCGGGCGTCTTCCTGGGAAGGATCGTGCATTTCCTGGATCTGCTTCTGGCGGTACAGGGCGTTGCCGTCTACATTGATCTTGGCATCCAGGCAGTGCAGGTTACCTTCACTGGTAATAACCAGCGGGTTGATTTCCAGCAGGGCCAGGTCCTTGTCTTCGAACAGCTTGGCCAGGCCAACGAAGATCTTGGCAAACTGACCGATCTGCGCGCCTTTCAGGCCCAGTTTAAAGGCCAGCTCACGGCCCTGGTACGGCTGCGCACCAACCAGAGGATCAATCTCGGCCTTGAGGATCTTCTCGGGAGTCTCCTCGGCCACTGTCTCGATTTCAACACCACCTTCGGTGGAGGCCATGAAAACGATACGACGGGTAGCGCGGTCAACCACTGCACCCAGATACAGTTCCTGATCGATATCGGTCAGGGACTCAACCAGAATCTTGCTGACGGGCTGGCCCTTCTCGTCAGTCTGGAAGGTCACCAGGTTCTTGCCCAGCCACTGCTCGGCGAAAGCCTTGATTTCGTCCTTGCTCTTGACGAGCTTGACACCGCCAGCCTTGCCGCGACCACCGGCGTGAACCTGGGCCTTCACAACCCAGCCGTCGCCGCCGATCTTGTCTGCCGCCGCTGCAGCTTCTTCAGGAGTATCACAGGCATAGCCCTTGGATACGGGCAGGCCGTATTCAGCGAACAGCTGCTTGGCCTGATATTCATGCAAATTCATAGTCAAGTGTCCCGCTTTTTGATGGAGGATAACCACATACGGAATTGAACCCGCCGGAACCCATCGGAACAAGGCCCGCGCAATACGCTTGCAGCCTGACTCCGATGCGCTCCTTCATGCGAATTCGCTACGGTACGCCGGGGATCGCCTCAGCGCACCTAAACACCGGGTGTCGACACGGCCCGTGTACGCCGTACTGGCGGGTCGTCCTGACCTGCCCCGCCGACACCACCGGCGTTATTTCTTCTTCCGACGGTTGGCCTTGTGGATGGCACCACCGTCGACGGCCAGGGCCGCCTCGTGCACGGATTCCGACAGGGTCGGATGCGCGAAGCAGGTCAGCGCCAGGTCTTCGGCACTGGAGCCGAATTCCAGGGCAATCACACCCTGCGCCACGATCTCGGATGCCTGGGGGCCCACAACATGGAAGCCCAGCACCCGGTCGGTTTTCTCGTCAGCTATGATCTTCACCATGCCGCCGGTGGAATTGGCGGCCATGGCGCGACCGTTGGCAGCAAACGGGAAGGTACCGACCTTGTAGGCCTCACCCTCGGATTTAAGCTGCTCTTCAGTCTTGCCAACCCAGGCCACTTCCGGAGAGGTATAAATAACATTGGGGATGGCGTCATAGTTGACCTGCGGCTTGTGGCCCGCAATGCGCTCGGCAACCATGATACCCTCTTCCGACGCCTTGTGCGCCAGCATCGGCCCGCGGACCACGTCGCCAATGGCCCATACACCCGGTACTTCAGTCTTGCACTGGTCATCGACATAGATGAAGCCGCGCTCGTCCATGTTGATACCGGCATCCGCCGCCAGCAGGTTCTCGGTGTTGGGACGACGGCCAACGGCAACAATCAGCTTGTCGAACTTGACCTGCTCCTTGCTCTTGCCGTCTTCATAGTCCACATACACCAGCTTGCGCTTGATTTCCGCATTGGTCATGCGGGCGCCCAGCTTGATGTCCAGCCCCTGCTTCCTGAAATGCTTGAGGGCGTCCTTCGCGACCTGCTGATCAACCGCCGGCAGGAAGGTGTCCATGGCTTCCAGTACGGTCACTTCGGAACCCAGCCGTGCCCAAACAGAGCCCAGCTCAAGGCCGATAACACCCGCGCCGATCACACCCAGGCGCTTGGGAACTTCATCAAACTCCAGGGCGCCCTCAGAGTCAACGATGTAGTCACCGTCGAAAGGCGCCGGCGGGATCTCGATAGGTTTGGAGCCGCTGGCGAGAATGACGTTGTCAGCCTCATAGGTCGTGGTGTTGCCGTCCTTGTCAGTCACTTCCACCTGTTTGTTCGCCAGCAGTTTGCCATGGCCGTGGATGGAGGTAACGCCGTTGGACTTGAACAGCCCGGCGATACCGCCGGTAAGCTGCTGAACGATGCCGGCCTTACGCTCCATCATCTTGCCAACATTGATTTTCAGGTCCTTCAGCTCGATGCCCTGGTCCGCGTAACCGTGCTGGGCTTCCTCGTACTTGTGGGAAATCTCCAGCAGCGCCTTGGACGGAATACAGCCCACGTTCAGGCAGGTACCACCAAGCACCTGCTGCTTACCGTCCTCGGAGGTCCAGGACTCCACACAGGCGGTTTTCAGGCCAAGCTGTGCGGCCTTGATGGCGGCCACATAACCGCCGGGGCCGGCGCCAATGACGATCACATCGTACTTTTCAGACATGTTCTATCCCGTTATCTGGCGGAAGCCCCGGCAGGCGTGTTCGCCTCCGGGGCTCCGGAATGAGTTTGATAGGTTCAGACGTCCAGCAGGATGCGGGTCGGATCCTCGATCATTTCCTTGATGGCGACGAGGAACTGTACCGCTTCCTTGCCATCGATCATGCGATGGTCGTAGGACAGCGCCAGGTACATCATTGGCAGGATCTCGACCTGACCGTTCACCGCCATCGGACGCTCCTGGATCTTGTGCATACCCAGGATGGCCGTCTGCGGCGGGTTCAGGATCGGTGTGGAAATCAGCGAACCGAAAATACCACCGTTAGTAATGGTAAAGGTACCACCGGTCATCTCGTCGATGCCCAGCTTGCCACCCTTGGCCTTCTGGCCGTACTCGATAATCTTCTTCTCGATGTCCGCCAGGCCCATGCCGTCGACATCACGCAACACCGGAACAACCAGTCCACGGTCAGTGGAAACGGCTACACCGATGTCCTGGTAGCCATGGTAGACCATGTCGTTGCCATCAATGGACGCGTTGACTGCGGGGAAGCGCTTGAGCGCCTCGGTGGCAGCCTTGGCAAAGAAGGACATGAAGCCCAGCTTGACGCCGTGACGCTTCTCGAAGGAGTCCTTGTACTGCTTGCGCAGCTCCATCACCGGCTTCATGTTCACTTCGTTGAACGTGGTGAGCATGGCGGCATCGGTCTGGGCCTGTACCAGGCGCTTGGCGATGCTGGCACGCAGACGGGTCATGGGCACGCGCTTCTCGGGACGTTCGCCAGCGGGCAGATCTGCTGCCGGAGCCGGCGCCTGTTGCGGCGCGGCCTGGCCGCTTGAGGACTTGCCTCCCTCGATATGAGCCTGTACGTCTTCCTTGGTTACGCGACCACCCTTGCCAGTGCCCTTGACGGAATCCGGGTCAACGTTGCTTTCCTCGGCCAGCTTGCGGGCTGCCGGGCTCAGAATGGCATCACCGGAGGCGGCCGCGCTGCCCTGACCGGAATCGCCGGCGGACGCAGATTCCGCTTTTTCCTCGGCCTGCTTCTCTTCGCCGGAATCATCCTTCGATCCGGACTTGCTTTCACCGGCAGCGCCTTCCTTGAACTTGCCAATCACCTCACCACTCTCAACGGTGTCGCCCTCGTCCTTGATGATTTCCTCGATCACGCCGTCGGCAGGCGCAACCACTTCAAGAACCACCTTGTCTGTCTCAATATCGACAATCAGTTCGTCGCGTTCACAGGCTTCACCCGGCTTCTTGTGCCAGGTGGCAACGGTGCCTTCAGCGACCGACTCGGGGAAAACGGGGGCTTTTATTTCTGTTGACATCTCAATTCCTTACGTTCGGTAGCTCGTCACAGTTCAAAGGCGTCATTTACCAGCTTCTTCTGCTGCTCAACGTGCACGGACATATAGCCCGCAGCCGGTGCAGCAGAAGCATCACGACCTGCGTAATCCAGATACAGCTTCGGGTTCAGGCGATGCAGGGCCGCACGCATATGATGCTGACTGCAGTACCAGGCACCCTGGTTCATCGGCTCTTCCTGACACCAGACCGCATGCTTGAGCCTGGTGTAGGGCGCCAGCAGCTCGTCAAGGTCATCGCCGGGGAACGGATACAGCTGCTCGATGCGGAAGATGACCACGTCATCGCGACCGTCAGCTTTCTTCTTCTCCAGCAAATCGTAGTACACCTTGCCGCTGCAGAGGATCAGACGGGTGACTTTTTTCGGGTCAGACGGTTCCTTCTCCGGCAATACGGTCTGGAAGGTGCCCGAGGTCAGGTCGTCCAGGGATGAGGTCGCTTCCTTGTGGCGCAGCAGACTCTTCGGCGTAATGGCGACCAGCGGCTTGCGCAGCGGACGCTTCACCTGACGGCGCAACATATGGAAGACCTGGGATGGCGTGGTCGGCACGCACACCTGGATATTGTGCTCGGCACACAGCTGCAGGAACCGCTCCAGTCGTGCAGACGAATGCTCAGGCCCCTGCCCTTCATAGCCATGGGGAAGCAGCAGGGTCAGGCCACAAAGCCGGCCCCATTTGTGCTCGCCACTGGTCAGGAACTGGTCAATCACTACCTGGGCGCCGTTGGCAAAGTCACCGAACTGGGCCTCCCAAACGATCAGTGCGTTCGGCGTGGTGGTTGAGTAGCCGTATTCAAAGGCCATCACCGCCTCTTCCGACAGCAGGGAATCGTAGATCTCGAAAGATGGCTGCTTTTCGGACAGGTTGGCCAGGGAGGTCCAGGTATCGCCGCCCTTCTGGTTATGCAACACAGCGTGGCGGTGAGAGAAGGTGCCACGGCCCACGTCCTGGCCGGTGATACGGATCGGATGGCCCTCGTCCAGCAGGGACGCGTAGGCCATCATCTCACCATAGCCCCAGTTGAGACCAAGGGCACCGGCGGTCATCTTGTTGCGGTCTTCGACAATCTTCTGGACCTGGCGCTGAATGGAGAAGCCTTCCGGCACGTAGGTCAGCTTCTTGCCGAGACGCTGAATATTCTTGAGGGTCACGCTGGTCTTGCACTTGGCAGTCCATTCATGGCCCAGGTGCGGAGTCCAGTCAACGTAAAGCTCGGTGTTCGGTTCCTTGACCAGGGACTTCACGACATGCTCACCGTTATCGAGGGCGTCCCGATACTCGGTTTCCATTTTCTTGGCGTCGTCCTCGGACAGGACCCCTTCCTCCACCAACTGGCTGGCGTAGAGGTGACGGGTGCTCTTGAGCTTGCGGATCTTGTCGTACATCACCGGCTGGGTCGCGGAAGGCTCGTCGGCCTCGTTGTGCCCCCGGCGGCGGTAACAGACCAGGTCAATCACCACGTCCTGCTTGAACTCGTTGCGGTAGTCCATGGCCATCTGGGTGACAAACATAACCGCTTCGGGATCGTCGGCGTTCACGTGCAGGATGGGCGCCTGGATCATCTTGGCCACATCGGTGCAGTACTCGGTGGAGCGCGCGTCTTCCTGTTTGCTGGTGGTGAAGCCAACCTGGTTATTGATCACGATGTGGATGGTACCGCCCACACCAAAGCCCCGGGTCTGGGACATCTGGAAGGTTTCCATCACCACGCCCTGACCGGCAAAGGCCGCGTCACCATGCATGATGATCGGTACCACCTGGCTGCCGTCGGTATCTTTGCGTCGCGTCTGCCGCGCACGAACAGACCCGACAACAACGGGAGAAACGATTTCCAGGTGCGACGGGTTGAAGGCCAGTGCCAGGTGAACCTCACCACCTTCCGTCATCACATTGGAAGAAAAGCCCTGGTGATACTTGACGTCACCGGAGCCGGAATCCGCCATTTTTTTGCCTTCGAACTCGTCGAACAGGTCTTTCGGGTTCTTGCCCAGGGTGTTAACCAGCACGTTCAGGCGGCCACGGTGTGCCATGCCCAGAACGATTTCCTTGGCACCATAGCTGCCGGCACGCTGGATCAGTTCGTCGAGGCAGGGAATCAGTGCTTCGCCGCCTTCAAGACCGAAACGCTTGACGCCCGGATAGCGTGAGCCCAGGTACTTTTCCAGGCCCTCGGCAGCAGTGAGCCGTTCCAGCAAATGTTTGCGGGTCTTGGCCTCATAGGCGGGGCGGGACCTGACGGGCTCCATGCGTTGCTGGAACCACCGCTTGATACGGGTGTCGACCACGTGCATGTACTCAGCCCCGATGCTGCTGCAGTACGTCTTGCGCAGTTCATCGACGATATCGCCGAGTTTCATCTTCTCGGAGCCAAAATTCAGCGAACCGGTCTGGAACTCCAGGTCACGATCCGCGTCGGACAGCTCATGAAAGCCCGGATCCAGATCTTCCACCTGCGGCCGCTGCCAAACGCCCAGAGGATCAAGCTGCGCTTCCTGGTGTCCGCGGAAGCGGTAGGCGTTGATCATCTGGAGGACACGGATCTGTTTCCGGTCGGCGTCAGTCGTGGCAGAGGCGGGAACACCGGCGCCACTGTAAAAGCGCTGGTTACGGGAGATATGTTCGAACTGTTCACGGATGGTGGAATGGGCAACGTCACGGGTATTGCCGTCGACGCCCGGAAGCTTGTCAAAATAGCTTCGCCACTCTTCTGGAATGGCATTGGGATCGGTCAGGTAGGTTTCAAAAAGCTGCTCAACATAGGCCAGATTCCCACCCTGTAGATGGGAGGTCTGCCATAACTGCTCCATTATGCTTTCATGCATTTTGAATAGCTCACCTTGGACTGGTGCGGGGGAGCTCATCATGGTCGGCCAGGGGTATTTCTCAGTCAATACGGGTTTTTACGGGATCGACTGTAGCCACCACAACTTACACGGATGTTTTCCGTTCCCCGGTGGTTTTTTATACTGAATCGGGCCGCAGCAACGCTTTTTGGGCATATGCTGCGGCACGATAGCTTGCCTTACCGGTCCCCACCTGCCAATGAGCCTTTGGTAGAAGGCTATTCAGCCAGGCGGAAGGCAGACCGGCGGCCTGACACTTCCAGAACAGTATAGCGGTCTTACAGCAAACCGCAGATCAGGTGGCCCGCTGCAACAACAGGTCGCGGATATGCCCGATAGCGCGGGTCGGGTTCAGACCCTTGGGACATACGCTGACACAGTTCATGATGCCGCGGCAACGGAACACACTGAACGGATCGTCCAGGTTGGACAGTCGCTCAGCCTGTGCGGTGTCACGGGTGTCCGCCAGGAAACGATAGGCCTGCAGCAGACCGGCCGGCCCGATGAACTTGTCCGGATTCCACCAGAACGAAGGACAGGACGTGGAACAACAGGCACACAGGATACACTCGTACAGACCGTCCAGCTTCTCCCGGTCTTCCGGGCTCTGCAGACGCTCGATGGCCGGCTCAGGCGTATTGTTGATCAGGTACGGCTGCACCTTCTCGTACTGCTGGTAGAACAGGTTCATGTCCACCACCAGGTCACGGATGACAGGCAGGCCCGGCAGCGGGCGCAGAACCAGCTTGCCATGCTTGACCACCTCGGAAGCCGGGGTAATGCAGGCCAGTCCATTCTTGCCATTCATGTTCATGCCATCGGAGCCACAGACCCCTTCCCGACAGGAGCGACGGTACGCCAGTGACGGGTCCTTCTCCTTGAGCAGGTTGAGCACGTCCAGCACCATCAGGTCCTTGCCTTCCGGAAGCTCCAGCTCAACATCCTGCATGTAAGGGGCGTTGTCAGTTTCCGGGTTATAACGGTAAAGGCTTACCAACATCTTGATCTATCCCCCTTAGTAAGTCCGGACTTTCGGCTCGAAGGTCGGAACCGTCTTCGGCGCGAAGTTAACGTCACGCTTGCCTACCCGTTTTTCGAGCGGGAAGTAGACAGAGTGCTTCAGCCAGTTTTCGTCGTCACGCTCGGTAAAGTCGTTTCGGGCATGGGCACCACGGCTTTCCTTACGCTCCACGGCGGAGACTGCCGTTGCATAGGCAACCTCAAACAGGTTGTCCAGTTCCAGCGCCTCGATACGGGCCGTGTTGAAAGCATTGCTCCGATCGGAAAGCTTGGTGCGGCGCACCCTTTCACCGATTTCGTCAAGCAGTTTCAGGCCTTTCTCCATGCTCTCACCGTCCCGGAATACACCAAAGTACAGCTGCATGCAGTTCTGAAGATCCTTGCGGACCTTGGCCACTTCTTCACCCTCTTCGGTGCTGTTGAGACGGTCCAGGCGAGCCATGGCCTTCTGGATTTCCTCGTCAGTGGCAGCGTCGATCTCGAAGCCATCGCGGATCATCTTCTCGATGTGCAGGCCGGCGGCGCGACCGAAGACCACCAGGTCAAGCAGGGAGTTGCCGCCCAGCCGGTTGGCACCGTGAACGGATACACACGCAGCTTCGCCACAGGCAAACAGGCCTTCGATCGGCTTGTCGTTGCCGTTCTCGTCCTGGGTCAGGGCCTGGCCGCCCACGTTGGTGGGAATGCCACCCATCATGTAGTGACAGGTAGGAACAACCGGGATTGGTTCCTTGACCGGGTCTACGTGGGCAAAGGTACGGGACAGCTCACAGATACCCGGCAGACGCAGGTTGAGGGTTTCTTCGCCCAGATGGTCCAGCTTCAGCAGAACGTGGTCTTTCTCGGGACCGCAGCCGCGGCCTTCGAGAATTTCCAGAACCATGGAACGGGCCACCACGTCACGACCGGCCAGGTCTTTGGCGTTAGGTGCGTAGCGCTCCATGAAACGCTCACCCTCGCCGTTGATCAGATAACCGCCCTCACCGCGACAACCCTCGGTCACCAGGGTGCCAGCGCCGTAAATACCGGTCGGGTGGAATTGCCACATTTCCATATCCTGGACCGGGAAGCCGGCGCGCAGCGCCATGCCGACACCGTCGCCGGTATTGATCAGGGCGTTGGTGGTGGAGGCGTAGATACGACCTGCACCGCCGGTGGCCAGAACCGTCGCCTTGGCCTTGATGTAGGCCACTTCGCCAGTTTCGATTTCAATGGCGACAACACCCACCACCTGGTCCTTGCTGTTCTTGACCAGGTCGACCGCATACCACTCGTTCAGGAAGGTAGTTCCGCCTTTCAGGTTGGCCTGGTAAAGGGTATGCAGCAGGGCATGGCCAGTACGGTCAGCCGCGGCACAGGTACGAGCGGCCTGGGTGGGGTTGTCCGGACCCTTGGACTGGCCACCGAACGGACGCTGGTAGATACGGCCCTGCTCGGTACGGGAGAACGGCAGACCCATGTGCTCCAGCTCGAAAACTGCCTGGGGGCCCACGGAACACATATATTCGATAGCGTCCTGGTCACCGATGTAGTCAGACCCCTTCACGGTGTCATACATGTGCCAGCGCCAGTCATCATTGGGATCCGCACTGGCAATGGCACAGGTGATGCCGCCCTGGGCAGATACGGTGTGGGAGCGCGTCGGGAATACCTTGGTGATACAGGCGGTGTTCAGGCCTGACTCGGTGAGCTGCAGCGCGGCACGCATGCCGGAACCGCCACCACCGATAACAATCGCGTCGTAGGAAATGGTCTTGATATTAGCCATCTATTAAAGCCCCCAAAGAATCTGAATGCCCCAGACAACATATACGAACATCACGGTGCCGCAGATAGCCTGGAACAGGAACCGCGGCAGTGTTGCCTTGATGTAGTCAGTGGAAACCGTCCACAGACCGACCCAGGCATGCCCGCCAAGCGCAATCAGGGTGCCGAGACTGAAAATACGGAACCAGGTCTGACTGAACAGGCCGGCCCACGCTTCATAATCGAGGTCCGTTGTCAGCATGAAGCCAAGCAGGAAAATCGTGTAAAGCGCGAGCAGGTATGCACTGACGCGCTGGACCATCCAGTCATAGACGCCGCTGCGGCCGAGATTTGTTACGCTGTTCACTGCCATACCCATACCCCCGCGAGAACAATCAGGATCACCGAAATAACGATTGTGAGCTTCGCCGCCAGACGACCGCTCTTGAGCTCTTCACCGATACCCATATCCATCAGCAAATGCTTGATGCCCGCCACCAGGTGGTACAGCAGGGCGGAAAGGATGCCCCAGATGATCAGCTTCGCCAGGAAGCTGTCCAGCAGTTCATTGACGCGAGCAAAGCCCTCTTCCCCGGACAATGACAGGTCCAGCCCATACAACAGGAAGGCAACACCAACAAACATGATGACGCCACTGATGCGGTGCAGTATGGAAGTAATGGCAGGTAGCGGAAAATGAAACTTGCCGAGATCGAGATTAACTGGTCGTTTGCTATTCACAGCGCTCTCACACTCTCTCGTTGCTCCGCTTTTCCGGGCGAACCGGAGCGGATGGTTGGTATGAAGGATGACCGTGTCGGCACACCGTTGTGTCCGCACAGGTTATTCAGGAGGGAGGACATAACCGCAGACGTCGTTGCCGGCGTTCCGGCTTGGTTAGTCCCCGTTTCCGGGCTAGGGATTATAAGGAGTGCCCCCCGGAATTACAAACCGGCAAGTCTGGAAAACCCTGATACATCAGGCCACGGACTCAGCTATTGGGATGATTGACAAATGCTATTTGAGACTTACAAAACAACAGTCTCATCTAACCCCGACAACGGAAAACAAACGCCTGTGGAGGAGCGGTGCCTGCCATTCTCCCCACAATCGGTTATCATGCCCGGATTGTTTCACGATGTTTTATCTCGCCGCGCATTGACAAAAAAAGCCAACACCCTATATTTTGCCGCCGGTTTACCAATAATACGCGCCTTCCCGCGCTACTAACGCTGATAACAGGAGAGCACCATGACCGACAGGAAAGCAACGCTCTCGGTGGGTGACAAATCCATTGAGCTTCCGGTTTATTCAGGCACCGTCGGCCCTGACGTCATCGACGTTCGCGGCCTCGTCCAGGAAGGCGTTTTCACTTACGATCCGGGCTTTGTATCCACCGCGGCCTGCGAGTCTGCCATTACCTATATTGATGGCGCCCAGGGGACCCTGCTCCATCGTGGCTATCCCATCGATCAGCTGGCCGAGCATTCCGACTACCTGGAAGTTTGCTACCTGCTGCTCAATGGTGAACTGCCCACCCCGGAACAGAACAAGCAGTTCCATACCACCATCAAGAACCACACCATGCTGCACGACCAGATGCGCAATTTCTTCCACGGTTTCCGCCGGGATGCGCATCCGATGGCTATCATGTGTGGTGTAGTGGGTGCCCTGTCCGCCTTCTACCATGACCAGATGGATGTTGCCGACCCCCGTCAGCGTGAGATCACTGCCCATCGCCTGATTGCCAAGATGCCGACCATTGCCGCCTGGTGCTACAAGTACTCCATCGGTCAGCCGTTCATGTACCCCCGCAACGACCTGAACTACGCAGAAAACTTCCTGCAGATGATGTTCGGGGTGCCCTGCGAGGAGTACAAGCCGAACCCGGTTCTGGCGAAGGCTATGGACAAGATCTTTATCCTGCATGCTGACCACGAGCAGAATGCGTCCACTTCGACTGTACGCCTGGCCGGCTCCACCGGCGCCAACCCTTACGCCTGTATCGCTTCAGGCATCGCTGCCCTTTGGGGACCGGCCCACGGTGGTGCCAACGAGGCGGTACTGGATATGCTCGCTGAAATCGGTGACGAGAAGAACATCGAGCAGTTTATCGCCAAGGCGAAGGACAAGGACGATCCCTTCCGTCTCATGGGCTTTGGCCACCGGGTTTACAAGAACTTCGACCCCCGCGCCAAGGTCATGCGTGAGACCGCCCACGAGGTACTGCAGGAACTGGGTCTGGAAGACGACCCCCTGCTCAAGATCGCCCAGCGCCTGGAGAAGATTGCCCTGGAAGACGAGTACTTCGTGGAGCGCAAGCTGTACCCGAACGTGGACTTCTACTCCGGCATTATCCTGAAGGCCATTGGCATTCCGACGTCCATGTTTACGGTGATCTTTGCCCTGGCTCGCACCATTGGCTGGTACAGCCACTGGAACGAAATGGTGTCTGGCAACTACCGCATCGGTCGTCCCCGTCAGCTTTATACCGGGTCCGACAAGCGGGATTATCCGAAGAAGTAAATCCTGCCTTTGTTGGCTGGAACTACCTGAAGGCCGCCGGGGTTTCCTGGCGGCCTTTTTGATTGCAGGGGACGCAAATTCTGCCGGGTGTTTCGGTTGTATGGCTCGCTTGCCAGCTTATGGTGTTCGTTCTGTCTCAGGCTGCTTGCTTGGGTGAAAGGCGGCCGGCCAGTGGGGTGCTCTTTCGCCGCCGCAATTCACGGTCCATCCCTGGACCGGCCTTGCTCCGGGGCATCCCTGCCCTTGCTCTGAAGGAGCACCCCACTACCCACCCACCCCAGACCTCCCGGATACCGCGAGCCTCAACGGAGCAACGTTACCAATACCCTCCGCCAGCGAGCTTCGCAGCTTTAACATCCCGCACAGTTCTGCAATCATCGCTGCTTTGAACCAAGCGATTATCCGCAAGCAGGAGAGTGGCAGATGAAGAACATTGCCTTTATTGGTCTGGGAGTAATGGGCTATCCAATGGCCGGACACCTGGCAAATGCCGGGCTAACGGTCAATGTCTGGAATCGCAGTGCCGAGAAGTCCAGTCAGTGGGCCAATGAATACGACGGTGAGGCCTGTATCACTATTGCCGACGCCGTCCATGGCGCCGATGTGGTCCTGACCTGTGTAGGGGCCGACCCAGACCTGCGGGAGGTTTACCTAGGCGAGCATGGCATTATCGCCAATGCACCAAAGGGTGCCGTGCTGGTGGATCACACCACAGCATCAGCCGGTATCGCCGAAGAACTCAGTGAGGCCGCCGGTGCAGTCGGGCAGCACTTCATCGACGCACCGGTATCCGGAGGCCAGCAGGGGGCCGAGAACGGGCAACTCACCATTATGTGCGGTGGTGAGGAAGACGCCTTTACCCGTGTCAGCAAGACGCTGAGCCTGTATGCGAAGGCGCTGAACCTGATGGGTCCGGCCGGCAGCGGCCAGAAGACCAAGATGGTGAACCAGATTGCCATTGCCGGGCTGGTACAGGGTCTGTCCGAGGCCATTCACTTTGCCGAGCAGGCGGACCTGGACGTATCGAAGGTCATCGACGTGATCTCAAAGGGGGCCGCCCAGTCCTGGCAGATGGAAAACCGCTCCGCCACCATGATCGCTGGTGAATTTGATCATGGCTTTGCGGTGGACTGGATGCGCAAGGACCTGGCCATCTGCCTGGAGGAGGCACGCCGCAATGGCGCCAAGCTGCCGGTAGCGGCGCTGGTGGACCAGTTCTATGCCGATGTTCAGGACATGGGAGGAAGGCGCTGGGATACGTCGTCGCTTGTGCAAAGGCTTCGGAGGAACTGATCGTTTACAATGGAACCCCGCCCTTCGACAGGCTCAGGGCGAACGAAAATTTTTAATCCCTGGAAGCACGCGCAGGTACGTTTTTGTGGCAGCTTCGGACACCTTGGCAAGCCGAGCATCCTGAGCCTGCCGAGGGGCCTGTCACCCTGAGCCTGTCGAAGGGCCTATCACCCTGAGCCTGTCGAAAGGCGTCACACGCTGAGCGTGTCGAAGGACCGACCATCCCGAGGGGCCGATCGCCCTGAGCCTGTCGAAGGGCCGACCATCCCGAGGGGCCGATCGCCCTGAGCCTGTCGAAGGGCCGACCATCCCGAGGGGCCGATCGCCCTGAGCCTGTCGAAGGGCCGTGGATTCCGTGGCCAAAAAGCTCCTACTTCTTCTTGTCCCGCGGCACCCAGCGCCCGTTTTCATACCACGCTGACCAGCCGGTCGCCTTGCCGTCCTTCTCGGACATGACGTACTGCTCCTTGCTCTTGCGGCTGTACCGGATGACTGTGGGATTGCCCTCCGGGTCTTTCTCCGGTGCGTCCATCAGGTAATCGTACTTCGGGTCGATTTCCTTACGATGGGGTTTGATCTCCATCACCAGGGGCGGACGTGTCTCCCGGTTCTTGGGGAACTTGCTGGCCGCCAGGAAAAGGCCGGAGGCACCGTCCCGCAGTACATAGGTGTCGTCCACTTTCTGACACTGGAGTTCCGGCATGGGCACCGGGTCCATCTTGGGCGGTGCCGGTTCGCCGTTTTTCAACAGCTTGCGGGTATTCTTGCAATCGGGGTTGGTGCAGCCGAAGTACTTGCCGAAACGGCCGGTCTTGAGCTGCATTTCAGAACCACACTTGTCGCACTCCAGGGTGGGCCCGTCATAGCCCTTGATACGGAAGGTGCCCTCTTCCACCTCGTACCCAGAGCAATCCGGATTGTTACCACAGATGTGCAGTTTGCGTTTCTCGTCGACCAGGTAGCTGTCCATGGCAGTGCCGCACTTGGGGCAGCGACGTTTCTTGCGCAACAGGCGGCTCTCGCCCTCACCTTCCACATCATCATCCGCGCTGACCACTTCATCACCTGAGACCAGGTTGATGGTGGTCTTGCAGCGCTCCTTGGGGGGCAGCGAGTAGCCAGAACAACCCAGGAAGACCCCGGTGCTGGCCACCCGGATCTGCATATTGCGGCCACAGCTGGGACAAGGAATATCGGTTTCCGTGGGCGTATTACTGCGCATGCCGCCTTCCGGCTTCTCCGCCTCTTCCAATTGCTTGCGGAAGCGGGCGTAGAAGTCGTTAAGGACTTTCTTCCAGTCCTCCTCGCCTTCGGCGATATCGTCCAGTTCGTCTTCCATGCGCGCCGTGAAGTCGAAATCCATCAGGTTCGGGAAGGACTCGGACAGCCGTTCGGTGACAATGTCACCCATTTTCTCGGCATAGAAGCGACGGTTCTGGAGCCGGACATAACCCCGGTCCTGGATGGTGGAAATGATGGACGCGTAGGTTGATGGCCGGCCAATCCCCTGCTTCTCCAGTTCCTTGACCAGGCTGGCTTCCGTGTAGCGCGGTGCAGGCTTGGTGAAATGCTGGGTTGGGTCCAGTTTTGCCAGGTCCAGCACCTCATCCACCTTGATATCCGGCAGGGCGACATCTTCATCTTTCTTTGCAGACTGTGGTGCCGCCTTAAGGAAACCCTCAAACTTGATAATCCGGCCACGGGTACGAAGCTCGTAGTCACCGTTGGCAACAACGATAGAGGTGCTCAGGAACTCGGCATCTGCCATCTGGCAGGCCAGGAACTGCCGCCAGATCAGTTCATACAGTTTCTCAGCATCCTTTTCCAGGCCACTGATATTACTAGGCTTTCTTGTAACTTCCGTTGGTCGAATCGCCTCATGTGCTTCCTGAGCACCCTCCTTACTACCATAGACTCGCGGCGCGTCAGGCAGGTACCTGTCACCGAACTGTTTGGCAATATAGTCACGGGCGCTGCTGACCGCGTCCTGGCTCAGGTTGGTGGAGTCGGTCCGCATGTAGGTGATATAGCCGGCCTCGTACAGTCGTTGCGCCAGCATCATGGTCTTCTTGACACTGAAGCCCATCCGGTTACTCGCCGCTTGCTGCAGGGTCGAGGTTATAAAGGGAGCAGAGGGCCGCGAGCGGGTCGGCTTGTCTTCACGCTTGGCTACCCGAAACTTGCCCTGCTCCAGACGGGCAACATGTTCGCTGCTCTGTTTCTCGTTCTCCGGGCGGTAGGCCTTGTCCTGGTATCGGGTGACCTCAAAACGGACCGGTGCGTCGTTTTTCTTCAGGTCCGCATGCAACTGCCAGTACTCTTCCGGTACAAAGCTGCGTATCTCTTTTTCCCGCTCCACGATCAGGCGGACGGCAACGGACTGTACACGTCCGGCAGACAGCCCCCGGGCAATCTTGGACCACAACAACGGCGAGACCATGTAACCCACGACCCGGTCAAGGAATCGGCGGGCCTGCTGCGCGTTTACCCGGTTGGTGTCGAGGCTGCCGGGATCCTCAAAGGCCGCCTGGATGGCGCGCTTGGTGATCTCGTTGAACACCACGCGACGGTACTTGTCTGGCTCGCCACCAATGGTTTCCCGCAAGTGCCAGGCGATGGCCTCCCCTTCCCGGTCCAAATCCGTTGCGAGGTACACGTGGTCGGCATTCTTCGCCAGCCGCTTGAGTTCGCTGACCACCTTTTCCTTGCCCGGCAGAATCTCGTAGCGGGCCTGCCAGTCATGGTCGGGGTCAACGCCCATGCGGGCGATCAACTGTTCACGGGCCTTACGTTTCTTGTACGTGGCCTTTTCGTCCGGATTCATCTTCCGGGTCTGGGCGGCCTGGCGGGCACGCTCCTTGGGGTCTGAGGTGGAGCCACTGCCGCTGACGGGCAGGTCGCGAATATGACCAACACTGGACTTTACAATGAAATCGTTGCCCAGATACTTGTTGATGGTCTTCGCTTTGGCTGGCGACTCGACGATAACGAGACTTTTACCCATATCAGAGACATTACCCCTGGAAACAGTTCAATAAATAGCCAGACTTCAAACCGCAAGAAAAATCAGCCAACTGGAGTGCCTGCGGTGGCTGGCCGGAGCGCATAGGTGCACTGTTTTACAGTGTCAGCAAAGTCAAGACAACCCATACTTTGATTTTTGGTAAAGCTATAACACATATCGAAAGTGGGCCCTGACGGCACCATGATCAAAAAAGCCCGGCACTGGGCCGGGCTTTTTCGGGCTTGCTGTCAATCCAGGTTTACACCCGTTCCCAGACCGTTGCGATGCCCTGGCCGAGGCCAATACACATGGTGGAAACACCCAGGTTACCACCACGGGCCTGCATGATATTCAGCAGGGTGGTGGAAATCCGGGCACCGGAGCATCCCAGCGGATGGCCCAGGGCGATGGCGCCACCGTTCAGGTTGACCTTCTCGTCCATCACGTCCAGCAGTTTGAGATCCTTCAGCACTGGCAGGGACTGCCCGGCGAAGGCTTCGTTAAGCTCCCAGAAGTCGATGTCGTCGACGGTCAGGCCTGCGCGCTTCAACGCCTTTTTGGTAGCCGGCACCGGGCCGTAGCCCATGATCGCAGGATCCACACCGGCGACCGCCATACCACGGATCTTCGCGATCGGGGTCAGCCCCAGGGACTGGGCCTTCTCGGCCGACATCATCAACATGGCGGACGCGCCATCGGTGAGCTGGGAGGAAGTGCCGGCGGTAACGGTACCGTTTTTCGGATCAAACGCCGGTTTCAGCTGGCCCAGGGACTCAGCGGTGGTTTCCGGGCGAATGGTCTCGTCCTCTTCGATCAGCTTGACGAAGCCGTTCTCATCATGGCCTTCGATGGGAACGATCTCGTTTTTGAAGCGGCCTTCCTGCGTGGCTTCGTGGGCCAGGCGGTGAGAACGGGCACCAAACTCGTCCTGCTGCTCGCGGCTGATGCCGTGCATCTTGGCCAACATTTCCGCGGTCAGGCCCATCATGTTGGAGGCCTTGGCGGAATACTTGGAAGACGCCGGGTTATGGTCAAAGCCCTCGGTCATGGGGATGTGGCCCATGTGTTCCACACCACCGATCACAAACACATCGCCATTGCCGGTCTGGATAGCCTGGGCAGCGGTGTGAATCGCAGTCATCGAGGAACCGCACAGGCGGTTTACGGTCTGGGCGCCCGCTTCGTGGGGTACGCGGGTCATCAGGGAGATGTGGCGTGCCACGTTGAAACCCTGCTCCTTGGTCTGGTTAACCGCGCCCCAGATCACGTCTTCGACGTCTTTCGGGTTGAGCTTGGGGTTGCGGTCCAGCAGTGCATCAATCAGCGCGGCAGACAGGTTCTCGGCGCGAACGTTGCGGAAGCAGCCGTTCTTGGCACGACCCATCGGAGTCCGCACGCAATCCACTACGACAACGTCTCTCGGATTAAGGCTCATAGATCTTTCTCCGTTCGGAATAGGGTTCAGCCGAAGAACTTCTCGCCGTTCTTCGCCATTTCACGCAGCTTCTCGGTCGGGTGGTACAGCGGACCCAGGTCTGCATACTTGTCTGCGAGTTCGACGAACTTGTCGACGCCCATGTCATCGATATAGCGCAGGGCACCACCACGGAACGGAGGGAAGCCGATACCGTAGATCAGGCCCATATCGGCGTCTGCAGGCTCTTCGACAATGCCGTCTTCCAGGCAGCGAACGGTTTCCATGCACAGGGGGATCATCATGCGGGCGATGATGTCCTGGTCGGTGAATTCCTTCTTGTCCTGGACAACCGGCTCAAGCAGCTTGTAAGTCTCTTCGTCGACGACCTTCTTCTGCTTGCCCTTGCGGTCTTCCTCGTAGGCGTAGAAGCCCTTGCCGTTCTTCTGACCGTAACGGTTGTTCTCGTACATCACGTCGATGCCGGATTTCCAGTCGGTCTTCATGCGATCCGGGAAGCCTTCTGCCATCACTTCGTTGGCGTGCTTACCGGTGTCCATGCCCACCACGTCCAGCAGGTAGGCCGGGCCCATGGGCCAGCCAAAGTTTTCCATCACCTTGTCTACACGCTGGAAGTCGGCGCCGTCGCGAACCAGGCCAGCAAACCCGCCGAAGTACGGGAACAGCACACGGTTCACCAGAAAGCCCGGGCAGTTATTGACCACGATGGGGGTCTTGCCCATGGCCTTGGCATAGGCCACGGTAGTGGCGATGGCACGGTCACTGGACTTCTCACCACGGATGACTTCCACCAGCGGCATCATCGGCACCGGGTTGAAGAAGTGCATGCCGCAGAAGTTTTCCGGGCGCTTCAGGTTGGTCGCCAGGGTATCGATAGAGATGGTAGAGGTGTTGGACGTGATAATGGTGTCATCAGACACCTGGTCTTCAACCTCACGCAGCACGGAATCCTTGACCTTCACATTTTCCACGACGGCTTCCACAACAATGTCCACGTTGCCGAAATCGCCATAGCTCAGGGTCGGTCGGATGTTGTTCAGCGCGTCAGCCATCTGTTCGGGCTTCATCTTGCCCTTGGCAACCCGCTTGGACAGCAGCTTCTTGGCCTCCTTCAGGCCCAGGCTGATACCGTCTTCATTGATATCCTTCATCAGGATGGGTGTGCCTTTATAGGCAGACTGATAGGCAATACCGCCACCCATGATGCCTGCGCCCAGTACCGCAGCCTGCTTGACCTCAGCAGCTTCCTTTTCCCACTGCTTGGACTTGGCTTTGAGCTTCTGGTCATTCAGGAACAGGCCCACCAGGCAGGCCGCCACGTTGGTCTTGGCCATCTTGGCGAAGCCCTTGGCTTCCACTTCGATTGCCTTGTCACGGGGCAGGCTTGCGTGTTTCTGCATGACCTTGATGGCTTCTACCGGTGCCGGGTAGTTCTTGCCAGCCTGGCCGGCCACGAAACCCTTGGCGGTCTCGAAGGCCATCATGCTTTCCATATTGTTCAGCTGGATCTTGCCCTTCTTTTCTTCACGGCGGGCCTGGTAGTCCAGCTTGCCTTCGTTGCACTGGTCGATAATGGCACGGGCGGCGTCAACCAACTTGTCCGCTTCCACGACCGCATCTACCGCGCCCACTTTCAGGGCCTTGTCGGCACGGTTCTCGGAGCCCATGCAGATCCATTCAATGGCATAGTCCACGCCGACCAGGCGAGAAAGGCGCACGGTACCGCCGAAACCCGGAAAGATGCCCAGTTTTACTTCTGGCAGCCCTACCTTCGCCTTGCTGTCCATAACCCGGTAATCGGTGGCCAGGCCCATCTCGAAGCCGCCACCCAGGGCCATGCCATTAATGCAGGTGACCGTCGGGAATGGCAGGTCTTCAATGTCGTTGAAAACGGCGTTGGCAGTGAGGTTGTTGTTGATCAGCTCTTCCTCAGGGCCGGCAAACAGGTCGGTGAACTCGGTGATATCGGCACCGACGATGAAACTGTCCTTACCGCTGGTGACCACCAGCCCCTTGAGGCTGCCCTGCGCCTTCAGCTTATCGGTGGCAGCACGCAATTCCTCGATGGTGAGGCGGTTGAACTTGTTAACTGACTCACCCTGCAAGTCAAAGTTCAGCTGCGCGATTCCGCCTTCGATCTCTTTTACGGTGATGGCTTTACCTTCGTAAATCATCAACTGATCTCCAGTCTGTGTTAATTGCTGTGCCCAGCCCGCGATCCACGGAACCGGCCGGACAGCGGATTGTCGGTCACTGCCTTGACACCCCTGTACCAAGCGGGCATCAGCCTTCGGACCAAAAATTCATACAGTCGTTTGAATCCGGAGGGCACACCTTGTGAAAAAACAGCGATTTTGTCAATCAATTTGTGACACGAGCCCAACGCGGCCGGGAGGGCTGACTTCACCGGGAAACTGCAAAATTCCGTAAAATCGCGGAACGACGTCGCAATCTATAACGTCGCGCTTGATTGGCCGTAAGGCTTAATTTAGCTTTGTGACCCGGATCCCGTCCATTCCAACAAGAAAGCGCATCTCCATGGAGTACCGCCCCGATGAATAACTCTCGCCTCCGCTTACCCTCTGTTCTGGCAGCACTGGTCTTGCTGCTGGTCAGCTCGTTCTCGGTTCGTGCCGATGAAGGTGCTGCCTTTCTCCGTGACCTCCACGAGTTCCGGGTGAACAATTTCATGGCGCTCAGCAACTACTATCGATATAGCGCAACCAATGACGCCGCCGCCGAGGCCGCCATCAAGGAATTGATGGGCGAGGCCACCCGCAACCTGCAGGCGGTATCCGAAAGCGGCGCCAACGTTCTGACGGCTGACCAGGTTGCCTCCCTGCGCAGCGAGTTCGGCACCTTCAGCGAACTGATGGCGCAGAACGTCAGCGACGTTACCGAGATTGGCTACCCCGACCTGCGACTGGTGGGGGAAATGGCCAACCAGGCAGTCACCTTGAGCAACGTTGCCCAGGAGCTCTATGCCCAGGCCCGGGACAGCTCCCAGACCCCGGTCAAGCCGGAAGTTGAAACTGCCCGCTCGGCGTCAGTGCTGATGGCACAGATGCTTTCCCGTTATGCCGCCCGTTCCTACAGCCCGGTCACCCAGACGTTCCAGGGTGCCTCCGGCCTTGCGCCCCTGGATGAGCAGGCCCGTGAACTGGACAAACTGATCGGCGAATTCGTAACGTCTACAGGTCAGGGAAACCTGAGGGGCACGGCAGTAGAAATCAAGACCAAGTGGGGGTTCATTCGCGATTCCTACATTAACTACAACAAGCAGAACGTGGTTTTCGTGATAGAGCGCTATTCCCGCTCGATCCTGGAAGAACTGAACGCCGCTGTATCATCTCTGCAGAACGCCTGATTACCGACCAGACCCGCCTCCGTTCCTCGAAACGGGCCATCTTCGGATGGCCCGTTTTTCGTTATTTGACCCCAGTCAGTTTACAGTGGTGTAAACTTGCCTAAAGTGTTGGGTAATCAATCCGGAGTGGGCACGCTTCAACCAGGCAAGTCCCGCTCTTCCCTGAACAAGGAGTAGTGTCTATGTCTGTATACAGCAAGATCATGGTAGCGATCGACCTCACTGAGGAGGCGCCGCAGGTACTCAAGAAGGCCGTAGCCCTGAGCGAGCAACATAATGCTCAGCTGTTGCTGGCCCACGTGGTTGAGCCGGTGGGCTATGCCTATGGCGGCGATATTCCCATGGACCTGAGCGAACTCCAGGATCAACTCGACAAGGCGGCGCGGGAACAGCTCGCTACGTATGGCAAGGAGTATGGCATTCCTGCTGAAAACCAGATTGTGACCGTGGGCCGGCCGGAATCCGAGATTCACCACCTGTCAGAAGACAAGGGCGTGGACCTGGTGGTGGTGGGTAGCCATGGCCGCAGTGGTATCCAGCTTTTGCTGGGCTCAACGGCCAATGGCGTGCTGCACGGTGCCAAGTGTGATGTGCTGGCGGTCAGGATTCACTGATTCATTGCAGGCGCCCGTGGCCCGCTTTGGCGGGCGCCTGCAACCGCTGGTTTCCAGTAATGCCCCGGGTGGCAATCAGCCGCCGTTCTGCATCTCTTCCAACTCCATCCAGCGCTCCATGGCTTGTTCCAGGCTCGCCTCGGTATCAGCCAGTTCTTTGAGCACTGCGTTCACCGCCTCGGTCCCCTGCTGATAGAAATCCGGCGCCGACACCTGCCCGTTAAGGGATTCGAGCTGTGACTCCAGGGCCTCGATCTGGCCCGGCAACTGTTCAAGTTCCCGTTTGTGTTTGTAGCTGAGCTTGGCTGGCTTCTTCTCTGTGGCAACCACAGATGCCGTAGCTTTTCCCGACTCCGGAGCACTGGCGGCTCGAGGACTCGCTCCCTTACCGGATCCGGATTCCCCTGGCTTGGATGACTCAAGTTCGGTCGGAAAGCGGCCACCCTGGCGTCGCCAGTCGGAATAGCCACCCACGTATTCCCGGACCTGCCCGGAGCCGTCGAGGAACAGTGTATCGGTGGCAATATTGTCGAGGAATTCCCGGTCGTGGCTGATCACGATAACAGTGCCGGCAAAGTCCACCAGCCGCGCTTCCAGCAGTTCCAGGGTTTCTACATCCAGGTCGTTGGTAGGCTCATCCAGCACCAGGATGTTGGCGGGCTTGCTGAACAGCTTGGCCAGCAGCAGACGGGCGCGCTCGCCACCCGAGAAAACCCGCACCGGCGACCGTGCCCGTTCCGGGGAAAACAGGAACTCCTGCAGGTAGCCCAGCACATGCTTCTGCTGACCGTTGATCTCGATAAACTCACGGCCTTCCGACAGGTTATCGAGCGCGTTGCGCTCCAGGTCCAGTTCACCGCGAAGCTGGTCGAAATAGGCCACCTGGCGATTGGTACCCAGGCGGACACGGCCCTCGGTCGGCTCCAGGTCACCCAGCAACAAGCGAACCAGGGTGGTCTTGCCAGTGCCGTTCTCCCCCACCAGGCCAATCTTGTCCCCCCGAAGGATGGTCAGGGTGAGGTCCCGGATCACCTCCTTGCCATCCGGGTAGCGGAAACCGGCGTGGGCTGCGTCTACGACCAGCTTGCCGGAACGTGAGGCATCTTCCACGGAAAAGCTTGCTGTTCCGACCCGCTCCCGGCGCTGACGTCGTTCTTCCCGCATGGCCCTGAGCGCCCTCACCCGGCCCATGTTCCGGGTACGGCGGGCCTTGATGCCCTGGCGAATCCAGGCTTCTTCCTGCTTCAGGCGCTTGTCGAAGAGCGCATTTTGTCGTTCCTCTTCCTCCAGGGCCTTCTCTTTAAGCTCCAGGTACTTGTCATAACTGGCCGCAAAGCTGACCAGGTGCCCCCGATCCAGCTCCACAACCCGGGTAGCCATACGACGGATAAACGCACGGTCGTGGGATACGAACACAATGGCGCCGCGGAACTGGGCCAGCGCGTCCTCGAGCCAGGCAATGGCCGGTACATCCAGGTGGTTGGTGGGCTCGTCCAGTAGCAGGATGTCAGGCTCTGCCACCAGGGCCTTTGCCAGCAGTACCCGGCGCTGCCAGCCCCCCGACAATGTGTTCAGGGTCTGGTCAGGATCGATGCGGTACTGTTGCAGAATCGCCGTTACTTTCTGGTCCAGGCGCCAGCCATCCAGCGCTTCCAGTCGCTCCTGCACCTTCATCATCTCATCGAGGGAGGCTTCATCCGCCTGATGGGACAGGTGGTGGAACCTCGCCAGGAGTTCACCGGTTTCCGGAAAGGCACCGGAAACCACGTCGTAGGCCGTACGGGTATCGTCTGTGGGCAGCATCTGGGGCAGCACCGCCAGCTTCGCACCGCTGTCGAGACGCACCACCCCGCCATCGGGAGTCACGTCACCGGCTATGATCTTCAGCAATGTGGACTTGCCCTCACCGTTGCGGCCCAACAGGCAGACCCGCTCACCGGGCTCGATTACCAGCGAGGCGTGGTCCAGTAAAGGCTGCATCCCGAAGGCCAGGGAAATGTTCTCAAGGGTCAGCAATGGCATGACCGGTGTTACTCCTTTGATGCAATGAGCGTCACCGGATCCCCGACACGCAGGGTACCCGGGCTCTGATGTACTCCGTTGACACCGAACATCACGCCGTCATCGGTACGCCGGAAACCCGCGAGGGTTTTCAGGGGTTCGCCCTTGGGGCAGCGTATGCCGGTGTCCGGGTCAACGGTGGTCATGATGCAACGGCTGCAGGGTTTGACCAGGTCGACGGAGACCTCGCCAAGCCGAATCGAACGCCACTTGTCCTCATCCCAGGCCGGTGCGCCTTCCACCACGACGTTTGGGCGAAAACGCCTCATATCACCGTATCCTGGTCTCCGTGAAGCCAGGTCGTCCAGCGAGGATTGGCTGGTGACCAGGAACGGGAAGCCATCCGCGAAGCTGACCGGATGAACCTTAGTCAGGCAATCGTGCCGCGCCGGCCGGGTGACGTTCTCCGGCATGTATACCAAGGTAACGGTGCTGCCCAGGAACTCCGAGAGCGCCCCTGACGCATCACGGCCGGCTTCGACAACACCAGCGACCTGGTCACGCCAGACGGTTACTTGCCGCTCCCGGTTACCCACCGTCACAGTCACAATGCCCTGCGCCGGGATATCCAGGACCAGCTGGCCATCATCGGAGAATGCCGGTTTTATTTGCACAAGTGCAGGATACTTCCGCTGGGTCACAAACCGACCTTGCTCATCTACCAGCATCCAACGCCGGTCATTTACCGGTCCAAACCGGTCAAGGGGCAAGGTATTGGTAGCGATTCCGGCCAGGGACTTGACCGGATAATAGTAGAGCGCTTTGATCTTCATGGGCATGCAGGCCTGGCTGGCTACAGAAACCGCGCCAGTATACTGAAGTTCGGCCGCAGTGAGGGGGCCTGAGACGAAAAAACCCGGCCATTTCTGGCCGGGTTTCCGGGATCTGGAGCGGGAAACGAGATTCGAACTCGCGACCCCAACCTTGGCAAGGTTGTGCTCTACCAACTGAGCTATTCCCGCTTGTCGAAGGCACTTGGCCTGTCAACGGCTGCGTATTCTACTGATCGGACCGAAGCCGTCAACCGTTTTGTTAAAAATTTTTGAACCCTCGTGTCATCGTTAACTCAGCCCTGCCCATAGCTCTTGCCCCCACCGCCCATGTAGGCTTCCTCCGCCGGTGTCGAACGCCGCTTCAGGGCCCGGTTGCGGTGAGGAAAGCGCCCGAACCGCTCGATAACTGACTGGTGGTCCCTTGCCGACTCCAGGAAACTGGCCAGGAAGGCCCCCAGCGGCCCACCCTCCATGGCCGCCAACTGTTCGTAAAGGGCCACGGAACGTTCCTGGTGCGCCGACTTTTCCGAATGCTGGAGAGGCATGTAGAAGAATGCCCGCTGGATGGGAATCAGCCTGGTGTCAGCCCCTGCCTCCAGCCCTTCAAGGCACAGGGCGATAGCCTGCCGGTCATTGGAAAAGGCAAGTTCACCCCCCCGGTGAATATGTCGGGTAAACTGGTCCAGCAGAATGATTTCTGCCAGCCGTCCCCCGGACTCCCGACGCCAGTGATCCAGGCCGTTCTCGGAGGCAAACAGCACCATGGAAATGAAACGGCGGCGGATTTCCTGGTCAAAGGCCCGTGAAGACCGGAACCACCTTTCCCGATGAGCCTTGTCAGGTAGCCCGTGTTGGTCCAGCGGGCCAAACCAGAAATCCAGAAGTTCATGCCAAGCGAACATATAGTCTCCGGCTGTTGGTATTCGCAGTCAGGATTTCGCAGTTATACACTGATTCTGAAACCCGCCAAAGGAGCCCAGACCCATGACGGCCAGAACACGGATTCTGTTACTCGCCCACGGCAGCAGCGACCGTCGCTGGTGTGAAACCTTCGAAGCGCTCGCCGCACCAACCCTCGACAGCCTGCCTGAAGCCCGGGTGGCCTATATGGAACTGGCCGAACCCTCACTGGAAGCCGAGGTCGAGAAAGCCGTAGCTGAGGGTATAACCGACATCCGTGTGGTACCTCTGTTCCTCGCTGCCGGTCGTCACCTGCGCAAGGACGTGCCGGCCATGCTTGATGCCTACCGCGACCGCCTGGGGGTGCAGGTTACCCTGCTGCCCCCAATCGGTGAGGATCCGCGACTGGGGCTGGCACTTAAGGACATTGTCGCTGATTCCCTGGAGGCCGCCCATGACTGAAGGAGCCGTCTTGGTCACCGGTGGCACCGGATTTATCGGTCAGGTTCTGTGCCAGGAGCTGATCAAGGCCGGCTACAGCGTCGATGTTCTGAGCCGGCAACCGTCCGAGGCAGTACGTGCCCTTTGTGGAAGAGTGACACCCATCCGTGAACTGTCCACCATCAATGGCAGCCGGGGCTATGACATCGTGGTCAACCTCGCCGGAGAGGGAATCGCCGAGAAACGCTGGAGCGAGACCCGCAAGCAGGCACTCAGGGACAGTCGTATTGCCCTGACCCGGGAGCTGGTCACCGCGCTGCTCAGCTGCGACCGGCTGCCAGCGGTTATGGTATCAGGCTCTGCGGTGGGCTTTTACGGGGATCAGGGGGGGCGCCCTGTCACCGAATCCAGTCCCCCCAAGGACGAATTCAGCCACCGCCTGTGTGCGGACTGGGAAAAGGCTGCCGCACCGTTGGCTGACAAGGGCGTAAGGGTCTGTTATTCGCGTACCGGCGTGGTCGCAGGCCGCGATGGCGGGTTCCTGGAACGCATGGTACTTCCTTTCCGACTGGGGCTTGGCGGCCGTATAGGTTCCGGAGTGCAATATATGCCCTGGATTCATCGCCGGGATGTGGTAAGGGCGATCCTGTGGATGGTGGAGAACGGGGACGCTCAGGGAGCTTATAACGTGGTCAGTCCCCACCCTGCAACGAATCGCGAGTTCACCCGTACCCTTGCCCGGGTGCTTGGGCGTCCGGCAATACTTCCGGTACCTGCGGTGGCACTGAAAGTTGCACTGGGAGAGATGTCCCGCCTACTGCTGACCGGACAGCGGGCGCTGCCAGAACGCTTGCAGGCAGGGGGATTCAGCTTCAGCTACCCTGACCTGGAACCGGCACTTCGCGAGGCACTTGACCGTCCTGCCTGAAGCGTCGCGGTCAGTTAAAGGATTTTTTTTGCCGGCAATAGTTGACACCCGCAAGGCGCATTCTTAATATACGCGCCACCTCGACGAGGCAAGGTTTTGAGGAATGCGTCCCCTTCGTCTAGTGGCCTAGGACTCCGCCCTTTCACGGCGGCAACAGGGGTTCGAACCCCCTAGGGGACGCCACTCTTTCTCAGTGACTATGGGTTTTACGGTCCGTTGCCTTTACAGCCTTGTGTCGGGCGTCCCTCATCACGAAATAGCCTACTGCTGCCATAAAGCCGACCATCAACAGTACGGTTCCTACACCAGCGATTACTACCGCGTCCATATACATGGCTTATCCTCCTGTGGATGCCAGGTTCAACCTGTTTCTGAATCCAGATTACGCCTGCCTTCGCGAGTTGATCTTGACGTGTATCAATAGCGTACACGGCTTTTAACCGGTCTTTTTGGGCGACGCAGTTGATACGGAACACGCACTGATGACGACAGACTGCTATAGTTCGAGAAACACGTGTATGGCGTTTCATCAGTTCCGATAATACCTTGCGTTATTACCGCATTGATGGCAGCTGCCAGAATTTTCACCCAGGAAGACAAACTGACAAACGGGATGCCCAGATTGATTTCGCGTCTTCAGCAGTTTCGCCGCGGCTCGCCCCTGTCGTTCCGTTTGCTGGCGTATATCCTGCTGTTCAGCTCCGTATTCACCTTGATTGCCTCCGGCTTGCAGATCTACACCGATTTCCGGAAAGACGTCTCAGTCATCGATGACAGGCTCCATGTCATTGAAACCGGCTATCGCTCCAGCCTGTCCCGCAGTCTGTGGGCCCTCGACCAGAACCTGATCCAGATCCAGCTCGAAGGCATACTGTCACTGCCGGATATCGTACATCTGCGCCTTCGCATCTACCCTGACTCGGAGCTGGTAATGGGTGAACGACCCAAGAACGGCACAGCCATCCGTCAGCACAGCTTCCAGATTGGCCATCAGGGGAGCATTGATACCCAACTGGGAGAGTTGGTCGTCACCGCCTCCCTTGAGCGTAGCTACAGCGATCTCCAACAAAGGATCTGGGTCATTCTCACCACGCAGTTTTTCAAGACCTTCGTGGTATCCATCCTCATTGTCTGGATCCTGCGCCAGCTGGTTACCCGCCATCTGTCGAGGATGGCCTCCTACGCACGTAACTTTTCCCTCGAGAACCTGGATGAGCCACTGAAGCTTGACCGACCTGATACCCTCCGCTATCGGTCAGACGAGCTCGGCCAGGTGACCGATGCGTTCAATCAGATGCGTGAGCGACTCACTGAGGACCTCGAACGCCGCAAGCGGGACGAATCTGAAATCCGGAAACTGTCCATGGCCGTCGAACAGAGCCCTTCGTCGGTAATGATATGCGACCGACAGTGGCGTATCGAGTTCGTCAACCAGAAGTTCAGCCAGCTCACCGGCTACCCGGCAGACCAGGTCCTTGGCCAACGCCCGGGGGATCTCGCCCTGGGGGGAAGAAATACCCGAAGCACCCAGCAACTGTGGCAAACCATCCGCCTTCAGGTGCAACGAGTGGGTGTCTGGCAGGGAGAGGTGAACAGTGTTCGCCGTAACGGCGACCGCTTCTGGGAGCAGATTGTGGTGACTTCTATCAAGGATCCGGAAGGTCGCGTCACCAACTTCCTGGTCGTGGGCGAAGACATTTCCATTCGCAAACGCTACGAACAACAGCTGTTGCGCCAGGCGAACTATGACATTCTTACCGGCCTGCCGAACCGGATGCTTGCCCTTGACCGGCTCAAGCTGGCCCTTGCCCAGGCGCAACGGGAAAACACCCTGGTGGGGGTGATGTTCCTCGACCTGGATAACTTCAAACACATCAATGACACCCTGGGCCATGATGCCGGTGACACCCTGCTGGTGGAGGCTGCCCGACGGATTTCCGCCAGTCTCCGCGGAACCAGCACCGTGGCCCGTCTCGGTGGTGACGAATTTCTGGTGGTATTGCCTGGCCTGAAGGATCCTGGCGACACCGAGCAGGTGGCAGACCGCATTCTCGCCGGATTCAGCACACCCTTTATCCTGGGTGGGCAGGAAGTGTTCGTCACCACCAGCATCGGCATCGCGATCTACCCATCCGATTGCGACAATTCCGGCACCCTGCTTCAGAATGCCGATGCGGCCATGTACGAGGCCAAGCACAAGGGCAAGAGCGCCTGGGAGCGCTTCGCGCCAGAGATGAAAGAAGTCTCCCACGAACGACTGCAGATGGAGTCCCGCCTGCGCCGGGCCCAGGAGCTGGATGAGTTCGAGCTCTGGTTCCAGCCCATTGTGGAAACTGCGACCGGCCACGTCACCGGCGCCGAAGCATTGTTGCGGTGGAACAGCCCTGTGATGGGCCTGATCATGCCGGACCGGTTCATTCCGCTTGCCGAAGAAACCGGTATGATCATTCCGATTGGTCGCTGGGTCCTGGAACAGGCATGCATGGCGGCCCGACGCTGGCAGGAGGCAACCGGGCGGGAGTTGCAGATCGCGGTCAACGTGTCCCCCCGGCAGTTCCGCGATCCTGAGTTTGTCGAGTCGACGCTGGAAATCCTCACTGCCTGCGACTTGCCGCCGAATCGACTGGAAATGGAAATCACGGAACGCCTTATACTGGACAACAGTATCGAAACCGCTACCATCCTCCGGCAACTGGACGAGGCCGGTATCCGCCTGTCGGTCGATGACTTCGGCACGGGCTTTTCCGCCCTCAGTTACCTGAAAAGCTACCCCTTTGATTCCCTCAAGATCGACAAGGCCTTCGTGGCCGATGTAATGGTGTCCGGGGATAATGCATCCCTGGTCCTCGCCATCATCAACATGGCCCACAGCCTAAAACTGACGGTAGTCGCCGAAGGGGTTGAAGAGCCGGCCCAGCAGGATTTCCTCAGGAAACATCACTGCGACTTTGCCCAGGGCTATCTTTACAGCCGGCCAGCCCCCGAACCAGACTTCCTGGCCTGGCTCCGGGATCATTGAGCCGACACCGAAAATGCCGGAACTGACGATATCGGCGTCGTTACAAACCCAATCAACCAAGGATGTCTTCACCCATGGATGATCAGATACTGGTCGTTAACTGCGGCAGCTCTTCCGTCAAGATCGCCGTATTCGACTCCCACGGCACGGTGCTGGTGAGCGCCCTCGCCGAAAAGCTCGGCCAGCCCGACGCCCGGCTGGTTGCCGACGGGGAGGAGTCCGTATCGTTACCGGCCATGGCAGACCATCACCAGGCCCTCGAGGCCTCCATCGAGTGGTTGCAAAGGGCCGGTTATCTTTCCACCGAGCCAACCGCCATCGGCCACCGGGTAGTGCACGGTGGCGAGGCCTTCCACAAGGCCGCCCTGCTGGATGAGAATGCCATCCGTGCCATTGAATCCTGCGCAGACCTTGCCCCGCTCCACAACCCGGTGAACCTGGCCGGCATCGAGGCCGCACGCCGGCTTTTTCCGGAAGTACCCCAGGTGGCCGTTTTCGATACCGCTTTCCACCAGAGCCTCCCCCGCCATGCGTGGCTTTATGCCTTACCACGCCGATTCTATGAAGACTACGGGGTTCGGCGTTACGGGTTTCACGGCACCAGTCACCAGTACATGGCCGAAGAAGCAGCCCGACGACTCGACAAACCGCTTGAGGAAACCTCCATTATTTCCGCCCACCTGGGTAATGGTTGCAGCATTACCGCCATACGTAACGGCCAGAGTGTCGATACCAGCATGGGCCTGACGCCCCTGGAAGGACTGGTCATGGGCACCCGTAGTGGTGACGTGGACCCGGGGCTGTTCGACTTCCTGGCTGCCAAAGGCGTCACCGCAGAGGAAACCCATCGGATCCTCAACCGTGAAAGCGGCCTCCTCGGCCTCTCCGGACATACCAGCGATATGCGAAACCTGGTAAACGCTGCCCGTGAAGGCAACGGGCAATGCAAGGATGCCTTCGAAGTGTTCTGCTTCCGGCTCGCCCGTTACATTGGCGCCATGATGGTCTCACTCGAACAGCTCGACGCTCTGGTATTTACCGGTGGCATCGGCGAAAACAGCACGGACGTTCGTGCCCGCACCCTCGAGCACCTTGTCCTGCCCGGGTTTCGTGTGGATCCAGCCGCCAACGCTCACCACGGCCGAAACCACGGAGGTCATATCGCCGCTGCCAACAGCCGTTTCCCGGTCATGGTCATCCCAACACGCGAAGAGGCCATGATTGCCCGCGAAGCCAGGGCGCTTGTGGCAGACTCCCACCCACGAACAAGCCGGCACCACTGAAGGAATTCTCCATGGCAAAGAGTCTCTTTATCGCTCCCACTGAACTGGACAGCGGCCTCACGTCTGTATGCCTGGGCCTGCTCCGTGCCCTCGACCGCGTGGGCGTTCGCGTCGGCTTCTATAAACCGGTCAGCCAGCCGGCCCGCTCTGCCGGCGAAAGCTCCCAGGAAGACTTTTCGGTACCGTTCGTCAGGGCCCGCTCGGATCTCAACCCGCCGAACCCGATCCCCCTGAAAGAAGCCCAGAACCAGCTCAACCGGGGCAAGACCGATGAATTTATGGAAAACATGGTCGGCCGCTTCCAGCAGGTTGCCCGCGATGTGGACGTGGTTATCGTGGAAGGGTTGGTTCCCGACCGCAGTGAGGCCTATACCGCGCGCATGAACGTGGAAATGGCCCGCAACCTGGGATCGGATGTGATACTGGTGTGCTCACCCAACGGCCGCAGCTGCAAGGAACTGGATGAGTGGCTGGACTTCTCAGCCCGGTTGTTTGCTGACCCGGAAGACCCGGACGTCATCGGGGTGGTACTGAACAAGGTGGGAAAACCGGAGCAGACCGGGTTCCTGCCCAGCTTCAGCCAGCGGGAGCCAGGCCAGGGCCGGGACTACGAGGGCCAGTGCCGGATGTTCAGTTCAGGACGGCTGCGACTGCTGGCCTCCATACCCTGGCAACCTGACCTGCTTGCACCCCGGGTGTCCGATATCGCCCGGGCTCTGCCGGCCGATATTCTCCACGAAGGCGACCTGAACAGCCGGCGGGTACAGAAGGTTTCGGTTTGCGCCAGGACCATTCCCAACATGATCGACACCCTGCGACCGGGCACCCTTATGGTCACCCCCGGGGACCGGGAGGATATCCTGGTAGCCACTGCGGTCGCTGCCCTCAACGGCGTTCCCCTGGCTGGCCTGCTGCTGACCGGTGGCCTGATGCCTGACCAGCGCACCATTGAACTGTGCCGCCGCGCCCTCGCGACGGGCCTGCCGGTGCTGAAGGCGGACACAAACACCTATGAGACCGCTCATCAGCTTGCCAACCTCCCTGGCGCGGTCCCCGCCGATGACCCGGACCGCATCGAGAAAGTAATGGAAACCGTCGCATCCCGCCTGGACGCCGACTGGCTGCAGCAACATCTCCGGGTCGAGCGCCTGCGCCGCCTGTCGCCGCCGGCATTTCGCTACCAGCTTTCCCGGCTGGCTCGGGAGGCCGGCAAACGCATCGTGCTACCGGAAGGCAGTGAGCCACGCACGGTGCAGGCTGCCATCATCTGCACCCAGCGGGAACTGGCCCATTGCATCCTGCTGGGCGAGCGGGAGGAAATCGAAGCGGTTGCCGAGTCCCAGGGACTGACCCTGCCCGAGCAACTGGAGATCATCAATCCTGCGGCAGTCCGGGGACGGTATGTGGACCCGATGGTGAAGCTGCGCCAGCACAAGGGACTGGCACCGGACATGGCGGAAGCCATGCTGGAAGACAACGTGGTGCTTGGCACCATGATGGTGGCACTGGACGAAGCTGATGGCCTGGTATCAGGCGCCATCCACACCACCGCGAACACAGTGCGTCCGGCCCTGCAACTCATCAAGACGGCGGACCATGCCAAAGTGGTGTCGTCGGTCTTTTTCATGCTGCTGCCGGAGCAGGTACTGGTTTACGGCGACTGTGCCATCAACCCGGACCCCAATGCCGAGGAACTGGCAGATATTGCCATTCAGAGCGCGGACTCTGCGCAAGCATTCGGCGTCAATCCTGTCGTAGCCATGATCAGTTACAGTACCGGAAGCTCTGGCAGCGGCGCCGATGTGGAAAAAGTGCGTGAAGCCACCCGCATTGCCAGGGAACTGCGCCCCGACCTGGTGATTGACGGCCCCTTGCAGTATGACGCCGCTGCTATTGCGGATGTTGGCAAAAGCAAGGCTCCGGATAGCCCGGTGGCCGGCAAGGCCACGGTGTTTATCTTCCCGGACCTCAACACCGGAAATACCACCTACAAGGCGGTTCAGCGCAGTGCAAACGTGGTGAGCATCGGCCCCATGCTTCAGGGCCTGCGCAAGCCTGTAAACGACCTCTCGCGCGGCGCCCTGGTCGATGACATTGTCTTTACCATCGCGCTGACTGCGGTGCAGGCCGCCCAGGCCGAGTCTGCCGGATAGCGGGAGGGAAAGGGCCGAGCCTGGCTCAGCCCTTTTTCTTGCTCTTCATGCGGGTTTTCTTGATCTGACGCCCTCTCTTGAGGTCGTTATCCTGCTTGACCTTCTGCCGCGGCGTTCGCCGGTCCACCTTGTCGGCAAACGGGTTTTCACCAGAGCGGAACTCAAAGCGGATGGGTGAGCCGTTGACCTTGAGCACCTTGCGGAACGTGTTTTCCAGGTAGCGCTTGTAGGCACCCGGCAATGCATCCGTCTGGTTACCATGCACCACCACTACCGGCGGGTTTGAGCCACCCTGGTGTGCATAGCGCAGTTTGATCCGACGCCCCCGAACCATGGGTGGCTGGTGCTGGGCAACGGCATCCTGCAGAATCGCGGTCAGGCGGTTGGTGGACCATTTCGCCATGGCCGACTCGTAGCAATCACCGATAGAGTCGTACAACAGCCCTACCCCGGAGCCGTGCAATGCGGAAATATAATGCTTGTCGGCGTAGTCCAGGAAGTCGAGTCGGCGCCGGACCTGCTCCTTCACCCGGTCCTTTTCTTCCGGGTCCATGCCATCCCATTTGTTCACGGCAATGACCAGCGAACGCCCTGCATCCAGTACGAAGCCGATCAGGTGCAGGTCCTGGTCCACCAGGCCTTCCCGGGCATCGATCACCAGGATAACTACATGGGCATCCTCGATGGCCTTGAGGGTCTTGATGATGGAGAACTTCTCCACCACTTCCCGAACATTCTTGCGTCGCCTTACCCCGGCGGTGTCGATCAGGGTGTATTCCTGGCCCTGGCGCTCATAGGGGATGTACACGCTGTCGCGGGTGGTGCCCGGCATGTCATAAACCACCACCCGCTCTTCTCCCAGCAGGCGATTCACCAGGGTTGACTTGCCCACATTGGGGCGACCGACGACGCCAATACGGATGCCGGGGTATTTGTCGGCACGGTCCTCTTCCTCCTCGGGAAGTTCGCCGAGCAGGTGCTCCAGCATGGAGCGGATCCCCCGGTTATGGGCCGCGGCAATCTGGTAGACTGACTCGAAGCCCAGGGAGTAGAAGTCAGCCGCAGCCACGTCCGGATCCTGGCCATCGGTCTTGTTGACCACCAGGTGGGCCGGTTTTCCAGAGCGGCGAAGGTGGTCCGCAATCATCTCGTCGCCGGCGGTCAGGCCAGAGCGCCCGTCGACCAGGAACAGAACGATATCGGCTTCTTCCACCGCCTGCATGGACTGGCGGGCCATCTCGGCATCCAGCCCTGCCTCATCACCTGTCAGCCCGCCGGTATCAATAACGATGAAGCGACGGCCCTCATAGTTACCGTCGCCATATTTGCGATCGCGGGTCAGGCCCGGGAAGTCCGCCACCAGCGCATCGCGGGAACGGGTCATCTGGTTGAACAGGGTGGACTTGCCCACGTTGGGGCGGCCCACCAGAGCGATTACCGGTGTCATTGGGTATGCCTGGGGTTAGAAGCCAAGGTTAATAACCTGAATATTTGGAGCAGATCCGTTACGTATCGCCCTATAACCGCGGCCTGGTAACACCAGGCCGCAGAAAGCATGTCAATCGCGGTTCTCAAGGGTAAACACAGCGAGGCGACCACCGTTGCCATAGACGACCAGGCGGTCCTCCCAGCGCAGCATCGGCGCACGGATCCCCTCATCGTCAAAGGATACCTGGCCCTGGAACTGACCGTTTTCCTGGGACAGGATATGAAGATAGCCCTCATAGTCGCCCACCACCAACTGATCACCAATGACGGCAGGTGCGGACAACCGGCGCCAGGAGAGCGCATCCTGGGTCCATACCTCATCCAGGCTGCGAGCATCCAGTCCGGTCACATCACCATTGTCGCTGACCACAAAGACCCGCTCGGGACCCAGCGCCGGGCTATGGAAGGTTGATGTTGACCGGCTCCAGATCTCTTCACCATTTCGCAGGTCCACCAGTGCCAGCTTGCCCTGATACCCGGCAAGCAGCGCCGCGCCTTCTACGATCACCGGCTCGGCGGTCACGTCCACCAGGCGCTCCAGCTCGGTACGGCCGGAGGGCTCGCCAACTACGTACTGCCAGACCGGCTGCCCGCTGGCCAGCGCCAGGGCTACGACACGTCCGTTCGCCAAGGAGACCAGTGCCAGTTCGCCACCGACCACCGGTGATGCAGTTGCGCGTATCGACAGGGACGGTGCAGGCGCATCGTACTGCCAGAGACGTTCACCGCTCTGGGCGTTGGCCGCAACCACCTTGCCGTCGATGGTCTGGGTCAAGACCAGGTTGCCATTGGACTGGGGCGGAGCCAGGACCTCGTTGGGCAGGTTCAGACGCCAGTTCTCTTCGCCTTCCTGCCGGTCAATGGCAATCAGCTCTGCGTTATCGTTCACCACGTAGAGCTGACGGCTGTCGCCGCCAACACCGGCCATAATGCGGTCGTCCAGGTCAACGCGCCAGCGTATATCCCCGGTAGCGGGACCCACTGCGACCACTTCACCGTCTGCCGAGACCGCGTACAGGCTTCCGCCCACGATCACCGGTTCGAGGTGAAGATACTGACCGTCGTGGCCATCCCCCACATTCAGGGACCACTGTTCTTTCAATGTGACCGAGGAAACAACCTCAGGCACCGGATCCGGCTTCTCGAGGTTTTCCGACGAGCTACAACCCACCATCACTGCTGCCACGCCAGCAAGTGCCAGGGGCATGCCAAGTGATTTCAGACGGCGGCTGAAACCCATCACGCATCACCTCCGACACCCAGGCTGGCGAGCTTCTGGCGCAGTAATCCGATACCACCGTCACCACCAGACTCACGAGCCCTCAAATAGGCTTCCTCGGCACCGGACTGGTCGCCGGTTGCCAGCAGGATGTCCCCCTCCAGTTCGGCCAACAGGCCTTCAAACTCACCTGCGTTGTCTGCGCCACGCACCGTAGCCAGGGCTGCGTCATAGTCACCGGCGCCATACTGGGCACGGGCAAGCCGGGTACGCACCACCAGAGACAGGGCCTCGCTGGAGCCAGACTGGTCCAGGGCCCACTGAAGGGATTCGGCCGCAGCTGCCGGATCGTTATCCGCCATCATCTGCTGGTTCGCGAGAATGAGCATGGCGTAAACCGCATAGGCGGTACCAGCATGATCGTCCCGGACCTTGTTGGCCAGGTAGGCAACAGATTCACGGTCCTCGTCAGAGGAAGCCTCGGTGGCCTGCTGTATCAGCTGCCCGAAGTCCGCGGCAGCCTTCGCCTGCTGGGTGGCCTGGTGGTTCTGCCAGGCCTGCCAGCCAAAGACAATGGCAAGGGCAAGGGCAATACCGATCAGCAGTGAACTGCCGTTTTTCTTCCACCACTGTTTGATGGCTTCTATCTGTTCTTCTTCGGTCCGCATTTCGGCCATGGTGACTCCTGAGTGTCCTGTCCGGTTCTGATTGTGTTTGATGCGATTGTCTGTCGTGGCAGAGGTCAGGTGTTAGCGAACTGACTGGCCAGGTGGCTGCCAACCTTGTCCAGCGAAACCTGCTCCTGGTCTCGCTCCTCGCGCAGGTACTTGACGCCAACGGCTCCGTCCCGGACTTCGTTCTCACCGATGATGATCGCTACCCGGGCGCCGCTGCGGTCGGCCTTTTTCATCTGGCTCTTGAAGCTGCCGCCGCCACAATGGGTCACGACTGTACGCCCCGGCATGGCTGAGCGTATTGCTTCGCTGGCCCGGAACGCCGCGCTAACCGCAGCCTCTCCCATGGCAGTAACGTATACATCCGCTTCGTTGTTGACGTCCGGCGGCACCAGCTCAAGGGTCTCAAGCAGCAGGATGAGCCGCTCCACGCCCATGGCAAAGCCGACAGCTGTGGTGGGACGGCCACCCAGTTGTTCCACCAGGCCATCATAGCGACCGCCGGCACAGATAGTACCCTGGGCGCCCAAACTGTCTGTGACCCACTCGAAGACAGTCTTGCCGTAGTAGTCCAGCCCGCGGACCAGGCGGTTGTTCACCGTGTAGGGCACCCCGGCCGCATCCAGCATGGCGGTCAGCTGCTCGAAGTGTTCACGGGACTCATCATCAAGGTACTCGTCAAGTGACGGAGCCTTCTCGAGGATCCGCTGGGTCTCGGTATTCTTTGAATCGAGGATTCTCAACGGGTTGGTCAGCAGGCGACGCTGGCTGTCCGGGTCCAGGTCGGAACGGTAATCCCCCAGATAATCCACCAGCGCCTGGCGGTACTCGGCGCGGGCCTCTGCGGTACCGATGCTGTTGATTTCGAGCCGGGCATGGGCTTCCAGGCCAAGGGCCTGCCACAGCCTTGAGGTAAGGATCAGCAGTTCAGCGTCAATATCCGGGCCATCCATGCCGAAACATTCCACGCCAAACTGGTGGAACTGACGGTAACGCCCCTTCTGGGGCCGCTCGTGACGAAACATGGGACCCGTGTACCACAAACGCCGGGTCTGGTTGAACAACAGGCCATGTTCTTCGGCGGCGCGTACGCAACCCGCCGTGCCCTCAGGCCGCAAGGTAAGACTGTCGCCATTGCGGTCGTCGAAGGTGTACATCTCCTTCTCGACGATATCAGTAACCTCGCCGATGGAGCGACGAAACAGTTCGGTATGCTCCACCACGGGCATACGGATTTCCTGGTAACCGTAAGACTGCAACACCCCGCGCACCCTGGCCTCAAGATACTGCCAGACGGGGGTCTGCTCGGGCAGGATATCGTTCATCCCGCGGATTGCCTGAATCTTAGCCAAAGTAGAACCTTTTCTGTTGGATAGAAGCCCGGAATGATTACTCAGCGGACTTCGCAATAATTGACTCTTCCTGTTCCTGGCGTCGGGCAACCTCTTCCCGGATCAGCCGCTCCAGGTCATCAGTGAGGTTGGCATTGTCCAGTTTCTGGTTGGGTTTGCCAGCGGCGTAGAACAGGTTTTTCGGCGAACCACCGGTCAGTCCCAGATCCGCCACCTTGGCTTCGCCCGGGCCGTTAACGATGCAGCCGATAATGGCCACGTCCAGGGGCACGTTAACGTCCTCCAGGCGGGCTTCCAGGTCATTCATGGTCTGGATGACATCAAAGTTCTGGCGGGAACAGCTCGGGCACGCGACAAAGTTGATGCCGTGGCTCCGAAGGCGCAGGCTCTTGAGAATATCGAAGCCCACCTTGATTTCCTGTACCGGGTCCGCCGCCAGTGACACCCGGATCGTATCCCCGATGCCGTCCATAAGCAGCATGCCCAGACCAATAGACGACTTGACCGTGCCGGAACGGAAGCCACCGGCCTCGGTGATGCCCAGGTGCAGGGGCTGCTCGATCTGACTGGCAATCTTGCGATAGGCGTCCACTGTCATGAAAACCTCGGAGGCCTTCAGGCTGACCTTGAAATCCTGGAAATCGTACCTGTCCAGAATATCGATGTGCCGCATGGCAGACTCCACAAGGGCGTCTGCCGTGGGTTCGCCGTACTTGCGCTGAAGGCTTTTTTCCAGGGAGCCCGCATTTACCCCAATTCTCATGGGGATACCGCGATCCCGCGCAGCCTGGATAACCGCGCTCACTCTGTCCTCCCGGCCGATGTTGCCGGGGTTGATCCGCAGGCAGTCAACCCCCAGTTCGGCAACCCGCAGGGCTATCTTGTGGTCAAAGTGAATATCCGCCACCAGCGGCAACGAAACCCGGGCGCGGATCTTGCCAAACGCTTCCGCAGCGTCCATGGAAGGGACCGAAACCCGGACAATATCGGCGCCAGCCTGCTGGAGTGCCTCAATCTGGGCAACGGTAGCATCCACATCACAGGTTTCCGTGTTGGTCATGCTTTGAACCGCAATGGGTGCATCACCACCGACCGGTACGTTGCCGACATGAATCTGGCGGGACTTGCGTCTTTTAATGGGGGATTCGAGTTTCATAAACGGCCAAACCGATGTGAAATTTAGATCGTTGCTGTGGGAGGGCCGATGCGACAGACCGCTCCGGCCACCCTGTTACGGCAGGTTCAGGACCAGCCGGTTATTCCGTACCTGGCGCTCAGACAGGTTTACTGCCTCTCCACCGAATCGCACCGAATCCACGCCGCTAACGGCTCCAAGTACGACCCGCAGCGGTGGCTCTGCGGTCAGCTCCAGGGTATCGCCGGCTGAACGCAGAGATGCCTCAAGGGTGCGACCTGAACTGTCCTGTACCTCGACCCAGCAGTCACCAGAAAATTCGATCGTCAGGCGGCCCTCATCGGCAACACTAACAGCAGGGTCAACTTCGTCCAGGGGTTCAGAGCGGACGGCGGTGTCCTGGTCAGCAGCTTCCGACGGGGCACCGGCGCTGTTATCCACGAGTTCAGCCGCGCTGTCATCAACGTCCTGACCCGATTCAACCTGAGTCTGGACGGTCGCATCAACGGATGACCCATCGTCTGCACCGGCCGCATCGCTGATGCCGGAATCGACACCAGAGCCGCTGGTGTCATTGGGAGAACCCGTGGATTCCAGTGTGCCATCCGAGCCACCCTGAATTCGTTCCGATGTAATCTGGGTGCCTGTCGGGAGAGCGTCCCCCGTGCCCTCTTCCACCTGGCCTGGCTGCGGGGCGCTGCCCTCGCCTGCAGTTTGCCCTGTGACCTCCGCCTGCTCGCGAGCCAGGTACAGTGATCCGCCATAGAAAAGCACCGCCAGGATTACCAGAATCACCACGATACGGGCGATCTGACGCTTGCGGCGCTTGCGTCGCTCAATGTTGATCAGGGGATTGGCCTCCACCCGAGCCTTCTGTTCTTCCCGCAGCGGTTCCAGCTCACTGTCCAGTTGCCGAATCACGCTTTCCGGGTCAAGGCCTACCTGTGATGCGTAGGTCCGCACATACCCCTTTAGAAACAGCTCGCTGTCAATCTGTTTGTAATCGCCGTTCTCGATCGCCGAGATCACAGCCGGGCGAAGGTGCTGGCGATCAGCCACTTCGGTAACGGTCAGTCTGGCAGCTTCACGGGCCTTCCTCAGGCGCTCACCGACACCTGGCTGATGGCTTTCCTGCTTGGCGTTATCCGTTGTCATCGGCCGTTAACACCTTGTATTGTCGATATTCTTCGGAGTCCGGATACTGGTTGCGAAGCAGCAGTGCGAGACTGGATTCCTGGTCGTAATTACGGAAGTGCCTGGCAATCCGGATACCCACCAGCAAGCTTTCAGGGGTATGGCTCAGCTGTGGGTTACGCTGCATCATGGTGGTCAGGCGACTGTAATACCCTGAGGCCGCAGCGTAGTCTCCCGTCTCCACAAGCGCCCGTGACAGGGCAAGCAACCACCGTGGATTGCCACGATCAAGTTCCAGTGCGCGGCGGTAGGCTCCGACCGCGGCATCCATGTCTCCGGTACGTTCGCTGGCCCGCCCCAGGTTATAGAAAACGGAAGCACGATCCTCGTAACCGGTATCACGGGAGGCCGTGACGAACTGTTCCCGGGACTCTTCATAGCGCTCCTCACGGTACAGAAAGGCACCGTAGAACACACGGCCTCGAGTATACCCCGGGTCACTGCGAAGGGCCTTACGATAGGATTCCTCGGCCAGCTCGGGCTCGCCCTCACGCTGCATCAGAAGCCCCTGGGTAGCCAGTGCCGCAGGGTCATCTGCCTGCAGGTCCAGGGCCCGCTCCAGGTGTTTTCGGGCACGGTCAGTGTTCCCCTGGGAAAGGTAGGCTGTGGCCAGCTGAACGTAGTTGGCGACCGCCTTGTCCTCGTCTTCTTCCCGCGCAAACCGGCTGTCCGTGGTCGTAACACAGCCGGCAAACAGGCTCGCAAGTAGCAGCATGCACAGGGACAGGATAAAACGGTTACTAATGCCGGAACCTGGTGACAACACTGAACGCATGGTCTCTTCCTGAAGCCTGTATCGGGGTTAGGGTGTCATCTGGTGCACCGGGATATAGCGCTGGCTGCGCCTGGTCCGGTCTTCCACACGACCCACGAGCTGACCGCAAGCGGCGTCAATATCATCGCCCCTTGTGGTACGAATGGTTGTGATGTACCCCGCTTCATTGAGAATTTTCTGGAATCGACGCGTCGCATTCATACTCGGACGACGGAAATCGCTTTCCGGAAACGGGTTAAAGGGAATCAGGTTGATCTTGCACGGGAGTCCCCGCAAGACCTCTGCCAGTTGCCGTGCATGCTCCGGCTGGTCATTGGTATTTTCAATGACCGTGTATTCGATGGTGGCCTTGCGCTTGTCCGGCAGTCGGGACAAGTAGCGGCGAGTGGCTGCCAGCAGCTCGGCAATCGGATATTTCTTGTTGAGAGGGACCAGCTGATTTCGCAATTCATCATTCGGCGCATGGAGTGAAATGGCCAGGGAAACATCGGTCACTTCCCCCAGGCGATCCAGCGCAGGCACGACCCCTGATGTACTCACCGTTACCCGGCGCTTGGAAATGCCATAGGCCAGGTCTTCCATCATCAGGTTCATGGCGTCGACAACGTTGTCGAAATTCAGCAACGGTTCACCCATCCCCATCATGACCACGTTGGTTATGGGACGGTCCGCATTGGGCTCAAAGGGCATGAAGGCCTTACGTGCCACCCATACCTGGCCGATGATCTCGGCGGCGGTCAGGTTACGGTTAAACCCCCGCTTGCCGGTTGAACAGAAGGTACAGTCAAGGCTGCAGCCGATCTGTGAAGACACACACAGGGTGCCCCGTTCGCCATCCGGTATCAGCACGGTTTCGACACTGTTGCCGGAGTCCATGCGCATGACCCATTTGCGGGTACCGTCTTTGGAAGACTCATCGTAGACCACTTCCGGCCCACGAACTTCGGCAACCTCCTTGAGCTTCTCCCGCAGGGCCTTGCTCATGTTGGTCATCTCATCGAAGTCGTCCACACCCCGCTGATGGATCCACTGTAGCACCTGGGTTGCGCGGAAACGCTTCTCCCCCAATGTTTCGAAGAATGCCTCAAGCTTGGCCTTGGGCATTCCCAGCAGATTGGTTTTTTCGACAGCAGCAGTCATGGTCAGTCTCGATCAGGTAACAGACGGGGCGGCCGCAGCCGCCCCGGACAGCATCAGCCCCGCGGGCAGATTTCGCTGTCGTTGAAGAAATAGGCAATTTCCCGCTCAGCGGAAGCCGCAGAGTCGGAACCGTGGACGGCGTTGGCGTCAATGGTGTCAGCGAAATCCGCGCGGATGGTGCCTGCTTCCGCTTCCTTCGGGTTGGTTGCGCCCATCAGGTCACGGTTTTTGGCAATGGCGCCTTCGCCTTCCAGAACCTGAACCACAACCGGGCCAGAGGTCATGAACGCCACCAGGTCACCAAAGAACGGGCGCTCCTTGTGCTCGGCGTAGAAGCCTTCAGCCTGCTCCTGGGAAAGGTGCATCATCTTCGCGGCAACGATCTTCAGGCCGGCTTTTTCGAAGCGGGAGTAGATCTCGCCAATGACGTTCTTGGCAACAGCATCCGGCTTGATGATAGAGAGCGTGCGCTCGTTGGACATAATCTTTGCTCCAGTTGGGTTTCAGGTGGAAATTCCGGCCTGAGATTATACGCAGTAAGGGGCCGGCTGCCTACCGACAGCGGCCCCTTACCATGACAGACCAGCGGCCTCAGGCGGAGGTGCGCCGACGTTCACGCAACCGTTCGACCACCGAGACCACCTGGCCGGCGGCGAAATCCACTTCCTCATCCGTGGAAAACCGCCCCAGGGAGAATCGCAGACCTGCATGGGCCTGGGCCTCGCTCAGGCCAATGGCCGTAAGTACATAGGAGGGCTCCATGGTCGCCGAGGCACAGGCCGAACCCGATGAGACCGCCAACTCCCTCAGACCCAGCATCAGCGACTCCGCTTCGATGCCGTCAAAGGAAAGGTTGATGATCCCGGGGACCCGTTGAGTTTCATGGCCGTTTAGGGTCACACCCTCGAGTTCGCCAACAGCTTCCAGGAACCGGCTCCGTAACGCTTCCAGCCGGGCCATTTCATTTTCGAGCAGCTCCCCGGCCATATCGAAGGCCTTGCCCATCCCGACAATCTGGTGGGTAGGCAGTGTACCGGACCTCATGCCCCGCTCATGGCCGCCGCCATGGATCTGGGCCTCGATGCGAACATCCGGTGAGCGTCGCACGTAAAGCGCCCCCACGCCCTTGGGCCCGTACACCTTGTGAGCTGAAAGGGCGACCAGGTCTGCGTTAAGGTCAGACACGTTCACCGGCACCTTGCCAGCGGCCTGCGCCGCATCCACATGGAACAGCACGCCACGCTCACGCAACATGTCTCCGATCTTGCCAATATCGTTTATGGTGCCCAGCTCGTTGTTGACCAGCATCAGGCTGACCAGCAGTGTCTCCGGCCTTAAAGCCTGTTCCACCTGTGACAGGGCAATCTGACCGGTGGCATCCGGTGTCAGCCGGGTAACGTCGCAGCCCTGACCCTCCAGCCAGCTGCAGGTATCCAGGACCGCCTTGTGCTCAATGGCGGAAGTGATGATGTGTGGGCGCACATCCGGGTTGCAGTTAGCGCCAACGGCGCCCTTTATCGCCAGGTTGTCCGACTCGGTGGCTCCGGAGGTCCAGACAATCTCCCTTGGGTCGGCACCGATTAGCTGCGCCACCTGTCGCCGGGCATTTTCTACAGCGGCTTCTGCCTGCCAGCCATAACCATGGGAACGACTGGCCGGGTTACCAAAAACCCCGTCCAGGGTCAGGTAGCCTGCCATAAGCTCGGCAACGGCAGGGTCCACAGGCGTAGTGGCTGCGTAATCAAGATAAACCGGTGTTTTCATGCTCTGTTTCAGGTCAGGCGGGCGCCTGGTCTTCCAGACGCTCGGTGTTGATGGTATCGGCCAGCGCATCTTCCCGGGCCTGGCCATCCTGTCGACTGGCCACCGCCTGGATTTCGCGCTTGTTCATCAGGTCGGCAAGGCTAATGCGACTCAGGAACTGGTGGATCTGGTCACTCAGGTCGGACCACAAGTGGTGGGTCAGGCACATTTCGCCGTTCTGGCAATCCCCCTTGTGGCTGCAGCGAGTCGTATCCAGGGACTCATTGACGGCATCTACCACATCCGCAATAAACACCTGGTCACTGGACCGACCCAGACGGTAGCCGCCACCCGGGCCACGCACACTGCTCACTAACTTTTCACGGCGCAGACGGGAGAACAACTGTTCCAGGTAAGACAGGGAAATTCCCTGGCGCCGGGATATGTCGGCCAGGCTGACAGGCCCCTCGTCTCCGTGGAGGGCAAGGTCCAGCATGGCAGTTACGGCGTAGCGGCCCTTGGTAGTCAGTCGCATAACGGCAGCCCCGGCTCAGAAGTTCATGGAATTCCAGCCGCTGAGTATGAATTGACCAACCTTTTTGGTCAAGTATTCAGCGGTCCTCGGCGCCGCTCGCTGCCCGCCGGTCCTCCCCGGCGTGATCCACTGACTCAGCAGAATCATCCCGCACGCAATCAAACTCCCCCGCATCCAGCGGCGGCAACTTGCCATTGTCCACATAGTCCTGGTTGACCTTGTGGATGGCGGCGCACATCTTTTCGATACGCTCGTCCACGGCGTGCATATGATCCAGCAAACTACGCATCGCCCGGGCCACGGGATCCGGCATTTCCTCGGTCACACCGTAGGCATCGAAGCCCATGCGTTCTTCCATTTCCTTGCGACGGTCATCTTTTTCGCGGGTCTTCACCACCATCCTTCCAGGTATGCCGACAACGGTTGCGCCGGCGGGAACCGCCTTCGTCACCACCGAGTTAGAGCCCACCTTGGCCCCCTCACCCACCTCGAACGGACCAAGAATCTTTGCGCCGGCCCCTACCACCACGCCATTGCCAATGGTCGGGTGCCGCTTGCCCTTGTTCCAGCTGGTGCCACCAAGGGTAACGCCCTGATAAAGGGTAACGTCATCCCCGATCACCGTGGTTTCACCGATTACAACACCCATGCCATGGTCGATGAAGAATCGCCGGCCAATGGTCGCGCCGGGATGAATCTCGATACCGGTCAGCCAGCGGGAAAAGGTGGAAACGCTCCGGGCCAGCCATTTGAAATCGGCCTGCCAGATCCGGTGTGCCAGGCGGTGTAATAACAGGGCGTGCAACCCCGGATAGTTGGTCAGAACCTCAAACGTGTTACGGGCAGCGGGGTCCCGGTGAAATACGCTGGCAATGTCTTCTTTGAGTCGCTCAAACATTTGTCTGGTCCTGTTTGCGTCCACCGTCACCCCTGCCCGATGCCGAGGTGGATTTCTGTACCGCTGTCAGTATGCCCCGGAGGATGTTGACTTCCATCTGGTCCGGCCGGGCCCGCTGATAAAGCCGGCGGAGCCGGGTCATGAGCTGGCGGGGGTTGTCCCTGCGGTGAAAATCAATCTCCGCCAGTGTCGTCTCCAGATGGGCAAAAAAGCCTTCCAGCTCCGACACAGTAGCGGCGGGCACATCCCAGCCCGTGTCCCCGGGCGCCGTAATAGGCTTGAGTTGCGGGTTATTCTCACTGTTTTCAAGCCCCCGCAGGTATTCCATGCGAATTTCATAGCACATGACCTGGACCGCCATTGCCACGTTCAGGGAGCTGTAGTCCGGATTGGTCGGAATATGTATGTGAACATGGCACCGCTGCAACTCTTCATTACTGAGGCCATTGCTCTCTCGGCCAAACACCAGGGCCACCTGCCCCCTCCCCTGATACTCGCCCACCTGGCGGGCGGCATCGGTTGGCGACATTACTGGCCAGGGCACCTTGCGCCCGCGGGCACTGGTGCCCATTACCAGGACACAGTCTTCGATAGCCTCATCCAGGCTGGACACAACCCGCGCATGGTCAAGCACATCGGATGCACCGGAAGATCGGGCGTAGGAAGTTTCGTCAGGAAACGAGGCCGGGTTCACCAGCCAGAGATTGCCCAGCCCCATGTTTTTCATAGCCCGGGCAACGGCGCCAATGTTGCCGGAATGGGACGTTTCCACCATTACCACGCGGACATAGTCACGGGCAGGCAGGTCGAAGGTACTTGGCAATGCGGGCTTGTGCATGAGTGGTCCGGTTCCGAAGCGGTAAAAAGAGATCAGCAAACAAGCCAACATGTTACCAGAAGGCAGCGATTTTTTGATGGTATTGGCCTCCGGTAACTGCTGCCCTGGCCGCCATGGGGGTCTTTACGGACCGGAAAAAGTTTCAAGGGCCGACGGCGATTTGCTATGATCGCGCCTTTGATCACTCCAGAAACTGAAGAATCCGATGCAACCAGCCATTAAAATGGCCCTGCGTGTCGCGCGCCAGGGTGCCGATTACCTGAAAGCCCACTTCGAACGCCAGGACATTGCCGGCAACACCGCCGAAGATCGTCAGCGTCAGCTCGACCGGGTCACTGGTAACATGTTCGAGAACTTTTCCGAGCAGTTACAGAAGGCCTACAAGGATCATTACATTGCCCCCGCCGGCGACGGCAATGCCGATGGACACGCCCTTAGCTGGCATATCTTCCCGGTTATTGGTGGCGAAAACCTTCTGCGCGGCATCCCGGATTTCGTGGTAGCCCTGGTGCAGAAAAAAGACGGTCGCACCGACAACCTGCTTGTGATGAACCCGGTAACCGGTGAGGAGTATTCCGCAAGCCGTGGCCGGGGCGCCGCCCTCAACAGTCGCCGTATGCGGGTCAGCGAGACCCGACACCTGAGCGAGGCGGTTGTGGTTTCCAACCTGCTGGACCAGGCCCGTGGCGCTGAAGAGCCGCTGGTCTGGGGTGAACTGTCAGCGGGACTGGCCTCCCAGGCCCGACAGGTCCGCAGCACCGGTTGCAGTGTGCTGGACATTGCCCGGGTGGCTGCCGGCCACCTGGATGTCGCGATACTGTTTCGCCCGTCGCAGGAGGACCTGGATATAGGACTGGCTCTGGCCAACGAAGCCGGTGTTCTCAGCAGCGATTTTTCCGGTAACCCGTCTTCAGGTGACACCCGCCAGCTGGCCATTGCCAACCCGAAGCTGATCCGGGAAGTGCTGCGCACCCTGCGCCCGTTCCAGGCCAGGCTGCCACGCTGATCCGGTAACCGCTGTCGGCTGAACACAAAAAAACCGGGCTGAAATCATCCAGCCCGGTTTTTTTATGCCTGGAAGATCCCCGGCGGACAACCGTGTCGCCGAAGACCCTTCCACCAGTTACATCCGATTCAGCCACTCCGGAGGGGCTTCCTCTTCCTCGCCCTCTCCGGCAATGCCCTCTTTCGGGGGCACTACCATATCTGTGCGGGTCACACCCAACGCAACAAGCAGGTTCGCAGAGACATAGATGGATGAGTAGGTGCCCACGATCACGCCAATAGCAAGGGTGATGGCGAAGTTATTGATGGCTTCACCGCCCAGGAAATACAGCGCCATCAGCACCAGTAAGGTCGTCAAAGACGTATTGATGGTTCGGTTGATCGTCTCATGGATAGAGAGGTTGACGGTTTCCTCCGGATCATCAATCCGCAGCTTCCGGAAATTCTCCCGGATACGGTCCATGATGACGATGGTATCGTTCAGGGAGTAACCGATAACCGCCAGCAGGGCCGCCAGCACGGTAAGGTCAAAGGTCCACTGAAATAGCGCGAAGAGCCCCAGTACGATGATGACATCATGGGCCAGGGGTATCACCGATGCGATACCGAACTTGAACTGGAAACGCATACCCACGTAGATCAGCACCACCGCGAGCGCCAGCAACATGCCCAGGCCGCTGCTCTCCTTGAGCTCATCACCGACCTGGGAGCCTACGAACTCCGAGCTCACCAGCTCCACGTCGATGTCGGAACGATTCTGCATATCCGCAAGTATGCTGCGGCCGAGTTCGTCATCACCGGCTTCCTGCATACGGATGAGCACCAGCGTGTCAGACCCGAAGTTCTGCACCACAAAGTCCTCGTAGCCGGCATCGGTCAACGCCTCGCGGACGTCATCAAGCTCGAGAGCCTCGGCGTACTCCAGCTCCACCGACGTGCCGCCGGTGAAGTCCAGGCCGAAGTTAAGTCCGCGCATTCCCAGCACCACAATGGATGCCACCACCAGCAACAACGAGATGATGGCGAAGGGCTTGCGCAAACTCATGAAATCAAATTTTTCGGTACGGGTATCAGACATTGGCCAGCTTGCCTCCGATCGAGAGAGATTCGACCTTCCGGCCTCCGTATATGGCGTTCACCATTCCACGACTCACCACCAGGGCGGTAAACAGGGAGGTGACGATACCAATACTGAGGGTTACCGCGAACCCCTTTACCGGCCCCGAACCCATGGCGAAGAGAATAATCGCCACCAGGAAGGTGGTGATATTGGCGTCCACAATGGAAACGAAGGCCCGCGAATAGCCGGAATTGATCGCCAGCTGGGGTGAAACCCCTTCCCGCAGCTCTTCACGGATACGCTCGAAGATCAGTACGTTGGCGTCCACCGCCATCCCCACCGTCAGCACGATACCGGCAATCCCCGGCAAGGTCAGCGTGGCGGAAATGATCGACATGCAGGCCAGCAAAAGCATCAGGTTGAGCGTCAGCGCAACATTGGCGACCAGGCCGAAAGCCCGGTAGAAAACCGCCATGAACACCAGCACCAGGCAGAAGCCGACGACAACCGACATAAAGCCGGCATCAATGTTCTGCTGTCCAAGGCTCGGTCCGATGGTCCGCTCCTGGACGAAGTACATGGGCGCTGCCAGGGCACCGGCACGCAACAGCAGGGCCAGTTCTGACGCTTCATGGATGGAGTCCAGCCCGGTAATACGGAAGCTGGAGCCCAGGGTGGACTGTATCGTGGCCAGGGAGATGATGCTGGTCTCCTGTACCCGCTCTTCACGGGTCACCACCTCGCCGTCGACAACTTCCTGTTCCATCTCGGTACGGAATTCAATGAACAGGACCGCCATACCGCGACCGACCGAGTTGCGGGTGGCGCGGGTCATCAGGTCACCACCCACCCCGTCAAGGGTAATGTTGACCTGTGGCATACCGTTTTCGTCAAAGCTCTGACTGGCGTTGGCGACGTTCTCACCGGTAACAATCACCTCCCGCTCCAGCCGTGCGGTACGACCAGGTTCATCCCGGAAAGGATAGGTCTCGGTAGAGGCTGCGGGAGCATCCTGGCGCGCCGCCAGGCGGAACTCCAGGTTGGCGGTTGCACCAAGTACCCGCTTGGCCTGGGCGGTATCCTGTACCCCAGGCAGTTCCACGATAATCCGGTCGGCCCCCTGGCGCTGCACCAGCGGCTCAGCGACACCCAGTTCATTGACACGATTACGGATAGTGGTCAGGTTCTGCTCGATGGCATAGTCCTGGATCTGCTGGATCTCCTGCTCGGACAGGCTCAGGTTCAACAGATAGTTGTCTTCCTCTGTACTCTCGTCGAGCAGGAACTCATTGTAACGATCGCGGATAATGTCGAACGCCTGTGAGCGGTCCTGCTCACTGCGGAAAGACAGCTCGATACGGTTGCCGTCAGAAACATCGCCACCACGATAACGGATGCGCTCCTCCCTCAGCTCCCGCTTGATCTGACTGGCGGTAGCATCGAGGCGCTGCTCAACGGCGGTTTCCATATCCACTTCAAGCAGGAAGTGAACGCCCCCGCGAAGGTCAAGGCCCAGCTTCATCGGGCCGGCACCCACTGCCTTGAGCCAGTCGGGGGTGGACTCTGCCATATTCAGGGCAACCAGGAATTCGTCACCCAGGGCCTGCTGAACAACCGGCCGCGCCTGTAACTGGTCATCAGAGCTGTTCACGCGAATCAGCGCACTGCGCTCCTCCCGGTCAATGCCCTTGATGGTGATGCCGGCTTCCTCCAGTGCCTCGGACGCACGGTCGACGGTCTGCTGGCTGATCTCGGTACCACTGCGGGCACCGGTAATCTGGATGGCATAGTCGTCAGGGAATACGTTCGGCAAGGCATAGACGAACCCGATCGCCAGAACGACCAGGATCAGTATGTTTTTCCAAAGCGGATACTTGTTCAGCATAGGAGCCCTTTGTTGACCGCTACCAGGCCACCGGCATGGCGGTGGCCTCCCTGGTCATTGTGTTCAGATGTCTTTCAGAGTGCCCTTGGGCAGGGCCGCACCAACCGCAACCTTCTGAACTTTCAGTTCCACGTTATCGGCCACTTCCAGCACCACGAAGTCATCAGTCACACGGGTGATCCGGCCAACGATGCCGCCAGAGGTCACCACTTCGTCACCCTTGTTCAGGCCCGACATCAGGGCCTTGTGCTCCTTGGCACGCTTGGACTGCGGGCGCCAGATCAGCAGGTAAAAAATCAGGATGAAACCACCGAAGAAAATGACCTGCCCCATAACTCCCATACCCTGGGCGGCGTCCTGGGCCAGGGCAACACCCGGCACGGCTGAGGCCAGGAGGGTGGCCAACATGGCTTTTACTGCTTTCATAGGATGTCTCCGTTAGTCGTTCTGCAATGAATACGGGTGCGTGGAGGTTCAGCCACCGGCCAGGGGCGGCACAGGCAGGCCACGCTTGGCGTAGAAGGATTCCACAAAGTCGGACAATGTACCTGCTTCAATAGCCCCACGCAATCCGGCCATCACCTTCTGGTAGTAGTGAAGGTTGTGGATGGTATTTAATTGCGAGCCCAGCATTTCACCACACTTATCAAGATGATGCAGATAACTTCTCGAGAAATGTGAACAGGTATAGCAATCACACTCGGCATCGAGCGGTGAGGTGTCGTGGCGATGGGTGGCGTTACGTATCTTGACGATACCGGTGGAAGTGAACAAATACCCGTTACGGGCATTCCGTGTGGGCATGACACAGTCAAACATGTCCACACCACGACGCACCGCTTCGACAATGTCCTCCGGACGACCGACGCCCATCAGGTAGCGGGGATGATCTTCCGGCATCCGCACCGGCAGGTAGTCCAATACCGCGATCATTTCCTCTTTGGGCTCCCCTACTGACAGGCCGCCGATGGCATAGCCGTCAAAGCCGATGTCGACGAGGCCCTCCAGGGACCGCTGCCGCAGGTCGTTGTACATGCCGCCCTGGATAATGCCGAACAGTGCGGACGGGCTTTCGCCATGCGCTACCTTGCTACGGGCCGCCCAGCGCAGGGACATTTCCATGGACTCCCGGGCCTGCTTCTCGGTGGCCGGGTAGGGAGTGCACTCGTCAAAGATCATCACAATGTCCGAGCCCAGGTCCCGCTGGACCTGCATCGCAATCTCCGGGTTCAGCTCCACCGGCGAACCATCCACCGGCGAACGGAAGCTCACACCCTGCTCAGTGATCTTGCGCATGTCTCCAAGGCTGAATACCTGGAAGCCCCCGGAATCCGTGAGGATGGGCCCCTGCCACTGGGTAAAGTCATGGAGGTCGCCGTGGGCCTTGATCACTTCAGTGCCCGGCCGCAGCATCAGGTGGAAGGTGTTGCCGAGAATGATCTGGGCGCCGGTCGCTTCGATATCCCGGGGCAGCATACCCTTTACGGTGCCGTAGGTACCCACAGGCATGAATGCCGGGGTTTCAACCACACCCCGGGGAAAGGTCAGGCGGCCCCGACGGGCCTTGCCGTCTTCACCGAGTTTTTCAAATGACAGGAAACAGTTGTCGCGCATTTTCAGGCTCCTGGTCCGGCTAGCGCCCCGAGACTGGGCTCCTGACCGGTAATAAACATCGCATCACCGTAGCTGAAGAAGCGATAGCTTTCGGCCACTGCCACCCGATAGGCCGACATGGTGTGATGATAGTCAGCGAAGGCACTCACCAGCATGATCAGGGTGGATTCCGGCAGATGGAAGTTGGTGATCATCCCGTCGACGGTCTGGAACCGGTACCCGGGCCGGATGAAGATATCGGTCTCACCCTGGAACGGGCGCACCACCCCACCCCGACTGGCGGACTCCAGGGAACGTACCGAGGTAGTGCCAACGGCGATAACCCGTCCACCACGCTGCCTGGCCGCCCTGATGGCCTCGACCGTTGCTTCCGGGACCGTAGCCACCTCACTGTGCATCACGTGGTCTTCCACCTTCTCCACGCGCACCGGCTGGAAAGTGCCTGCACCTACGTGCAGGGTAACGAACGCCGTCTGGATACCTTTTGCGGCGAGGCGATCAAAGATCGACTGATCGAAGTGCAAACCAGCCGTGGGAGCGGCTACGGCGCCGGCCTCCCGGGCATAGACAGTCTGGTAGCGCTCTCTGTCAGTGCTTTCGTCGGGGCGGTCCACATAGGGGGGCAGGGGCATGTGCCCTGCCCGTTCGAGCAGATCCAGCATGGCCTCGCCGGATTCGGTCTTCAGCCTGAACAGGGCGTCCTCCCGGTCAAGCATCACCAGTGCGGAGCCATCTTCCAGCACTACCCGCTGACCGGGTTTCAGCGCCTTGGAAGCACGCACATGGGCCAGTACGGTATCGGTGGACTCAACCCGCTCCACCAGAACCTCCACCCGTCCGCCGGTGTCCTTGGTACCGAACAGGCGGGCGGGAATAACCCGGGTGTCGTTGAACACCAGCAGGTCGTCGGGCTCCAGCAGGTCAGGCAGATCGCGGAACTGGCGGTGGGCCAGTGCGCCGGACACGCCATCAAGGCAAAGCAAGCGGGATGCGCTGCGCTCCGCCATCGGATAACGGGCAATCAGCTCAGCGGGCAAATCAAAATGGAAATCAGAGACTTTCATGGACAGGTCGACTCGGGGCCGGCCCGAGAAGGCCGGAATTCTGAATACACCGGGCCAATGAGGAATGGTAGCGGCGGGCGGACTCGAACCGCCACGGGTTTTACCCCAACGGATTTTGAATCCGTCGTGTCTACCAATTTCACCACGCCGCCACACAGGTTGCCCGGTTGTCGAGAGCCCGGATTATACTGACGCCGGTTGCGAAAGCAAACGGCGGAATAGCAAAGCTGTCCTACAATCGGTCAAAGAGTGACAGCTGGGAGGTCTGGGCGAAGGATTGCTGGGCCGCCTGCAGCACAAAACTCTGGAACGAGAGGTTACTGATGGCCTCGGCGTAATCCACGTCCTGCAACTGGGAGCGCAGGTCTTTCGCGTACAGGGACGAGTTTTCCAGGAACTTGCCCGTGGACTCCAGCTGGTTCATCCGCCCGCCGATCTCGGTCTGGGTGCGCAGGATGGACTCCTGGGCGTTGTCCAGGTTCGCCAGCGAATCACCGATCAGCTGGTCATAGGTGGCCTGGGTGCTGAGGAAGTTGGCCTCAGCGACCGGGTCAGCAACCAACGGGCCCACGTTGATATTGTCAAAACGGGCACCGGACGTTTGCAGCTCCCCTGCGGCCATTCCAGTGGCATCAATACTGATCTCTTTACCCGATGAGATCAGCTTGAGTTCACCGCTCTCAACCCTCGCTTCTATCCCTGCAAGTGACTCATCGTCCGAGTCATTAATCAGCGCGGCGAGATCCGCCAGGTCTTCACTGCCATCAAACGTAAAAACAGCCTGATTGATTTCAAGTACATCACCAACTGCGGGCGCAAAGCTGGTGATCGCGCCTGCCTCCGGCTGCTTCGGTAGATTATCAAGGCCATAGATCAGCTTCTCGATAGTGCGGAATATCGATTGCTTTTCACTGGTGTTGATAAGGAACTCGTCGCCATCCCCGGCTCCGGAAACCTCGAACTGCATTCCCTGGTAGCGAATGCTCCCGCCACTGACATATTCACCGGACTCCAACACGGGGCCCGCTGGGTCGTTCTTGTCACGGATATCGTAACGAAACCCCGACGTCTGTGATGCGTCCTGTTCAATTGTCACCAGGTAATCCGTGGGCGAAGCACCGGCCACCTGTTCGGGATCCAGCACCACACCACTACTGATCCGCGCCCCGGACCCGACATTCGGCCCTACTTCGGTGAAGAACGTTGGCCCCCCGGCAGGCACGTTCACAAACAGGTCCTTGCCATGGTCGCTGATGGCTACGTTTACGCCATCATCAATTTCCAGCTTCCGCTGCCCCTCATCGCCCTGGTATACCCAGTCGCCATTGATGTTCTTTGCAAAGGCGGGGGTCTCCCCCTGGAAGCCGCTAAAGATGTAGGAGCCGGCACTGTCCTGGGTATTGGCCTGGGAAGCCAGTTCCTGCAGGCGCTGTTTCAGCTCCGCAGAAATGGACTGGCGGTCGTTCGCGGTCAGCGAGCCGTTACCCGCCTGAACCGTCAGCTCACGTACCCGCTGGATGATATCCACCATGCTGTCCAGAGAGCTTTCCTCGAGCTGCAGTCGGTTTTCCGCCAGCCCCACATTGCGCTGGTAGGTCTCGATGCGACCCACTTCCTGGTCCAGCTTGAGGATACGGGCGGCCGCTACCGGATCATCCGAGGGCCGGTTGACACGCTTGCCGGTGGATACCTGTTCCTGGGTCTGGTTCAGGTTGACATTCAGGTCCTGCAAGCGGTTGATGCCGCCAGTAAAGATCTGCTGCGATGAAATTCTGATCATGTTACATCACCTCAACCCTGGCCTATCGGAAGGTGCCAAGCAGTGTATCGAACAGTTCCTGGGCCACGCCCATCACCCGGGCGGAGGCGTTATAGGCAGCCTGGTACTGGATAAGCTTGCCGGCCTCCTCGTCCAGGTTGACGCCGGATACCGCTTCCCGCTGGTTTACGGACTGATCCAGCAGGGTCCGGCCGGAGTCGCTGTCCAGCTGGGCCTGTCGGGTTTTCACCCCGACCTGCTCCACCAGTCCTGCATAGCCTTCGGTGAAGCTCTGGCTGCCGTTGTTCATGGTGTTTTTGGTGGCCAGCGCTGCGATCAGTTCGGCGTTACGATTATCTGCAGTGCCGTTAGTGTTATAACCAATGGTGAAGCTGTCCCCGGTTTTCGGGTTACCGCTGATTTCGAACTGAAACCCGCGGTAGTCCGGGTCCGACGGATCTTCTGTGAACAGCTTGTTGCTGATGCCCGGCTGGTAGGTACCTGTTTCAAGCGGCGTGCCCGGATTCGCCGGGTCCCGGATCACATACTCGGTATCGCTGGTGAAATAGATTTCCAGTTCCGGCGATAACTGGCCCCGCTGGCTGAACTCGGACAGGGGGGCGTTGGTGAGCGGATTGCGGACATCAAACATCAGCCCCTGGTTGATCCTGGCATCGCCACTATTACCACTATCCGCTTGCGCACGCACCGGACTCGCGAAGGCCAGGTCTTCTTCCCGCTCAACCTTGAGGTCTATGTTGGCCGCTTCAAAACGGGTCGGCTGGATCTGGAAGCTGTCCCCCTTGCTGAAGTCGCCGGACTCCACGAATATGTTGAAACCAGGCATGGTAATTTCGGCCGGCAGTTCATCCGGCAGCCGACCCTGGTTCACCACCTTGCCGCTCTTCTGGTCAATCAACTCGTAGCTGCGGCCGTTCTCCTCGGTAAACAACAGGGTCCAGGAGCCTGCCGGCAACTCAGAGGGGTTGGTGATATCCACCCCCACCACGGAATTCTGTGGCGGCTGGTTGTCCCCACTGGCAATGGCCCGGGCCAGTTGCTTCTCACGGCTATTCACTTCGCTGAAGAATAAACCGCCCAGGTCACCTTCAAGGTCCATACCGATCTTGTGCTGATGATTGACGGATTCCTGCAGCGCAATGGCCACCCGGCCCAGTTCATCGAAGGCCGGCGCCAGGCCTTCGCTTTCGAACCGGCGCAGACCACCCAGCTTGCCGCCGGTTATCTGGTCATCAATTACCTGGGTACGGTTCCCGTTTGTCAGGGTGAACTCCAACCGCGTCGGATCATCCGCGTTACGACGGGTGCCCAACTGGGAGGCATCCGCTCCCACAACCAGCGCCTGCCCATTGGCCAGGGAAACGTTCAGCTGACCACCGCCAACCTGGTTCACCCGGACCTGGAGAATCTCGGATAGCTTGCGGATGGCCTCATCCCGCTGGTCTACCAGGTCATTAGGCAGGCGCCCCTGGGCCACACCGGGAGATTCGGAAATGGCCAGGTTCAGCTGAGCCACCGTATTCAGCAGCGTGTTCGCATCCGCCACATTCTGGGTCTGCTGGGTTTTGACCAGTTCCCGCTGCTGGATGAATTCCTCGTGCAGCGCCTGGAACCGGTTAACCACACTCTGGGCCTCACTTAGCACCAACTGACGCTGGGGCAGTGAACCCGGGTCTTCGGCGGCGTTCTGCATGGCCGCAAAGAAGTTGTTCAGGGTCTGGGACAGCCCGGTGTCCTGGCCACCGAGCAGGTCATCCAGGCGAGACAGTTCCTTGCGGAGGGTTTCCTGCTCGTTGTACAGGGCGGTATCGGAGCGCACCTGATCCACCAGGTACTGGTCCGCCAGCCTGCGAATATTGGAAATATCTACACCCGTGCCCACCGACCCGTTGCCGGTGTAGCGGGTGGGGCTGGACTCGAACTGCACTTCCTGCCGGCTGTAGCCCGGGGTATTGGCGTTGGTGATGTTGTTGCCGGTGGTGTTCAGGGCAGACTGATGACCCAGAACCCCACTCAGACCGATACCAATCAGACCTGCCATGGCGATTACTCCTCACCGACCATGGACAGGGTCGGGAACTGGTTCAGGGCCGCCTCGAAGGGCTCCCCTTCCATGATATTTCGGATCTTGCGGCCATAGGCCGGGTCAGTGGCATAACCGGCCTCCTGCAGACGCTCGGCAAAGACCTCCGGCTGATCGGCCACTTCCCAGACAGCCCGGTAACGAGGGTTGTCCTGCAGGAAGCTGACGTAATCCCGGAAGCTCTCCCGGTAATCCGGATAGCGACGGAAATCCCAGCGCTCCTTCATGGCCACGCCTTCGCGGAACTCAGTGGTGGCGATGTTCACCGATTCGCCCTGCCAGCGGCTGTCCGCCTTGATACCGAACAGGTTGTAGCTGTGAGCTCCGTCATTGCCACGGATCATGTGCTTGCCCCAGCCGGTCTCGAGGGCGGCCTGGGCCACCATCAACCGCGGGTCAATACCCGACTCTGCTGCCACATCCTCTGCCAGCGGCAGCAGCGTGCGGACAAAGTGTTCAGGGCTTTCAAAGCGGTCCGGCATGGGCTGGTCGCCCGTCGTGACCGGGTTCCGGACCTGCTCCTCGCTGACCTCGGCCGGGCTTTCATTCAGGGGCTGTTCGGCCAGCGCCCTGACCTCATCCACCCGTTCGGGCAGCTTTGGAGAAAGGGGCGGAAGGCTGCGGTCATAATCCGCCAGGGTGCGACGGGCCCCCTGCATGGCATTGCCCTGGTCATCGATGCCCGGAATCTGCCGACTGAGCTGCCGGACCAATGCATCCGCCAGCCCGAAGCCCTGGTCCTTGCCCATGGACAGACTCAACTGACTGTCGAACATGTCCTGGTAGAACCCCGACTCGTTGCTCTGCAGATAGTTGCCCTGTGACAGCACATCATTGGCCGAGCGCATACTCTTGAGCATCTGGTTGAGGAACAGGCCTTCAAACTGTCGGGCCACCTCTTCCAGCGCTGCCTTGCGATCCGTACGGGCCTGTGTCTTCAGGGCGTTCAGGCCGCTGAACTCGGTGTAGAACTGTGCCTGCTGGATTCCGGACTGCTGCATCAGATCACCTATATGACAATCAGCTCGGCACGCAACGCGCCTGCCTGCTTCAGGGCTTCAAGCACCGCCATCACGTCACCCGGCGCCGCGCCTACCTGGTTCACGGCCTGCACGATTTCGTTCAGGGTGGTGGCCGGGCCGAACTGGAACATCCGGGCCGGGTCTTCGGTAACGGCAATCTGGGTGTTGGGCGTGACCACTGTTTCACCACCGGCAAAGGGGTTCGGTTGGTCCACTTGCAGGTTTTCCTGGATAGTGACCGTCAGGTTGCCGTGGGTGACGGCTGCCGGACTTACTTCCACATTCTGGCCCACCACGATGGTACCGGTGCGACTGTTAATGACCACCTTGGCCGCTTCCTGCGCCGGATCCACGTCCAGGTTTTCCAGGATCGACAGGAAGCTCACCCGCTGGGAGGGGTCGCGGGGCGCCTTAACCGAAATCGACGTGGCATCGTGGGCGTAGGCCATGCCCTCACCCAGGAAGCCATTGATGGTCTCCACCACCCGGCGCGCCGTAGTGAAATCCGCCCTCAGCAGGTTAAGGGTAATGGTGTCGCCCTCGGTGAAGGGGCTGGTGACTTCCCGCTCGATGGTTGCCCCGTTGGGGATACGCCCGACACTGGGGACATTCACGGTAATCCGGGAACCGTCCTGGCCCTGGGCACCGAAACCACCCACCACGAGGCTGCCCTGCGCCATCGCGTAGACCTGGTCATCAGCACCCTTCAGCGGGGTCATCAACAGGGTGCCGCCGCGCAGGCTGTCAGCGTTGCCCAGGGAAGACACGGTTATATCCAGGGTCTGCCCGTTCTTGGCGAATGCCGGCAGGGTGGCGTGGACGCTGACCGCCGCCACGTTGTCGGTATCCGGGTTCACGCCCTCGGGAATAGTGATGCCGAACCGGTTCATCATGTTGCGGAAGGTCTGGCTGGTAAAAGGCGCTGAATCGCCAGTGCCGTCGAGGCCCACTACCAGGCCGTAACCCACGAGCTGGTTGTCACGCACGCCCTTCACCCGGGTCAGATCCTTTAGCCGATCCGCCAACACCGGGCCGGATACCAGGGCGAACATCAGGAAGGTTGCAAGTATTCTGACAGCACTCACAGGGGCCACCACTCACTGTTGAAGAATCGGGTCAGCCAGCCTGGCTGGTTGGCCTGGTCAAAGTCGCCGGTACCGCCGTAGGCCAGCCTTGCATCGGCAATGCGCTGGGAAGAGACAGTATTGTCCGGGGAAATGTCCTGGGGACGGACCAGCCCACTGACGCGGATATATTCGTCGCCGTTAGTCAGCGACAGCCATTTTTCACCCCGGATATGCAGTACGCCGTTAGGCAGCACTTCCGTGACCGTCACGGTAATACTGCCTGCCAGGCTGTTGCTCTGGTCCGCCTCTGCCTGGCCTTCGAAATCACGCTCGCTGTTCACACTGCCCCCCAGGCGTTCGAAGTTACGCCCGAAGAAGGACGGGGTGCCGAGGCCAATCTCGGTGTCCTTGGTAATGCTGCTCTCCGCATTCTTGGAGGCGCTGGTGGACTCCTGCAGGGTGACGGTCAGGATGTCGCCCACGTTCAGCGCCGTACTGTCACCGTACAGGCTGTAGTTGCGGGAGTTCTGATAGATGCTGCCGGTATGGGGCTCCCGGCGAACCATCGCCTCGGCGCGCACCGGGGCATAGGCCGGGTCATTGGGCACCGGGCGCTCCCGGGTCATGGACTGACAGCCCTGCAGCAGGGCCAGCACCATGACCAGCGCCGCCCCGAGGGCGCTCCGGGCGGTGCTGCTGGCAGACTTGTTGGGATGGACTGTCATGCTCATTAACCTGTCAACCATTAACCAATATTATTGGTGATGAACTGCAGCATCTGGTCAGAAGCTGACACCACCTTGGAGTTCATTTCATAGGCCCGCTGGGTGGTGATCATGTTGACCAGTTCTTCCACCACCTCCACGTTGGAGGCCTCGGTCATCCCCTGCTGGATAGAGCCCAGCCCACCGATGCCGGCCTCCCCTTCCTGTGGATCACCACTGGCGGCGGTTTCCCGGAACAGGTTGCCACCCATGGCCTGAAGGCCCTGGGGGTTAATGAAGTCCACCAGGGGAATTTCGCCCAGGTTCACCGGATCGGCCTGGTTCTCGACCACCGCAGACACGGTGCCGTCCTTGCCAATGGTCACACTGGTGGCGTTCTCGGGGATATTGATGTTGGGCTCCAGCAGATAACCGTCCGGGGTGACCACATCACCGTCGGAGTTGAGCTGGAACTGGCCATCCCGGGTGTAGGCAATCTCGCCATCCGGCATCTGGATCTGGAAAAAGCCACGGCCATCGACCGCCAGGTCCAGCGGCTGTTCGGTTACCTGCAGGTTGCCCTGGGTAAATTGCTTGGTGGTTCCCACTACCCGCACACCGGTACCCAGCTGAAGGCCTGACGGAAGCTCGGCATTCTGGGCATTGAGGCCACCTGGCTGCCGGTTCACCTGGTACAGCAAGTCCTGGAACACGGCGTTGTCGCGCTTGAAGCCGGTGGTGTTAACGTTCGCCAGGTTGTTGGAGATGGTGGTCATCTTCGTATCCTGGGCGCTCAGACCGGTTTTACTGACCCAAAGTGCTGGATGCATGTCGGTACTCCTTTCAGGCCGGCCACCGGGCGGCGAGGGTTTGCCGCTTTTCGGGCAACGGGGCCGTTGTACGTGTCGTTATCAGAGGTTTTGCAACAGTCGTGCCGTAACCTCGGAATTCTCGTCAGCGGTCTGCATGACCTTTACCTGCATTTCAAACTGCCGAGACAGCTCCAGGTTGGCGATCATTTCTTCAACGGCATTGACGTTGGAGCTTTCCAGGAAGCCCGACGCCACCCGCATGTTTGCATCAGGCTGCTCCGGTCCATCGATAGCCTGGTCAGGCTTGCGACGGATAAAGCCGTCCTCCCCTTTCATCAGGGCGTCTGATGGGGGATTGACGAGTTTCAGGCGGTCGATTTCCACCAACTGGTCCGGCGGACCACCCACAGGCTGGATGGAGACAGTGCCGTCAGCGCCGATCAGGAGTTGCTCATAGGGAGGCAATGCCACCGGGCCACCGTTGCCAAGAACCATTTCACCGGAGCCAAGCCGAATCATTCCGTTAACATCCACCTGCAGGCTGCCGGAACGGGTGAAGACTTCTTCGCCCTGGTTGTTCTGGACGGCCAGCCAGCCTTCACCATCCATTGCGACATCGAGATTGCGACCGGTCTGCTGCAGCGGTCCGGCGCTGAAGTCGGTGCCGGGGCGTTCGGTCATGGCGTAGGCGCGGGTAGGATGGTGTTCGCCGAAAACGGGCATGCTGCGGGCCTGGGCGAAGTCTTTCTTGAAGCCGGTAGTGTTGACGTTGGCAAGGTTATTGGCATGGGCCTGCTGCGCCATCATGTTCTGCTTGGCTCCGGACATGCCGATGTAGATGGATTTATCCATGGGAAAACTCCTGCCGGAAATCTGACGTTCATTCGTCGTTTTCCTGGTTCTTGCAGGAGTCGTGCCAAAAACTTAGTTGGCGTTTTTGGCGGGGAAAGGGAATTGTTGTACGGGACCAAAGCTCGGTGCCGAGCCGGAGCATGGTGGTCCTTTTTCTCCACCGCAATTCACGGTCCATCCCTGGACCGGCCTTGCTCCGCGCCATCCCTGGCGCTGTTGCGAAAAAGGACCACCACACTCCGTCTCTATGGTCTGCTGTGATAACACTACTAAAACAGCGGCAACAACCAGCCGTGAAACAATCGCCTGAAGATCCCGCTGGGATCATCAGGCCAGCACGGGGTTCATAAGGTCCCGGGGGTCAGGGGCTCTTTCGTAGCAGCGCCATGGATGGCGCGGAGCAAGGCCGGCCCAGGGACGGGCCGTGAATTGCGGCGAAGAAAGAGCCCCTGACCCCCGGGGCCCTCCACCATACGTATCAGACAAGCCCAGTTAGCGTATCGCCTCAATCATCCACTGAGTTAACGAAGGTTGATAATGGTCTGAGTCACCGCATCCGAAGTCTCAATGGTCTTGGCATTGGCCTGGTAGTTACGCTGGGCAATAATCAGGTTCACCAGTTCCTGCGACAGGTCCACGTTGGACTCCTCCACCGAACTTGCGGAAATCGAACCCAGAGTACCCGTACTCGGCGCGCCGAAAATCGGCTGGCCAGACTCGAAGGTTTCCACCCAGTTGGTATCTCCGACCGGCGACAGGCCGTCAGCATTGGCAAAGGTCGCCAGTGAAACCTGCCCCAGGTTCTGGGACTGACCATTGGAATAACGGGCAAAGATAACCCCTTCTCCGGATACATCCAGGCCTGACAGGCGGCCAGTGGTATAACCGTTCTGCCGCTGATCAACGACACCAAACGAAGAGCCGTACTGCGTAGTCTCGTTCATGTTAATGGCAAAGTTCGAGGACACGGGGGGATCGGCAATCGGCAGCTGGCCGCCGTTGGCGATGGGCAGCGGACCGTCCGAACCATTGGGCTGGCCTGACTGATCTTTCGGTGTCCAGTTGGAGATCAGCACCTGCCCGTCAGGATCACCATCCACCGATGCGATACTGCCGTCGCTGTTGAACTCCAGTTCATAGCGGGCCCGGGTCGGCTCCCCGGTTGTGAAAGGGGGGTCCCCGACGTCTTCACCATCAATCTGGATATACATTGCCCAGACACTTTCACCACCGGTAACCGGCTCCTTCACAAAGTACTGGGTCATGGTATGAGGATTACCCAGACTATCGTAGATGGTCGAAGACGTAGCATGGTTGTAGGTGCGCTGGTCTTCCGGATTGAACGTATTGGTTCGGGTCACAGAAGGATCTGCCGTAGCCAGGAGTCCGTCCGTGCCATTGGCGGAACTGACCGTTACGGTCCTGTCCAGGACCAGCTCGTTAACCTGCCCACGAACGCTTTCATCAAGGATCGCGGCACCGGAGCCATCCTGATCAAGGTTGCCATCATCATCCACCCGCGAGATATCCAGGTCATTACCACGACTGTCAATCAGCCTCAGCTGCCCACCCTGGTTGGTCGCATTGATGGTATTCAGTGGAGAAGCATTGATTGCGTCCTGTAGCCAGCTCAGCGCTTCCCCCGCGTCGGCCACGTCCGGTGCGCCGGGAATGCTGAAGTCAGTGCCCTGGATGCGGAAATTGGTATCCGGCTGAATCAGGGCCGGGTCAATATCATAAGTCGTGCGCGCTGACGCCGTTACCCCGGGAAGCTCATTGAGCTGTTCAGCGATCTCCCGTGCTTGCTGGTCACCGTTAAACGTAAGTTCGCTGGTGCGATTATCGTCGTAGGTAAAGGTCAGGGTATCTTCTTCAGCCGGGTTGGTAGCGTCCGAAGGGTCAAGCGCATTCACTTCATAGGACTGCCGGATCACTTCCAGCACAGACTCACGGGAATCCAGGTTCACCTCGGAATCAAACCGGGTGGTCCGCCTTGGCGCCAGGTTGTCTGTATCTATCTGCAGGTCCCCGCGAACACCACTGAGATTACCATCGCCGTCGGCCTGGTAACCCTGCACTTTCATGGACTGGCTGTTCACCACAAAGCCATCCTTGTCGATGCTGAACTGGCCCGCGCGGGAGTACTGTACCTGGCCGTTGTTGCTCAGCACGAAGAAGCCATCGCCATCAATCGCCATATCCAGGCCATTCTGGGTGCCGCTAATCGAACCCTGGGCGAAGCTCTGTTTGATGTCCTGAACCTTCACGCCGCTGCCCACCGACATCTTGCCGGAACTCAGGAAGCCGCTGGAGTAAAGGTCGCCGAACTGGGCCTTGCTGCCCTTGAAACCGACTGTGCTGGCGTTGGCAATGTTGTTGCCGGTAACGTCCAGGTCAACCTGTGAGGCACGAAGCCCGCTGAGTCCGATATTAAATGCCATGGTTCAACCTCACTCAGTTGACTTGTTGTACGTCCGACAGGGGAATCGACCCCATGCCGGCAAGGTTAAGCGTAATGCTGCCGCCCTGGCCCAGTGACACACTGTCCACGTTTGCGCTCATCAGGGTCAGCAGCTGTTCTGTGCCCTGGGGGTAACTGCCCTGGGCGGTGACGTAGTAGCGACCGGGCGGCAAGGGATTGCCGTTGCCGTCTTCACCATCCCAGGTGAAGGCCTGTTGGCCGGCAGAGGCCTGGCCCAGGTCAAGCTGGCGTACCATCTCGCCGGCGGAATTTTCGATATTGATTCTCAGGCCACCGGTGCTGGATGGCACGCTCACCACACCTTTCATCTCACCGTCCTGTCCCAGGGTGCCGAAGTTGGCTGGCGCCAGCACACTCTTGCCTACCATGGCTGACGCCTGCAGGGCCTGGGAGGAACGGAATTCGCCGACAACGTCACCAACCGTTGAACTCAGGTTCTGCATTTCCTCCAGCGAACTGAACTGGGCCAGGTCGGCAATGAATTCGCCGTTGCCCTTGGGCTCCAGCGGGTTCTGGTTCTTGAGCTGGGCAATCATCAGTTCCATGAACTCGTTCTTGCCCAACTCCTCACTACCGGCACCCTTGCTCTCCTGCCTGGTACGGTATTCCGCAAGCACGTCGGCCGTTGAGGTGGTGTTATTTACAATGCTCATTGGTCATTTCCCCGAACAAGAATCACTGGCCTGTTACTGCTGCCCAAGGGTGAGCACGCGCTGCATCATGGTCTTGGCGGCGTTCATCACATCCACGTTCATCTGGAAGCTGCGGGACGACGACATCATGTCAGCCATTTCCTCCACCACGTTCACGTTGGGGTAGAAAACGTACCCCTCCTCATTGGCAGCGGGGTGATGCGGCTCGTAACGCATTTGCAGCTCTTCCTGGCTTTCAACGATGCCTTCAACGGTAACGCCGGTGCCCTGCTCCTGGCCAAAACGGAAGTGGCCGCTTGACTGGTCCGGGTTGAGCAGCTGTTGCTGGATAGCGGCAAACACCGGCTTACGGGCGCGATAGGTTTGATCGACGCTGGAACTGGCCGTCTCGGCGTTGGCAATGTTCGATGCTGTCGTGTTCAACCGCAGTTGCTGAGCGGTCATGCCGGAGCCGGCGATATCAAAGATGTTTCCCAGGGACATGCGATTTCTCCTCTGTTTCCGGTGGCCGGCTTATTCGCCTTTGATGGCCTTGCTCAGGCCGGAAAACTTGCTGCTCAAAAACTCGAAACTGGCCTGGAAGTCCATGGCGTTGCGCATGAACCGGGTCTGTTCCTGCTGGGCGTCTACGGTGTTACCGTCAAGGGAGGGTTGGTGCGGCGTGCGATAGAGCAGCTCGGGACTGCCCCCGGAACCGGAAACGTCCATGTGGGAGGGATGGGTACGGGCCATTCCCTCTCCCTGTGACGCCTCGGTTGCCTGCTTCAGCATGGACTGAAAGTCCACATCACGGGCCTTGTAGCCCGGGGTGTCGGCGTTGGCCAGGTTATTCGCCAGCACCTGGGCCCGCTGACTGCGAGCGGCCAGTGCGTGCTCATGGATACCCAGGGCCTTGTCGAAGGTGATTGCCATAATGCCTCCAGTAACTGCACTACCCTGCCGCTTGTTGCCGGTCAGGGGTCTTTGCAGAGTAAGAAGCAATGACAGTGCCAGAGTTATGGGAAATCTATTTTATTATTTTATTTCATTGACTTAACGGTATACAGCCAATACGGAGAGGCAATGCAGGAGATCGATGGTAGCAGGAGCGGCAACCCCTTTCCCTTGCCGCAGACAGGCGGGCCCCTGCAAGCTATTGGGGCCAGCGGGACGTAAATTCACTGATTTCCGGCCGGGGCACCGGCGGCTTTTCCGAGTCAACAGTACCCACATAAATGAAGCCCACGATGGACTCCCTGTCCCCCAGGCCCAGCCCTTTACACACCTGGTCGTTATCCGACACTTCACCCGAGCGCCACATGGCGCCGTAACCTTCGGCCTGCAGTGCCAGCACCAGGTAGGCGGCGCTGGCTGCGCAGGCATACTCCTGCTCATACTCAGGCACCTTTGGGTGTGATACCGGGGAGGCAATGGCCACCAGAACCATGGGCGCGCGCAGCGGCGCCTTGCGCAGTTTTTGCCGTTGGGCGTCGCTGGCACCTGCCGGGGCGCTGGCCTCGAAAAGTTCGCCCAGGCGCTCCAGGCCCTCCCCTTCAATAACCAGGTAGCGCCAGGGTCGCAGCAGGGCGTGGTCCGGCGCCCTGGCAGCACAGGCCAGCGCCAGGTCCAGCACGTCCTGCGGCGGCGCCGGTGCTTTCAGGCGGGGTTCAGAACTACGATTGAGCAGAGCCTCGGTTATGCTGTGCATAGTCAGCTGTTATCTCCCGCTGTGTGAAACCGCACCGGATTGTCCGCCCTCGCCGTTACTGGTAATCTCATCGGCTGGATTCAGGACACTTCCGCTGGAACCGTAACCGTCACCAGCGAAAATAACAAGACTGCCGCGCCACCCCGGCCGGCACCGGAATCCACGATCACGATCCGTCTTCCACAGGGACGAAGCATGTCAGGGTTTGTAAGCACGCCGGATACCAGCCGCAAGTCCCGCGCGGATTCTACGCCGGAAGACGCGCCTCAGGCGATCCCGCCACTACCGGATTTCAACGGCCGGGTGCTCGGTGCCGCGGCCTTCTGCGGCATCATCGTTGCCGGCGTTGTGGATGGCATTTTTCCCGAGTCCCTGCTTTGGTTACTGGCCGCCGGTGTCTTCTGGCCCCACACAATCCTGTTCCTCAGCCGCAAGCTGGGTGCCGACCGCCAGCCCCGCATCCGTCAGTACCTGTTACTGGTAGAGTGCATCTCCGGTGGCCTGGTCATCGGCCTCACCGGCCTGACACCCGTGCCCTCCCTGGCCATGGCGCTGATGCTTATGTTCAGCTGCCTGATTGTTGGCGGCCTATACCTCTGGTTCTACGGTACCCTGTTGCTGGTTGCGGCCGCCGGCCTGGTGGTGGGCCTGCTGGGCGTCACCGAGGACTTCACCACGCCCCTGCTGACCAGCCTGGTCTCACTTGCGGGTACCGGGCTCTACATCTGCGTAACCGCCTTCTACACCCACCAGCAGGCCCGCATCCTGCTGGCCGCCAAGACCCAGATCCAGAAGCAGCGGGAGCAGTCCATTGCCCTGTCGGACAAGCTCTCGAAGTACCTGTCACCCCAGGTCTGGCAGTCCATCTTTACCGGTGAACGGGACGTGCGGCTGGAAACCCGCCGCAAGAAGCTGAGCGTTTTCTTCTCTGACATAAAGGGCTTTACCGACCTGTCCGAGGAAATGGAACCGGAAGCCCTCACCGAATTGCTCAACAACTACTTCAACGAAATGTCAGAAGTCGCCCTGCGATATGGCGGCACCATCGACAAATTTGTGGGTGACTCCATCATGATCTTCTTTGGTGACCCGTCATCCCGGGGCCAGAAGGAAGATGCCCTGGCCTGCGTATCCATGGCCGTCGACATGCGCAATCATATGAAAATCATGCGTCAGCGCTGGCGCAGCCAGGGTATCCGCACCCCGCTGGAAATTCGTATGGGCATCAGTTCCGGGTTTGTTACCGTGGGCAACTTCGGCGCCGAAAACCGTATGGACTACACCATCATCGGCAAGGAAGTAAACCTGGCCAGCCGGCTGGAGCAACTGGCGGAGCCTGGGCAGATCCTGGTTTCCTACGAAACCTTCTCGCTGATCAAGGAGCGGATCATGTGCCGGGACAAGGGGGAAATTACCGTGAAGGGCTTCGGTCGCCCGGTGGCCATCTATGAGGTCATCGACTTCCGCCGCGACCTTGGCCCCAACCGCAGCTTCCTGGAGCATGAACACGCAGGCTTTGCCATGTACCTGGATTCCGGCAAGATTGCGGACAACGACCGCAAGGCCATACTGCAAGCCCTTGAGGAGGCCGCTGAACGGCTGCGGGTTGAAGAGGAGTCCGAGCAGACCTGAACTGCCCGACTTGCCAGAACACCCCCTCAGTTTACTGCCGCACCAGCCTCATTCGCGGTGCCTCACCCGGATCGGTACTGCGCCAGGGGTTGATGTCCAGCCCGCCACGGCGGGTATACCTGGCGCTCACCACAAGGTGCTCTGGCTGACACCGCTGCATCAGGTCGGTAAAGACGGTTTCCACACAGTGCTCATGGAAATCCTGCTTCTGGCGAAAACCCACCACATATTGCAGCAACGCTGAGCGGTCAATAGCGGGGCCGGTGTACTCCACCAGCAGAGACCCCCAGTCGGGCTGACCGGTCACCGGGCAGTTGCTCTTCAGCAAATGGGAGCAAAGACTCTCGGTTACCGTTTCGCCGCTCGCCTTCAATACCTCGGGGCAATAGTCATAGCCCACGCTACTGACAGGCTCGTCATCAATCAGGATCGCCCCCGGGGGACGCCCTTCTGCTGTCATGCCCCGGTCAACGCTATAGAGGCTCACCGCCACCTGGGCACCACAGGCACTGGAGAGGTCTCGCTCGATGGTCTCCCTCACCTGGTCATGGCTGGAGAAAACCTCCTGGTTCAGGGAGTTCAGGTAGAGCTTCAGGGACTTGGATTCGATCAGCGACGGCGACGCGGCCGGCACGCGGAACTCACCCCACGCCACCACCGGTACACCACCAGGGCGCAGCCAGGACAGCTCCCATGCCTGCCACAGGTCATCGCCGAACCAGGGCCACCGGCCGTCCTCCAACCCGATACGGCGACGGTTATCATCCCGCGGCACCGGGAACAGCAGCTCCGGTGCATAGCGATCAGGGTACTCACTGGACTTGCCCAGGGGGGCATGGTCAAGGGCCATGACAACTCCTCAGTGACGTATGCCCTTGCCCCGTTGCAGCATGCGCAGGGACACCACGGACAGAATGACGATAAACACCAGGATCATGCCCAGTGCCACATAGGGATTCACATCCGATACACCCAGAATGCCGTAGCGGAAGGCATTCACCATGTACAGGATCGGATTGATCATCGACACGCCCTGCCAGAACTCCGGCAGCAGCTCGATGGAATAGAATACGCCACCAAGGTAGGTCAGCGGCGTGAGCACGAAGGTTGGTACGATGGAAATGTCATCGAACTTGGTCGCCAGCATGGCGTTGATAAAGCCCCCCAGCGCAAACAGTGCCGAGGTAAGAAACACGGTCAGCACCATCATCGGCAGGTTATGGATCTGCAACCGGGTAAACGCCAGCGACAACAGGGTAACAATCAGGCCGATACCCAGTCCCCGGGCCATGCCACCGACCACATAGCCGGCGAGGATCGTCCAGTTCGGTGTCGGTGACACCAGCAGTTCCTCAATGCTGCGCTGGAACTTCATGCTAAAGAAAGATGACACGACATTGGCGTAGGTGCTTGTAATAACAGACATCATGATCAGGCCAGGCACGATGAATGACATATAGTCAAAGCCACCCATCGACCCAATCCGTGAGCCGATCAGATTGCCGAAAATGATGAAGTACAACGTCATGGTCACTGCCGGCGGCAACAGGGTCTGCGGCCAGATCCGGGTAAACCGGCGGATTTCCCGGACAACAATGGTCAGGAATGCGGTCAGGATTGCACTGGCTGTCACGGGGTCACCTCCCCCTGACGGGCGTTGTCTTCCACCATACGCAGGAACAGCTCCTCAAGCCGGTTGGACTTGGTCCTCATACTCAGTACCCGGATGCCCTGTTGATCAAGCTGGGCAAACACGCCGTTGAGCCCCTGACTCTTTTCCACGTCAACCTCGACAGCCCCCTCGCCATCAAGGCGGGTCTCGAAGCCCTCAAGCACCGGGGCAGTGGCCAGGGACTGGTCGGTGTCGAGGATAAAGGTTTCCACGTGCAACTGGGTCAGCAACTCTTTCTTGCTGGTGTGTCGCAGAATCTCGCCATGATCAATAATGGCGATGTTGCGGCACAGGGCTTCCGCCTCTTCCAGGTAATGGGTGGTCAGGATAATCGTGGTGCCGTTGCGGTTCATTTCTTCCAGGAAGGCCCACATCGACCGGCGCAACTCGATATCCACGCCGGCAGTCGGTTCGTCCAGGATCAACAACCTTGGCTCATGGACCAGCGCCCGTGCGATCATCAGCCGGCGCTTCATACCCCCGGAGAGCATCCGGGCAGGCGTGTCCTTCTTGTCCCACAGGCCAAGCTTTCTGAGATAACGCTCTGCAGACGCCCGCGCCTTGCGCAGTGGAATTCCGTAATACCCGGCCTGGGTAGTAACGATGTCAAACACCTTCTCGAACTGGTTGAAGTTGAACTCCTGGGGCACGACACCCAGGTTCAGCTTGGCGCCAGCCAGGTCAGTGTCGATGTCGTGACCGAACACCCGCACCTTGCCGGCCGACTTGTTCACCAGCGAACACACAATCCCCAGGGTGGTGGACTTGCCAGCCCCGTTCGGGCCCAGCAGGGCAAAGAAATCCCCTTCACGCACACGCAGGTCGATGCCTTTCAGGGCTTCAAACCCGCTGCCGTAACGTTTCTTCAAACCTTCGATTTCAAGGGCCCAGGTAGCTGGCGCTTCCTGGTTGGCTTGGACTGTCATCAAAAATACCGGCGGGGAGGTGAGTTTAAGAAAGCGCTATATCTTGAGCCAAACCGGGGAAAATTCAAGGGTAGCCCGCTAACAACTGCCGCCAGTGGGTAACGGGGTTCCAGGAACAGGCCCGGCCGGAACGGCCGGGCGGGAGGTCAGGCGCCTACCAGTCGACGCAGGTTCCAGCGGCTCTCGACGCCGGTAATATCGTACCTGGCCGGGTCGAGGCCGTCGGTACCGTTGGGCAGGCAACCTTCCACCCTCAGGCTCTGCTCCACGGGGCGTCCCTCGTTGCAGGTGGCAAGGTTAACCATCTTTGCCGCTTTCAGGGGTTGCTGGCCAACATCGGTCATGACCATGACCTTGGGCATCAGCCTGCGTTTGGGTGAATGCGACACCACAACCCCTCGCTGGCCATTGGTCAGCTGGACCAGGGTCCCGATGGGATAGATGCCGATGGACTGGATAAACTGTTCCACCAGGTCTTCCTGGAACTCCACATTGCGCAATTCAAACAGCTGGCTTACCGCCTGGGCAGGAGACAGTGGCTGATAGCCTTCACGGGGTGCAATCAGGGTCTCGTAATAATCCACCAGACCAGCGATCTTGGCCAGTAGCGGGATGCGGTCACCCCGAACCCCCGCCGGAAAGCCCGAGCCATTGTGGCGTTCCCGGTGACCTCGCACCACCGCGACCACTGCGCGGGATAGACCCGCTTCTTCCAGTCGCCGTGCGCCAAGTTCGACGTAGGTCCGGTACTGCTGGTACTGGTCAGCATCCAGCTGATGCTCGTTGAACAGTAACGCCCGGGGCAACTCAGCCTTGCCGATATGGGCCAGCAGGCATCCGGTGGCCAGGGTGGTCAGCAACGGCTCATCCAGGCCCAGGTGGCGACCCAGCACCAGCGCCCATACCGCGGCCTTGAGGGAGTGGCGATAGCTATGGTCGTCCTGCTCGCGTACCCGGGCCAGCCAAAGCAGGGCATCCGGGTTACGCAGCACACTGGCGGTCATCTGGCGGGCAACCTTCGAGACCGGGCGCAGATCAGGCACCATATCATTATCAAGGCTGCCCGCTACCTTCCGGATTGCGTCCTCCGCTGACCGGAGCAGGTTACGGCTGGCGCGCAACTCGCGCTGTAGCGAACGTGTGGGCTGGTGGCGAACCGGGTTTTTCAGCTGAATAGGCGGCAGTTCGAGGATATCCTGCTGTCGCACCTTGCGACTGGTGCGGCGGGCAAAGCTGGGCGCGCCGGCCTGGTCATATTCCAGGCTGTCCCGACCCTCGGCCACATCCACCATGACCCAGCGACAGTGGGAAATCAGCGCACGGATATCGTCCTGCGAGCGAATGTAGAAACCCTGGATCGGAAAGGGCGTCAGGTGCCATGGGCGGTCAAGGTCCGAGACAAACATCCCGACCTCAAGGTCCTGCGCGTTAACCTTTTTCTGGGTTACACCCACCTTCCACCTCTGACCTGCCTGTTTCTCGACAACATCCATTGTCGCCACCTCTCTGTCGCTAGTCCATTACAACCGGATGGAAAACCGTTACCAGACAACTACGTTTGGTTACTTTTATTGTCCTTCTGCAATATAGCGTAATACCGTGACAAGCATCACAACCCGGCTACGGAAGAGAGAGGTGTCCGATTAAAGGTGGCGTTCGGCGGATCAGTGGTCAGCGAACTGCAACCCGAACCCGTCTACCGTCAGCCGCACCACCACCATGCGCAGTTCCGGGGCCGGCACGGGCAATCCCTGAACCTGCACCGTCACCACATCCCCCAATTCGGGCCTGAAGTCGTCTTCCTCTACTACCACGAATACACCGCCATCAGAGATATCGCGGGTGGCGAAGTGACGCGTGCCAAGGGTGTCATGGACAACACTCACCCTGGCATTGAGTGCGGTACGGATATGTTCACGTCGATCCGGCTGTGTCATGGCTCTCTGGCGCCTGCCTGAAGTTTGTTGAATATGCATCACACTTAACCAGAAAAATTGACTTAAAACATAGCACTGATTCGTAACAATAATTTTCAGTGTTAAAAGAATGTGAACCTGTTGACAGCGCCGCAACAACAAATGAGAATGGTTTTTGTTTTTCACCAGATTAGCAACGGGATTCAACATATGAAGATGAAACTTGCCGCGGCCGTTGCCGCCTGCGCCGTTACCCTCGCTCCCCTGCCTGCTGCCGCCAGCGGCGAAGTCAACATCTACTCCTACCGCCAGGAATTTCTGCTCAAGCCCCTGCTGGACGCGTTCACAAAGGACACCGGCATCGAGACCAACGTGGTTTTCGCCAAGAACGGCCTGGCGGAACGCCTTGAGCGTGAGGGTCGTAACAGCCCTGCAGACGTAGTGATGACCGTCGATATCTCGCGCATCTCCGAACTGGTAGATCGTGACCTGACCGCCGCCGTGGATAACGAAACCCTGGAAGCGAACATCCCGGAGAACCTGCGCCACCCCGAGGGCAAGTGGTTCGCCCTGACCACCCGTGGCCGCATGATTTTCACCTCCCTTGACCGGGTTGAGGAAGGCGAGATCACCACTTACGAGGAACTGGCAGACCCGAAATGGGAAGGTCGCATCTGTACCCGCAGTGGCAAGCATCCGTATAACATCGCGCTGATCTCCTCGATGATCGCCCATCACGGCGCTGAACAAGCCGAAGAGTGGCTGGAAGGCGTCAAGAACAACCTGGCCCGTAAACCCCAGGGTGGCGACCGTGACCAGATCCGTGCCGTTGCAGAAGGCGTCTGTGACGTCGCCATCGGTAACAGCTACTACTACGGCGTCATGCTGCAGGATGAAGAGCAGCGTCCCATTGCGGAGCAGGTACGCATCGTATTCCCCAATGCCGAAGGCCGGGGCACCCACATCAATATCAGCGGTATTGCCCTGACCCAAAGTGCGCCTAACCGCGACAACGCCATCAAACTGATGGAATACCTGTCCAGCGACGAGGCCCAGCAGATCTACGCCGAAGCCAACAACGAGTTCCCGGCCAACCCCGACGTATCGCCCACTGGCATCGTCGCGGAATGGGGTGAGCTTAATGCTGACACCCTGTCACTGCAGACCATCGCCGAAAACGCCAACGAGGCGGTACGGATGGTTGACCGGGTTGACTACGACAATCTCTGATCCCGGTCAATAAAACCCTGTGCCAGCGGGTTCCATGACCCGCTGGCATTGTTTGTTCGGGGTGCTGTTGGTTACACTTCTGCCCTTTTCCACCGAACAGGATCAGCATGAACCAGGCCGACGTCTTCGAGGAACCGGTAACCCCATCACCGCTGACACCTGGCCGTACCTCCAAGCGCTGGCTGACTTCTGCCGCCCTCATTACCGCCATCGTTGCCCTCCCGGTCTTTTCCGTGGCGTGGCTGGCACTGTTCCCTGACGAGAATATCTGGCCCCACCTGCTGGAGACCACGCTGCCGCGGTACGTGTGGACTACCCTGCTGCTGATGGTGGGCGTCTCGGCCATCACCCTCAGTATCGGCCTGGCGACCGCATGGGCCGTCACCATGTGCAATTTTCCTGGCCGCAGGATGTTCGAATGGGCGCTGCTGCTGCCCTTTGCGGTGCCGGCCTACGTCATTGCCTATGTGTACACCGACATTCTCCAGTACGCCGGGCCTGTCCAGGGCGCTCTGAGAGACTGGTTCGGCTGGACCGATGCCCGGGACTACTGGTTTCCGGACATTCGCAGCCTGTGGGGCGCCACCCTGATGCTGGGGCTGGTACTCTACCCCTATGTCTACCTGCTCGCCCGGGCGGCGTTCCTTGAGCAGTCGCCCTCACTGTTTTCGGTCAGCCGCAGTCTGGGCCACTCGGCCCTGAGCACGTTTTTCCGGGTGGTTTTGCCCATTGCACGCCCTGCGGTGGCCGTTGGCCTTTCCCTGGTGCTGATGGAAACCCTGAATGACTTCGGTACCGTAGACTTCTTCGCGGTGCAGACCCTCACCGCCGGCCTGTTCGACACCTGGATGAACCTTGGCAACCTCGGCGGCGCCGCCCAGATCGCCATGATCATGCTGACGTTCGTGGTCATCCTGGTGACCCTGGAGCGCTACTCACGCCGCAGGCAGCAGCAATACGCCGGCCGCGACAATCGCGCGCCCATCCAGCGCTTTTCCATGAGCCGGCCCCGTCAGTGGATCTGTGTTGCGGTTTGCGCTGCCCCCATCATCCTCGGCTTTATTGTTCCGGCAGTGGTTCTGGGTCGCTACGCGGTGATCTACTTTGACCAGAGCTGGACCGGTGACTTCCTGGAAAACACCTTCAACAGCCTGTTCCTGTCCGGGGCCGCTGCCTTCACCACGCTGACGATTGGTCTGATCCTCGCGTACAGCCGCCGGCTGCATGACACCAAGCCCATGCAGGTGATGATGCGGCTGTCGAGTCTCGGTTATGCGATGCCCGGGGCGGTCCTGGCGGTGGGGGTCATTGTTCCCATGGCGGCATTTGATAACCAGCTGGACTCCTGGATGCGGGACTGGTTCGGCATCAGTACCGGGCTGCTGTTCAGCGGCACGGCCTTTGCCCTGGTGTTCGCCTATACGGTTCGCTTCCTGGCCGTATCCGCCGGCAGCCTGGAGAGCGGCCTGCAGAAGATTACCCCCAGCATGGACATGGCCGCCCGGTCCCTCGGTCGCAGCACCACGGCGACACTGCTACAGGTACACCTGCCCATGCTGCGTGGCACCATGCTGACGGCAGCCCTCGTGGTGTTCGTGGATTGCATGAAAGAACTTCCGGCCACACTGATCCTGCGGCCTTTTAACTTCGACACCCTGGCCACCCACGTGTACCAGTACGCCTCGGACGAATTGCTGGGCATCAGCGCCCTGCCCGCCCTGATCATCGTACTGGCCGGCATCGTGCCCATCATCCTGATGAGCCGTTCAATCGGATCTGCCCGGGCCTACAGCCAGCAATAAACCTGTTACGCGCTGGCAGCCCGGACCACAAACCGGCCCTCGAAGGTGGCAACCGGTTCGGATTCAGGTGCCGTGGTGGGCTCTCCGCAATACACCCGTGAGGTCAGCGCCAGCCGGCCCCGCCCCTTGCGCTGCAGCATAGACAGGAAGCGCTGCTGCTCCTGTTCGCCCGGCAGCTGGCACAGGGCGTAGAAGTCACCATCCACCGGTTGGTTGTAGTCCATCTGGCCGCTCTGGATAACCACGTGGCCATCCACCCCGGCGTCTTCCACGACCAGCTCGATCAGGCCCCAGGCAGCCAGCACGGCGATGGAATAGACCGAGCCACCGAAGCCGGTGCCCTGGTGGTTGCTGTTCGGTGCCAGGGGCGCGCGTACCAGCAGGCTCTGACCATCGTAGGCCACCAGCTCCGCTGCCATGGCGTCAGTAAGCGGAATCACCCGATGGATGCGTTGCTGGAAATCGGACAGGCGGCTCATCAACTTCTCCGGTGCAGGCTGAAAAGGGACTCAAACGACGAAACCGGCCCTGGGGCCGGTTTCAGTATTACTTACCGCAAAGATTAATGGAAAGCCATCGGGCGGCCAACCGGCATCGTTATTCCCAGATAATGGTCTTGTCCTGGGCATACCAGTTTTCCACCTGGCTCCGGTAGGCGTCTTCCACCACGTTGCGCTTGAGCTTCATGGTCGGTGTCAGGAAGTCGTTTTCGATGGTCCAGGGCTCCTTGACCACGACCATAAAGCGCAGGTGCTCGTGGGGATCGAGGGTCTGGTTGACGTCCTTGAGCAGCTCGACAAAGTCTTTCTCAAGCTTCTTGCGGAAAGCCGGATCTTCCCGCTTCGCCTGGGCGGCTTCAGACAGCATCACCAGGCAGAACGGAGATACCTGGTTCTCACCGGATACGCAGACGGCTTCGATGTGGTCATCCCGCATCAGTTTGTTCTCGATGGGGGCCGGCGCCACGTACTTGCCCTTGCTGGTCTTGAAGATTTCCTTCAGGCGACCGGTGAGTTTCAGGCGACCAAGTTCGTCAATCTCGCCCACGTCACCGGTGCGCAGGAAGCCATCCTCGGTAAAGGCCTCCTTCGTTTTTTCCTCGTCCTTGTAGTAGCCCATCATGGTGGTGGGGCTTTTCACCAGCACCTCGCCGTTTTCACCAATCTTGCACTCCACACCGGGTAATGCCTCACCCACATATCCGGTACGGGCACGGCCAGGCTGGGTGGTGTGGGAGTAGGCGATGTTTTCGGACATGCCATAGCCTTCGAGAAGCTCGAGGCCGAGGTTCCGGTACCACTCAAGGATGTCGTGGGACAGGGGCGCGGAGCCGGAGCCGGCGTAACGCACATGCTGCAGCCCCAGGCCGGTAAGCACCTTCTTCTTGATCAGGCGGTTCAGCAGCGGAATCCTCAGCAGCTTGTCCAGTTTCTCCTTGGGCATCTTCTCGAACACACCGTGCTGGAACTTGGTCCAGATCCGCGGTACGGCGATGAACAGGGTCGGCCTGCAACGCTGGAGGTCTTCCACAAAGGTGTCCAGGGTGTTGGCGAAATACAGGTGGAACCCTTTGTTCATGGAGACCAGCTCGCCCACATAGCGCTCGAAAACGTGGGCCAGGGGCAGGTAGGACAGGTAGCGGTCTTCACTGGTGACCTCCAGCCGGTCCGCGGCGCCCGAAGCCGCATAGGCCAGGTTATGGAAACTCAGCATAACGCCCTTGGGTCGGCCGGTACTGCCGGAGGTATACACGATAGTGGCCAGCTCATCCGCCTCACGAGCGGTGTTCTCTTCCATGGGCGGATTCTGGGACACAATATCGTCCCAGGTTTCGAAGCTGGTGGGCGGGCTAAGGGGGTAACTGATACACCTCACCGAATCCGGCACACCGGGTTTCATGGATTCCCAGTCGTCCAGCTTGCCGACAAACATTACCTCGATTTCGGCATGCTCGATGATATAGCTGACGGTATCCGCGTTCAGGGTCGGGTACAGGGGTACGGATATATGCCCGGCCATCCAGATCGCCCAATCCGACATGATCCAGTGGGCGCAGTTCTTGGAAACGATGCCGATACGGCTTTTCTCTGGCAGGTTCAGCGACTTGATATAGGTGGCCATGCGCCTGGCCTCGCCCACTGCACGACGCCAAGTGTAATCCACCACCTTGCCGTCGGTGAAAGGCTGGGTCATGTAAACGTTTTCAGCGCGGGCGGTTTCCCAATGGTAAATCAAGTTGAGCGGTAGTTTTTGTTGTGTACTCATGCGTCTTCCCGAAGACCTCTGGCTGTATCAGGCGCCGCCGTTGCGGAACTGCGCCTGTTTGTTGTTATCCTTGGAATTTCCGACGTATCTGCTGCCGGTATCTGAAGACTATGGCAAGACCATGGACCCCGTCAAAGCCGTTAACAACAAATTTGCGGCAATACCCATACTTTTACGACCGGACTGCAGCTCCGGACCAGCCACTGGCTGGTGTTATTGATGGCGCAAAAGCCGGCACCATGTGGTAAACTCCCCGCCTCCTTTTTTGCAGCTGGCCCGGCCATACCGGGCCTACCCAACACGCCAAATATCCGGAGAGACGGCTCATGGCCAAGACTTTTCTGCGCATCCTGGCAAGTACCCTCCTGCTGACCGGCTTCGGCCTGGCCCAGGCGGATGAAACCAAAACCGTTGCCATCACCCAGATTGTGGAACACCCGGCCCTTGATGCCGTGCACCAGGGCGTCAAGGACGAGCTGGCTGAGCGTGGCTACAACGAAGGTGACAACCTGGAGCTGATGCACGAAAGCGCCCAGGGCAACTCCGCCATCGCCAGCCAGATTGCCCGCAAGTTTGTGGGTGACCAGCCGGACGTCATCGTCGCCATTGCCACGCCGTCTGCCCAGACTGCAGCGGCCGCTACCCGCAACATCCCGGTGGTGTTCTCCGCCGTAACTGACCCGGTCGCTGCCAAGCTGGTAAAGAGTCTTGAAGCTCCTGGCGCAAACATCACCGGTGTAAGCGACATGCTGCCCCTGGACCGGCACCTGGACATGGTCCTGCGTGTCGTACCGGACGCCAAGACCGTTGGTACCGTCTACAACCCGGGCGAGGCCAATGCCGTCGCCCTGGTGGAACTACTGGAAGAGCGCCTGGAGGCCCGTGGCCTGAAACTGGAGAAGGCCGCTGCCACCAAGACCTCCGAAGTGCTGGGTGCCGCACGCTCCCTTTCGGACAAGGTGGACGCCATCTACCTGACGACGGACAACACCGTTATCAGTGCCGCAGAAGCAGTGATTTCTGTGGGCGAGCGCGCAAAGATTCCGGTATTCGCGGCCGATACCGCCACGGTTGAGCGCGGCGCCGTTGCCGCCATGGGCTTCAACTACTATGACCTGGGCCGCCAGACCGGCGCCATGGTCGCGCGCATCCTGGAAGGTGCCGCCACGGCCGATATGCCGGTGGAAACCCTGGACAAGCTGGAACTCTACGTGAACCCGGCCGCCGCAGAGAAAATGGGCATCACCCTCAGTGATGAGCTCATCTCCGAAGCCTCCAAAGTAGTCGGCAACGACTGAACACCCGGCAGGCCCGGCCATTGTGCCGGGCCTGCTCCAGCCTTGCGAACGCCCTCTCATGCTTAGTCAGATTGCTTTTTTCGGTGCTGTCGAGACCGGCCTCATATACGGCCTTGTGGCCTTCGGCATCTATATCTCATTCCGGGTATTGGACTTCCCTGACCTGACCGTCGATGGCAGCTTCCCCCTGGGTGCCGCTGTGGCCGCCGTGCTGATCATCGCTGGCTGGAATCCCTGGCTTGCCACCGGCATGGCCATTGTTGCCGGTATGGCTGCAGGTGCAGTCACGGCCCTGCTGAACGTCAAGCTGGGCATTCTCAACCTGCTGGCGTCCATCCTCACCATGATCGCCCTGTACTCTGTGAACCTGCGGGTCATGGGCGGTCCCAACGTGCCACTGCTGATGCAGGACACTGTCGTCACCTGGTGGGACAGCCTGTTGCCGCCGGAGTACTATTTCCTGGCGCCGGTTTTGCTGTTTGTCGTGGTCACCGCCATCGTACTGGTGTTGCTGTGGCGGTTCATGAAATCGGAGATTGGCCTGTCCATGCGTGCCACCGGCGCCAATCCCCGCATGGCCCGGGCCCAGGGTATCGCCACGGGTGCCATGGTGGTGCTGGGCGTGGCCCTCTCCAATGGCCTCGTCGGACTGGCCGGTGCCCTGGTCGCCCAGAGCCAGGGCGCGGCAGACGTGACCATGGGTGTGGGTGTCATTGTTATCGGCCTGGCCTCCCTCATCGGTGGTGAAGCCGTTATCAGCCCGACCTCGGTGCTGAGAGCCCTGCTGGCCTGTGTGGTGGGCGCGATTATCTATCGCCTGGCCATTGCCTTCGCCCTCAACGCCGATGTGCTCGGGCTGGGCGCCCAGGACCTGAACCTGATAACCGCCATACTGGTGACCCTGGCGATCGTCCTGCCCGGTTTCCGCACCAGGGTGCAGGCCAGAATGACCCGCAACAAGGCCTGAAGGAGCGAGACATGATCAGTGCAGACAACCTCAAGCTCACCTTCGGCAAGGGCACGCCGCTGGAGAACCCGGCCCTGCGGGGCATGAGCCTGACCGTAAACCAGGGCGAATTCGTCACGGTGATCGGCAGTAACGGCGCCGGCAAGTCCACCTTCCTCAACGCCCTGGCGGGGGAAGTGATTGTCGATTCCGGCCGTATCGAAGTGGACGGCCAGGACGTGACCCGGCTGCCCACCCACAAACGGGCGCGCCGGGTAGCCCGGGTTTTCCAGGACCCGCTGGCGGGCACCTGTGAAGGCCTGTCCATCGAGGAAAACCTGGCCCTGGCCATCAAGCGGGGCCAACGCCGGGGGCTCACCAGCGCCGTCAAGCGCAGCTACATGGAACGCTTCCGGGCGGCCCTCGCCAAGCTTAACCTGGGCCTGGAAAGCCGCCTGGGTGACAAGATGGGCCTGCTGTCCGGAGGCCAGCGCCAGGCCGTCAGCCTGCTGATGGCCAGTCTGACGCCCTCCTCCATCCTGCTGCTGGATGAGCACACCGCCGCCCTGGACCCGAAAACCGCTGCCTTCGTGCTGGAACTCACCCAGGACATCATCGCCGAGCAGAAACTCACGGCATTGATGGTCACCCACAGCATGAAACAGGCGCTGGAAGTGGGCGACCGTACGGTCATGCTGCACCAGGGCCAGGTGGTTTTCGACATTGCCGGACCGGAGCGGAAGGGGCTCGAGGTGAAAGACCTTCTGGACCTGTTCGAGAAACAGCGCGGCCTGGAAGTGGAAGACGACAGCCTGCTGCTGGGCTGACCGCTGCTCACCCCTTGGACAATGTGAGCAGGGCCTGACCAGCAACAGTGCCCTGCTTCACAAACCGAAACATCTGTCGCTTTGCAGACCATAAATACCCGAACCCTTGCCCCGTCTGGCTTGCCGCCGTTGCAACCGTTTTAGTGATAATTTTTTTGCACCAGCAAGCCCCTTTTAATAGCCCCTCCTTTCTTCACACAACACTATATAGTGTCTATACTCCCGCACATCCCAACTAGATATAGTGTTTGGCTCAAACCCCCGACAGGGTCGCCAAACCCGCAGTGAGCGCCGTTTACGCGGCGTTCGGACCATAAAAAATCAGGCATAACCGAGGGTGGAGATGAGCGCGAAACTACAGGTAGTAACCACAGATATTCCGATGCAGGATGCCTCACTGGACATCTGGAACAGCAAGTACCAGCTGAAAACCAAGACCGGCGAACCTGTAGACCGCACCATTGACGAGACCTACAAACGGGTTGCCAAAGCCCTGTCGGAAGTGGAGGCCAAGGGCAAGCGTGACCACTACATGAAGGAGTTCATCTGGGCCCTTCAGAACGGTGCCATCCCCGCCGGCCGGATCACCTCCAACGCCGGTGCCGAGGCCCACAAGCCGGCCACTTCCACCATTAACTGTACCGTCTCAGGCACCATCCAGGATTCCATGAACGATATCCTGGAGAAGAACCACGAAGCCGGCCTGACCCTCAAGGCCGGCTGCGGTATCGGCTATGAGTTCTCCACCCTGCGCCCCCGGGGCGCCTACGTGGCGGGTGCCGGTGCGACCACCTCCGGCCCGCTGTCGTTCATGGATATCTTCGATCGCATGTGTTTCACCGTGTCCTCCGCCGGTGGTCGCCGTGGCGCGCAGATGGCCACCTTCGACGTGCACCACCCGGACGTGATCGAGTTTATCCAGGCCAAGCGTGAAGATGGCCGTCTGCGCCAGTTCAACCTGTCCCTGCTGATCACCGAAGACTTTATCGAAGCCGTGAAGAATGGCGACGACTGGCACCTGTCGTTCCCGGTGACCGCCAAGGAAGCCGAAGACGAAGGCCTGGACCTGAACGACGCCAGCCAGTTCGTCTACCGTGACTTCCCGGTGCAGGAAGGCTACGTCACCAACGACGAAGGCAAGGTGGCCTGCCGCATCTACCGTACGGTGAAGGCCCAGTTCATCTGGGACACCATCATGACCTCCACCTACGACTACGCCGAGCCGGGCTTCATCCTCATCGACAAGGTGAACCAGATGAACAACAACTGGTTCTGCGAGGAAATCCGCGCCACCAACCCCTGCGGCGAGCAGCCCCTGCCCCCGTATGGCAGCTGCCTGCTGGGCTCGGTCAACCTGACCAAGTTCGTGGAGAACCCCTTCACCGACAAGGCCAGCTTCAACTACGAGAAGTACCGTCAGGTGGTGGCCATCTTCACCCGCATGCTGGACAACGTGGTGGAAATCAACGGCCTGCCCCTGAAGGAACAGCGCCACGAAATCATGAACAAGCGCCGTCACGGCATGGGCATCCTGGGCCTGGGCTCTACCCTGGCCATGCTGCGCATGCCCTACGGTTCTGACGAGTCCGTACAGTTCACCGAGGAAGTGGTCCGTGAAATGGCCGTGGAAGGCTGGCGCCAGTCCCTGGCCCTGGCTGAAGAGAAAGGCCCGGCGCCCATCATGGACGAAGAGTTTGAAATCACCCCCAAAATGATGGCCTGGCGCCCGCAGCTGGCGGACGACGGCTACAAGGTGGGCGACAAGGTTAAAGGGCGTATCCTCCACGCCAAATACAGTAACTACATGAAGCGCATTGCCGAGGTAGAGCCGGAGCTGGTGGAGAAACTGGCCGAGAAAGGTGGCCGCTTCACTCACCACACCTCCATCGCACCCACCGGCACCATCAGCCTGTCACTGGCCAACAATGCCAGTAACGGCATCGAGCCGAGCTTCTCCCACCACTACTCCCGCAACATCATCCGGGAGGGTCGCAAGACCAAGGAGAAGGTGGATGTATTCAGCTTCGAGCTGCTGGCCTACCGCCACCTGATCAACGCCGGCGCCATGCCGTTCTCTGACGACGCCGACAAGAAGCTGCCGGAGTACTTCACCACGTCGGACGACGTTACACCGACCCAGCACGTGGATATCCAGGCGGCGGCCCAGAAATGGGTGGACTCGTCCATCTCCAAGACCGCCAACGTGCCCACAGACTTCGCGTACCCGGACTTCAAGAACATCTACATGTACGCCTATGAGCAGGGCCTGAAGGGCTGCACCACCTTCCGCTTCAACCCGGAAGCCTTCCAGGGCGTACTGGTGAAGGAATCCGACCTGGAAAACACGCTGTATGAGTTCACCCTGGACGACGGCAGCAAGGTAACCTTCAAGGGCAACGAGCAGATCGAGTACGACGGCGAGATCCACACCGCCGCCAACCTCTTCGACGCCCTCAAAGAAGGCACTTACGGCAAATACTGATCCGGGAACTGACAGGAACTTATGACCATGACTGCAAAGATTACCAACAAGATCGTCGGCTACCGGGTCAAGAAAGCAGACCCGGAGACCCAGGCACCGGCCCCCGAGCAACAGGGCCCCAACCCGGTCAAGATGAACGAAAACATCGAACGGCCGGACTTCCTGCTGGGCACCACCTACAAGATCAAGCCGCCGGTGGCCGAGCACGCGATGTACATCACCATCAACGACATCATCCTCAACGAAGGCACCGACCACGAAAGCCGGCAGCCTTATGAAGTGTTCATCAACTCCAAGTCCATGGAGCACTTCCAGTGGGTCATCGCCCTCACCCGGGTTATATCCGCCGTATTCCGCAAGGGCGGCGATGTTACCTTCCTGGTGGAAGAACTGCGCTCGGTCTATGACCCCAACGGCGGCTACTTCAAGAAAGGCGGCGTGTTCATGCCGTCGCTGGTGGCCGAGATCGGCGCTGTCATCGAGCGGCACCTGAAGGCCATTGGTCTCATCGAAAGTGAAGAGATGAGCGAGGTGACCAAGCGCATCCTGGCGGAGAAGCGGGCTGAGTTTGAGACGGCTCAGAAGACGCCTTCCAATGATGAATCCGTTAGCGAATATCCGGCCAATGCCACACTGTGTAACAAGTGTCATACCCAGGCTGTGGTTATGATGGATGGGTGTGCTACTTGTCTTTCTTGTGGCGACTCCAAGTGTGGTTGAGGGGTTGGTAGACAGATGACGTAGTGCGAGGAGCCCGGTCGGTTTTCTGACCGGGCTTTGTAAAGAGATGAGGACCACACAAAATAGGTCGCAATTCAGCTTAGTTCGATCATGGATACGATCACTTGCGTCTTTATCTTTTTTTAATCTTTAGAGAGTAAAAAGGCGGACCTTTTTTGAAAGACTACGTTTTTTACATCTCATTAGCAGCGTTACTACTTGGCCTATTTAATCTATATTGGTCTGCGTTCCGACATTCAAGAAAGTTGTTTCTTATCCGTCTTGACTCATATTATCCTAACTTACGGCCCGAGTTTACAATAGTGAACGGCGGAAACAAAGATATATTAATCACCTCTTTGAATGGAATACTTCAGAACAACGAAGGCAACCCTAGGAGCAATATTGCAAAAAAGATTGACGCGATAGGTACGAGCACCCCAGTTATATCGTCAGAATCTTCGGTTCATTATAGGGTTGAGTTTGACACACCTATTCATGAAAATATTTTGAAGAACGGTGACGAAGATCCCCAATACAAAGAATTAAAGCTATTAGATTTCGTAATCCAAATTGAATGGATCGAAGTAAGCGGTGAAAGAAGGCGCACCTCGGTAAAATTATTCAAGTATGGCTTTGATGCAGCAGGTGAGATCAAGATGAGAAAGCCTTTAGAAGAAAAAACAAACCTCTACTCTAGACTTATAAAAACGCCTTGGAACAGCGCGAATCGCTAAAAATATGGGCCTGTAAATAAATTTGTGTGACTGCCCGCCCCATTACAGGTGGCCGTCCAGGCGGTCACCGAATTCGATAATAAAGTGATTCAATGCCAGCTTCCAATTACAGATCAGAATGGTCCATTTCATTGAGGTCTGCTGGATCGCCAGGAATAAGATAACTTTGGACAGGCACTCTTAAAAAGAAAACGTGCAACCATCGTCACTGCAACATTAGTCCAGATGCCTCAAAAGCTGAAACAGACCAGAATGCGCAGAATTTCGCCATTTCCGCCAGTTACTGGTCAGTTTTCCGAACTAAGGCCGAGACCAGCCCCGGGCAAGTGAACAGTAGAGGAGACTTCGGGGCGGTCATTAGGGGATCAGTGTAATACCCCCAGAAAATAATCTAAAGACAGGCACTCAACGATTGCGATGCAAGTTCAGGCCAAGCGAAAGCCCTATCCTCTGGACGGTTGATTACGTTTATCTACCTCGGTTAGCGGGACTATCTTGAGAAAGAGCGGGCACTTCATCGACAATGTCTCTGTTGCTTCCTTGTAGTGGTCAGTTCGTCGTGCCTTGCTCTAGCGACCCCTTATCCCACTGATTACCTGAAAGACAACTTCCCTCATCTCCATCCTCAGACAGGAGAGAGTAGCTTCGTTGTCGCCCACATGAGGCGCCATAGAAAGCATGCCCTCTGTTGCAGCGAGTAGCGATGCAATGGCACGTTCATCAACTGCATTCCCATACCTTTTAACAAAGTGCTCACAGTGGTGCTGGAATAACTGTAGTAACGTCTGCGCCGCATATGAGGCCGGCACCCCAATTCGGCGGCAGGCCTCAGCTCCCACCGTGACATAAAACGGCAGAAGAACCATATTGCATAGGTCCGAATAATCCTGATCAGCATCGCGACAAAATGCTCGCCGATACGACGTTAACCGCACGATAACCTCGCGGAAGTACGATTCAGCAGCACCATTGAACAGATCCAAGATGTCACGACTTGATCGTGACAGGTGCTTGCTAGGAAACTTTAGGTCACTAACAAGCACCGTGAAAAAATAGGGAGGAACGCGAACCGACTGAGTCGCAGGACCGCTACCGGTGTCGAAAGGAGCGGGGCCGCTCGGTGTGCCGGTATGAGCCGTCTGGGATTCCTTCTGACTACGACGACTAGACAATTCTATAGATTCGCGGGATTCTCCAGGTTTAGGCGCCGGGTGCTTCGGGGCCTGCCGGGGCGTTTGGCGCTGAGGCGCCTCATTAACCGGGGGCTGCTGGGGCTCTTGATGCCTCTCGAGCTCTTCTGCCGGTTGCGGTTCGGCTTGTCCTGGATCCCCTGCCGAATATGAATAATATGCTTCCCGGATGTCCCTCTCGTTTTCCAAACACCGCTCCCACCCTCTGCTCGGATAAAAAACCCAACCCAGCAAAGCTAAAACACTGATGCCGCCAATCATGCTTCGCGATCGGCTATCCAAGGGAGATACATCCAGAATATTTCCCACAATACCGGCAGTAAGTGAGCCGAAGGTTAGCACTAGAAATGAGGCGACCACATACATGACGAACAGCTCTCCTGAGCCAAATGGCGCGGCATAGTGCTCCTTCACCATAAAGTATTTTGTTACCATGAATGGACCAACGATAACGGATGGGATCAGGATAAGTATGAGTCGATTATCAGGGCGATCAACGCCAGATGCCCAAGCAAAAACCAGAAATAAAAGGAAAAAAATATAAGCAAAGTTTGTCCAGTGAAAAACGAGACCTCTATGATTCACGAACATGATCCTTTTAATAGCCACGATACAGCCAGAATGGGTCCATGAGATCCAGATTCCTATAGCTGGATAACAATAACAGGTCAATGGTGTCCAAGCCTAGGAGTCTGCGCGGCAGAAACGTTTTGAGCCCTCGTTTCCGCCAGACCGGATCATTGTCTGGCCGGAAGGAGTGTTCGCGATATCGGATCGGCTCCATCATCGCTTTCGATCCAGCCAGTTAACCGGTTAAAAGGGGCATCGCAGGGCCCCAGCTGTACCTACCGTGAGCCAAAGGCTGCCTCAGCGACTTATGCCAGCCTCATCAGTGAACTCATGCGCCTGAGATTGAGCGACAGACAGACAAGATCCCATTCACCCTGCACCGCCTGAAGGCCCCGCAAGCCGAACTGCCGGAAGCCCAGGACATTCTTGATCCAGCCATTCACCGCCTCAACCATGTGCTTGCGCTGAGCGTAGACTGCTCGCCCCTCCGCCGTGGTAAGCTTCTCCTCCATGCGGGCCGTCGCCGGGTACCGGCTCGCGTTTATATCTCCGGTTTTTTTGCCTTCCCGGCGCAGCGAGACGTAGCCATCTATGCCTTTTGTCTCCAATGCCTGCAAGTCTTCCTCTTTGCGATAACCCGCATCAGCCAGACATTGGCCCGGGTAACTTCCCAGAGTTTCTTTTACCTCGCCCAGCAGCGGCACCAGACAGCCGTTATCACTGGGGTTGTTACCCTGGCGGTTGCCCACGATGATCTGGAACTCGCCATCCACGGCCAGTTGGCCGTTATAGCATTGCTGGAACCCATCATTCGTTTTCATGATCCGGCTTTGGGGGTCGGTAAAGTTACTCTGGGCCTTGTCCTCCGGAACTCCATAATCTCTCTTGAAGTTCCGGCCACCCTTGGGTGAGCGGCGATCATCGTCTGGATGCCGGCCTTTGGCCTCATCTTGCGTTTTTTGATCCGCTTCCAGTTTCTCCTTCGCTGCCCGGATCTTGTCCAGCCGCCCCTGACGGTGCTGAAGCTCTTCGGGTAACTCGTCGCCCCGCTGATCCGGGCCAAACTGTTGGTCTTCCGATTCATCCACACGGCGAGCCTGGCCACAAAGCTCATCAACCTCTTTTGACAGACGGGCTTCTTCCTCCCGCATGCGGTCATAGCTCATGGCCTTGTGCTTACTGGCGTTGGCCCGGACCTTGGTGCCATCAATCGCCAGCGTACCGAGAGTAACCAATTCCGCTTCCTGGGCGATCCGGACCACCTGAATAAATACGGCCTTGAACGCAGCCAGGTGTTGCTTGCGAAAATCGCAGATAGTGCGGTGTCTGGGGAAATTGCCAGCCGCCAGGACCCGAAGGGCGACATCTTCTTCCAACTTCCGGGCGATCTTTCGTGATGAAAACACGCCGGTCGCGTACGCATAGATCAACACCTTCAACATCATCCGCGGATCGAAAGGCGAGTTGCGCCGACCGCTCCCTTCATACCGGGCGTAGAAGGCACTCAGATCCAGTTCCTCGACCACGTCACTGATGAAATAGGCCAGATGCCCTTCGGGCAGCCACTCGTTCAGGCTCGGGGGAAGAAGCAGTTCCTGATCAGGTGAATAGGGGCGGAAGGTGGTTCCCATCGGATTCTCCGGTGCTGAAGAATTTTTACGTATTATGCCAGAAGGTGGCTCCTGCCGCGCAGACTCCTAGCCAGACTTTCAAGAACCGTAAGAACCGGGACGGCAGCTATCTAGGACAGGCACTACTAAGAAACGGAAAACAAGGACAGGCACTGCTAAGAAAGAAAACCAATAAACCGCGTGCCGAGGCTGCCGCTCCAGTCGTGATCACACGCTGCGGAAAAAACCATGGACAGGCACTGCCAAGGAAGAAAACCAATGAACCGCGTGCCGAGACTGCCACCTCAGTCGTGATCACACACTGCCCAGCAGCTTTGCCTATGTTTTGAACAGTCTCGCCAAAATCAGGCATAAATTTCCGAATTGAATCCACGCAACCGCCCTGGTTGTGACCAGTCTCGACATTTTGCCTTGGAGGGTGGGTTCGTTATGCCGCTCGTCGTCGCCTGCCCTGCTCTGCCCTCTGGTTCCGGGCGTAGCGGGCCTCGAATTCACAGGCTTCTTGCAACCATTCATCGGGTGTGAGGCCCAGGCGGGCCAGAATCGGTGGGGTATGCGCTGGGATAGTGCCCCTTTTGGCGGGATGGATGAGGCGGCCTGTGTAGTCCACCAGTTCCAGGTAGTCTCTCAAGCTGAACAGAATCCCTCGCTGAACACCATTCCGCTCGCTGCCCTCAAAGTTCAGTAGCGGCTTCAGGGAAACCGGAAACTGGCGCAGGTAGCCGGAGTCCAACTGGTTCTGGATCGCCTGCGCAAGATTAATCTGCGGTGCCAGCCTTTCCTTGATGCTGGTGTGGTCCGAGGATTCCGGTGTTTCGGCCATGGCGGCTCTCACTGGATTCAGATCTACGTAGGCCATGCAGCTGAGTAAGGCCTGCTCGGTCAGGAGTGCTTGTGACTTAAAACGTGATTCCCAGAAATGGCCGGTACAGCCGTCTTCCCGGTTGGCTTCGCGAGCGATGGGTTCGTTCAGGCACTTCATGAACCAGCTCAGGTCTGTGAGGCGGGTTCTGTAGACGCTGACCGTGCGTTCGAGAAACCGGCGTTCGGCCTCCATCAGGCGCTCCCCTTTCAGGTAACGCTGAACGATGAGCGGGCCTTTATATAGGCTGCACCAACGTTCCAGTACGTCGTCGTCCGTCCAGGCTTCACTCTGCTCAGGGCACAGCTTGACCACCAGGTGGTAGTGGTTGGACATGACTGCGTAGGCGCACAGATCAATGGCGAACAGGGAGGACAGCAACCTGGCTCGCTCTTCAATCCACTGGCGCCGGTGCTCGTAATCCGTGCCGGTTTCCCGGTCATAACCGCACAGGAAGGTTCTGCGGACGCAGCGTGAAACTACGTGATAGTAGGGAGTGTCGCTGACCGCGACGAGCTGCTCTCGGGGACGGGGCATGGAATTCCTTTCCAGTGGTTGGCCTGCCGGTAACTATCGGGCAATTTCCTGTACTGCTCAATATCGTCATTGGCGACGGGATATGGCCGCGATCCGCCAAAAGCCTCTTCAACAGAATCGATATAGACAGGCATTGCGGCACCACACCCCCATCCAGGCTGCTACAGGTAACTTAACCTCTGCTCAAAAGGGCGGTTAAAAATCAGGCCATCACGCCGGGGAAAGCGTGAGCCATTTACGAGCGCCAGGTATCTGAAGCTGGCGCTCGTTTTGGTACGGTAACCTACCCCTGAATGGTCAGCACAATTTCCTCATAATCAAACCGGACCTTTGGTAACCGGGCTGCGGTATCCCAGACACTGCGATAACCCAGTGCTACGATAGCGGTACTTTCCAGTCCAAGCTTCGCCAGTCCCAGTACCTCATCGTACGCTTTGTGGTCGAATCCGGTCATGGGGCAGCTGTCGATCTGCATGGTGGCGGCAGCGGTCAGTAGGGTGCCCAGTGCAATGTAGGCTTGCTGGTGCGCCCAGGCTTGTTTCTCGGCCGGCGTTTTACCCGCCAGCGCCTGTTTCATATGCTCCACATAGCCCGCGATGTCGCTTGCAGGCACACCGCGAGCCTTCTCGAACTGGTCCACGTAGCGATCGACGGTGTGGTCGCCAATCTCTGTCTGCGCTGCAAAAATGATCAGGTGCGAGCAGTCCAACACCTTTTTCTGGCCAAAAGAGTGCGCCAGCAATGCTTGCCTCACCGCCCTGCTCTCCACCACAAGGAGCTTGTAGGGCTGCAAACCGTATGACGACGCACTTTTCCGGGCCGCATCCAGGAGTGTTTCTACGGTACGGGTATCGAGTTTTTCCGGCGAAAATTCGCGGACGGCGTAGCGCCAGTCCAGGGCTTGGTGAATATTCATAGTGATGACTCCCATAGTCGTGACGTGTTGCTGATCACTCTAGGGAACAGTTATCCATCGAAAAATAGTGAGCATTGAAGAATACTTTTTCCAAAATGGAAACAATCACGCAAGCGCGGTCACCGAGTCATCGCAACGGCTCATTCCCAATACGGTTCATCACCGAGGTGCTCATCAAGGTGTTCCAGCAAAAGTCGCACTTTGGTGGGCTGTTTGCGCCCCGGGGGAAACAACGCGAACAGGGTGTAGGGCTTGGGTGGGTATTCAGGCAGTAAGGCCACCAGTGCCCCGTTATCCAGTTCCTGTTGCACCAGAAAGCGCGGCACCAAACCCACGCCCGCGCCGTTGAGCAGGCTCTGGCGAATGGCCAGACTGCTGTCGGTACGGTAATTGCCGCTCACTACAACCTCTTCGTCGCCCAACTCCCATACCCGCGGCCGGTCGTGGAGATTGAACATCAGGCAGTTTTGTCCAGCCAGGTCGGCGGGTGTGTGGATGGCTGGCGAATGATTAAGGTAGCCCGGCGCAGCGCAGACAGTGTTACGGGATTGCCTCAACGGTTTCGCCAACAGGCTGGAATCCGCCAGGGTGCTGCGAATACGAATAGTAGAAAACCGGGACAGACTTATTTTCTCGTCGCGATTGCTTCGTCGTCCCGATTGCTTGTCCTCCGGTACCCTCGCTACAGAATCCATATGCTCCAGCGAGGGCGTTCAGCAGCCTAGAAGACGTAAATGAACCCGACACCTACTTCGGCTTCATAGTTGTTGCGTGTGATCGGGCTATCTGCAATATCGCTGCTATAGCGCTCATAGAGCGCTTCGCCGAAGATCTGCCAGTTATCGTTGATGTAAGCACGATAATTGTAATTGACGCCAATCGAGCGGAAGCCCCCGCTTAGTTCAGTCTCGTCCAGTCCTGATGCCGCAGCCTGGGTTGGGTCTACGCCAAACTGTTCATTGGCGAGATCGCTATCGTGAAATACCGCCGCGATTGAAAGTTCAGAGCCGGTTCCATCGTTCCGCTCACCGAAGCGACGACCCACCCCCACAATACCCAGGTTTCCAGTCTCACCGGTCACAATTCGACCATCCAACCAATAACGCCAGTCAGCATCGAACGCACGACGTGCCTGCAGCACGAATTCAACGCCCTCGTCTGTATCGCCAAGTCCGTCCAGCCGACCGTCATCAGAATCGCCTTCTTCGCGTCCCTCTTCGAAGCCTACTGATGCCTGCAATAGCCAGGTATCAGACCGAAGACCACGCCACCCCAACACTTCTCCGGCCCAGAAGAAGATATCATCGCCCTTGCGCCATTGTACCGCGCCAGCGGGACTGACTTCGAAGTCGAACTCATCCGACCCTTCGTAGGCAGATTCGTATTCAACACCCAGGCCCAGGCCGAAGCCCCAGCCGTCCTCACCCCGCGTGAAATCGTCGAGCGAGGGTAATGGCACCAACGCCGTTTTTTCTTCCTGTGCTAATGCGGTTTGAATAAAGAATGCAGGTGCGCAAATGGCCAGCAGTAGGCCTGTAAATTTTCTCACTTGAGTTCCGCTCGGCTATGAGTTGATGAAGAACAACACGGTAACGAATACGTGTGGCGCGAATGAATCGATCAAATATGTCAATCGTCGTCCGCGACCAATGGCGCGGTCTGGGCGGAACACCGAACGGTGTATTTGGGGTATTTGGGACAGGCACCTGGAAAAATAGTCGAACGTCCCAGGTTACTTCGGGGTCGATCAACGGGTCGCGGGTGGACCAAGCAGTGCACAGAAGGCTTCTTCGCTGACAGCCCGGCTGAAGTAGTAACCCTGATAGGTTCGGCACCCATGCTGCTTCAGAAAAGCCAGCTGTTCAGCGGTTTCCACGCCCTCGGCAATCAGCTCCATCTTCAGGCTGCGGGCCATGGCGATAATAGCGCGGACGATCTCGGCATCATTACCATCATGGGTACAGTCGTCGATGAATGACTGGTCGATCTTGAGCAGGTCTACCGGTAATCGCTTGAGATAGCTCAGCGATGAGTAGCCGGTCCCGAAATCGTCAATCGCGAAACGGATGCCCATGTCCCGCAACTCGTTCATCTTCTCCACCGTGTCGGATATGTTGTGGATCATGATGCTTTCGGTGATTTCCAGTTTCAGGCACTGCACGGGTATCTGCTTTTGGGCAATGGCTGCTGCCACCTGGGCAACAAAGCTGGCCTGGCGAAACTGCCGGGGGCTTATGTTGACACAGAGGCAGAACTGGTCAGCGGCGATCAACCGCTGGTCGAGAAGCCGGGCTATGAAGTCGCAGGCCTGCTCAAGGACCCAGTGGCCGGCTTCGAGGATCATGCCGCTCTCTTCGAGCACAGGCATGAAGGTGCCTGGACCGATCATTCCCATTTCGGGGTGCTGCCAGCGCAACAAGGCCTCGGCGCCTGTTATACGCTGCGTGCAGGCGTCGACCTGCGGCTGGTAGTGCAACAGGAATTCCCCCTCCAGCAGCGCGTTGCGCAACTCGGTTTCCAGTTGCAGACGCTGGCTGACGGCCACCTGCATCTGCGGCTCAAAAAAGGCGATGTTGTTGCGTCCGCTGGCCTTCACCCCATACAGCGCGGTATCGGCATGCTTTAGCAGGTCTTCCGGAGTGTTGCCATGCTCTGAGGACAGGGCAATACCGATGCTGCAGCTCAGTTGCAGTCCGTAACCCTCGATTTGCATGGGGGCGGACACAACCTCGAGCAGTTCGGCCGCGCTGACCCGCGCCTGCTCGGCAATCTGTTCCGGCTTGCCGGACAGGCCGGTAAGCAGGATGACGAATTCGTCGCCGCCCAGGCGGGCGACTGTATCAGCCCTGCGCACCCGCTCCTGCAGGCGGCGACTTACCTCCTGCAGGACCGCATCGCCACAGCCGTGACCGAGGGAGTCGTTGACGCGCTTGAAATGGTCCAGGTCGAAGAAGAGTAGCGCGCAACTCAGGCCATGGCGCTCACTGAGGGCCAGGTACTGTTGCAGTCGGTCGTGTAGCAGCAGGCGGTTGGGGAGATCCGTCAGCGCATCGTGATAAGCCTGATGCTTGACGCGCGCCTCGATTCTTCTCTGCTCGGTGACATCCTTGAAGCTGGACAGGGTGCACCACTCCTCGCCGACCAGGATGAAGTTGCTGGAAACCTCACAGTTCAGCACGCGACCATCCTTGGCGACAAGGTCAACCGGCTCATTGCGCAGGCAACCCTCGCGCATCAGTTTGTCGATGACCGCCGGACGTTTTTCCGGATACCGCCAGAACCCGAATTCGTTGGCATTCCTGTCGATCACATCCTGTGACTGGTAGCCGAACACCTGGGTAAACCGGTGGTTGATCTCGATTATCTTTGCAGTACGTTTGGAAAACAGTACATAGGGTTCGGGGGAGTCAATGAACAGGGCAGCAAACTTGGCTTCGCTCTGCTTCAGTTCCTGGTTGGCGTTGCTCCGCTCGGACATGTCGTGGGCCGTGGCCAGTTGGTACAACTGGTCACCGATGCGGACCTGCTCGACATAGGCCAGGCAGGGTCTGGTCTGGCCATCGCCGCATTGGAAGTGGGTTTCATGTTGCTGAATGCGGCCGCTGGTTAACAGTTGCCGGCGAAAATCCTCGCGTTGCCGCGAACTGGACCATAAAGGCAGCTCAGCGTAGGAACGACCGATCATGCGGGAAGCACTCCAGCCGAACAACGCCTCGAACGCCGGGTTGACGGCCACCACGGTATGGTCGGCCTCGCGCAGTAGCATGCAGGCAACGGGCAGTTGCCCGAGCAGGGCGATCAGCTCTTCTTCCCGCCTCATCAGTGCATCAGCCACAGTGTGCATGCAGCCAGACAATGCGCATTCATGTCGTTCGCTCTTTTTGTTCTAAGGCCAATTTAAAACTTTGCTTATACGGATACAAGATTCCGGGATTTGCTCAAGTGGCGAACAATGTCTGACAGTGTCATTGCGATCGTCCCGGATCTGCACAAGTCCCGCTGACGGCGCTCACCCATCACACCCCGCGTCGGCCAGGGGCCTGGCCATGTTTCGTCAGGGTCTCTCCCGACGGGCGGTCAATGGCATACCCATTGCAGACCTGAACCTGCACTGTCCGTCAGCAAGGCATTCAGACTGTCCGACATGCTTTCCTGCCCGGGCTCAGACAGACTTCCAGGAGTGAACCATGACCGAATCCATCGTACTAACCGCCACTGAACTCAAAGCCACACTCGACAATAACGACGATATCCTTCTGATCGATGTCCGGGATACCGCCGATTACGCCGCAGAACACATTCCGGGGGCCGTCAACGTACCGGATATCTTTTACCATCTGACAACCACCTCAGAGGATGAACTCAGTGCTACCTACCAGAAATTCGAGGACATACTTTCCGGCGTCGGCCTCCGGCCGGGGCAGAAAGCGGTGCTCTACGAAGATGGCCTGACCACTCGCTTCGGGAGTTCCTGTCGCGGCTGGTGGCTGCTCAATCATCTGGGGCATGATAATACCGCCATCCTGGACAAGGGCCTGGCCGGCTGGAAGGCAACGGGCCTGGCCACCGATAACCGAACGGTTGCTGTAGCGCCAAGCGACTTCAAGGTGATGGTGAATAACGACATTATCGCCACCAGGGATGATGTGCTCGCCGCTATTGAAGACGACAGCGTCGTCCTGCTGGATAACCGCGATGCCCGGGAGTGGTTCTGCGAAGGTTCTTCCCCATACGACGCCGATGGTGTCGACTATTCGCCCCGGCGGGGCCGGATTCCGACAGCTCGCTGGCTGGAATGGTACGAGCTGCTGGATGACAGTGACATTCCAAGCTTCAAATCCGCCAGCGAGATCACCGACATTCTGGCCGCAAAGGGCATTCACAAGGACGATGACATCATCATTTACTGTTTCAAGGGATCACGGGCCTCCAACACCTTTGCAGCCCTGAAAATGGCAGGCTTTACCCGACTGCGGAATTACCTGGGCAGCTGGTACGAATGGAGTGCCGATGAGTCACTGCCCATCGAGCTGGCGCCTTCCGCCGCCGCGTGACCAGGCAACCGTGAAGCTCTTGCGCACCAATGAGATCAGTCGTTTGTGACGGGCATTACCCGGGCGGATAACGCGCTGGTCTCAGCCAGCGCCCCTACCCTGATCGTTCAACTGATCTGATCGAGCCCGGCCTCAACAGCACTGTAACTGGAGGGCCGCACCACCCGATCAACCTCCTGCCCGTCCCTCAGAAAGACGATCGTCGGCCAGAGCTTGACCCCGAAGGTCCGCCCCAGCCGGCGGCCTTTGCCGTCTTCGACTTTCAGGTGGGGCGTTTCCGGGTGGGACTCAAAGGCTTTTGCTATGTCGGCCTGGGCGGCCTGGCAGAAACCGCACCAACCGGTTCCAAACTCCAGCACCAGCGGCCCCGGTGTCTGGTCAATCTCTTCGCGACTGGGTGCGTCCGCGTTGTATTGGCTGGCGTAGCTCATGGTTGTCCCTCTTGATCAGCTCATCCGACTCAGGGTCAATTCGTGGGTGCTGCCTGAGCTAAAGTTAGACCCCTGGCCGGTTAGACCAGTTCAGCCAACTACAGGTACCTTGATCGCTTCAACAAAAAGCGTTCAGACTGCCTTAGCAACAATAACCGTGTCCACTCCTGGCCCCCGATCCTCTGATAACTGAAGCCTGGTTTCGTAACCGCGACTTTCCAGCAAACGAAGATGCGATGAGTTGCTAGACCATGACCTCACACTGACGATGCCGTTGGGTTCGGCTTGTCTTACATAATCCTCAATGGCTTCATACAAGGCGTTGGCGACACCCCTGCCACGAAAAGCTGGAGCCACCGCAATGGTGGTGACATAGGCCGATGACCTGAAAGCGGCCGCGTCATAGGGATAATCGCGTCTGAAGGACAGAAAGCCCGCAATTTCCGGCCCAATCCTGGCCAAAAATACCGGTTGTTGGCTCATAGTCGCAAAATATTGATGTGGCTCTGCGATAACCTTGGAATCTTTCCCGAAAACCACATCTTTCGTGCCCTCGCGCGCAGAGAGGGGAGGAACAAACTCCTGATCAACCAGCTTCAGGATATCCCAGACTCCAGAAGAGGCAGCAGGATCCTGAGCTAGGCATTCCAGGTACTGAATTTCAGTAGCAACACGGTTAGTCATCAATCATCTTCATCCAGTCTTTTTTGGCAACTGCGACCTGTTCTCGGCGGCTAAGCTGACTCCCCAGGAAAATAACCCCAAAGTAGAAGATGAAAGATCCAAACAGTATCAGCAGGGCAAGCATACGCGGAAGGTCAAAAACAAACTCTGGTTGAATGTCGCTGGAGAAAATCGACGGAGCAAATGCTGCAATCCCGGCTGCGGTATTCAACAAGAAAAGCACTTCCAGCATTTTGGTGTTTCGGTTGAGCGCCCGACTTTCCAGCAGAGACAAATAATTGTTCTGCTCAACAATATAATTACTGATCCTTTCAGCGAAGTCCTTCAGAATTCCGATCTGTTTATCGATCCCGAAGTCAGTCATGAATATTTCAAGATCGTCTCTATACTGTGCATTCTTGGTGATAAAGTCTGAATTCTGTGCCGCAAAAATACTGGAGAACATCTCATTCTTACGCGCCTCAAGAAATCTCCCGAAGCTTTGCAGATAAGCAACATTGAGCTCACGACGCTTGATTACCGTTCTGTCAATATAAGCCTCAAGGTCCCTGATTTCGAAGATAGAGCCATGGATCTGGAACCAGTGCGAATGGGCGTGGGAAAACATCTGCTCCAGTTCATTCGTCCAGCACTGCTCCCGAACGACAAACGACCAGGTGTTAGCAACATACCGCCCCTCCGAACCGCGCAAGGGCTCATCCGTTGCAGAGCTATTCAGACCACAACCCTGTTTTATGGCGCTGTTTTGGTCAAGGAACACCAACGCATTTCGGGTCTCTTCGCTGGCGAACGCATCATCGCTTAATAGAAAGATCGGGCGAAAATCATGAAACTTATACCGCTTTCGTTGGGCGACCTGGTCACTGATCAGTGAGAGTATCTGGTCCACTCGACGACCAAAATCAAGTTCACCCCGATCTGCCGGAATCTCGAACGAACTCAACCTTCCCCTGACCTCACCATTGCGCGAAAGATAGATCAGATAGTCAAGGTTTTTATCATCAAGGAACTGCTGATGTGAGCCAAGAAGTCTTTTGGCTAGTTCGCAAGGTTCTTTCGCCTCGTACTTTGGGCTTTGCAGCCAGAAACCAAGTGTACCTGCTGGATCCAACTCCGTTCTCAAGTGCCAATGCTGTCCCTTGAAAATTATCTCTTCCTCTGCGAGTACGTATTTCTGATCTGCCCGGGCGAGATAACTGAAATTGAAAACGGAAAGGTCAGAAAGTCTGGGACGAAGATCAGGAAACACCTCCCTCATGCGAGCCAGACATGTGTCTAGAACTCCTTCTTCTACAATCGAGCCACCCAGGTCGTATCTGATCGAGTACAATAAGGATCCTCGTAGTTCCTCCATGAGCCCCTCGTTACGTAAAATCGTACGTTTTCATTCAGCCCGATCAGGGCCTTCTCAAAAGAATAAACAGCTTCTTCTGACCGGGCAACCGACAGGGCCCCAATTAAGACGGGTGGCCTTGCCGGATCGCACCAGATATGCCTGAACCGGTATCAGGCGACGCCCTGCTCCCGTGCCATCGCCATCGCGGCTTTTGGCCCCGTCCACAGGGACGGCAGGATGATCAGGGAAACGGGTATCGCGGTCAGCACAATAAACTGCTGCAGCACGCCGATCTGGCCGGCGCCCATGTACAACAGGATTGCCGCCATCAGGGCCATCGCGCCGCCCCAGAACACCCGGATCCAGGGGTTTGGCTCGTCATGCCCGGCGCCAACCATGGCTATGGAATAACTCATGGAGTCACCCGTGGTGGCCACGAAAATCGTGGTCAACAGCAGTATGGCAGCGGCCATCCAGGTGCCACCTGGCAGGGCCTGGGCTACGGTCAGGGTCGCCACATCAAACTGAAAATTGCCCAGTGCCTCGGTCAGGTCAAAGGTGCCGGCCAGCTGGTGGTAGATGCCGGAGCCGCCCAGCAGGGTGAACCATATCGTGGTCGCTATCGGCGCTAACACGGCCACCGCTACGATCATCTCCCGTACTGTCCGGCCCCGGGAGATCCGGGAGACAAACACCGCCATCAGCGGGGTGTATCCGATAAACCAGGCGAAGAAGAACACCGTCCACCACTTCATCCACCAGGCTGGAGCGGTTTCCGACGTCATAGTGGCCATGGCAAAGAATGAGGACATATATTCACCCATGGACTGGGTATAGGTATTCACCAGGAACAGGGTCGGTCCGAACACAAGGATCACTGCTGCGATGGCCAGGGCCAGCAGCACGTTGAAACGACTCAGCAGCTGGATACCCTTGTGCAGCCCACTCATGGCAGAGGTCATATACACCCCGGCCAGCACCGCCAGTACGGTCAACTGGGTACCATAGCCATCGGTAACGCCGAACAGTTCATGCAGGCCAAAGCTCATCTGTGTTGCCAGGAAGCCGATCGGTCCCACGGTGCCCGCCACCACGGCGATGACACAGAAAGCGTCCACTACGCCACCCAGACGCCCCTGGATGACGCTCTCCCCAAATACCGGGTACAGCAGCGTGCGTGGCTGCAGTGGTTTGCCCTGGCCGTAATGTGCCCGGGACAGCACCAGTGCCGTCAGCGACCCAAGTACGGCCCAGGCCAGGAAGCCCCAGTGGGTGAACGACTGGGCCATGGCTGGCGCCACAGCCGCGGATGTGCCGGCTTCAGCGCCGGAGGCAGGTGGTGATACCACAAAGTGATACACCGGCTCGCCGGCGGCGAAGAAGACACCACCACCTGCCAGCAAGGTGCACAGGATCATCGATAACCAGCGGAAGCGGCTGATTTCTGGCTTATCAAGCCCACCAAGCCGGGCGGCGCCGGCACGGCTCATAGCCGTACCAATGGCGATAAAGAAGGTCAGCAGCAACAATACCTGGAAGAACGACCCCAGGTATTTGGCGGTCCAGGTGAAACCGTTGCCAATCAGGCCGGCAACGTAGTTACTGTCCACCACGGAGGCACCAACAAACAGGAGGATAAAACCGATGGTCAGCGTGAGTACCACGGGATCACTATCGGTCAGGAGGCGGGATTTGGCTCCCGTTGCGGGAACGGACTCAGCAGTCATAGGGTCAGGCCTTCAGGAAAAACGGCGCACCCTACAGGAAAGGCCTCCACTTTGCACAGGATGCCGGCCAGCCCGGCGTCCGTAGTAACCGACACCCGTTATCATCACAACGGATTACTGCCCGAGCGACCAGCCCAGCAATTTGTTGCGATTTCCGATATAATGAGTGTTTGACGGTGGCAAACAAGCCAACCGTCGATCGGGAGAACAATATGAGCAAGAAACCGGTAAAGGCCACGTTAACCACAGCCATGATTGAAGAGCAGACTGCTGCTTTTCTGAAGTCTGGCGGAACGATCGAATATGTCGACAAGGGCAAGAGTGGGCAACTCTCCCTCACCGGGTCAAAACAAATCAACCTTAGAACGGATAAATAACCGTAAAGGAAAACCGGGCTATGCCGCCCGTGGTTGGAGCTGGTCGCAAAGACACTTACGGGTGGTGTTTGCGGTGACGTACCCCCTATACTGACCCAAAAAACAACGCCCCACCACCAACCAATGGAACAACAATGATTCGACTCCACGGTTTTTCTGCCAGCAACTACTACAACGTGCCCAAGCTTGCCCTTCTGGAGAAAGGTGTCGAGTTTGAGGAAGTGCTTTCCTATACCGGCGTCGGCCCGAAGTACAAGCCGGAATACCTGGACAAGAGCCCGCTTGGCAAGGTGCCGGCACTGGAAACACCGAAAGGTTTTATCAGTGAATCCCGCCCCATTCTGGAATACATCGAGCGCACCTACCCGGAGCCTTCCCTGATACCCCAGTCACCGTTTGACGTTGCCAAGGTCCAGGAACTGTCGCAGTTCATCGAACTGTATTTCGAGCTGGTGGCCCGCCGCCTGATCCCGAACCTCCTCGGGGGCACACAGCCGCACCCTGCCGTACTGAAAGAAGTGGAGACCGGTCTCGACAAGGCTGCGGCAGCACTGCCGAAACTGTCCTCGTTTGACCAGTTTGCCTATGGCGACAAGTTTACTGTGGCGGATATTGCAGCGATTCTGAACCTGCCCATCGTGCGTAACGTCGGCAAGGCATTCCTTGACCGTGACCCACTGGCTGAAGTGCCGGGACTACACGACTACTTCAAGCGCATGGCCCAAAGGCCGGCAGTGCAGAAGGTCCAGGCCGATGCTGCCAAGAACAGGCCGCAGTTCATGGCCCACCTTAAGGCGCTCTACGGAATCTGAACCGCCCCGCCACAGACCTCTTCACCCCTGAATCACACACCGGCGCCCGGAGCAGTTTGCCCGGGCCTCGGGTCACCTTCCCTCCCCCAAAACTCGTCATAGTCGTGAAAAGTCGACGTTGGCCGTTCGTTTCATTGCGGTCTACGCTGACTTGAAAACGCTGTGGCTGCCTGTGCACCCTGTAGCCGCATTACAGCATCCGCCCGGACCAGGCGGGGACACCCTGATCCGGAAAGTTCGCCAAAAGACCGGCGGGAGCAGCATGAAGTTTCCTTCAAGCACAGCGTTTGCCCTTCTGGGGGCAGCCCTCATCGCCATTAGCTATGGGCTGGCGCGCTTCGCCTTCGGCTTGTTCGTTCCGCCGATAAGGGGCGCACTGGACCTGTCGCCGGAGGTGATCGGCCTGATTGGCGCGCTGCCACTCATCAGTTTTGTATTGGCCAGCCTGGTTGCCCCCCGGGCTGCCACACGGCTTGGCTCACGCAACACCGCCCTCCTGTCGGGTGGTTTTGGTGCAGCAGGGCTGGCGCTGATAAGCCAGGCGTCCGGAGCCGTGTCCCTTGGGGTGGGCGTCTTTGCCTGCGGCATCTGTACAGGCCTTATGATGCCTGCTCTCACGGCGGCCATGCAGGCGCTGGTAAAGCGCTCCCTGCATGGCAGGGTGAGCTCGGTAATGAACGCCGGTACCAGCATCGGCGTGGCAGTGTCAGTGCCGGCCGTACTTTTCCTCGCCGATGCGTGGCGCTATGCCTATGCCTCCTTCGCTGTCCTTGCTGTTATCGGCATCGTTGCCACCTGGTATTTCATTCCCTCGGTATCGCGGGTCACCCCGGCAAACGCCGCACCCCCACCTGGCATCACCCTTGCCCAATGGTCCCGGCTGTTCAGGCTGTCGCTGTTTGCCTTTGTGATGGGCTTTGTTTCCGCTGCCTACTGGGTCTTCGCGCCGGACCTGGTGGTCACCCTCGGAAACCTGCCAGCCAGCATGACAGGCTGGCTGTGGCTCGCAGTCGGTGTTGCTGGCCTCGGCGGTGCCGTGGTGGCGGACCTTGCCGATCGCAATAACCCGCCGATCACCCACGCACTGATGCTGGTGATGTTGGCTGCCAGCCTGTCACTGCTCGCTGCAAGCCCCGACCAGATGGTGATCTCTGTATTCTCTGGGCTGGTGTTCGGCCTGGCGTACATGAGCCTGACCGGGCTCTATCTCATGACCGGGATCCGCCTGCTGCCCGGAAGGCTATCCATGGGACCGGTCATGCCCTTTGTGGCAATCTCCCTGGGACAGGCCGCAGGGTCTCCACTGGTTGGCATACTGGTGAATGAGTTCAGCTACGCCTTCGCGTTTGCAATGTTTTCAGCAGCGGGAATCATCGTCGCAATGTTCTCCCCCCTGTATCCCCGCTATATTGAGCAGGAAGCCGACGAGGCCGGCGAAGAGCAAACCGGTCTTCAGGCGGCCTATGATTATCAGTTACAGGACGAGCACGGCGAGCCCTTCAGCCCCGTGACGCCAGAACCCACTGCGGGCTCAGCGGCGCTTGACGAAAGTGACGAGGGCCGGGGTTGACGCAGGTTCCCGGGCAACCGAAAATCTCACCTTCGTTGTACACTTTCCGGGGAAGGTCTCAAGGTACAACGCTTCTGGCACCTCCAACCTGTAAAACCCGGCCATATCGCCACTCATCAGCAACGCTTGAGACAAAGGGAATCCGTTCATGAAACCTAAAGAGCTGGTCGCGCAGTTTATTGCCCATATACACGCCCAGCGATTCGATGAGGCGAAAGAGCTGCTGGCCACTGAAGGCTTCGAATATGTTGGACCCAATATGCGCTTCCTCAGTCGCGATGACATGCTGGCTTACCAGTTTGGCATGGCGGCCATCCAGAAGGACCTGATTGTCCGCCAGCTCAGCGCTGACGGCGAGCATGTCTTCGCCATCCTCGATTACCAGACCCACTTCGAGCCAATCGGCGATGTAAGGCTTGCCCTCTGGTTCCGGGTTGAGGACGACCGGATTCTCACAGTGGAAGCTTTCTATAACGCCGCTGTTGTGGAAAACATGCTGGGCGGCAACCTCCCCACCGCTGTTGATACCAGCCAGTAAACGCCGCAAGCCAGCACAGCCCCACCTCCCACTCATCGTTGATTTACTCCCAATTTGGCCATGGGCCGACTAGTCTGAAGGGAGATAAACCAACCTATGGGAAGGGAAAACCCCGTGATAGGCGATCGAACTGTCAGTGTCTTCTATGATGAAGTCATGCTGGGACACAATCCCCAGGTTGACCTGCCGTTCATTCCGAGCCGGGTTGAGAAACGTGTTCGGTCGATTCTTCAGAACCTGGAGTTCAAGTGGAGCTATCCTGAGCATCCGGGCCGGTTGTCCGCAATCAAGGCCTGGCTGGACAACTACCCGGTGCCCGGCGTGCGAATTGAGCAGGGGGCTGCTCCGGCAACCTATGAACAGCTCTCCCGGGTTCATACCACCTCCTACCTGGACCACCTTTTCTCTCTGGAGGGCCAACGCGCCTGGCTGGACAGGGACACAACCGCTGTATCACCGGACAGCATCCATGCAGCTACCACGGCCGCAGGCAATGCCATTGCCGCCGTAGAGAGTGTCATGGCCGGGAACTCAGACAGTGCGTTTGCCCTGGTGCGACCACCGGGCCACCATGCCGAGCCGGTACGTGCCCGAGGCTTCTGCCTGCTCAATAACGTCGCCATAGCTGCGGCCCATGCCCATGCGAAACTCGGCTGCGAGCGCATTCTGATCGTCGACTGGGATGCCCACCACGGCAACGGAACCCAGGAAATCTTCTGGGCAGACCCCGATGTGCTGTTCTTCGACACCCACTGCGCGGCACCCTTCTATCCCGGTTCCGGGCTGTTACAGGACGTGGGTGAGGGTATGGGGGAAGGCTACACCATCAACGTTCCCCTGCCGGAGGCGGCGGGCGACATCGCTTTTGAAAAGGTTTTCCGGGAGCTCCTGGTACCTGCCGCTGATTACTTCAAGCCAGACCTGGTATTGGTCTCAGCCGGTTTCGACCCCCACCGCAACGATATGGCTTTCAACGTGTCCTATGACGGTTTCAGGATGATGGCCAGCATTGTCCGGGACATCGCGGACCGGCACTGCCAGGGGCGGATCGCCTGCGTTCTGGAGGGCGGTTATAACCTGACCTCCCTGGGCCGAGGTGTGCATGCCGTTCTGGAAGTACTCGCCGGCGGCGAGGCACCCGTTCTCAAGGAACCCGGTATTGCGGAGGCTGAAGAGGCCGTGGCGTTCCATCGCTCGGCTTTCGGTGAGGAAATCTGACACCCGAATGTCAAGAACACCGGCAGGCTGTTGATATCTAACGGCACGGGAGCCAGAACAGCGGCTTCTATTTCAGACACAAAGCAAAAAGGCAGCCGAAGCTGCCTTTTTCAGATCATGTAGTTGGCTATATCAGATAGCGACTACATTGTCCGCCTGCGGGCCTTTCTGGCCATCGCTGACGTTGAATTCAACCTGCTGACCTTCTGCCAGGGTTTTAAAGCCGCTGCCCTGGATGGCGCTGAAGTGAACAAACACGTCCGGGCCACTTTCACGAGTGATAAAACCAAAGCCCTTTGCTTCGTTGAAGAACTTGACAGTACCGGTAGTAATAGACATATAGAAATATCCTGTAATCATTAATTTTGGTTGCAGCCAGTTCATCAGAATGATAACCGGTCAGCGATATGCGGAAAAAATATGAAGACTCGAAAACAGGACGGTGGACTACCAGTAATAACCAGAGAAACGTCTTATTCTTGAAGTTCGAAACAAATCTTTTCTACCGACCCACAGTAACCCATAAAGTCCCCGTTACCTAATTTATTTTAATAAGTACAAACCCCTGAATCCGGATTGCCGTTACCAGGCTATCAACAGTCGGCGACTACCTGTACACTACGCACCCAATTTTTCAGGTCAGCCCCTTGTGCCGGGCCGCCCTCTTCCTTCCAGGACTGTTTCTTTTGATTTCTACCGCAAACCTCACCATGCAATTCGGTGCCAAGCCCCTGTTCGAGAACGTTTCTGTCAAGTTCGGTGGCGGTAACCGCTATGGCCTGATCGGCGCTAATGGCAGTGGCAAGTCCACCTTCATGAAAATCCTCGGTGGTGAGCTCGAGCCTTCCAGTGGCCAGGTCATGCTTGCCCCGGACGTGCGTCTGGGCAAGCTGCCCCAGGACCAGTTCGCGTATGAGGACTACACCGTGCTGGACACGGTCATCATGGGCCATGAAAGGCTCTGGCAGGTGCACGCTGAACGGGAGCGCATCTACAGCAAGCCGGAGATGTCCGAAGAAGACGGCATGGCGGTGGGTGAGCTGGAGAATGAATACGCGGAACTCGATGGCTATACCGCCGAGTCCCGGGCCGGGGAACTCCTGCTTGGCCTGGGTATTCCGCTGGACCAGCACAACGGGCCCATGAGCGAGATCGCTCCCGGCTGGAAACTCCGCGTGCTACTGGCCCAGGCACTGTTCTCTGACCCGGACGTGCTGCTGCTGGATGAGCCCACCAACCACCTGGACATCAACACCATTGGCTGGCTTGAACAGATCCTGATCGCCCGCAACAGCACGATCATTATCATCTCCCACGACCGCCATTTCCTGAACAGTGTCTGCACCCATATGGCCGACCTGGACTACGGCGAACTACGCCAGTTCCCGGGCAACTACGACGAGTACATGACCGCCGCCACCCAGGCCCGGGAGCGTATCCAGGCCGACAACGCCAAGAAGAAGGCCCAGATCGCCGAGTTACAGACCTTTGTGAGCCGCTTCTCTGCCAACGCTTCCAAGGCCAAGCAGGCGACCAGCCGGGCCCGGCAGATCGACAAGATTCAGCTGGAGGAAATCCGGCCGTCGAGCCGCATGAGTCCCTTTATCCGCTTCGAGCAGCACCGCAAGCTGCACCGCCAGGCCGTGGTAGCAGAGAAAGTCAGCCAGGGCTTTGACAACGAGGTGCTGTTCCGCAACCTGGACCTGCAGATCGAAGCCGGTGAGCGTGTGGCCATCATTGGCCCCAACGGTATCGGCAAGACCACCCTGCTACGCACGCTGGTGGGAGACCTCGCCCCCCTCGAAGGCACCGTGAAATGGGCAGATGCCGCCCAGGTTGGCTACTTTGCCCAGGAGCACGGCGACGACTTCGCTGACGACAGCAACCTGTTTGAGTGGATGTCCCAATGGACCGAGGGTGGTGAACAGCTTGTCCGGGGCACGCTTGGGCGTATGCTGTTTTCCAACGATGATATCGGCAAATCGGTGCAGGTCATTTCTGGCGGAGAGCAGGGCCGCATGCTGTTTGGCAAGCTGATTCTCCAGAAGCCCAACGTACTGGTCATGGATGAACCCACCAACCACCTGGACATGGAGTCTATCGAGGCCCTGAACCTGGCCCTTGAGCACTACCCTGGCACACTGATCTTCGTAAGCCATGACCGGGCGTTCGTCTCCAGCCTGGCCACTCGCATCATCGAACTGTCCGAAGATGGCGTGACTGACTTCAGCGGTACCTACGACGACTACCTCCGGAACCTGGGTGTCGCAGTATAAGGCCGGTTATCTGGACAAGGCAGCGGATCTGACCGACACTGCGAAAAGTCACAGACCGGGGTCGTCCCCGGCTTTCTGCCGGGATGACCGCTGTTCCAGTTACAAAAAAGGAAAACCCCATGCCCTTTTCCCAGGACCATCTCAGCGAGCTCAACCTGTTGGCGCTGTTTGACTCTTCCTCTACGCAGGAAGGCATCAAGGTACATCAACACACTGCCGACCCGGCTGTGGTAGCCGCAGCCGAACGCCTTCATGGCAAAGGCCTGATATCCCAGAAGGATGGCGGTTACCTCACGCCACTGGGGGCGGAAGTTGCCGAGCATGTGCAGAAAACCCTCGCCGTGCTCACCAGCAGCACGGACGACACAGTTTCGTAGAACGGAACATCCGACGTTTCCTGACGCAGCGCTGTTATCACCGCGGCGCAGACATAAAAAAGGGCAGCCCCGGAAGGCTGCCCTTGCTGTTTTCAGGGCCGGTTACTCTTCAACCGCACTGTTATCTTCAAGGATTAACCGGACTTCTTCAGGGTCCAGCAGTTGGGCTTCGTAGGTCAGGCCCTGGGCTTCGATCACCCTGACAAAGGCCCGCAAATGACTCTTGGACCCATCCAGGAGGTTGGAGTAGGCAATGATAATGGGGCGTTCGTCGGTCTGGTCGATGGCCGCGAGAATATCGCGCATATCCTTTTCTTCAATCAGTGCACCGACATAAAGTGCGTTAATGAAGGATGTCTTGCCCTTGGCGACGAGTTCGTCATAAAGGGCCTGCAACTCCTGATTGGTAAATACGCCGATCGTGTCGTTAACGACGGGATCCTCAACGCCAAACTTGTCGAGCAGATAGTCCACTGTTGTTGTGTGGTCTTCCTCGGAAAGAGCGATCCTTGCAAATACCTGGGTCTGCTTGCCCCATTGTTCATCGAGCGTAAGGTATACATCCCGGGCCAGCTTTTCCTCCTCCCTCATATAACGGAGATCGCTGATTTCGATCTCAGTAAGGTCCGGATCGACAACCGCGGATGTGGGGGCGTCAACTGACTGTCCTCCGTTACCGTTACCGTTGCCGGGGCCGGCAAGGACAAGTGACGAACTACCAAGAGCCAGGGAACCGATAAGCGTAGCGGCGATCAGGGATTTTGCATTCATAACTACCTCTCTTTAAATGGGCGTGAAATTGCCCGTACACATTAGTTATGACGCTAACAAAGAAAAAAGGTTCGATCTTTTTTGTGACATTTAGGACATTTTAGTAGGCATAACCCACTAGATCACTGCATTTTCATGAAAATGCGACGTGTCCTTGTTTCGCTTTCCAACACGTCCCGAACTACTTTCAGTTCTTCTGTTCCAATAATGGCAGGCCCCACCCAGCTTTGGGGATAAGCGTAAAGTCCTTGTAAACACCGGCTATCCCGATGGCGGGATCACGATCGTTGGTGCAGCCTGTATTTGAACAGTCAGGATGTGCTGAAACCTGACCGTCATATACCGGACCCGGGCATACCTGGTTCCGATTGCGATCAACCCTGACCTTCCAATCAAAGGAGATTGCCCATGGGTACGCGCAAGACTATTCTCGTCGCAACCGCGGCTGCCGCAGGTATCACAATGTCATCTGCAGCCCTTGCACAGGACATCTACAAATCTGGTGTGGGCGGACTCTACACCGGCGTGAACTACACCTTTATCGATATTGATGCCCAGGAGGACGCAGACGTGGGCACGCTTTCCGCCAAGGTTGGCGTCCAGGCTAACAAGTACTTCGGTGCCGAAGCGCGGGCCGGATTCGGCGTAAACGATGACACCGTCAATGGCACTGAGGTCAAGTTGGATAATTTCTTCGGCGGTTATGCCACCATCAATATGGCCAACGAGACCCCCGTCACCCCCTATGCCATTCTTGGTTTCACCCGGGTGGAACTGGAGGCAGGCTCGCGCTCCGACGACGAGTCAGACTTCTCCTACGGCGCCGGGGTGAACGTCCAGCTCGCCCGCAACCTCTCGGGTAACCTTGAGTACATGCGCTACTATGACGACCGTGACGTAACCATCGACGGTATCGGCCTCGGGATCCTGGTCAACTTCTGATGCCCTGGCGGCCAGCAGGCCCCTGACGGATCAAGCGTCCAATGCCTGAACCTTGAGGGGGCCATCCTTCCAGCTTGTAATGGAATTCCCGGTTTGCCACGGGGCGGATTTGTCGTACTGTGTTCATCAGTAACATACCCGATGGAATCGCCAATGCCGCTCGACAGTAACATCAGTATCCGTAAATACCAGATTCAGGATCTCAGCCCGCTTGTCCGGCTGTTTACCGAGTCGGTGCATGAGCTGACCGCAACCGCCTACGACGAAACCCAGCGCTATGCCTGGGCATCACGGACTCCCAACCTGGATACCTGGCAGCACCGGCTGGACTCTCTGGAGACCCTGGTGGCAGAGGAGGCCGGCCAGCTCGCAGGGTTCATTTCCTATGAACTCACCGGCCAGATTGACCTGATCTACACGGCCCCCAACTATGCTCGCAAGGGCGTGGCTTCCGCATTGTTGCGGAGGGCTGAGGAACACCTCAGGACACTGGGCGTGACGGAACTGCTCACCGAAGCCAGCGTGGTTGCCCGCCCGTTCTTCCTCCGTCACGGCTTCGAAATCGAGCAGGAGTACCAGACTACCGTGCGCGGTGCCCATTTCCTGCGGTACAACATGCGCAAGGCCTTGTAGGGCGGTTTTCCAGCCCCGCCCCGACCGATCCAGCCAGCGCCAGCCCGACGTCGGGGTAATCCACCGAGACGGGACCCGGCAAAATCTGGATAATGGCGGCCAGTTCAGTAAGCCCGCCATTTTTCCGGATCCGGTAGACTCGCCATGGAAATCAACGTTAACTTTCTCGACAACCTGAGACTGGAAGCGAAGTTCGACGACTTCACCGTTCTCACAGACCAGCCTATTCGCTACAAGGGTGACGGTTCCGCGCCCAGTCCGTTTGATTACTTCCTGGCCTCCTCTGCCCTGTGCGCTGCCTATTTCGTGCGGGTCTACTGCCTGGCCCGGGAAATACCCACAGACAATATCCGGCTCTCCCAGAACAATATTGTCGACCCGGAGGACCGTTACAACCAGATCTTCAAAATCCAGGTGGAGTTGCCGGAAGACCTGCCGGAGAAGCATCGCCAGGGCATCCTGCGTTCCATCGACCGCTGTACCGTGAAAAAGGTGGTCCAGACCGGACCGACCTTCGAGATCGAGACCGTGGACAACCTGGACGAAGACGCACAGGCCCTGCTGATGACGACGCCGGAGGGCAGCCGCACCTTTATTGAGGGCAAGGACCTGCCGCTTGAGGAAACCATCGCTAACATGACCGGAATCCTGCGGGACCTGGGCATGAAGATAGAGATTGCCTCCTGGCGCAACATCGTGCCCCATGTCTGGTCGCTACACGTGCGGGACGCCTCCTCCCCCATGTGCTTCACCAACGGCAAGGGTTCCACCAAGGAAAGCGCCCTGTGTTCCGCCCTGGGTGAGTTTATCGAGCGTCTGAGCTGTAACTTCTTCTATAACGACCAGTATTTCGGTGAGGACATCGCCAACCGGGAATTCGTCCACTACCCGAATGAAAAGTGGTTCAAACCCGGACCGGATGATGAACTGCCTGCGGGCATCCTGGATGACCATTGCCTGGCCATCTATAACCCGGAAGGCGAACTGCAGGGATCCAACCTGATTGACACCAATTCCGGCCGCGTGGACCGGGGTATCTGCTCACTGCCCTTTGTAAGGCGCTCTGATGGCGAGGAGGTGTATTTCCCCTCCAACCTGATCGAGAACCTCTTCCTCAGCAACGGCATGAGCGCCGGCAACACCCTGCAGGAAGCCCAGGTACAGTGCCTGTCGGAAATCTTCGAGCGGGCGGTCAAGAAGCAGATCATCGAAGAGGAAATCGCCCTGCCGGACGTACCCCTGTCCGTGCTGGAGCAGTATCCCCACATTCTGGAAGGTGTACAGGCACTCGAAAAACAGGGGTTCCCCATCCTGGTCAAGGACGGCTCCCTGGGCGGCCAGTACCCGGTAATGTGCGTCACCCTGATGAACCCGAAAACCGGCGGCGTGTTTGCTTCCTTCGGCGCCCACCCCAGCTTTCAGGTGGCGCTTGAACGCAGCCTGACCGAGCTGATGCAGGGCCGCAGCTTTGAAGGCCTGAACGACATGCCCCCGCCCACCTTCAACAGCCTGGCGGTTACCGAGCCCAACAACTACGTGGAACACTTCATTGACTCCACCGGCGTGGTGTCCTGGCGCTTCTTCAGCGCCCGTTCCGAATACGAATTCAGTCACTGGGACTTTTCCGGCACCAACCAGGAAGAAGCGGACAGGCTGTTCGGCATCCTGGAAGACCTGGGCAAAGAAGTTTACATGGCCATCCACGAGGATCTCGGCGCACCGGTATGCCGCATTCTCGTGCCCGGCTATTCCGAGGTCTATCCGGTGGAAGACCTGGTGTGGGACAACACCAACATGGCCCTGGACTACCGGGAGGAGATCCTTAACATCCACCGCCTGGATGACGAGCAGCTGGCCGACCTGGTGGAGCGCCTGGAAGAGAGCCAGCTGGACAACTACATGAAGATCATCAACCTGATCGGCGTGGAGTTCGACGAAAATACCATCTGGGGCCAGCTCACCATCCTCGAGCTCAAGCTCATGATCTACCTGGCCCTGCAGCAGCATGATGAGGCCCTGGACACGGTGGATGCCTTCCTCCAGTTCAACGACAACACGGTCGAGCGCAACCTCTACTACCGGGCCATGAATGCGGTACTGGAAATCGTGCTGGATGACGAACTGGAACTGGAGGACTTTGACGTCAACCTGCGACGCATGTTCGGCGACGAGACCATGGACGCCGTGGTGGGTTCCGTGGACGGCAGTGTGCGCTTCCAGGGCCTGACGCCGACCAACATGCAGCTGGAAGGCCTTGACCGGCACCTGCGGTTGCTGGAGAGCTACAACAAGCTTCATGCAGCGCGGGCTGCACGGGCACAGGCTGCAACTGCGCGTTCTGCGTAACCTGGCCGTCAAGCCGATGAGCGACGACGCCCGCGTCGCTCATCGGTAACCCTGAGTGAGAAATTACCTGCCAAAACCGAGCGACCGCTCGATTCCTTTTTGATCTGCGGTTATGCTATCCCGATCTAAGAAACCGACAAAGGATAGCAGTAATGACTGATACACCCACCGCACTGCAGGACCTGGCCAGCCCCGACGGGATCTGCTTCGGCTGTGGCACCGTTCACCCCACCGGCCTGCAACTGAAAAGCTATTGGTCAGACGACGGCACCCATGTCGTGGCGCGGCACACACCGGCCCCCGAATACACTGGTTGGCCGGAACTGGTCTATGGCGGCCTGCTGGCCATGCTGGTGGATTGCCATTCCAACTGGACTGCCATGGCCTGGCACTATCGGGCCGAAGGCCGCGAGCCCGGCACCCTGCCCCGAATCGACTGCGTCACCGGCAAACTCAACCTGACCTATCTGAAGCCCACACCCATGGGCGTGGAACTTACCCTGAAAGCCCGGGTTGAAGGCGACGTTGGCCGCAAGAGTCGGGTCATCTGTGAAGTCTGGGCAGGTGAGGTAATGACCGTCGTGGCAGATTCAGTCTTTGTGCGAGTGGACACGGAGGAACTGACTGACAAGGCACACGGCCGTAAGGAAAGGGACACCGTCTGCGCCTGACGGCACCACGCCACGGAAGGCACTGCAAGCGGGCAAACATCCAGTCCCTGCCCAACTACAGAAATTTAATAACCTCCCCGGAATCCGTCCCCACAATCACTAACGGATCACGTGGTTAATGGTTCACAAGAACAACTTAAGCACACCCGAAAACATTAAACGGATGTTTGATTTCACCCTGGCACCCGGTTCTTGCGCCCCCTCCTTATTGAAAACCCGAGCACCTGCCTGCAATCTTTTATGTACAGAAAATTCGATTAATCAATAGCTTGGATACGTACAAACCGTAATTTATGACCTGCAAGCGGCAGCTGAGACACAGGCGTTACTGCCTGTCCAGCCCCGGTACTTGTCGCCGGCGCCGCAGGATTGGTGTGAAAGGTAACGGAATCAGCGAACCAGGAGGTGCGCCATGGCATCACAAGCAGGGCTCTATGCATGTTTCGAAGATGCGGACACGTTGCCGGCACGGGAGCGCCGGCAACTGGTGGAACTACCGTCAGAACGCCTGGTGTGCCCGAAAGATGAGGTGATTCTTCGAGAAGGCGAGCCTGCACATGGTCTGTTCGTGGTGGAAAAGGGGCTTTGCTATACCCAGCGTTTCCTGCACGACGGTACACGCCATATTATCGATGTACACTTTCCCGGCGAGATCGTTGGGCTGGACCAGCTTTCGCAGCCGCTGCACCTGTCTGGCCTGGCGGCTATGACCGATACAGCCCTGTTCATGTACAACAAGCTTTCGGTAATGCACCTGTTTACGGGCTCACCGGCCCTTGCCCGATTACTGCTCCACATGGTCTCACGAGGGCAGGCAATCATGACGGAGCGCATCGTAGGCCTCGCCCGCCACGGTGCGCTTCGCCGGGTCGCACACTTCCTGCTGGAGATTCTGCACCGCGGTGGCTATGCCAACCCCATTGGGGTACGGTCACTGCGCAAAGTGCCGGCCGAGCAAGCGGACCAGGCGAACAAGGGCCTGCAATCTCCACTCACGTTCCGCATCCCTCAGCAGGTGATTGCAGACACCCTGGGTTTAAGCATTGTGCACGTCAGCCGTGTGCTGCGACAGTTGCGTGAACAAGATATGATCACCACCCAGAATCAGGGCATCACCCTCATGGATGTGGACGGCCTGCGCAACATTGCCGGGGTCGATCCGGCGGCACGCTGGCGATCCACCCCGGGGTGAACGCCCTCACGACGGGAAGCGTGTATTGTGAGCCATCCTGAAGCAGAAAAACGGTTTGCCGCAGACGCCATGCTGGGCCGCCTGGCCCGATGGCTTCGGGTGCTGGGCTTCGATACCGTTCACATCCCGGATGTTGATGACCATGACCTGGTGGCCCTGGCCGACCGGGAAGGCAGGATCCTGCTCACCCGTGACCGCCACCTGGTCACCTATCTCAGACCCCGCAACTCTTTATTGCTGCAGTCATTGTCGCCACACGAGCAACTGCTGGAGGTGGCCGAGGCATGCGGTATCGGTATGGCGGAGGATCTGTTCACCCGGTGCATGGTGTGTAATACGGAGTTGCGGCAGGCCACTGAACAGGAAGTCGCAACGCTGGTGCCGGACAAGGCACGCGCCCGCCCGGGGCCGTTTCTGAGGTGCCCCGGCTGTGGCCGGGTATACTGGCCGGGCAGTCATACCCGCCGTATGCGGCGGGTTCTGGAAACGCTCTTTCCCGATTGACCGGTTACCTGCATCAACCCACCCTGCCTATACTCACCGACAGTCCCTGCTTGATGGATGCGCTTTAGACAATCTCAAGGGGCCGGATTAACCGGCGGCAAAGGTGGCAACACCACCTGTTGCGGTGCCCCGGTATAGACGAAGCCGCCCAGGGGTTTTAAACCACCTGCCGGGTCAAGGATTATTCAGGCATCCGGTGACCGTCATCCGTCGTACGCGAGCGGACGTAACACTGGCCAACTACCTTGCGGAGGCCGACATGCTCAACATGAATTTTGATGAACGGGTGGTGATCAACACCAACCAGCAGGAGTGGGTGCCCAGTCCGGCGGGGGGCGTTCTGCGCAAGCCCCTGGCTCGGGAAGAGGCTGAGCGCGGACACGCCACCTCTGTGGTTCGCTACGAGCCTGGCGCCAGCTTCAATCGTCACGAGCACCCACTGGGGGAAGAGATCCTCGTACTGGAGGGCGTATTCTCCGACGAAACCGGTGATTATCCCGCCGGCACCTACCTTCGCAACCCACCCGGCAGTGGCCACGCTCCATTTTCCCGGGAGGGTTGCACCCTGCTGGTCAAACTGCACCAGTTCGACCCCCGGGATCTGAAAACCGTACGGGTTGATACCAGGACTACCCCCTGGCTGCCTGGCCAGGGCGGCCTGCAGGTCATGCCCCTTCACGATTTCGAGCATGAACACGTCGCCCTGGTAAAATGGCCGGCCGGCGAGCGTTTCCAGCCCCACCGCCATTTTGGTGGAGAAGAGATCTTTGTGCTCTCCGGTGAGTTCCGCGACGAGCTTGGAAGCTATCCAGCCGGTACCTGGCTGCGCAGCCCCCACATGAGCCAGCATCATCCGTTCGTGGAGCAGGAGACCGTAATCTGGGTCAAGACCGGTCACCTTCCGGTGGCGCACTCGCCGTCATAGCCCAATAACTTCTCATCCAGCCCGGAAAGCGTCAGAATGGGTGCGCTATGTTGCCGGGCCGCGCTGGTGGCCATGCCTTGAACGGCTGGTGTGTTGTCAGGCGCGGCCATTTACCCATAACGACAATTCGGAGCAACCTTGATGTTCGAAAACCTGTTTTCCCTTGAAGGCCGCACGGCACTGGTCACCGGCGGATCCCGTGGTATCGGCAAGATGATTGCCGCCGGCTTTATCGCCCAGGGTGCCAAGGTCTATATCTCGTCCCGCAAGGCGGACCAGTGCGATGCCGCTGCCCAGGAACTCTCCGAGGGCAATGGCCGCTGCTTCTCCCTGCCCCAGGACCTGTCCACCGTGGAAGGCTGCCGGGAGCTGACCCGCAAGCTGCAGGAGCGGGAAGATCACCTGGATATCCTGGTCAATAACGCCGGCGCCGCCTGGGGCGCTGACTTTGACGAGTTTCCCGAGCACGGCTGGGACAAGGTGATGGACCTGAACCTGAAATCGCCGTTCTTCCTGACCCAGGCCCTGCACGGTATGCTCAAGGCCGGCGCATCCGACCAGAAGCCCGCCAAGGTGATCAACATCGCCTCCATTGACGGCATCCGCCTCAACCCATGGGAAACCTACTCCTACCACGCCTCCAAGTCTGGCCTGATTTTCCTGACCCGCCGCATCGCTGCACGCCTGGTACAGGATCGCATCGTGGTCAGCGGCATTGCCCCGGGCCCGTTCCCGTCAGAAATGAACCGGGATGCCCGCGATAACGGGGATGAAGTCGCCCACAAGACCCCTCTGGGGCGGGTTGGCAACGACGAGGATATGGCCGGTGCGGCGATCTTCCTGGCGTCCCGCGCCGGTGACTATGTGGTTGGCGACACCATCGCAGTAGACGGAGGCCACGCCTACGCCAAGCTGCCGTATACCGAGTAAAAGTCCCTTTTGATCCCTGTCAGTCGCGGGGAGCGCCAACTGGTCTATCCTTGAAATGATCCAAAAGGTACTGTCACTGCAGTACGGACCACCAAGGAGGACCGGATGACGTTACCCACCGCGCTGACAGAGGACCAGGTTTACCACTACTGCCCCCCTGAAAAGCTATCCTTTGATACCACGGAAACCCTGGAAGACCTGGACCAGCCCTTTGGCCAGGAGCGGGTGCTCCGCGCCCTTGAATTTGGCGCAGGCATGGCCGCCCGCGGCTTCAACCTGTTCGTTCTCGGCCCTTCCGGTGCCGGCAAGAATGAGCTGGTCGAACGCTTCCTGGCAAAGCACTCCGCCACTCAGCCAGTGCCCCCGGACTGGTGTCATGTCTATAACTTCGAGTCCTCAGACAAGCCCAGCGCCCTGGAACTGCCCGCCGGTCAGGGCCGGGAATTCCGCAAGGATATGCAGGAACTGACCAACGAACTGAAAACCGCCGTCCCGGCCACCTTCGAAAGCGAGGAATACCAGGCAAGGTTGCAGGAACTGCAGGAAGAGGTGGCCCGGCGTCAACATCAGGGCCTGTTCGAAATCCAGCAGGAAGCGAACCGCAGTAACATCGCCATGATCACCACTCCGGCCGGGTTCACCTTTGCTCCCATGCGGGACGGAGAGGTCATCGAGCCGGATGAATACAAGAAATTCTCCGACGACGAGAAGGAACTCATCGAATCCAAGGTTGAGGAACTGCAGAAGAAACTGCAGCAGGCTATCCAGCAGATTCCCCGGCTACGCAAGGAAGTCCGCGAACGTATCCATGCGCTCAATGAGGAAATGGTTCAGCTCACCCTTGGCGGACCTTTTGGAGAACTCCGGGAAAAATGGACCCACGTGCCAGCGGTGGTCGAACACCTGGATAGGGTGCGAAATGACATCGTAGAACACGCCGAGGCCTTCCAGGATGACGGCAACGGCCCGCCATCGGGCCTGCTCAATCGTTACCGGGTCAACCTGATGGTGGATAACGCCTGTACCGAAGGCGCACCCGTGATCTACGAAGACCTGCCAAACCATCAGCACCTGGCGGGACAGATCGAGCACCGGGCCCACCAGGGCAACCTGTATACTGACTTCACGCTGATCAAGGGTGGCGCCCTGCACCGGGCCAACGGTGGCTACCTGATCGTCGATGCCCGACGAATCCTGACTCACCCCATGGCCTGGGAGAGCCTCAAGCGGGTGTTATTCTCCGGTGAGATCCGTATCGAGTCGCTGGAACGGCTTTACGGCCTGGTCAGTACCGTCAGCCTGCAACCGGAACCGATTCCGGTAAGCGTCAAGGTCGTGCTGCTGGGTGACCGGATGCTTTATTACCTGCTCTCCCACTACGACCCGGACTTCCTTGACCTGTTCAAGGTTGAGGCAGACTTCGAGGATGACCTGGACCGGGATGACAGCAGCTATGAGCTCTATGCCCGTATGATCGCCACCATGGCTCGCTCGGTGCAGGCACGAAACCTGGACCGGGGCGCCGTTGCGCGCCTGATCGAACACGCCAGTCGCCTGGCCAGTGACCAGAAGAAACTCACTGCCCATGACCGGGTGCTAAAGGATCTGCTCAACGAGGCCGACCACTGGGCATCCCGGAATGAGAGCGACCTCATCACCGCCAGCCATATCCAGCAGGCCATTGATGAGCGGGATTACCGGGCCAGCCGGGTCCGTGAACGCAGCCTTGAACAGATCCGCCGTGGCGTGGTGATGATCGACACCAGCGGCGAGGTCACCGGGCAGGTCAACGGTCTTTCCGTACTGCGCCTGGGGGCCATGATGTTTGGCCAGCCTACCCGTATTACCGCCACCGCGCGGCCCGGCAAGGGCCAGGTGGTGGACATCGAGCGGGAGGTCAAACTGGGGGGACCCATTCACAGCAAGGCGGTGATGATCCTGTCCCGGTTCCTGGCCAACCACTACGCACCCATGAGCGAACTCTCGCTCTCCGCCAGCCTGGCCTTTGAGCAGTCCTACGGCGGCGTCGAGGGCGATTCCGCCTCGGTTGCTGAGACCTGCGTGTTGTTATCCGCCATCAGTGGTGTACCCCTGCGCCAATCCCTGGCAGTGACCGGTTCCATGAACCAGCATGGGGAGGTCCAGGCAGTTGGCGGCGTAAACGAGAAAATCGAAGGCTTCTTCAACGTCTGTCAGCAATCCGGCAAGGTAGACGGCCAGGGCGTATTGCTACCTGCCAGTAACGTCGAACACCTGATGCTGAACGCCGAGGTCCGGCAAGCCGTCAGTGAGGGTCGGTTTGCCATCTACCCGGTCACCCACATCAACCAGGCCATCACCCTGATGACCGGTATGGAGCCCGGTGAACCTGACGCAGACGGCAACTTCCCCGATGGCAGCTTTAACCGGCGGGTCGCTGACCGACTTGCAGAGTTCGCCGAAGTCGGGCGCAAGAAGGACGTAAACGGGGATAACGGCGGCAACGGTAACGACAGCGGCAGTGGAGGGGGCGACGATGACCAGTGAACCGAAGATCCCCGACCCGACCCGGCCCGCGGGCCGGGTGCTGGTGCTGCTGGACGGATCCCGCCTCAGCCTCGATGCCCTTGAAGCGGCGGCGGATCTGGCGCATTCACGCGGTGCCGAAGTGCTCGGCATCTTTGTTGAAGAGGTGAACCTGTTGCGCAGCGCCGGTTATGGCTTTGCCCGGGAGGTGGGCGCCAGCTCAGGCCAGGCCCGCCCCCTGGATTCAGCCCACATCGAGGCACGGATGCATGCCCTGGCGGAACAGGCCAGGCGTTCACTGGCACAGGCCATGTCCCGGCGCGGCATTCCCCAGACGCTGAAGCTTTGCCGGGGCCAGGTAGTGCAGGAAGTCCTGGGCCTGGCAAGCCCGGAAGACCTTCTGGTTCTGGGCCGGGTGGGCTGGTCCGCTGCGCCGGGCTCGCGCATTGGCTCTACCGCCCGGTCACTGGTGCGCCAGGCCCCCGGAGACGTATTGCTTTGGACCCGTCCCCGCCAGCGACCGCAAGGCCGGGTCGTGGTCCTGCTCAATCACGACCAGGGGGCCAACCACCGGGCTGTACGCGTGGGAGCCGACCTTGCCCTGCAGTACCATCAGCCGCTCTCGGTCCTGGTTCGTACCACGAATGGCGACCATCAGCGGGTCACTGAAGACCTGTTGAGCTATCTGCAGCAACAGGGTATCGCCGCTCGCATACGGCTACTGCCCATGGCATCGGCCAGTGCCGTGACGCGGGCACTGCAGGAAGAAGGCGCATCGCAACTGGTGATCAGCCGCACCTGCAGCCTGTTCAGCGAGCCGGGCGCCGACAACCTGCTGATGGAGCTAAGCCTGCCTCTGACGGTAACACCCTGATCCGGACAGGCCGATTCGCTATAAATTGACCTGACAAGGGCGTTGAGCAGCCCGCATGTGATAGCGTTGTTGAGTCGGGCAGCTCACGGCTGCCCTCCATTCACGACGGTAACGGAGGCGCACGTGCTAGAACGGCTGCAACGCCGGCTCGGCCTGCAGACCATTCCCGGGGTGTTCTTTACCTCGGCGGGTATTGCCATTGTGTTTGTTGCCCTGGCCATTCCCTTCGACCAGGAAGTGGCTATCCGGTTTGGCGACCTGACCGGCTGGGTTGCCCGCAATATGGGCTGGTTCTATATCCTGTCAGTCAGTTCGCTGCTGATTTTCCTGCTGGCGCTGGCCATGAGTCGCTACGGCCGCATCCGTCTGGGCGCGGATGACAGCCGGCCGGATTACTCCAACCTTACCTGGTTCACCATGCTGTTCGCCGCCGGCATTGGCACCATCCTGATGTTCTGGGGTGTGGCCGAGCCGGTCTCCCACTTTTCCAGTCCCCCGTTCGATGGCGTGGAACCCCGCTCTGAACGGGCAGCCAGCGACGCCATGACCCTGGCGCTCTACCACTTTGGCTTGCACACCTGGACCATCTTCGCCATGCCCGGGCTGGCCATTGGTTACTTTGCCTACCGCCACAACCTCCCGATGCGGATCAGCAGCCTGTTCTACCCGATCCTCGGAGAGAAAACGTTCGGCCCCTGGGGCTGGACGGTGGACGTCATCGCCGTACTGGGAACCCTGTTTGGTGTCGCCACCTCCCTGGGCCTCGGAACACTTCAGTTGAACAGCGGTCTCAACTACCTGTTCGGAGTGCCCGTCAGTGGCCTCGTCCAGGTAGTGCTGATCACGGTGATTGCCAGTATTGCCGCAACCTCTGTCGCGCTCGGTCTGGACAAGGGCGTGCGCCGCCTCTCGCAGCTCAATATCGTGCTCGCCATCGTATTGATCGGATTTGTGGCAATCGTCGGCCCCACCGTCTTTATCGCCGAGGGAATGGTGCAAAGTGTGGGCGACTACCTCCATGCCCTTCCCTGGCTCGCCTTCTGGACCGAAACCTTTCGCGAGAGCGACTGGCAGCGCCAGTGGACCCTGTTCTATTGGGCCTGGACCATTTCCTGGGCGCCCTACGTCGGCATCTTCATTGCCCGGATCTCCCGGGGGCGAACCATCCGTGAATTCGTGGCCGGTGTACTCTTCGCGCCAACGGCCTTTACCCTCGTGTGGTTCGGCGTCTTCGGCCTGTCCGCCATCCAGGTGGAATCCGGCGGTGGGGTGGCCCTCGCACAGCAGGTTCAGCAGGACCCCTCAGTAGCCATCTTTGCGTTCCTTGAGGCATTCCCGTTGGCAGAGGCAGCGTCCGCGCTCAGCGTGGTGATTATCGTCATTTTCTTTACGACCTCATCGGATTCTGCCTCACTGGTGATTGACCTGCTCACCCGTCGGGAAGACCAGCCGTCACTGATACGGCAACGCATATTCTGGGCAGCTGCCCAGGGGGTAATTGCGGCCACACTGCTACTGGCTGGGGGTCTGGATGCCCTGCAGAACGTCATCACCTCACTGGGACTGCCATTCTGTGTCCTACTCATTTTCATGGCGGTTGCCCTGTACCGGGCCCTCCATGCCGACTACCGGGGCTACAGCATTGACGAACTGGTAAAAGGCCAGGCCTATCCGGAAGTGGAAGCCGTACCGCCCCAACCAAAGGAGACCGACTATGTACCGGAAGCTACTGATCGCGATTGACCCGGAAGACGACGGTGAAGGCAAGCGTGCGCTGGAAGCGGCGCTGGCATTGCTGGATGAGACTGGCGAGCTCCACCTGGCCAGCGTGTATCAGCCTGTCAGCGGCGGCTTCTTCCCGCATGTCACCGAAGAGGCCCCTGAAGAAAAGGAGACAAGGGTACGGGAGAAGCTTGACCTCCTTGCCCGCAAGTACCTGCCACTGAACCGAAGCGCCAGTCTTCACGTAGTGGCGGGTGCAGCTGGCGAGAAACTCGTGGCGCTGGCCGCACAGCTATGCGTTGACCTGGTCATACTGGTATCCAGGGGCAGCAGTGGCTACTGGCCCCTGCGAAAAGCTACCGTAGAGTATGTGACGGTCAACGCCAACTGCGCTGTACTGGTATTGCCCGAGATTAACAGGAACGGAAAAGAGGAAGTGGACGAGCCTGGCCAGACAGGCTAAGGCCGCACCGGGCAGTTTTTCTATCCGCATAGCCGATTTATACTGTTCGGCTACATCAGAGCGCCCTCGTCAACCGTTTGTGATACCCATCTGTCGCTGAGCTACCATCGGCGTTTATTTACAGGAGTTATCAGACCGATGAGCCAGCTGTATTTCTCACCCATGCTCCTTGGGCTCTGCCTGCTGGTTGCCGTCGCCATTGCGGCAACCGCGTTGTGGCGCATGTCGAGACCCTACGCCGGCCCCGGGTTCTGGATGGCCGGTTGCTGGTCACTGATCGGCGGCATCGTCTTCTTTATCGGTTTCATGGTTACCGGCAACCCCGTACTGAATGTATTGGGTAACGCGGGACAACTTGCCGGTGAGGCCATATTCCTGCTGGGCATTTTCCGGTTTATGGGCCGCCCCTTGCCCTGGTGGATTGTTGCCGCCAGCGTGGGCACCATGGTGGCCTTCAATATCCACTACTGGGTTTACTCCGGAAACTCCGATTTCCTGATGGGCGTTTATTCCACTATTGCGGGACTTTTGCCAATGCAGGCCATCTGGCTGCTGATCAAGGCCAGGAACGATACGGTGACTCGCCCCGCACGCCTCCTGGTTGGGCTGAGCCTGCTGGTTTACTCGGTGGTCACCCTGATGCGGGGTGCCCTGGGGTACCTGGACTGGTGGCAGGGCAAACCCTACCAGATGCCCTATGAGTCCTTCAGTTACCTACTGCCCTACAACTTTGCAATTCCGGCCCTTGTCATGGGCTTTATTGGCGTGACGCTCATGACCATGCAGCGAATCCTCGCCCAGAGCGAGCGCCACGCTGTCGAAGCCCGGCAAAGTGCCGAACGCTTCGAGCGGCTAATGTCCGCTTCCACGTCAGGCGTAGCCATTCTCAGGGACAAGGTTATCACCGATGCCAACACCGGCCTGGAACAGCTGACAGGGCTCAATCGCGACCAGTTGCTGGGCCTGCCCGTCAGTGGATTGTTCAGCGCCAGCAGCCAGGTCAGACTCAGGGGTTACCTCAATCAGGGCGGTGTCCGTCAGCAGGACCTGTTGGCAGTCCACAGAGACAATGGCCCCTTTGACTGCGAAATCACCCTCTCTCCCATCGGGAACGGCGAGTCACAAAGCATTCTGGAGCTCCGCGATATCAGCCACCACAAAGCCCTCGAAAACCAGCTGAACCAGCTGGCCACCAGGGACTCGCTGACTGGAACCCTCAACCGGCGAGCCTTTGATACTGGCATTCGCTCTGAAATGGAGCGTTGCCAGAGATATGGGCACAACCTGTCATTTGCGGTTATCGACCTGGACCACTTCAAGCGGATCAATGATCAATATGGTCATGGCACGGGTGACCAGGTCCTGGTGGCATTTGCAGAATGCTGTAGGAAAAACCTGCGCAGCACCGACCTGCTGGCACGCTTCGGCGGAGAGGAATTCGTCATCCTGATGGTGGAAACAGACACAGCTGCCGCCTTTCAGCTGCTTGAACGTATACGGGATGCACTGGCCGGGTTGGATATACCCGGACTACCCGCCACTCATACGGTTCGTTTCAGCGCGGGACTGGTTCATTGGCAACCCGGGGATCCGGCAGACCCTGAGCGCCTCATGCGCCTGGCTGACCAGGCACTCTACAGCGCCAAGCGGTCTGGCCGTGATCAGATCGTCGCTGAGGGTCAGCCACGCCGGCAACAGCCGGCTGAGGCCGATGAGTAACTTCACGGTAGAGTCTGGACTGCCCGGTTAACGCACGACAAAGACAGAAACATCCGTATCCTTCACCAGGTTGGCGGCGTTGGAATGGATGAAATGGAGCTTGTCCCCAATACCGGGCACGTGCGAGGCCATGACAACCAGGTCCGCCCCGGTCTCCCTGACCGCTGAGACCAGTCGCTTTTCCAGCTCAACGGCAGTATCTGGTGAAGTAATCATCGACCAGGACGTGTCGATACCATGGTCCTTTCCCTGCTCCTCCGCAAACCGGCCAAGCTCCTCCTCCAGTTCCCGGGTACTGTGCGCAGCCGACGAAGGCGTGCTGTTGGTAACGGTCACATAATGGAGGGTGGCCTTGTAGTGCCTGGCAATGTCGATGGCTGTGTTGAGCGCCTTGGACAGTTTCTCCAGGTGACCAAGGTCCACGGGTACCAGAATCTTGCTGTACATGGGCAGCCTCCTTTTGGTTGGCCGGGTGAATGGTCTGACTCCTCTCAGCAAGTCTAGACCAAGGCTACCGCTTGCATGGTGGTTAGCCTATGACCCTGATCAATCCTGTAGGTGATGAGGTAACCAGAAACCAGGGACGGTTTGCGGCGATGGCGTCTTTGCCAGCGATGGCCAGTGAATACTTCAGTGCTTTCGCCCAGACCGGGGAATCGACTAAAGTTAGCGTTCCAATAACGTCCGGCACCGACCGAGGGTGCCGTTTGTGGTTCACCGACAACAAGGACAAGCCATGGCCTTTGATACACCTCTCTACCTGTGTGGCCCACTTCGCGAGCCCCGGCAGATGCTGGCGGACCAGGAGTACAGCGGGCACACGTCCATCCACGATGACAGCATGGCCGAAAAGCTGGGCTTCCAGGCCGGCCCCATTGAAGGACCCACCCATTTCAGTCAGTTTGTACCGCTGCTGGCGGAAGTCTGGGGGCGGGACTGGTTCGAACGGGGCTGCTTCTCCGCTCACTTCCAGAACATGGTGGTTGAGGGGGAGCAGGTACGTGCCTTCATTGAGCGGCCGGCACCAGGTGCCACCCGGGTCCGGGCCTGGGCCGAGAAGGCAGACGGCACCCCTGTGCTGGAAGCCAGTGCCAGCCTCGGCCCTGGTGACGGCGACACCCTGCTGGACCAGCGGATGGCGAAACTGCGGGCTCCGGAAAAGCTGGTGATTCTGTCGGACCTCCGCATTGGCATGACTGGAGAGAAAGACGAGCCTGTGCGCATGGACCCGGACCAGAACATGGGCAAGCTGTACCCCTTCTCCCTGAACCAGAAGCTCGAACGCATCACCGAAAACACCCCCTGGTACAGCGATGGCAGCTCGACCCCCTGGGGTCGGGCGATTATCCCCCTGGAGATGGTCAGTGTACTGGCCGAATACAGCAGCAAGGATGCACGCTTCCCGGTGAAGCAGCCCACTGTCGGCCTTTTTGCCGACCAGGAAATCCGCATGGTGGACGGCCCGCTCTTTGTAGGTGAAGACTACCTGATTCGCCGGGAAATCGTTGCCCTGTCAGAGAGCAAGCGTACAGAGTCCTACTGGGTACGATCACGCATCTACGATGCTGCCGGAGAGACCCTGAAGGCGGAAATGCTCCTGAACCACGCCACCCTGAAGCACTCCTACCCTCACTACGACGAAGAAGCGGCAGGCTAAGACCCTGGAGGCCCCACCCGGGGCCTCCTGTGACACTGGCAGCATCAACAGACTTCCATTTCACACAAATCCTTTGCAAACTACTCTCTTTACCGGTGCCGATAACTTCCGTACCTGACCACAATAACAATACCCCCAATAACAGGCTGACAGTCCATGATGAAACACCCCTTTCCCGACCTGATCGATATGGTCATGGATGAGAGTGAACCCGGCTGGAGCGTTAACAGTATCCAGATCGGCGAAAAGCACATGAACACCAATAACGTGGCCCACGGCGCCGTACTCTTCGCGCTGGCCGACACCGGCATGGGCTCAGCCCTGTTCCCCACCCTGGATGAGGGTCAGGTGTGTGCCACCATCGAGATCAAGATGACGTATTTCAAGCCGGTGTTCGCCGGAAAGGTGGTGTGCCGCACCGAAATGATCAACCGCGGCAAGACCATCGCCAACCTGGAGTCCCGCCTGTATGTGGATGATGTGCTGGTGGCCCAGGCCAACGGCAACTATGCGATTTTCCGCATAAAATCCGGTAACGGCAACCCGTCACAGGGCAAGAGCGCATAGCCAGGATATGCCGGGGCAGCTGGCATCGCCAGCGCTACCTAAGGTAGTAATCGAAGGTAGAGACAACACGCACCGTCTTCACGGGTTGCTGTTCAGCCATGACACCCGGCGCCTGGTCCCGAGCCAGGATCTGGAAGACACCCTGGTTGGCGCGGCGCAAGCCGCCCAGTTCGGCGTCGGCATCACGGGCGAACTGTTGCGCAGACTCCCTCGCCGCGGCTGTGGCCTGGGCAATCATGTCCGGTTTGATATCGTTCAGACGGGTGAACAGGTAGGTCGGTCCGGCCGGGCCATAATCCGACGACAGGATGACGCCGGAGTCCACCAGGTCGCTGACGTTCTGGGCCGCCTGTCGCACCTTGTCCACTTCATCGGTGCGCACCATCAGAACCTGGTTAATGATGAATTTGCGGGTGCCCCCCTCAGGCTGATAAGGGTTCGCCCCGGTGTCCACCACATCCAGTCGTTGCAGCTCCACGGCATCGTCGGCGATAGCCTGCAGCTTCAGGAAGGCCATGACACCGTCCCTGCTCTTGCGAGCGTGCTCCCGGGCCGCGTCCAGCGTATCGCCGCTGGCGGCAAAACGAATCGGCCACAGGGCCAGGTCTGCGGTGACCTCCTGTTCGGCCACGCCCTTGACGGTGACATAGCGGTCACCGGTGCGCATTTCGGTCAGGCCATCCTTCAGCAGCGAGGCGGAGAAAATCATGCTGACTCCAAGAATCAGCGCTACCAGAAATTTCATGGGGTATTCCCTTACGGTCTTTAACGGCAACAGCTTCAAGCTGCCTGTTCTTCACCAGCGGTACCCGCCAGACAACCCAGCATAGCATCAACCTGTTTCAGTTTGCGTGCCTGGGGCCAAAGCTGCTCCGCCTCGACAAAGCCCTGGCGCAGGTAATTGAGCCATTGCTTGATGCGCCCGGTCACATAGCGGTCTTCGAGCCGGGCCTGGAGGGCCTCGGCATACTCGGCGATGAGCGGGACCACCTCAGCCCAGGTCATTTCCCGCTCGGCCTCTCCAGCCTGGCTGGCCTTGATGCGCCGGGCCAGGTCCGGCCGGGCAATCAGGCCCCGGCCGATCATCACGTCGTCACAGCCAGACACCCTGCGGCAGCGCCAGTAGTCTTCGACGGACCAGATCTCGCCATTGGCAATCACGTGGGCGTTGACCGCCTCCCGTACCCGGGCAATTTCCTCCCAGTAGGCTGGCGGTTTGTAGCCGTCAACCTTGCTGCGGGCGTGGATAACGATCTCTGCAGCACCCGCTGCCTCCAGGGCCTGGCCACAGGCGACACCCATGGACCGGTCATCGTAGCCCAGGCGCATCTTGGCGGTCACCGGGATTTCAGCCGGTACAGCCCTGCGCACAGCAGCAGCGATCTCGTACATCAGCTCGGGTTCCCGCATTAACACACAACCACCCTTGTGTTTATTGACGGTCTTGGCGGGACAACCAAAGTTGATATCCACCTGCCCTGCACCCAGCTCGGCGGCTTTCGCACCATGGCGGCCCATCATTTCAGGGTCAGAGCCCAACAGTTGGACCGCAACCGGGGTGCCGGCTTCTGTCACAGCCTGGTTGTATAGTTCCGGCGCGTACTTGTAGAAGATCCGCGGTGGTAACATGCCGTGGGTCACGCGAATGAACTCGGTAACACACCGGTCAATACCACCAACCCGGGTCAGGGTTTCGCGGATCGGTGCGTCCACCAGCCCTTCCATCGGGGCAAGGATAATTCGCATGGAAGCTCCAGGGTCTGAACGAAGTGAGTCAGGGTTCAGCTGATCAAAAATCAGGCGGGGCGGATTGTAAGGAATATGCGGGGAAGATGGTAGCCGGACACCCTGAAATCAGGGTGCCCGGCTGACTTTTTACGACACTACTGGCGTATCAGGCCTGTACGTCGAACCGGTCATTGTTCATGACCTTGGCCCAGGCTGAGACGAAGTCACGAACGAACTTCTCGTGGTTGTCGTCCTGGGCATACACCTCGGCGTACGACCGCAGGATGGAGTGAGAGCCGAATACCAGGTCGACCCGGGTAGCGGTCCACTTTTTCTGGTCAGTCTTGCGGTCACGAACCTCATAGAGATTGTCACCGGCGGACTTCCAGCTGTAGGCCATATCGGTCAGGTTCACGAAGAAGTCGTTCGTCAGCTGGCCTTCCCGGTCGGTGAATACACCGTGCTTGCTGCCACCGTGGTTGGTACCCAATACCCGCATACCACCGATCAGAACGGTCATCTGTGCGGCGGTCAGGCCCATCAGCTGGGCACGATCCAGCAGCAGCTCTTCGGGTTTGACCACGTAGTCCTTCTTCTGCCAGTTACGGAAACCGTCGGCCACCGGCTCCAGCACATCGAAGGAAGCCGCATCGGTCATGTCGTCGGTAGCATCACCGCGACCTTTCAGGAAGGGTACGTGCACGTCGTATCCAGCCGCCTTCGCAGCTTTCTCGATACCAACACTGCCGCCGAGTACGATCACATCGGCAATGCTGGCCCCGGTGTCGGCAGAGATCTGCTCATACACCTTCAGCACCCTGGCCAGGCGCTCCGGCTCGTTACCGTCCCAGTCCTTCTGGGGTGCAAGGCGGATACGCGCACCGTTGGCACCACCGCGCATGTCGGAGGCACGGTAGGTCCGGGCGCTGTCCCAGGCGGTGCTGACCATGTCACTGATGGACAGGCCGGCATCGGCGATCTTCTCTTTGACCACTTCCTCGATGTAGTCCGTGGGGCCGGCCGGGATCGGGTCCTGCCAGATCAGGTCTTCATCCGGCACTTCCGGGCCGATGTAACGGGACTTGGGCCCCAGGTCACGGTGGGTCAGCTTGAACCAGGCACGGGCAAAGGCGTCCTGGAACCGCTGCGGATCCTTGCGGAAGTCCTCGAGGATCTTGCGGTAGGTCGGATCCACCTTCATGCCCATATCGGCGTCGGTCATGATCGGGTTGTGGCGAATGGACGGGTCGGTGGCATCCACCGGCTTGTCCTCTTCCTTGATGTCCACCGGCTCCCACTGCCAGGCACCGGCAGGGCTCTTCTTCAGCTCCCACTCATGGTCCAGCAGCATGTCAAAATAGCCCATGTCGAACTTGGTGGGCTCCTTGGTCCAGGCGCCTTCAATGCCCGACGTGACGGCGTTGGACGCCCTGCCCTGCATATTGGGGTTATCCCAGCCGAAGCCCTGGCCGACGATATCCGCGCCTTCTGGCTCGGCCCCCAGTGCACCAGCATCACCATTACCGTGACATTTACCCACAGTATGGCCACCCACCGTCAGGGCAGCGGTTTCTTCGTCGTCCATGGCCATACGGGCGAAGGTTTCACGCACCTGGGCAGCGGTCTTCATGGGGTCGGGCTGGCCGTTAACGCCTTCCGGGTTTACATAGATAAGCCCCATCTGCACCGCTGCCAGCGGGTTTTCCATGGTATCCGGCTTCTCGATGTCGCCGTAACGCTCATCGGAGGGAGCCAGCCACTCTTTTTCGGCACCCCAGTAGATGTCTTTCTCCGGATGCCAGATATCTTCACGGCCAAAGGAGAAACCGTAGGTTTTCAAGCCCATGGACTCATAGGCAATGTTGCCGGCCAGGATCATCAAGTCCGCCCAGCTGATCTTGTTGCCGTACTTCTTCTTGACCGGCCACAGCAGGCGTCGGGCCTTGTCGAGGCTGGCGTTATCCGGCCAGGAAGCGATCGGGGCAAACCGCTGGTTACCGGTGCCACCGCCACCGCGGCCATCGGCCATACGGTAGGTACCGGCAGAGTGCCAGGCCATACGAATCATCAGGCCACCGTAGTGACCCCAGTCTGCTGGCCACCAGTCCTGGCTGTCTGTCATCAGTGCATGCAGATCCTGCTTGATGGCGTCGAAGTCCAGTTTGCGCACTTCTTCCCGATAGTCGAAGCCTTCATCCATCGGGTTGGTTTTGATGTCGTGTTGATGGAGGATGTCGAGGTTAATGGATTCAGGCCACCAGCCGGTCACGCTCTGACTGCTGGCGGTGTTGGCTCCGTGCATGACCGGGCACTTTCCACCTGTACTGTTATTCTGACTCATCGTTCACTCCTGTGTTTACCACTTGGGCAAGGGACACGTTGTTGAGGGGCATCACTTAACATAGGTCAAGCTGATCGCCCCTGCTTGAAACTTTCCTAACGTCTGGATAGCGAATCGCTATGGCCAGCGGGGCATTGAGCGCTGGCATAGTCGCCGTAGTATTCAGCAAGGATTGCGAGCGTCTCTTTCCATGCTAACTGCGTGAAATCGGTCAACACTGACATAGGGCAACTCCTGCGTTATCAGCGACAGGGTCACTGTACGCCGGGGAGCAGGCCTGGCTACAATTAATTAAAAGAACTTTTTTGAAAGTTTTTTACTATCGATTGACGGACAGGTGGTTATGTTTGACCCGCAATGGTCAGGTCAGAAGACTATAACCGTTCGATGGACAGGAACTTGCCGGCGTCGTCGAAGAGGATACGGAAGCTGCCGCGGATACCATCGCGGAGGAAGAAGCGGGAGAGGATACGGGCCGGGAAACGGACAGATCGTCCGTCCCGGGCCGTGGTGTGGACATCGGTGGCAACGCCCTGGTAGAGCTTGATCCACTCGTCCGGGCTGATCTGGATGTCCACAATAATTTGCTGCATGGCAGATCAGTTCGACAGCTCCAGCAGCAACCGGTTAAGGCGGCTGACGTAGGCACCCGGATCCTTCAGCTGTTCGCCGCTGGCCAGGGTGGCCTGGTCGAACAGGACAGCGGACAGCTCCTTGAAGCGCTCTTCGCCCTGCTCGGTTTCCAATCGCTGTACCAGCGGGTGGTCCACGTTGATTTCGAAGATGGGTTTGCTTTCCGGCACTTTCTGGCCGGCAGCTTCCATGATCTTCTTCATCTGGGCGCCCATATCGAACTGCCCGACCACCAGGCAGGCCGGTGAATCGGTCAGCCGGTTGGTCACGCGTACCTCCTGCACCTGGTCGCTCAGGGCGGTCTTGATCCGCTCGAGCAGGTCCTTGTGCTCCTTGGCGGCTTCTTCCTGGTGTTTCTTGTCCTCCTCGGTCTCGACTTCGCCCAGGTCCAGGTCACCACGGGCGACGTCCTGGAACTGCTTGCCGTCGTACTCGCTGAGGTAACCCATCATCCACTCGTCGATGCGATCGGAAAGGATCAGCACCTCGATGCCTTTCTTGCGGAAGACTTCCAGGTGCGGGCTGCTGCTGGCTGCCTGGAAGCTGTCGCCGGTGATGTAATAGACCTTGTTCTGGCCGTCTTTCATACGGCCGATGTAGTCGTCGAGGGAGACATTCTGGGCGCTCTCGCCGGTGTGGGTCGAGGCAAACCGCAGCAGGCCGGCAATCTTCTCCCGGTTGCTGAAGTCCTCCGCCGGGCCTTCCTTGAGGACTGTGCCGAACTCGTTCCAGAAGCCCTGGTAGTCTTCGGGCTGCTTTTTGGCGAGCTTGGACAGCATGTCCAGTACGCGCTTGGTCATGGCACTGCGGATGGACTCCACGGTGCTGTCGTTCTGCAGGATCTCCCGGGAGACGTTCAGGGACAGGTCGTTTGAGTCGATCACACCCTTGGCAAAGCGCAGGTACAGCGGCAGGAACTGCTCGGCGTCGTCCATGATGAACACGCGCTGTACGTACAGCTTCAGCCCGCGGGGCGCTTCCCGGTTATAGAGGTCAAACGGTGCACGCTTGGGGATGTACAGCAGGCTGGTGTAGTCCAGCTTGCCTTCCACCTTGTTGTGAGACCAGGTGAGCGGGTCCTCGAAGTCATGGGCGATGTGCTTGTAGAACTCTTTGTACTCCTCGTCCTTGATCTCGGTACGGGGCAGGGTCCACAGGGCGGTGGCGTCGTTGACGGTTTCGTCCTCGCCCTTCTTGTCCTCGTCTTCCGATTCGGACTTCATGACCACCGGGAAGGAGATATGGTCCGAGTACTTCTTGACCAGGCTGCGCAGGCGCCAGCCGTCCGCAAACTCCTTCTCGTCCTTTTTCAGGTGGAGGACGATTCGGGTACCACGGTTGTCCAGTTCAAGGTTCTCGATGGAGAATTCACCATCACCGAGGGACTCCCAGTGCACGCCTTCGGCCTTGGGTGCGCCGGCGCGGCGGGTATAGACCTCCACCTTGTCGGCCACGATAAATGCTGAATAGAAGCCAACCCCGAACTGGCCAATCAGCTTGCTGTCCTTCTTCTCGTCACCGGACAGCTGTTTCAGGAACTCGGCGGTTCCGGACTTGGCGATGGTGCCCAGGTTCTCGATTACATCGTCCCGGGACATGCCGATGCCGTTGTCAGTCAGGGTGACGGTGCCTGCATCAGCGTCATAGTCCAGGCGAATTTTCAGCTCCGGATCATCCTCGTACAGGCTGTCGTCCTTGAGGGCGGCGAAGCGCAGCTTGTCTTCCGCATCCGAGGCGTTGGAGATCAGCTCTCGCAGGAAGATTTCCTTGTTGGAATAGAGGGAGTGAATCATCAGGTGAAGCAGCTGCTTCACCTCGGTCTGAAAACCCAGGGTTTCTTTACCGGTATCAACCGTCATGGCGCGGTATCTCCTGCTCAATGTCTGACAAACGTCCCACACCGGCCGATAACAACCGGCCGGTGTGGCTGATTCATGGTGTGGAGTTAATTTGGGGATATCGAGGGCCATTTCAAGCCCCAGAAAGGACTCACTTTTCCAGCAGGAAATGCGCCCGTGCCGTCGCGATGGGTTCGTTACGGGATTTCTGCCAGGCGCTGATCATCACATTGGCCACCCGGTTACCCTGGCGGGTCAGGTGACACTCTGCGTAGGTTTCACGGTCCAGTCCCGCACGCAGGTAATCGAGGGAGAAATCCACGATCTTGGGCATACGGAAGGTGTCCTGGGACATCATCAGGTAAATGGCCGCGGAAACTTCCATGAAGCCGCCGATCACACCGCCGTGGATGGCCGGCAGCATGGGGTTGCCCAGGTTGGAGTCCTTGCGGGGCAGACGGAAGATCAGGTCATCGCCGAACCGGTCGCACTGCAGACCAATGTAACCGGCGTAGGGGATGCTCTCCAGGAGCCGGGTAAAGTCACCGGTCTGCTGGGTTTCGCGAAGAATATCTGCAGTAGTCACTGGTCCACCCCCATGATCATGTCGCGGTACGCCTTGGGTGTGGCATCCTTGCCGATACGCATGAAGGTGCCCACACAGGTGGCCACGATCTCGCCATCGTCCTGGAAGGCTTCACAGCGGGTAAACACGATGTTTCGGGTCATCTTGCGGATTTCTGCCCGGGCGTAGACCGGCTTGCCCGGCTCGGCGGGACGCATGTAATCGACGCGCAGGTCCAGCGTGGGACACAGTTCGAACTCGTCCAGTGCGCAGATCATGACAGAGCCCGAGGTGGTGTCCATCAGCGTGGTAATGGCCCCCCCGTGAATCACGCCGGTTTCCGGGTTACCGATGATTTTTTCGCTGTAGGGCAGGCACAGGGTCAACTGCCCTGCGTCGGCATCCGCAACGGTCAGCCCCAGGTCACGGGCCTGGTTAAGGATGTTGATGAACCGGTCGACCCGGTCCATAAGCACTTTATCGGTCATAGCGATCCTGTCGTCGGGCGAAAAACGGGCGGATCATACCCCATTTAATCGATGGGTTCAGCGGCGACACCCCGATTGCTGGAGGACTACCTGAAGCAACAGATTCAGCTATTATACCAGGGTGTTCTTGAGGGACACTCTGGGCACACATCTCAAACAACAGGCAAGGAGACCTACGTGAGCAAACTGTCTTTGACCAGGGCCAGGGCAGCCATTATCTCTGCTGCGACGGCACTGGTTGTTCTGACCAGCGGCTGCGCCACCAACCCGGTTACCGGTGAGTCCCAGCTGTCACTGATCGGCGAGAACGAGGAACGTCAGCTCGGTCAGGAAAATTACACCCCCACCATCCAGACCCAGGGTGGACGGTTCTACCTGGACCCGGAGCTCACAGTCTATGTCCAGGAAGTGGGCAACAAGATGGCACAGGTCAGTGACCGACCTGACCTGCCCTACGAATTCGCCGTACTGAACAGCAGTGTGCCCAATGCGTGGGCGCTCCCGGGCGGCAAGATTGCCATCAACCGCGGGCTGCTGGTGAAGCTGGAGGATGAAGCCCAGCTCGCATCCGTCCTTGGCCACGAGATCGTCCACGCCGCTGCCCGCCACAGTGTTCAGCGTATGCAACAGGGCATGCTGCTGAGCGCCGGTATGGCGGGGCTGGGCCTGGCACTGGGTGATAACGAATGGGGTGGCCTGATCATGGGCGGCGCCGCCGTCGGTAGCCAGCTGGCCCTGGCCCAGTACAGCCAGTCCCACGAGCTGGAATCTGACCGTTACGGTATCGAATACATGGTGGAAGCCGGCTATGACCCCCAGGCAGCGGTGGAACTACAGGAGCTGTTCCTTGAACTGTCCGAGGGCCGCTCGTCCAGCTTCCTGCAAGGTCTGTTCGCTACTCACCCGCCGTCACAGCGACGGGTTGACGAGAACCGGCGAATGGCCCGGGAGCTGGGCACTGGAGGTACCCGAAACCGGGACAGGTACCAGCAGATGATCGCCGAAGCAAAGCGCCTGCAGCCGGCCTACGACCTGCACGATGAAGCCCTCAAGCTCGCCGGTGAGAAGAAGTACCAGGCGGCGCTGGACAAGGTGAACCAGGCCCTCAAGCAAGCACCCCGCGAGGCGGCGTTCTTTGCCACCCGGGCCCGTCTGTATGACGCCATGAACAACCCGGACAAGGCCGAAGCGGATTTTGACAAAGCCGTCGAGCTCTACCCGGAGATGTTCAGCTATCGCCTGTACCGAGGCCTTGACCGGCTGGATAAGGGTAACCTGCAGGGCGCCAGGACCGACCTGGAGGCGTCTGCGCAAGTGGTTCCCACCTCCATTGCCTATCTGAGGCTGGGGGACATTGCGGCCCGGCAGGGTGACCGTAACAAGGCGGCAGCCTATTACAACGAAGTCGCCAAGACGGATGGCGAACTGGCTGAAGAAGCAAAACGCAAGCTGTCAAACCTCAGGTAACCCCCTGCATACCGAAGGGCAGCTCCCTGCCCTTCGGTCACGTGTCTCCCTTCCCGCCATCCGGCATTGACTTGGCTGGGCAATCCCCCTGAAACTCAGTATTCCTGGCCTGCCCACGAAGGTGTTGCCCATGTTGGAAAGCTTCTCCCGCTCAACCGCGCGTCGCGCGCGCCGACAGTATGTCGGCATGATGTTCCGCTTCATGGGCCATGCCCTGGAGGCCATCTCCCGCTTCGACAAGACGGTTATCGATGAGGCCTCAGCGTTGCCCGAAGGCCTGGTATTCCAGATGACGGTATTACCTGCCGGCCCCTCGCTGGCGGTTGAACACACCGGGGGCGGTTCTCTTCGCTACCTGGGCAGCCATTACCAGGGCCCCGTGGACCTGTCCATCCGCTTCAAGCACCTTGCCCATGCGTTCCTGGTGCTTTCCTTCCAGGAAAAAACGGTGGAGGCCTTTGCCAACGACCGGATGGTGGTGGACGGTGACATTGCCCTGGCAGTACGCATGACCCGGATTCTCAATCGCCTGGAAGCGATCATCCTGCCAAGGCTTGTTGCCCGCAGGGCGGTTAAGGAATACCCGTCCGAACTTGGCCTGCTGGAAAAGGTACCCGGAGCCATCGGTGTGTATCGCCGGGTGGCTTTTTCGATGATCCGCGATTTACGCAAAGAGGGCCTGTCACAATGAGTCGCTATTACGAGTTCTTCTGCCCGGTAAAGGTCATCGCCGGTGAAGCCGCACTGGAGCACCTGCCCTACGAGCTGACCGGCATCGCGTCTGTCCGCCCCATGATCATCACCGATGCAGGCGTAAGGGCCGCTGGCCTGCTGGATCCGGTCATCGCTGCCTGTGAAGAGAGCGCGGTCACCATCGCGGCCATCTACGATGAAGTGCCGCCGGATTCCTCCACCACGATCGTCCGGGATATCGCCAACCTCTACCGGCAGCAACAATGCGACGCCATTATCGCGATCGGAGGTGGGTCTTCCATCGATACCGCGAAGGCCGTAAATATCCTGGTCTCCGAGGGCGGTGATGACATCGCCGCGTACAGCGGTGCAGGTGTCCTGACCCGGCCCCTGCGTCCCTTCTTTGTGATTCCGACAACCGCTGGCACGGGCTCGGAGGTCACCTCTGTAGCCGTGATTGCCGACACCGAGCGGTCAGTGAAGCTGCCCTTCACGTCGTCATTCCTGCTGCCCAATGCCGCGATCATCGACCCGAGAATGACCCTGACCCTGCCGCCCCACATCACGGCAGCGACCGCCATGGATGCCTTGACCCATGCCACGGAAGCCTACACCTGCCTGGCCAAGAACCCTCTCAGCGACGCCTATGCGACGGCCGCGATCAGGAAAATCGGTCGTTCATTACTGGCGGTTATGGACAACCCTGACGACGCCAAGGGTCGGCTGGACCTGGCGGAAGCCTCGACCATGGCGGGTATTGCGTTCTCCAACTCCATGGTGGGCCTGGTCCACTCCCTTGGCCATGCCACTGGCGCAATCTGTCACCTTCCCCACGGTCTCTGCATGAGCCTCTACCTGCCATACGTACTTGAATACAACCTGGAAGACATACGTGAGCCGCTGGCAGAGCTCCTGCTTTACCTGGAGGGTCCGGAAGTCTGGTCAGCCACTCCCGCGTCCCGTCGCGCAGAGGCCACCATCTCTGCCATCCGTCACCTCAGGGACGAATTGCACCACCGTTGTGAACTGCCCAGAACCCTGCGGGAGACCGGCAAGCTAAAAGAAGACCAGCTGGATGCCATCGCCCGCCAGGCGCTGGATGATGGATCCATTATCTACAACCCGCGGGAGGCCAGCCTCAAAGAAGTCCGGTCAATACTCGATAAGGCATGGGGATGAAGCAGTTCCGACTTTTTGAGGGTTGAATAGCAGAACGAAACGGGTAACAATCTTTGCAAGCTAACAAGGAATCAGAAAACGCTTACAGGACAGGCAGACGGATCGGATGCCCTTTTTGCTCACTGGGCATTGAGTCTCAACCCTGCGGTTTTGGCGCGACATCCATACCGTGTGAAACAGCATTAACAGGGTATCTTAACCATGCTCCATCCCCTTCTGCGCTGGCTGGCCACGGCTGTCATTCCCCTCGCGTCCACCGTGGCCAATGCCAGTGAACCGGTGACTTCGTCCGAACCGTTGAACGGCGAGAACCCGACCCTCAACTTCAACGTGTCTACCAGCGGCTACCCCCCCTACCTGATTCACCTTGGTGAAGACCGTTATGGTGGTATCGCCTATGAGGTGGTCAGCCGGATCTCCGAGCGCCTCGGTTACCACCTCAAGCCCCATGAAATTCCACGCAAGCGCGTAGATGCCATGCTGCAGGATGGCTACATTGATGCGACACCCAGGGCCAGGGAATGGACGGAAACGCCGGGGGATTTCCTGTTCACCGATGCCATCGTATCCATCCGGGAAGTCTTCTTTACACCGGTTGAATCTGACTTCCGGTTCGACGGTCTGGAAAAACTCAAGGATGTCACCCTGGTGACACCGCTCGGCTACCATTACCCTGAACTGGAGCCGCTGTTTGAAAGCGGCATTATTGGGCGGTACGAGGTGTCTGACGACCGGGACATCTTCACCTACCTGCTCCATGGACGGCGCCTGGACGCGACAATCGCCGACCTGGCCGTGGGCCAGTGGATTATTCGTCAGAATAACTGGCAGGGACGATTTCGCCATAGCGACCAGGCACTCAGCGATTATGGTTACCGCCTGATGCTCCGCCAGGACTGGGCATCGTTTGCCGAAGCCTTCAACAAAGAGCTGGCCGAAATGAAAGCCAGTGGCGAGCTGGAGCAGATCCTCAACCAGTACCGCTGAGCCAATGCACCCGCCACGGTTCGTCCGACGGCGGGCGCATCCCGGTCGTCATTCCAGCCGTCGTAACAGCAGCATCGGGCTGACCTGCAACACGGGCCGCAATTGCCATCGGCCCAGCAGTGCCAGTACGAACCCGCTGATCAGCGGGATGGGCAGCGCCACCTGCCAGTGCCACCGGAATTCGCCGCCAAACATCCGGTACTGCAGGGCCCACACTGCACTTTCCGCCGCCAGTACGCCCAGTATCCCTGCCAGCAAACCCGCCAGGCCGAATTCCAGCATGGTGCTGTTTACCAGCAACGACTGGCGACCTCCCAGAGTCCGCAACAGGGCGCCCTCCCGTTGCCGGTCCTGCAGCGTGGCACTGACCACAGCTGCCATGACGACGAGGGAAGCCGCCAGGATCAACGCCAGTATCGCTTCAATGGCCTGGGTTACCTGCCCCACGATTGCCTGTATTCGCTCGATGATGTGATCGACTTCCAGCAGGGAAACCGTCGGGAACTCGCGGGTGAATTCGTTAAGGGCGTCCTTTCGGTCCTCCGGCAGGTAAAAACTGGTAATCCAGGTAGCAGGCAACCCTTCCAGTGCGCCGCCAGGGGGAAATGCCATGTAGAAGTTGGGCTTCATACTCTCCCATTGCACCGTGCGGATACTGGTTATTGGTTCGGCGATGGTTTCCGAGCCGATGGTAAATCCAAGCACATCGCCAACGTCAACGCCCAGTTCAGCCGCCAGTTCCGCTTCGACGGAAACCCCTTCCGTCTGATCACTCCCGAACCAGTCGCCCGCAACAATCCGATTATCCTCCGGCAGGCTTTCCATCCAGGTAAGATTCAGCTCACGGTTAAGGGCGTTCACGCTGTCATCCTTGCTGACCACCTGCCTCACCGGTTGGCCGTTTATCTCGGTCAGGCGTCCCCGGACCATGGGATAGAGGGTATCCAGGCCCTGCCCCTGCTCACGCCAGAAGGCGTCAACCTCATCCACAGTCGACGGGGCAATATTGATCAGGAAATGGTTAGGGGTTTGCTCCGGCAACTGTGCCTGCCAGTCCGCTAGCAGGGAGGAACGCACCAGGATCAGCGTACTGGCCAGCATCAGCGTCATGGCGAACACGGCAATCTGTGACAGGCTTGCGCGGCGATGCCGGTAAAGGCCAACCAGCGCCAGGCGCCAGGCGTTGCCGCCACCGGTGACACGGCGCAGGGCGAGCAGCAACAACCAGCCCAGCAGGGCCAGGGTGCCCAGTAACGCCACCAGCCCGCCAATCAGTGCCACTACCAGCATCACTTCACGGGCGTACAGCCATACCAGGCCGAAAATGGCCACTACGGCAATGGCGATATCGCTCCAGGCGCGACTGTCTGCCTCACCGGGCTGACTGCGCAGCACCCGCATCGCAGGCACATGGCGCAGGCGACGAATCGGGGGATACGCAAACGCAAACAGTGAAACGACCGCCGTGGCCAGGGCGGGCATCAGGGATGGCAGATCCACCGTGAACGGAATCTCCTGCTCCAGCACCCTGGCCATCAGATTGTTGAGAAAGCCATAGACAGGGAGCGCCACCAGCAACCCTCCGGCCATGCCAGCCAGGCCCCAGACAGACAGGCGCACCAGGTACATATGGCCGATGCGTCGGCTGGACAGGCCAAGCGTCTTGAGCAGGGCGACAGTGTCCCGCTGGCCGACGGCAAACTGACGACTGGCCACCGCCACTGCCACCGATGCCAGCAGAACCGCAATACTGCCCCCCAGCAGCAGGAATCGCTCCGCCCGCTGGAGGGACTCGGAGAGGGCTTCGCCATCCCGGATACTTTCCCATTCGTGGGAGGGTTCCAGCCGTGGCTGGAGCCACTGGTAGAAGCCATCGAGTGCAGCTTCTTCACCGGCAAACAGGTTGACGTACTCGACACGGCTGCCTTCCTGGATGACACCGGTAGCATCCACGTCGTCCGCGTGCATCATCACCCGGGGGGCCAGTCCGCCAAGGTTAAAGCCCCCATCCGGCTCACGGACCAGCAGGCCGGATACGGTAAGTTCAAGGTTACCCACCTCGACGGTGTCACCAACATCAATCTCCAGCAGTCGCACCAGGCGGGGATTCAGCCAGGCCTCCCCGGGACGTGGGCCCTGCCCGAGCAACTGCCGGTCACTGTCGGCATCCTGCTGGAATTCAATCTTCCCCCGCAGAGGATACTCATCGCTGACTGCCTTGATAGACACCAGCTGGAAACGTTCGCCGCCGCTCAGCATGGTTGAAAATTCCACCATACGGGCAGTTTGCAGTCCCCGGTTCCGGGCTTCTTCCCGCCATTCGGCAGGAATGGGCTTGCCGTGCTCGGCCTCGAGCTGGCGGTCCGCCGCCAGGAAGGAACTGGCAGACGTAATCAGCGTGCGTTGAAGCTGGCTGGCGAACAGGGCAATGATCGCAACGGTGGCCACCGCAATGATCAGGGCACTGAGCACCACCTTGACGTCACGCTGGCGCCAGTCCCTCTTGACGGAACCCAGTTTCTGGCTGGCCGACATCAGGCGGTCTCCTCACGGGCGGCTTCCAAGTGTCCGGCCTCAATGGTCAGGCGGCGCTGACAACGGGCCGCGAGGGTTTCATCGTGGGTCACCATCACCAGGGTAGTGCCCTGCTCCCGGTTCAGGGCCATCAGCAACTCCTGGATCTCCTGGCCGGTCTGGTTATCCAGGTTGCCGGTGGGCTCATCCGCAAACAGGATCACCGGCTCACAGGCGAACGCCCTGGCAATGGCCACCCGCTGTTGCTCACCCCCGGAAAGCTGGCGCGGGGTATGAGTCAGGCGATCACCAAGCCCGACACGCCCAAGCAACTCCCGGGCCCGGGCTTGCGGGTCCGGGAAGTCCGCCAGTTCCAGCGGCAGCATCACGTTTTCCAGCGCAGTGAGTGCGGGCAGCAACTGGAACGACTGAAACACGAAGCCAACACGCCGGGCCCGCAACGCGGCCCGCTCATCTTCACTCAGTCGGCTGATGGCCTTGCCTTCCAGCACCACTTCACCTTCGGTGGGCGTATCCAGCCCTGCCAGCAGGCCCAGCAACGTGGTCTTTCCAGACCCTGAGCGCCCCACAATGGCTACGGATTCTCCACGCTTGATTTCAAGACTGACCCCTTGCAGGATGGTGAGCGTATCTCTGCCCAGGTCTACCCGCTGAGTCAGGTCGGTTACTGTGAGAATGGCTTCGGAAGTCTGTCGGGGTCCGCTGGAAAGGTCTGTCACGTATGCTCCGGGAACTGATTCAGTATTTGCCACTCTACCTTGCCTGATAGAAAGACAAGAGGACGCTTAATGGTCGTTAACTCGGTGGTTGCTTCTATAACTACGGTATTTTCCCGCCAGAGATCAACGGTTCTGCTTTTCTGGTTACTGGCTTGCCTGGTCCTGCCCGGTGCCGCTGCAGCCCGGACCATCCTGGTTATGGGCGACAGCCTGAGTGCCGCCTATGGGGTGGAAACAGAAATTGCCTGGGTCAACCTGCTTCGGGAGCGCCTGGAAGAGCACGACCACGAGCAGTGGCAGGTGGTCAATGCCAGCATCAGCGGAGAAACCACTGATGGCGGTGCCCGTCGCCTGCCGGCGCTGCTGGACAAGCACCAACCGGATATTGTCATCATCGAACTGGGCGGCAACGATGGCCTTCGGGGCTTCCAGCCGCCGGTCATCCGGGACAACCTGTCGGCCATGATTAAAGCCTCCCAGCAGGCCGGTGCCCGTGTACTGCTGGTCGGTATGCAGATTCCTCCCAACTATGGCGCCAGTTATACCCGCCTGTTCACCGAGATGTACCCAAACCTGTCAGACCAGTATGACACGGCCCTGGTTCCCTTCTTTCTGGACGGAATCTACAATGGCGATGGCCTGATGCAGGATGATGGCATTCATCCTACCAGCGAAGCCCAGCCACTCCTGCTGGAAAACGTCTGGCCGCACCTTCAGCCGCTCCTGCAGGAAACAGCATCCGCCAGCCGGTAGTTTGCCTGGCCGCCCCTGCAGAGCCATGTCTAACGGACGAGCGCGCCAAGGTAATCCACGGCCCGCTGCTCGGACCAGTACCAGCCACCACGGCCGTACTGCACAAATCCCACGTGCCCGCCATGGCGGGTAGTCTCCAGTTGCGTCCACGCACCGAGGACTCCCGGATCTCCGGGAAAACAGGCGGGTGAAAGGAAAGGATCGTCGGCGGCGTTCACTATGAGCGCGGGCACCCGGATATCCCTCAGGCGAAACAGGGACGACGCCCTGTGCCAGTAATCCTGCGCGCTGGCGAAGCCATGAAGCGGTGCCGTATACCGCTCATCAAACTGGTGGAAGGTGCGGATGCGGTCATAGCCCTCCATGGTGATCAGCTCGGGGAAGCGCCGGGCCTTTTCGGCCATCTTGGGCTTCAGGTCCCGGATAAAGCGGGACATATACAGCCGACGGCTCGGGAGCGCCAATACATCAGCGCCCCCGGCCAGGTCGCAGGGGACTGAGAAGGTCACCGCACCGGCAATCCTGCTGTCCACCCTTTCACCCTGCTCGCCAAGGTATTGCAGCGCCAGGTTACCGCCCATACTGAAACCGGCGAGCGCCATGGCCTGGTAACCCTGGCCCAGGCCATGGCGAACCACCACATCGAGGTCTTCGGTAGCGCCGCTGTGGTAGAACCGGGGCTGACGATTCATGACACCGCCACAGGAGCGATAGTTCCAGGCCAGTACATCCCAGCCTGTCGCCAACAGTGCACGGGCAAGTCCCTGCACATAGGGGCGCCGGCTGTGCCCTTCCAGCCCGTGGCAGACAACGACCACCCGATCCGAACCCTGCCGGTACCAGTCCAGCCAGAGTTCATCATCGTCTGGTGTGACAATCGCTTCCGCTTCGGGCTCACGCAGGTCCACCCGCCGGAAGAGGCTGGGCCAGATAGACTGGGCGTGGCCACTACGAAGCAGCAATGGAGCCCGATAAGGCGTCGTGGAAGCCACCTCCGCCGGTGCCTGTTCAGGACTTGCGGATACCGCTGTTTCAGACATGGTGAAAATTCGAATCCTGTGTTTTCAGGGGCTTGACCCCACCCCCCAAAGACCTTAATATGCGCGCCATCTCGACGCCAATCCCCGATAGCTCAGTTGGTAGAGCAACGGACTGTTAATCCGTTTGTCCCTGGTTCGAGCCCAGGTCGGGGAGCCATATTCCGAAAAGCCGCCACCTTTTACAAGGTTGGCGGCTTTTTATTTTGCTCGTAGCTCGCCTCCCTCCCACATCCACTGCCATCTCCTGAACTCGGAAAATACCCGCTTACTAACGCTCAAGAAATCCGTGCCACGGCCGTTAACTCCACCATATGCCCGCCTTGCCATGGAGCGCCAGACCACTAATGTCCCTGTTTTCCAGAAGTATTCTCGCCCGAGTCCTCTCCGTTGTCCTGGCAGCTAACCTGCTGGTTGCTATCTGTGCCCTGCTTTACTTCAGTCACTCGCTGAGTTCGAACCGGGAATACCACGCCCTGGCCAGCGACCAGATGGTCAACGCCCTGGAAGCTGAAGACATCCTCAATCAGTTCAAGACCCAGGTTCAGGAATGGAAGAACGTGCTGATCCGTGGCAGTGACAGTGACCAGCGGAACAAGTACTGGCGCCAGTTCCAGCAGCAGGAGACCAGCATTCAACAGGCACTGGGCGACCTCCTACCCCGGCTCCAGAACGGTGAAGCCAGGGACCTGATGAGTCGTTTCCGGGACGCCCACCAGCGTATGGGCCTGGCCTACCGGGAAGGCTTCGAAGCCTTCAGCCGGTCAAATTATGACCACCAGGCCGGTGACCAGGCTGTGCAGGGCATTGACCGTGAGCCGGCTCAACTGATCGAAGAAGCGTCTACGCTGATCCGTGAGCAGGCGTTGACGCAGGCGTCCGCCCTGAACGAATCCGTCAGCCGCAACACCACCCTTATCGGGTCGCTGATGCTGCTGTCCATCATCGCAGGAACCCTTCTGTGCATCCTGGTGCTATCCCGCTCCGTAGTGCGACCGGTCCGTACGTTGACGGCCCAACTTCACAGCCTGGGCGAAGGCGACCTTTCAGATCCGGCCACCCTGCGACGCGAGGACGAACTCGGCCGCCTGGCTGATGCAGCACGTAACCTGCATGCCTTCCTGTCTGAGACCGGAGCCCTTATGGGACGCTTTGCAGAGCAGCTTTCCAGTACCAGCGAGAGTCTCCGCAGCAACGCCCAGGCGGTCGCGAACCATTCCGACCTGTCCCACCAGCGCATCGAGCAGATCGCCACAGCGATGAACGAAATGTCTGCCACCGCCTAGGACGTCGCCAACCACGCCACTTCGGTTTCCGTGGAGACCCGGGAAGCCACCGCCGAGGTGGATGACGCTGACAACCGTACACAACAGGCGACACACAGCATGGGCCGGCTGAGCGACCAGATCCGCCAATCAGCCGCAACTGTGGAGCGCCTGGCAGGCGACGGCCGGAAGGTCAGCGAAGTGATGGGCGTGATCCGCGAAATTGCCGACCAGACCAACCTGCTGGCCCTGAATGCGGCCATCGAAGCGGCCCGGGCCGGCGAGGCAGGTCGCGGCTTTGCGGTGGTGGCAGACGAAGTGCGAAGCCTGGCGGCCAAGACCCAGGAGGCAACCACGCGTATCGATACCATCGTGGACACCATCACCCGGGGCTCCAACGACGCCACCGAGTTCATGCGCGCCAGTGAAATCGTTGCCGGCGAGACCAGTGAGGCGGTAGACGCCGTCCGTCAGACCCTCGCCGGCATCAACGACCGCATGAAACAGATCAGCGACGCCACCATCCAGGTAGCCACCGCGGCCGAAGAGCAGACCAGCGTTTCAGATGACATCAATCGCAACGTCACGGATGTTTCGGAAACCGCGGAGAACATGCGTACCAGTGCCGAAGAGAACCTGCGCCGGGTACCGGAACTGGAAAGCATGGCCCGGGAAGCCAGGGAACTGGCCTCCCGAATCCATCAGAAGGGCTGACAGCGCGGGTGGTCAGTTCACCTCTGGCCACCCCATAAACCCCTTGAGCACCTGGTACAGGGTATAACCGTCCCGGGTGCCGCAGAGCTCACGGATCGAGTGCATGCCCAGCTGGGGCACACCGATATCCAGGGTGGTCACCCCAAGGTTACCCGCCGTAATAGGTCCGATCGTGCTGCCACAGCCCATGTCACTGCGCACCACAAACGTCTGGTGCGGCAGGCCCAGCTCGTCACTGATATGCCGGTAGAGGGCCGCTGAGCGGCTGTTGGTGGCGTAGCGCTGGTTGTGGTTAACCTTGATCACCGGTCCCTGGTTCAGCAGCGGACCATGGTTTTCGTCATGCCGGTCACTGTAGTTGGGGTGCACGCCGTGGGCGTTGTCAGCAGAGATCATCATGGAACGGGCGATCACCCGGCTACGGTTCTCCGCACCGCACCAGCGGTCCAGCACCGACGACAGGAACGGCCCCTGAGCCCCTTCTGCCGACATACTGCCCACTTCTTCATGGTCGTTACACACCAGCAGTGCCGGCTCATCACCGGTTGAATCCAGCAGCGACTGCAGGCCAATGTAGCAACTGAGCAGGTTATCCAGCCGCGCAGAGGTAATAAACTCGTCCCGGAGGCCGGACAAACTGGCCGGCTGGGCATCGTAGAAACTCAACTCATAACCCAGCACCTTGCCGATGGACTGCTCCGGGTACTCCTTGAGTACCTGCGCCTCGAGCAGGTCGTTAAACGCCGTCTTGTCATCATCTGGAGCCTGCATTAACACCGGGGGCAGATCCGTCTGGGCATTGATGGAACGACTGCTGTTGGCGTCCCGGTCCAGGTGAATCGCCAGGCTGGGGATAAACGCCACCGGCCGCCGGCAATCCACCAACCGGTCCTGAACCCGGCCCTGCCCGTCCAGCAAGGTTACCCGCCCCGCCAGTGACAGATCCCGGTCAAACCAGGGGTTGAGCAGTACACCACCGTAGACTTCCACCCCTAACTGGTAGAACCCTTTACGACGCAGTTCGGGGTTGGGCTTCACCTTCAGGCAGGGGCTGTCGGTATGCGCACCGACCATACGGACACCCGCCTCCAGCGGCGACCGCTTACCGGTCCGGAAGGCAACAATGGATGAGCCGTTTCGGATGACGTAGTAACCCTGACCTTGCTGCAGGTTCCACTCCTCCCGTTCATCCAGGACCTGGAACCCGGCCTTGTCCAGGGTTTGGGCCATGTTGCGGGTTGCGTGCCAGGGGGTTGGTGAAGCGGAAAGGAATTCGAGCAGTTTCTGGTTAAAGCTGGTGTGTTCCATAGGTTCTCAAAGACTCGCACGGGAATTCAGTTGAAGGGAGTATCTCATGGGGACCGGGGTGTACTCTACTGAGGGGTTAAGCTTACAGCCACACTCGAGCTGCAGGTGATCAGTGGGCAAAATGTTCGGCGAACACTAAGTTGGTTTTCAGCTTTAAAGCTTATTCTGAATTAGAGGCCACCCCTCTGTTGGAGGGACAGGGTGGGGGATGATTTTCCGGGACCTTCAAAAACAGGGACGTTTTTGAAGAGCCTCCATGGACGGATCCACGGCGTGTCCCGGAAAATTATACCGCTCCCTGGCCCCTGGCACGCACTCCCAGGCCTACATAGTCTAGAACTCGAATACGGTGCTACCCTGACGGCCCGCCATTGGGGGGAGGTTTCCAGGACACGCTGTGAATACATCCCTGTAAGCTCGACGAAAACATCCCTGTTTTCGACGGTCCTGGAAACCTCCCCCCAACACCGTGCCTTACTTCTCGGGTAGACTGTTAGCTTGCAGTCGCTGATCATCGAATACTTAGGAGCCAATATGCCGCAGGGCATCCCCCACTTTCTGGACATCGAATACTTCCAGAACGACGACCTCTTCTTCCCCACCGCCATCGCCTGGAGCCTCGCCGATGGCCGAATGAAAACCGTCGTCATCGAACCGGACGAAAGCTGGCTGCCCCAGGATGCCGAACTGGCCGAAGACGAACTCCGGTACCTGCGGGAACAGGGCGTCCCCCTCATCGAACTGGCCCGGGCACTCCACGAAGACCTGCCCGACCAGCAGGTCTACACCGACGGCCTCGACCCGGACGAAATCCTGATCGACCTGATCTTCGACGCCGTCGCCATGCCCGTGCCCTTCGAGCTGGCACCATTGGACGACCTGATACCGGGCCTGGACCGGGATGCCCTCGAAGACCACCGGCGGGACCTCATGTTCGAACAGGGCCTGGAGCCCCAACTGCCGGAAAACGGCGTCTACGCCCTGCTCCTGCTCGCCCGTCAGGAAGGCCTTATCGAGGCTCCGGACGCAGACCACCATAACGATGAGTGGTGACCATCACACCTTGTGACGGATATGCCAGCACTGATGGATCCGGGGATTCCTCTGGAAGTCCCGGTCCAGGGTGGCCGGGGTCACATCCTCCACCTCGAACAGCTCGTCCAGGCCCTCATCCAGCCGGAAACGCCGGAAATTGTTGGAGAAGATCAGCACGCCGTCGGCCGTCAGCCGGGACATGGCCTGGTGGATCAGTTTGCCGTGGTCCCGCTGGATATCGAGAACCCCCTGCATACGGGCAGAGTTCGAGAAGGTCGGCGGGTCCATGAAAATCAGGTCGAAACGCTGATCCGCCGCCGGCTTGTCCGCCAGCCATTTCAGACAATCCGCCTGCTCAACCACGTGTTTCTTCGGATCTGCGCCATTGAGCGCCAGATTGTCCCGGGCCCAATCCACATAGGTGTTGGACATATCCAGGCTCAGTGACCGGCTGGCGCCCCCAGCCACCGCCTGCACCGTGGCAGCACCGGTGTAGCAGAACAGGTTGAGGAATCGCCTGTTGCGGGCATGGTCTCGAATCCAGCGTCGTACCGGGCGATGATCCAGGAACAGGCCGGTATCCAGGTAGTCCCTCAGATTGACCTTCAGGCGACTGCCAAGCTCGTCCACTTCCATGAACTCGCCGGTAGCGTCCTGCTTTTCGTACTGGCGGGTTCCGGTCTGGCGCTGGCGCTGTTTGCACACCACCTGTTCCGGAGATACACCCAGTGCTTCGGGTATGACCGCCAGCGCTTCCGCCAGCCGCTCCCTGGCACTTTTCTCGTCTACCGATTTCGGGGCGGCGTACTCCTGCACATGAACCCGGTCGCCGTAGATATCGATCGCCATGGAAAATTCCGGCATATCCGCATCGTACAGGCGATAGCACTGGATATTCTGCTTGCGGGCCCACTGGCCAAGGGCTTTCAGGTTTTTCTTCAGACGGTTGGCGAGCATCTGCGCCCGCTCGGGGTGGCTGATCTTCGCGCGGATCTCTCCCGGCGCTGTGACATCCCTCGGACGGACGATATTGCCCTCGTTAATATCGAACAACAGCAGCTGGGCGGGTATCTTGCCATTAAAGAACCGGTACTGTTTATGGCTCCGCAGGCCAAGGGAGTGCCCCAGCTCAGGGGCACCGGTGAAGACCCCCAGACGCCAGCCAGGCAAGTGTTCACGGACGGCTTCTCCCAGGGCCTGGTAAAGGCTTCCCAGCTCGCGCCGTTCACTGAGGCGCTCACCATAGGGCGGGTTGACCAGGGCCAGGCCCTCAGATGCCCACTGTCCGTCCCGGTGGAAGTCTGCCACCGCCCTTGCCTCCACGTGGATGATACCGTCCAGCCCTGCCCGGGCAATGTTACGCCAGGCGGTGGCAATCACCCGGCTGTCCTGGTCGTAGCCGACAAAACGGGGTATCCGGCCCTGCTTGCCCTCCCAGGCCCGGCGTTCCGCCTCCTGGCGCAACTCCATCCAGGTTTCCGGCTTATGGCCCAGCCAACGCTCAAAGCCGAAGGTCTTGCGCAGCCTTCCCGGCGCCTGGTCCAGGGCCATCATGGCCGCCTCGATCACCAGCGTTCCGGAACCGCACATGGGATCAATGAAGTCCCCACCCTCTGCGGCAATGTCCGGCCAGCCTGCACGCATCAGCAGCGCTGCCGCGAGGTTCTCCCTTATCGGGGCGATCCCCTTCTCTGTGCGATAGCCCCGCATGTGCAGGCTATCGCCACTCAGGTCAACAGCTATGTCCAGCTCTCCCCGGTGCAGGCGAGCTGACACGGTAATGTCCGGATCCTTTGCGTCCACGCTGGGACGCACCGTGCCCTTCCCCCGGAGCCGGTCAACAACCGCATCCTTTACTTTCTGGGCGCCATATTGCGTGTTACGGATGAGCTCGTTGGTCCCGGTAAACACCACACGAAACTTGCCGGTTACCGCCAGGTGGGCTTCCCAGGGTATCTCATGGACACCCTGGTAAAGGGATTCGTTGGTGCGGGCATCCACCGTTGCCAGGTGCAACAGCACCCGGTTAGCCAGCCGGGACCAGAGACAGGCACGGTAACCTTCGGCGAGCCCGCCCCGAACCCATACGCCGGCAGGTGCCGTCTTCAGGGGTTCCAATCCGAACGAGGCCAGCTCCGCCTGCAGCAGATTGTCCATGCCTCTGGGACAGGTCACAAAAAATTCGTATTGCTCGGTCACTGGAACCTCCGGATCAGCACCTCGCCCCTGGTTTGCGGGACGCCGGTGTGGGGATTGGGTGTCAAAGAGTCAGGGTAGCGCATGGTAACCGACCCTGGTTATTTCACATAAACATAAAGGTGCGGTCACATAGATGAAATAAGTACTGTACTCCGCCACCAGATTCATCATAGGGTGTCATAGACGCGTCAAATAAAGGGGAGCGCCAGGTGGCCTCCCTGATTCAGGATCCTGACTGCCTTGTCAGAAAGTAACCGGGGACCTTGAGGGTCTTGTTTTTCAAGGGTTTCTTTCATCGCACACTGGCAGACGTGTACACGCTTGTTCTGTAAATCCATGTAGGTGAGGAACGGCATGAAAAGACAGAAAAGAGACATGTACGCTCGCGCATTCAAGCGGGGATACCAGGCCGGCGTGTCCGGTAAATCCAAGGACACTTGCCCGTTGGACCAGCCAGAAATAAGGCAGGAATGGCTGAACGGGTGGCGGGAAGGACGCACCGATAACTGGGAGGGTATGACCGGCGTTTCCGGCATTCACAGGCTTGCCGTCAACGGCACGACCTGACGGTCACCCTGGACAACCCCGCGTGCTCCGGGCTGGAAGAATGTCTCTGACGGATGTTTTTTCAGTACTTTAGTGAAAGTACGACCAGAGACTTGCCGCTTTCAGGCGGACACATAACACAGAACGAAATCAAGGCGTCGTCACACTGACGGACTATACAAACTGACAATCTGGTTTTCTGCAGGGGCGCACCGGCTCCCCTCCATCAACTGCCGGAACCTGAAATCGGGTCCACCCGACCCGAACCAGACATAAGCATGTCGCCACGGGGTTTATTCCCCGCACGGGCCCGCTCAGCGGGCCCTTTATTTTGTGCGTCCGTCAGACTCTGCCTCGCTACGCCTGATGACCCGCCTTCAATGCCCGGATCGCCTCTACCGACTCCCTCACCAATGCCGGTCCACGGTAGATAAAGCCTGTATACACCTGGACCAGGCGCGCACCCGCGCGGATCTTCTCCGCAGCACTCCCACCATCCCCGATACCGCCAACACCAATAATAGGGATCTCATCGCCGAGAACCTGATACAGCCCCCGGATCACTCGCAAGGAAGGTTCACGAACCGGGTCACCACTCAGGCCCCCCGCCTCGCCTGCATGCCGGTGCCCTTTCACCGCCTCTCGGCTGATGGTGGTATTGGTGGCCACAACACCATCAATTCCCGCCTCGAGCAATGCATTCGCCACAAACCGGATTTCCTCGTCGTCCATATCCGGAGCGATCTTTACCGCCAGAGGAACGTAGCGGCCGGTTGCCTGGTGCTGGATCCCCTGTTCTTCCTTTATTGCCGTCAGTAACTGCCTGAGGGAGTCGCCAAACTGGAGGTCGCGTAATCCCGGTGTGTTGGGAGAAGAGACATTGACCGTAATGTAATCGGCGTAATCGTAGACAGCGGCAATACCCTTTCGGTAATCCGACTCAGCCTCCTCGGCAGGCGTGTCCTTGTTCTTGCCTACGTTGATTCCGAGCACACCGGCATAGCGGCGCTTGGCCACCCGGGCTACCAGGTGATCGAGGCCCTCATTATTGAAGCCCATGCGATTGATAATTGCATGGTGCTCCGGCAGGCGGAACATACGGGGAGACGGGTTTCCTGGTTGCGGCTGTGGCGTGACGGTCCCCACTTCAATGAAACCGAAGCCCAGGGCACCCAGCCCCAGCAGGTGGTCTGCGTTCTTGTCCAGCCCCGCCGCCAGCCCCACCGGGTTGGGAAAGTCCAGCCCCATAACCTTGACAGGCAGGTTGGCCGGCGGCGGGATCAGGGCCTTCAGCAGGCCGCTGGCCGCGGCCACATCCAGGCCGGCCAGCGCAACCCGGTGAGCGGTTTCCGGAGGCAAGGTGAACAAAATCCTGCGAAGCAACGTATACATAGAAGACCCTGGTTGATATCGCGACTACGGCGCTGGTCAGAAAACCGGCAAAACAACGTGACCTTGTGAAATCTTCTGGTATTATTTCGCGCCTTGTGAACGGGCAGCGAGTATAGCGGAAGTTTTCCACAGTGGCTTCTGTTGCATCGCGATGACCTCTAAATGACTGTCTGGTTAAGGTCTTGTGACCTTTTCCACGAATTCTGTGGATAACTCTGTTGAAAATCGCCTTTCAACCGGGCTGATCCCTTGCCTCAAGCCGCCCCCTGCAAATTGATCATTTTTTAACCAGTTATTTTTTCTTTTATTTTCATGATTTTATATTAGTCAACGCATTGATTCAGGCTTTACGCTACGCTTTAGCAATCGAATATCCGTACACGGTTCTTGTGCATAAAACGAACACAGTTCTGTGACGCAGATCTCAAAAGCAAGTCCATTTTACAGGAGTTGACATGTCTGCCAGCCACCAGCATCGCCTGGACGGAGAGTACCGCGCCGCCTCCCGGGTGACCGTCATCGGGATGATACTGGATGCCGTGCTTGGTCTCCTTAAATGTATCGTAGGGCTGCTGTTCAACTCCCAGGCATTGTTTGTGGACGGCATCCACTCTTTCACCGATGTGGCATCCGACCTGGTCGTCCTTGTGGTCATGAAGCTCTCCAGGAGGGGGCCAGACGCGGACCACCCTTATGGGCACCAGCGTTTCGAAACCCTTGGCACGATGATCCTGGGCAGCTTCCTGATCGCGATTGGCGGCGCCCTCGCCTGGGACAACCTGTGGCGGGTACTCACGTCCAATGAACTGGCGATTCCTGGCTGGCCCGTACTGGTGATTGCAGCCCTGTCGATTCTCGGCAAGGAATGGATCTTCCGCTACACCCGTAAAGTGGGTGAAGAAATACGCTCGGACCTGATTGTCGCCAATGCCTGGCATAGCCGTACCGACGCCTTTTCGTCGGTCGTCGTACTGGTGGGCGCCATAGGTGCCATGGCCGGCTTCCCCTGGCTTGACGCCCTGGCAGCTATCATCATTGCGATCATTATTGCCCATGTTGGCTGGCAGTTTACCTGGAGCAGCGTCAGGGAGCTGGTGGATACCGGCCTATCTGACCAAGACACCCAGCGCCTGCGCTCTGCGGCCATGGAAACGGAGGGAGTACGGAATGTCCATGACCTGCGCAGCCGGCGCATGGGCAGCGATATCCTGGTGGATGTACACCTTGTGGTAAAGCCGGAAATCAGCGTGTCAGAAGGCCACCAGGTGGGCATGCAGGTCATCCGGCGCATGCGCGAAACCCTGCCTGAGATCCGCGACATCAATTTCCATATTGACGCCGAGAATGACCAGCAAGGCATCATTACCAACCCCGAACTGCCGTCTCGCAAGTCGATCCGCGAGTGGTTACGCGGGCAGGTTCCGGAACTGGACAAAACCCGGCACCACCTGCGCCTGCACTATCTTGGCAATCAGGTACACGTAGAGCTTTTCCTCGACGAATCCCCGCCACACCCCCTTTCTGGGGACACTGTGATGGCAAGGCTTGACTCCCCCGCCTGGCTGGGCAGCCTGAGAGTCTGGCAGCCAGGCTGAATCCGGCCCACTATCGGGGAAACGATCCCAACTACGGCGGCCTACCGGCGCTTGGCCTCCATGCGGGAGAGAAATTCCTGCATGACAAGCGTGTAGAGTTCTCCCCCAAGGAACCTGTCTTCCACATCGGAGTCTATGCTGGGGTTGTCGTTCACCTCGATCACCGCCACCCGGTTCCCGGATTGCTTGATGTCTACGCCATAGAGGCCATTGCCGATCAGCCGGGTTGCGTTCAGGGCAGCCTGGACCACGTTCCTGGGGACTTCGTAGGTGGGCAAGGTATCAAAGTCGCCGCTGTCCACCTGCTTGGCTTCCCCGTGCTGGTAGATCTGCCAGTGCCCCTTGACCATGAAATACTTGCAGGCGTAGATGGCCCGCCCTCCGAGTACCCCGATACGCCAGTCGTAGTCGGTGTAGAGGTATTCCTGGGCCAGCACCAGTGCGGACTGGCGGAACAGGGTCTTCAGCGCTTCCCTCAGCTCTTTCTCGTCCCGGGCTTTGAGTACCCCTTTTGAAAACGCCCCGTCCGGGATCTTGACCACCACCGGCAAGCCCAGCTGCTCAATCACCTGGCTCGCTGCGTTTTTCTGGTCCTTTGACAGGATCAGCGTTCGTGGCGTAGGAACCTTGTTGGTTTTCAGCAGGTCCGCCAGGAACACTTTGTTGGTACAGCGCAGGATGGAAACCGGATCGTCAATCACCACCAGGCCTTCTGCCTCCGCCTTGCGGGCAAAACGATAGGTGTGGTGGTCAATGGCCGTGGTCTCCCGGATAAACAGCCCGTCGTACTCCGGCAGGCGCATGTAATCCCGGCGGGTGATTCGCTCCACATTGATACCCAGCTTGCGCCCGGCCTTCTCGAAGCGGCCCAGGGCCACTTCGTCACTGGGGGGCATGTCTTCTTCCGGGTTGACCAGCATCGCCAGGTCGAAACGGTATCGCCTGCGGGTGCGGGGCTTGCGCCAGACGATACTACTGAACCGGTCCAGGGCTGCGGCGAAGGCATCCTGCTGGGCTTCCGTCAGGTCCGCCGGGGCACCCGGCTTCATGGCATCAATCTGCCAACCCTTGCCTTTGCGGTACCGGAAGGACACTTCAAGGATCGGGCATGGAAAACGTTCAAAAAGGGCCCGCGCCACTGGCTTGAGATCGGGCACCTCGGCCTGGCCAAAGAAGGTGCGCACCCTTACATTACGGCCACCCTTGCTGTCCGGCACCTCATCCCTCGCTGCCTGGTCCAGCCACTGGATCACTGAGGGATCCAACTCTTCCAGTTGCAGCGAGAACAAACCCTTGCGCCCCAGGTCATTCAGGGTCATGACCGAGGGCACCACGTGGTGGCCCCGGGCCTCTGCCAGCAGGGAACAGTAGTACCCCTGACTCAGGTAGCGGGCACTCTGGCAGAGGTTGATGACCCGTACCCGGCTGTGTGCCGGCGCTGAAAACTGCAGGTACTGATCGAAGGTCAGCAGATCCTCACTGGGATAGTACGGCGCCCAGTCCCTGGCATGGTCCACAACAAGCAGCAATCGTGACATCAGAAGAGGCCTCCCGGCCAGCACAGGCAAAGGCGTTCACCCGTGAACGCAATGTTGGCTACAGTAGTACCAGTAACCGGTTTCGGCAATCGTCACCGGATGCGTGCTTTTACGCATGACAGGGCGCTATCCGGTACGAGCCCTGTCACCCATAATAGCGGCGTTTCCACCCTCTGCTGGCGGCTGTCACTATGACCAGGACTACTTTCCGTAACGCCTCACTGGCCGATATCGATGCCCTCGTCGCGCTGGAGAACCGGTGTTTCCGGGACGATCGTATTTCCCGCCGCAGTTTCCGCCGCTTTATCGATATGCCCCGTGATCGCCTGGTCCTGGCGGAACAGGGAGGAGAGCTGGCCGGCTACAGCCTGGTATTGATGAAAGCCAACACCCGCCTGGCCAGGATCTATTCCATTGCGGTGGCCCCGGAACGACGCGGCGAAGGTCTGGGCGAAGCCCTGGTGCGGGAATCGGAGCGACAGGCTGCTGACGTCGGGCGTATTCTGATGCGCCTGGAAGTGCGCACCGATAACCATGGCGCGATCGCACTGTATGAGCGCCTGGGCTATCGTCAGTTCGGCACGCTGCGGGATTACTACGAGGATCACGGCGATGCGCTGCGGTTTGAGAGACGAATCCTGTTCTATGAGCCGTCTGCAGAATTCCCGGAGGTACCCTACTACCCCCAGACCACGGACTTTACCTGTGGCCCCGCATCACTGTTGATGGCGATGGCGGCGGTAGCCCATGACCAATCCCTGACTACCCTGGAAGAGCTTCGCATCTGGCGGGAGGCCACTACCATCTTCATGCTCGCCGGGCACGGCGGTTGTGGCCCCCACGGCCTGGCCCTGGCCGCCTGGAATCGCGGTTACAACGCCACGGCATGGATCAGCCAGGAAGGCCCCCTGTTCCGGGAAACGGTGCGCAATGATGACAAGAAACGGGTTCTGGAGCTGGTCCATGAGGGTTTCCTGCACGACATCGGTCAGACCGGTATCGAGCTGCACCACGACCCCCTGACCCTTGAAGAAATCGAACGGGCCCTGCGAGAAGGCCAGGTACCGGTGATACTGATCAGCACCTGGCAACTGAACCGCAGCCGGGTGCCCCACTGGGTAACCGTCTGCGCCGTCGACGAGCAGTTCGTCTATCTCCATGACCCGGAAGTGGACGTCGAGGAAGGCGAAACCATCGCTGACAACCAGTATCTGCCTGTTGACCGCCGGATCTTCGACCGCATGTCCCGGTACGGGCGTAACCAGCCCCTGCAAGCGGCAGTCATCGTCGGCCCCAAACGCACCGGCGATGCCCGCATCAGCGGGACGTCAGCTTGATCTCGATGCGCCGGTTCTGGCGGAGAGCCTCTTCGGTACGGCCTTCCGCCACCGGGAAGAATTCACCGAAACCAGCGGCGGCCATGCGACCCTCCGGCACGCCCTTGTCCGCCAGGTAGCGCACAACCGCCACCGCCCTGGCCGTGGACAGCTCCCAGTTGGAGGGGAACTCTGCGGTATTGATGGGAATCCGGTCGGTATGGCCATCAATTCGAAGAATCCAGTCGATATCGTCTGGTATGCGCCCAGCCACGTCGAGCAGCACGTTTGCCAGCTTGTCCAGCTCAGCCCGGCCGGATGGCCCCAGGTCTGCCGAACCGGAGCCAAACAGCAGCTCCGAGGGCAACAGGAAGCGGTCACCCACCACCCGGATGTTCTCATTATCCTGCAGGATTTCCCGCAGGCGCCCGAAGAATTCAGACTGGTAACGCTGCAACTGGTTGACCCGCTCCGCCAGCAGGGTATTCAGCCGCTGGCTGACTTCCTGCAATTCCGCCTCTTTCTCAGCCGTCTCAACCTCCTGCATCTCCAGTGCAGTGGCGATCTGCTGTAACTGGGCCTGTAGTTGGCCAATACGGTTGGACAGCTGCTGCAACATGGCCCGCTGGGTGGCCGAAAGCAGCTCCTTCTCGTCCAGCTGTTTACGGGCCCGGGCCACTGAATCCTCCAGCTCTGCGATCTGCATGGACTGGGCCTCGATATCATTGAGCCGCCCCAGCGACTCGTCCCGGGCCTCTTCCAGCTCCACTTCCAGTTCATCATTCAGGGCCAGTGACGCCCCGAGCTGGTCCTGGACCCGCTGCATCTCCCGCTCAAGTGCCTCGGTTCGGCCCTGTTCCAGGCCCAGTAACGCAGAAATTTCCTGCAAGCGGCTGTTGAGGCGGGCCAACTCCGTGTCCCGGTCAGACAGGGTCTGGGAGAGGTAAAGCTGGCTGACCACATACACCAGCAACATGAAGATAACCAGCATCAGCAGGGACGAGAGGGCGTCAACAAAGCCCGGCCAGATATTGACCGCACTGCGGTTGCGGCGTCGATAGCCGATCATGGGCGCTTACTCCCGGTCCGCCAACTGGTCTCTGAGCCGCTGGTTTTCGACGGCCAGTCGCTCCAGGTCATCAGACGCCCGGGCCGGCTGGGCCTCCATGCTGTCGACACCACCCACCAGGTCGGTCACCCCGGTAAGCCACTCTTCCAGGTTGTCGTAAAACCGGTTCTGGGCATGCCCGGCCTGGATATCAAGGAACCCCAGGATGAGGGAGCCTCCAAGACCCAGCAGCGAGGAACTGAACGCGGTCCCCATGCCTTTGAGTGGCTCCTGCAAACCACCCTGGAGGTTTGCAAACACGGCACCAAAATCGCCCTGATCCATATTGAGGTCGCCAATCACCGCTCCAACCGCGTTAATCGTGCCAAGCAGGCCCCAGAAGGTACCAAGCAGGCCGAGAAAGACCAACAGGCTGATGAAATACCGGGTAATTTCCCGCTGCTCGTCCATCCGGCTGTGGATGCCATCGAGCACCGTCCGCAGGGACAGGGTGGACAAGCGGAACTGGTCGCGCTTGGTGTCTTCTCCCAACTGCCGGGCCAGTGGCTTCAGCAAGCGAGGCTCCTGGAGCACGGAGAGCCCGGAATGCCCGGTCCGAAACTGGGCTACCCAGCGCAGCTCGGGGAACAACACGAGCACCTGGCGATAAGTGAGCACAATACCGACAAGGAGAACGAGGAGGATCAGCAGGTTGAATACCCAGTTCGCCATGAAGGCTGTCTGCAGCGGCCGGTAGATTGCCGCGCATACTGCCACCACAATGGCCAGGAAAAGGGACATCCAGAAAAGCGTGTGCTTCAGGTTACTCATGCAGGAATACCGCGTGAAAGGTGGATGAGCCGGGTGCGCGACTGCGCATGCTTCCTAAGACTGGCAAGCCGCCCCCGGGAATGCAAGGCCTATAACGGCCATCCGGCGCGACGTCAATCTCAACCCAGACGAACGGCCGCCTCCTTCAGCTCCGAGATCTCGTCACGGATACGCGCCGCAGTCTCGAAGTCCAGGTCTGAAGCCGCCTTGTACATGTCGTCCTCCAGCCGGGTAATCTCCCTGAGCAGCTCCTCCGGTGATTTGCCCTTGGCCTTCACCTGGTATTTCTCGGCCTCCTCGGCGGCCTTCTGACCCGGCCGTTCGGCCCTGCGGCGACCACGTCCACCGCCTCCGGCGGCGCCTTCCATGATATCGGCGATCTTCTTGTTGAGGCCCTGCGGGGTAATACCGTGCTCCTCGTTAAACGCCGCCTGCTTCGCCCGGCGACGCTCGGTTTCGTCGATAGCCTTCTGCATGGACCCGGTGATCACATCACCATAGAGAATGGCCTTGCCATGAACGTTCCGTGCCGCCCGGCCGATGGTCTGGATCAGCGACCGCTCCGACCGCAGGAAGCCCTCCTTGTCGGCATCCAGGATAGTGACCAGGGAAACCTCTGGCATATCCAGCCCTTCCCGCAACAGGTTGATACCCACCAGCACATCAAACTCACCCCGTCTCAGGTCACGGATGATCTCCACGCGCTCTACCGTGTCGATATCCGAGTGCAGGTAACGTACCCGCACGTCATGCTCCATCAGGAAGTCAGTGAGATCTTCCGCCATGCGCTTGGTCAGGGTGGTAACCAGCACCCGTTCGTTAACGGCTACCCGTTCGCGGATCTCCCCGAGCAGGTCGTCCACCTGGGTGGAGGCAGGGCGTACCTCGATCTCGGGGTCCAGCAGACCGGTGGGGCGTACCACCTGCTCCACCACCTGTCCGGCATGTTCTTCCTCGTACTTGGCCGGGGTGGCCGACACGAATATCATCTGGGGCGCAATCCGCTCCCACTCGTCGAATCGCATGGGCCGGTTATCCAGCGCCGACGGCAGGCGGAAACCATATTCAACCAGGGTTTCCTTGCGGGAGCGGTCACCCTTGTACATCGCACCAATCTGGGGAATGGTCACGTGGGACTCGTCCACCACCAAGAGGGCATTGGGCGGAATGTAGTCGAATAATGTGGGCGGCGCTTCTCCGGGATTGCGGCCGGAGAGATAGCGACTGTAGTTCTCGATGCCGTTGCAATAACCCAGCTCCAGCATCATTTCGATATCGTAGCGGGTGCGCTCCTCCAGCCGCTGGGCTTCCACCAGGCGATTGTTGTCCCGGAACTGTTTAAGCCGTTCATCCAGCTCTACCTTGATCTGCTCGATAGCACCCAACACCGTTTCCCTGGGGGTGACATAGTGTGTCTTGGGGTAAATGGTTACCCTCGGCACACGCCTTAACACTTCCCCCGTCAGCGGGTCGAAGTAGCTGAGGTTGTCCACCTCGTCGTCGAACAGCTCGATGCGGATGGCCTCTTTCTCGGATTCGGCCGGAAATACATCGATGACATCACCGCGCACGCGGTAGTTGGCCCGGTGGAATTCCACATCATTGCGGGTGTACTGCAACTCTGCCAGTCGCCGAAGGATGGTGCGCTGGTCAACCTGGTCGCCCCGGTCCAGGTGCAACATCATCTTCAGGTACGACTGGGGGTCACCCAGGCCGTAGATGGAGGATACCGTCGCAACGATAATCGCATCTTCCCGCTCCAGCAGAGCCTTGGTTGCAGAGAGGCGCATCTGCTCAATGTGCTCGTTCACCGATGCATCCTTCTCGATAAACGTGTCGGAGGACGGGACATAGGCCTCAGGCTGGTAGTAGTCGTAGTAGGACACGAAGTACTCAACCGCATTGTCCGGAAAAAATTCCCGGAACTCCCCATACAATTGCGCCGCCAGGGTCTTGTTGTGCGCCATGACAATAGTTGGCCGCTGCACCCGCTCGATGACGTTGGCGATGGTGAAGGTCTTCCCCGAACCGGTCACCCCCAGCAGCGTCTGGTGGGCCAGCCCCGACTCGATGCCATCCACCAGGCCCTCGATGGCCTTCGGCTGGTCACCGGCCGGCTTGTAGGGAGAATCCACTCTGAACCTGGACACTGATTTACCTCCACCCTTGCGGGAAACTTATCGTTGCGAATCTCTCATGGTAACATCCACGGGTTAAACAGCCCGTGTTGACGGCTCTGTGCCGCCACATGGCCGCTGCAGCCCTCTCAGACGCATCTTTAAGGAGCGCAAGTTTGGACCTTCAACTTTCCACCCGTGTACAGGCCATCAAGCCATCCCCCACCCTCGCTGTCACCAATAAGGCAGCGGAACTCAAGGCCGCAGGCCAGGACATCATCGGCCTGGGTGCCGGGGAACCGGATTTCGATACCCCTGACCACATCAAGGAAGCGGCCATCGAGGCCATCCGTAACGGTCAGACCAAATACACTGCAGTGGATGGTACTCCCGCGCTGAAGAAAGCGATCATCGCCAAGTTCAAGCGGGACAACGGTCTGGACTACGAGCCGAACCAGGTACTGGTATCCAGTGGTGGCAAGCAGAGCTTTTTCAACCTGGCACTTGCCACACTGAACCCCGGCGACGAAGCCATTATCCCTGCCCCCTACTGGGTTTCCTACCCGGACATGGTGCTGGTGGCGGAAGGCAAGCCGGTCATTATTGAAACCAGCGCTGACACCCGGTTCAAGATCACCCCGGAGCAGCTCGAAAACGCCATTACCGACCGCACCCGTCTGTTCGTTATCAACAGTCCCTCCAACCCCAGCGGTATGGCGTACTCCATGGAAGAGCTGCAGGCCATTGGTGAGGTGCTGAAGAAGCACCCGAACATCATGGTCGCCACCGATGACATGTACGAGCCGATCCTGTGGACCGGGAAGCCTTTCTGCAACATCCTTAACGCCACACCGGAGCTGTACGACCGCACCTTCGTACTCAACGGGGTGTCCAAGGCTTACTCCATGACCGGCTGGCGGATCGGCTACGCCGCAGGGCCTGCCAAGGTTATCGGCGCCATGAAGAAAATCCAGTCCCAGAGCACCTCCAACCCGGCGTCCATCTCTCAGGCTGCGGCCCAGGCAGCACTGGATGGCGACCAGGCCTGTGTCGGCGAAATGGTGAAAGCTTTCCGGGAACGTCATGATTACCTGGTAAAGGCCCTGAACGAGCTGCCAGGCGTCGAGTGCCTGGAGGGTGACGGCACCTTCTACGTGTTCCCGAGCTTCCAGGGCGCTATCGAGAAAACCCCGAACGTTTCCGACGATGTGGAAATGGCGGAGGTTCTGCTCAAGGGCGCCGGCGTGGCACTGGTTCCAGGCTCGGCATTCGGTTGCCCGGGCCATATGCGGCTGAGCTTCGCCACCAGTATGGATGTTCTGAAGGAGGCGGTTACCCGCCTGAAGAAGGCGCTATCATAAGCGTTGACGATTGGCTTTCGGTGCCCGCATGGGGAATCTTCAGCGGGCACCAAAAAGTCTTTTGAAAGGGTTGACGAGGGGGTACCGGCTCTTTAATATACGCGCCTCGTCGACATCGACTGTTCCCCGATAGCTCAGTTGGTAGAGCAACGGACTGTTAATCCGTTTGTCCCTGGTTCGAGCCCAGGTCGGGGAGCCACTAATTCCGGAAAGCCGCCTCTGTTTTGCAGACGCGGCTTTTTTCGTTCTCAGATCTCCTGGAATCTGACTTTGATGATGGGCCTGGCAGCCTTCAGGTTTGGTGCCGGGAGCGGCAGGCCGATAACGTTTTTCGGGAGACGCCCCGCAAGTACGTCCCACGGAAAAGGGTATCGACCTGAGCCCTCCGGCACGGCTTATCAGGCTACACGGCCAGTCACAGAAGCCAGATCAAGAAATCTCAGCGACAATGGCCCGCAGGGAAGCCAGAGGATCAGCAGCCTGAGTAATCGGCCGCCCAACCACAAGGTAATCGCTACCGGCCGCAATGGCCGCAGAAGGCGTCATAACCCGCTGCTGATCACCCCGCTCAGCGGAAGCCGGCCGGATACCCGGCGTTACCAGTCTGAATTCCGCGCCCTGATCACGCTTGAGCGCGGTCGCCTCCTGGGCCGAGCACACCACCCCATCGAGACCACAGTTGCGAGTCAGCGTCGCCAGGCGATTCACCTGGTCCGCCGGTGAGTCGGTAATGCCGATACCGGCAAGATCCTCAGCACCCATACTCGTCAGTACCGTCACCGCGATCAACAAAGGCCGATCCGCCCCAAAAGATTCCAGTCGCTCCCGGCAGGCAACCATCATCTTTTCACCCCCGGAGGCATGCACGTTGACCATCCACACACCCAACTCCGCGGCAGCGGCTACCGCCGCCGACGTCGTGTTCGGAATATCGTGGAATTTCAGATCCAGAAACACATCGAAACCACGATCCTGGAGTTTTCGAACCAGCTCCGGACCAGAGCGAGTAAACAGCTCCTTGCCGACTTTCAGGCGGCACAGGGTGGGATCAAGGGTATCTACCAGGGCGAGGGCCGGGGCCTCGGAGGGAAAATCAAGGGCAACGATGATGCGTGGGCCGAGTGAATCCTGCATGGGGAGAGACTCCTGTGTCCGAACGGGGGAATCCGGCTTTGCCGGAGGCGATCGGGCGGGGATTATGGCAGAAAACGCCCTACTCTGCCTCTACACCCTGAATCGGACGCACGGTTTCCCACTCCTTGCAGCTGGGGCACAGCCAATGCAGCTGTTGACCGGAGAACCCACAGCTGACACAACGATATACCGGACGGTTGGTGAGAATGAGCTGACCGATCCGACTGACCAGGCGGCCCTCACCGGTAGCGAGCCCCCGTTCATAGCCCGACAGCTCTACCAGCCTTAAAAGCCCCCCGACGCTGGGACGGGTTTCCAGTTCGTTACGCAGCAGCTCAATGGCGGCCTGGCGCCCGGACACGTGCTCCACCGCCTCTGCCAGGGCGAGCAGGAGGCTGGTTCCGGGATGCTGCTCATAGAGCTTGCGAAGTTTTTTCGCATTGCGTCCGACATCACCATGGGAGCGCTCCAGCTTCATGAAACGATCCACGGCCTCGGGTCCAAACTCGGGATTCTGGTCGAACACTTTCAGGCACTGATTAGCCGCCTCCCGGTAGTTCCCCTGACGGGCCTGCAGGGTAGACAGAATAAAGCTGGCGCGGACACAGTTAGCATCGATGGAAAGCGCCTCCCTGACCAGTTTCTGGGTACCCCAACGGTCATCCCGATGCAGGCAGTCGTCTGCAAGCTCACAGGTGATATACGCCAGTTGCCGTGCCAGTTGAGGATCAAGGCGACTCTTCATCAGGGTGCGGGCAACCTGGGCGGCCTTGCCCCACTCCTTTTCCTGCTGGTACAGCTCGATAAGCTCGGCTGCGGCCCGCTCACCATAACCCCGATCATCCATTAACTGGTGAAAGAGCGCCTCGGCACGATCAAGGAGGCCTGCGGCCAGGTAGTCCCGGGCCAGCTCGAAGGTAACCTGGGGCGAGAAATGCCCGGGCAATTCCGGGCGAGCAAGGAGGTTCTGATGAATCAGGATGGCGCGGTCGGTTTCACCCTTGTTGCGAAAATGCGCACCGATGGAGAGGTGCAGGCCAACCGTCTCCCTGTTGACCGCGAGTGACTGAACAAAGTTTTCGACAGCCTGGTCAGAATAATTGGTAAACAGGAACTGGAGCCGTTCGCGGACCGAAGACTCATCGGATATGTCCCTGACCGAACTGCGCTCAGCCCGGAAATAGCGCCCCACAAACCAGCCAGCGGCAACCGCAGCTGTCAGCAGCAGCCACTGAAAAAGCATATCCATCTAGATAGCCCGGTCTTCAGGGGTTTTATTCTGCTCCAGGGCTTTTTCAGCCTTATCGAGGCGCTTGCGCAGCTGACGGCGAGAGACGGATACACGAACCGTCGCCATCAGCGTAAGTATAACTCCCAGCAGAATGCCAAAGACGAAGCCCAGGATCAGCCAGACTGCGACCCCGCGAGGCTGGGTCTCAAAAAACAGGAAATTGAGCGATACCGCCATCTGGTTGTTCATGGAAAACACCAGCACCAGAATAGCTACCAGTATGACCACCAGAAGGATGATGATCTTCTGAAACCCTGCCATAGCACCCCTGCTCCAGGAATAGGGAATTGACTTGCCAATGACGCTCATTGTAACCCGCAGCGGAGTCCGGGCTTTCTGAGCAGAATCAATCCGGAAGCGCTCAGTAGCCCTTCTTCATGCTGTCATTGACCTGCTCACGCAATTCCTTGCCCGGTTTGAAATGTGGCACATACTTGGCCGGCAGTTGCACCGCCTCCCCAGTCTTCGGATTTCGTCCGGTACGCGCTGCACGATAATGGAGAGAAAAACTGCCAAACCCTCGGATCTCGATCCGCTGGCCGTCCGCAAGGGACTGCGACATGTGTTCGATAATGGTTTTAACCGCCAGTTCCACGTCTTTCACAGACAGCTGAGTCTGTTTCGAAGCAATCAGTTCGACCAGTTCAGACTTTGTCATGAGGCCCATCCCTTTTCGTTTTTATTACCAAGCCCTGGCCATCGTTGTGCACGTTGCCAACGCGGGACTGCGAAGCAGACTGCACAGACGCCGGGATTCGGCTACTCAACTCCCCGTCCGCGCCGGTCCTTCAGATTCCAGCTAACCCGAGCGGCGGCTGATCCAGACAACGAGGACACTGCTAGTTTAGCCAAAACTGAAAAAAAGACAAAAAAAACGGGCTCTTAGAGCCCGTTTTTTTGCCTTCAAGAGGAATGAATCACTCTTTGTTGGCGTTCTGCTGCTGCATCTGCTCCTTGATGAGATCACCAATGGTGGTCGCACCAGAAGATTCAGCGGCCTTGCTGCGTACGCTTTCCAGCGCCTGCTTGTCGTCTTCAACGTCCTTGGACTTGACAGACAGGTTGATTACGCGGTTCTTGCGATCGATGCTGATGATCTTGGCCTCGACTTCTTCGCCTTCCTTCAGCGCGTTACGGGCGTCTTCCACCTTGTCACGGCTGATTTCAGAAGCTTTCAGTACCGCTTCAACCTCGTCGTTCAGGGCGATAGTGGCTGCCTTGGCGTCAACGGCGGACACAGTACCCTTGACGATGGAGCCCTTGTCGTTCAGCTGAACAAACTCGGCGAACGGATCGCTTTCCAGCTGCTTGATACCCAGGGAGATACGCTCACGCTCGGGATCAACAGACAGGATAACGGTTTCAACTTCGTCACCCTTCTTGTACTCACGGACGGCTTCTTCGCCTGTCTCGTTCCAGCTGATGTCAGACAGGTGCACCAGGCCGTCAATGCCGCCGTCCAGACCGATAAAGATACCGAAATCGGTGATGGACTTGATCTTGCCGGAAACCTTGTCGCCCTTGTTGTAGTTCGCAGAGAACTCTTCCCAGGGGTTGGGTACGCACTGCTTGATGCCCAGGGAGATACGACGACGCTCTTCGTCAATATCCAGGATCATGACGCCAACTTCGTCACCTACCTGGACCACCTTGGACGGGTGGATGTTCTTGTTGGTCCAGTCCATTTCAGATACGTGAACCAGACCTTCAACACCTTCTTCCAGCTCAGCAAAGCAACCATAGTCAGTCAGGTTGGTTACGCGGGCGGTAACCTTGCTGCCTTCCGGATAGCGACCCTTGATGTCCACCCAGGGATCTTCGCCCAGCTGCTTCAGACCCAGGGATACGCGGTTACGCTCACGGTCAAACTTCAGGACCTTGACGGTGATCTCGTCACCCACGTTGACGATTTCACTCGGGTGCTTGATGCGCTTCCAGGCCATGTCAGTGATGTGCAGCAGGCCGTCAACGCCACCCAGGTCAACGAACGCACCGTAGTCGGTCAGGTTCTTGACGATACCCTGCAGGGTCATGCCCTCGGTCAGGGTTTCCAGCAGCGCTTCACGCTCGGCACTGTTCTCGGCTTCCAGAACGGCGCGGCGGGAAACCACCACGTTGTTACGCTTCTGGTCCAGCTTGATAACCTTGAATTCCAGTTCCTTGTTCTCCAGGTGCGCGGTGTCGCGAACCGGACGAACGTCTACCAGGGAGCCTGGCAGGAAGGCACGGATGCCAGCCAGGTCGACGGTGAAACCACCCTTGACCTTGCCATTAATCATGCCCTTGACAACCTCTTCCGCCTCGAAGGACTTCTCCAGTACCTTCCAGGCTTCGGCACGCTTGGCCTTTTCGCGGGACAGACGGGTTTCACCGAAACCGTCTTCAACCGCGTCGAGAGCTACATCGACAACGTCGCCGACAGCAATTTCCAACTCGCCTTTTTCATTCAGGAACTGGGAGGCGGGGATAACGCCCTCGGACTTCAGTCCGGCGTTAACGGTGACCCAGTCGTTGTCGATATCCACCACGGTTCCCTGGACGATGGAACCCGGTTGCATGTCAATTTCTTTCAGGCTTTCTTCGAAAAGATCAGCAAAGCTCTCGCTCATTATGTGTCCTATGTGTTCAACGCAAGTTTCATCCGTGCGGCCAGCAGCACGGTCTATTAGTAGTAATCCGATTATGGCAAGGGGCTGGCTTTCGCGCCATTGCCGGATCCTTCAACCACCATTTCCGCCGCAGAACTGCTCAAAAATACAGCAGAAATAGCAAAAAGGTGCAGTCAGGCCTGGCCCACAAGAGCCATAACCTTCGATAGCACCTCCTCTATACTTAAACCCGTAGAATCAATGACTTGCGCATCATCTGCAGGTTTAAGCGGGGCCGCCGAACGATTCATATCACGGTCGTCGCGGGCCCGGATCTCGTCTAAAAGATTCTGAATATTAACATCCATACCCGCTTCCTTCAACTGAAGGTAGCGTCGCCGAGCCCTTTCCTCGGCGCTGGCGGTAAGGAAGACCTTGACCGGCGCATCGGGAAAAACCACCGTGCCCATGTCGCGGCCATCCGCCACCAGGCCAGGCGCCTGGCGGAAATCCCGCTGGCGCTGCAGTAACGCATCCCGCACCGCCTGGATCACCGCCACCCGGGAGGCACCGTCCCCGGTTTCCTCGGTACGGATTTCACGGGTGACATCATCGCCATGCAGGAACACCCGCACCGGCTCGCCCTCGGGTGTCGGCTGGAAGGAAACATCAAGGCCGGCCGCCACGCCCACCAGCCCGGCCTCATCTGCCAGGTCCACGCCTTGCCGACGGGCTGCAAGGGCGGTCAGCCGATAAAGTGCACCGCTATCGAGAAGGTGCCAGCCGAGCCGGCGTGCCAGCATCTGTGTCACCGTTCCCTTGCCGGAACCGCCTGGCCCGTCGACGGTAACCACGGGCACCGAGTTATCCGCCACCCCCTGCATCACTCACCCTCCTCGGACTGAATCCGGATACCCGTACAGGTTGCCAGCTCGACGAAGCCCGGGAACGAGGTCGCCACGTTGGCACAGTCGTTGACTACGATTTCGCCGGTGGCACACAGGGACGCCACGGCAAAAGACATGGCAATCCGGTGATCACCATGACTGTCTACCTCTCCCCCGGCAATGGCCTGGCCACCGTCAATGATGATGCCATCAGGCGTTACCGTGGTTTCCACCCCAACGGCCCTGAGACCGTCTGCCATCACCTGGATACGGTCGCTTTCCTTGACTCGCAGCTCTTCCGCACCGCGCAGAACCGTGCGCCCTTCGGCACAGGCGGCAGCAATGAACAGGACCGGGAACTCATCGATCGCCAGCGGGACCTGCTCCTCCGGTATATCAATGCCGCTCAGCTGTGCACTGCGTACCCGAAGATCAGCAACGGGCTCACCACCGATCTCTCTTTCGTTGGACACTTCGATATCCGCGCCCATCATCTTCAGGATATTGATGACCCCGGTTCGCGTGGGGTTCATGCCCACATGGCGCAGGGTCAGGTCGGAGCCTTCTGCGATGCTGGCGGCCACCAGGAAGAACGCTGCTGACGAGATGTCTGCAGGCACATCAATATGGCCAGCCGTCAACTTGCCGCCGCCGATGACACTGGCGGTAGCGGCATCACGGTGTACGTGGTAGCCAAAACCTTCCAGCATCCGCTCGGTATGGTCACGGGTCGGGGCGGGCTCATGCACCGACGTCATACCTTCTGCATACAGGCCAGCCAGCAGCAGACAGGATTTGACCTGGGCACTGGCTACCGGCATGTCATAGTGGATACCGGATAGCTTACGTCCGCCACGGATCTTCAGGGGCGGCCTGCCGCCTTCAGCGGTATCGATGACTGCACCCATGGCCCTCAGGGGGTCTGCCACCCGATTCATGGGGCGGCGGGACAGGCTGTCGTCACCTGTCAGCTCGGAATCGAAGGGCTGTGCTGCGAGCAGACCGGAGAACAAGCGCATGGCGGTGCCGGAGTTGCCCAGGTAAAGCGGGCCACGGGGTGCCTGCAGGCCGCCCATACCGACCCCGTGAATGCGAACATGGCCGTCATCCGGGCCTTCGATGGTAACGCCCATGTCCCGGAAGGCCTGCAGGGTGGCCAGGCTGTCTTCCCCCTCCAGGAACCCATCAACCTCAGTCACCCCTTCAGCGAGCGCGCCGAGCATAATCGACCGATGGGAGATGGATTTGTCGCCGGGTACCCGGATATCGCCATTAATACTGCCACCCGGCTGCAGCCGGAACCTCACGGGTTTCTGACTCATGTCTGTCACGTACGCCTGTCCTGATAGCATTTTGGAAAAATGATTGCGTGCCGCCCTGGCACGTGTAAATACCCGCAGTAACGCGGCGCCATCCTGTGCTTCGATGGCCTGTCGCAAACCGGCCAGGTCCTCGGTGAAATGGTCAATCACCCGCAGTACCGCTTCCCGGTTTGACAGGAAGATGTCATGCCACATGACCGGGTCACTGGCGGCTATCCGGGTAAAATCCCGGAACCCCCCCGCCGCATAGCGGAAGATCTCCATATTCTGATCTTCGCCGGCCAGGGTATCTACCAGCGAGAACGCAATCAGGTGGGGAAGGTGGCTGGTGGCGGCGAGTACTTCGTCATGTCGGTTAACCTCCATGGTCAGCACGGTAGCGCCGCAGGCAGTCCAGAGCCTGGCCAGTTGCTCCAGTGCTGCCTCGTCAACGTTATCCGGAGGCGTAAGGATCACCTTGTGATCTTCAAACAGGTCTCCGCGGGCCGCCCTCACCCCACTTTTTTCCGAGCCGGCGATAGGGTGGCCGGGAATGACCCTAGGACCCAAATCGCCGAAAACCTCCTGCACCGCCTTGACGAAACTACCCTTGGTACTGCCCACGTCGGTCAGAATGGCGGTCGGTGCCAGGTGAGGCTGAAGGGCCTGAAGCACAGCTACCGTAGCCCTTACCGGTACCGCAATCACGACCAGGTCAGCGCCGGCCACGATTTCGCTTACGGTGCCGTATCCATCGATGACACCGAGCTCCACGCCCAGGGCCAGCTCTTCATCGCTGCGATCTGCCGCCAGGACTTCCCCGACCAGGCCGGAACGCTTCGCAGCCAGGGCCAGGGATCCACCGATCAGCCCCAACCCGATGACCGCGACCCGCCTGAACAGAGGTTTGCGAGCTGATGGCTGCGCCTGCAGGTCAGGCTTCACGGCGTTCCAGTACCCGCTTCAGGGCCTCAAGGAATCGCTCATTCTCTTCCGCCAGCCCCACGGAAACCCTCAGATGGCGAGGCATACCATAACCGGCAACGGGTCGGACTATCACTCCCTGTTCCAGCAGCCCCTGGAATATTTCCTGGGCGTTGGTACCCACATCCACCGCCACGAAGTTACCTGCCGAGGGTATCCACTCCAGGCCCAGATCGGCAAAACCGGCAGTCAGTTGTTCAAGCCCTTTACGATTGACCTCCCTCGACCGCTCCAGGTATTCCAGGTCACCCAGCACCGCAGTGGCCGCTGCCTGGGCAACGGTATCCACATTGAACGGCTGGCGGACGCGGTTAAGGATATCGGCAATGGAGGGGGATGAAACTGCATAGCCTACCCGCAAAGCCGCCAGCCCCCAGGCCTTTGAGAAGGTTCGTGTAACCACCAGGTTCGGATAGTCGCGCAGCAGGCTGATTCCGTCTACGTCATCGTCGGTACCCGCGAGGTACTCGCAATAGGCTTCATCCAACACCACCAGCACCCGCTCAGGCACCCGGTCCAGGAAAGCCCGGATGGCGGTTTCACCCTCCACAGTACCGGTAGGATTATTGGGGTTCGCAATAAAGACAAGCCGGGTTCGATCGGAGATGGCATCCGCCATGGCAGGCAAGTCATGGCCCCAGTCCTTTGCTGACACTTCAACGCCCTTCGCGCCGATGGCAAGGGTTACCAGGGGATAGACCGCAAAGGCATGCTGGGCATAGACAACCTCATCACCCGGACCGGCAAAACAGCGGGCAATGACTTCCAGCACATCGTTTGAACCATTACCCAGGGTGAGCTGGCTGGGCACCACCTGGAGATAGCGGGCCAGCGCCTGCTTCAGGGTAAAGGCATTGCCGTCCGGGTAACGGCACATTTCTTCAAGGGCCTCACGGGCAGCCTCCATAGCCACCGGGCTGGGCCCCAGGGGATTCTCGTTGCTGGCCAGCTTTACGATTTCATCCGGCTCCAGGCCATACTCCCGGGCCAGCTCCTCGATGGGCTTGCCGGGCTGGTAAGGCGTCAGACTACGAACACCCTCAACCGCCAGTGACTGATAGTCGATAGACATAAACCAAAAACCTCCTGGTTGATCGCCGGGACAGACAACCGCTGCACTCCTGACCGTCAGAGCACGCCGGCCGGATAGGACCCCAGGCGCTTGAGTTCAACGGCGTCTTCTTCCAGGTCTTCCAGCAATTTACTGATATTGGTGTCGTCCATGTGGCCCTCGAAATCAATATAGAAGACATAGGCCCAGGTGCCGCTGGGAGAAGGACGGGTTTCAATACGGGTCAGGCTGATGCCGGAACGATGAAACGGCTCCAGCAATTGATACAGCGCCCCTGGCCGGTTACGCATGGATACCAGGATGGATGTCTTGTCCTGACCACTGGGGCCGACAGATTCACGCCCCACAATGAGGAACCGGGTGGTGTTATCCGGCCGGTCCTCGATCTTGCCTGCCATGATCTCCAGACCGTAAAGTTCCGCTGCCATATCACCGGCGATGGCCGCCGTGCCCGGCTCACTGGCTGCCCGGCGGGCGGCTTCCGCGTTACTGCTGACGGTAACCCGTTCGACGCCATATTGATGGGCATCCAGCCATTGCCGGCACTGGGCAAAGGACTGCTGGTGGGAATAGATGCGGCTCAGGGGCTGGTCGCCGCTTTGGGGGGAGCGCATCAGGTGATGGTGAATGCGCAGCTGTACCTCTCCGCAGATCTTCAGCGGCGAGGAGATAAACATGTCGAGGGTGTGATTGATCATACCCTCGGTGGAATTTTCCACCGGCACCACGCCATACTGTGCGGCGCCGGACTCCACTTCCCGGAACACCGCATCAATTGCGGGCATGGGAACAGAAATCACCGAGTGCCCGAAGTGCTTAAGCGCTGCGGCCTGGGTAAAGGTTCCGGCCGGTCCAAGGAAGGCGATGCGCATGGGCTGTTCGAGCGCCAGGCAGGCCGACATGATCTCCCGGAACAGCCGGGCCATTTCCTCATCTGCCAGCGGTCCCGGGTTGGCCTCCTTGATTCTGCGCAGTACCTGGGCTTCCCGCTCCGGACGATAGAAAAACACATCTTCCCCCGGGTTGGCGGCCATCTTCACGTGGGCCACTTCCTGGGCACAACGGGCACGGGCGCTGATCAGGTCCATGATCTGCTGATCCAGGCTGTCGATCTGGTCCCGCAGTTCCCCCAGACGGATCTGCTCGTCACTCATGGTCAGCCATGCTCCTTCGCAAATCCGGCCATATAGTCGATCAGGGCATCGACGCCGGCCTCGGGCATGGCATTGTAGATACTGGCGCGCATGCCACCCACACTACGGTGCCCTTTCAGGTTCAGCAGTCCACGCTCGTCTGCCCCCTTCAGGAAGGTGCCGTTCAGGGCGTCATCTGCCAGCGTAAACGGCACGTTCATCCAGGAACGGAAGCGGGGATCAATGGGATTGGCATAGAAGTCATTGCCATCAATAAACTCATAGAGCTTGGTGGCCTTGCGACGATTCACCGCCGCCATGGCATCGACACCACCCTGCTCTTTCAGCCACTTGAAAACCAGGCCCGCCAGGTACCAGGAATAGGTTGCCGGCGTGTTGTACATGGAACCGTTCTCGGCGATGACCTGGTAGTTCATCATGGTCGGGGTTTCCGACCGCGCCTTACCCAGCAGATCCTTGCGAATGATGACCACGACCAGCCCGGAAGGGCCGATATTCTTCTGGGCACCAGCGTAGATCAGGCCAAACCTGGACACATCCAGCGGACGGGACAGCATGGTGGAGGACATGTCGGCCACCAGCGGAACATTCCCGCTCTCGGGAATAAAGTCGTACTCCAGGCCACCAATGGTTTCGTTCGGTGTGTAATGAAGGTAGGCCGCATCCGGGCGGGTATTCCAGGTTTCCTGCAGGGGAACCGTGGTAAAGCCACTGGCCTCGCTTGAGGCAGCCACTTGAATGTCGCCGTACCGGCTCGCCTCGGCAATGGCTTTCTCTGACCAGATACCAGTGTTTACATAGTCAGCCCGACCATTTTCCCCCAACAGGTTCAAGGGTATGGTCGCAAACTGACTGGAAGCTCCACCCTGCATGAAGAGTACCGTGTAATCATCTGAAATACCGGCAAGTTCCCTCAGGTCTTGTTCGGCGGTTTCAGCGATCTCCACGAACTCGTCACTGCGATGGCTCATCTCCATCACCGACATGCCGGTACCCCGCCAGTCCAGCATTTCGTCCCTGGCCTGCCGGAGCACTGGCTCCGGCAGTGTGGCCGGGCCGGCGCAGAAATTGTACGCCCTACTCATCGGCTGACTCCCCGCTGTTATCGTCGCTACCGTTTTCCATCACGGAATCCTCGCCAGCTTCCGCCTGTTCGTCCTCATCGTCACTCTCTGCGATCCGCTCCACACCCACCAGGCGCTCATCTTCCTGGCTGAGACGGATCAACCGCACACCCTGGGTGTTACGGCTGAGAATCGAGACCTCATCGGTCCGGGTACGCACCAGGGTGCCCTTGTCAGAGATGAGCATCATTTCGTCACCGTCAAACAGCTGCAACGCAGTAACCAGGTTGCCATTACGCTCTGAACACTGCATGGCGATCACGCCCTGGCTGCCACGGCTGTATGTGGGGAACTCCTCAATGGCGGTGCGCTTGCCATAGCCGTGCTCACTGGCGGTCAGGATAACGCCGCCTTCCTGGGGAATGATCAGTGAGACCACATGGTGGCCTTCCGGCATACGGATACCACGAACCCCACGGGCAGTGCGGCTCATGGGACGCACTGCCTCCTCGTTGAAGCGAACAGCCTTGCCAGCGGTGGAGAACAGCATCACTTCCGCATCACCCTGGGTAATGGCGGCACCAATGAGGGTGTCACCTTCATCCAGGTTCAGGGCAATCAGTCCGTTGGACCGGGGCCGGGAGAAATTCGGCAACGGGGTTTTCTTGACCACACCGTTGGAGGTGGCCATCAATACATAGTGATCTTCCGGGTAATCCCGTACCGGCAGGAAGGTGGTGATCCGCTCACCCTCGTCCAGCGGCAGGATATTGACCATGGGCCGGCCACGGGAGCCACGACTGCCCCGGGGAATCTCGAAGACCCGCAGCCAGTAGACTTTGCCGTGGTTCGAGAAGCACAGAATGGTGTCGTGGGAGTTGGCCACCAGTAGTTTCTCGATAAAGTCTTCATCCTTCATCGAGGTAGCGGCCTTGCCCCGACCACCACGGCGCTGGGCCTGGTAATCTTCCACGGCCTGGGTCTTGGCGTAACCGCTGTGGGAGATGGTCACCACAAGGTCTTCTTCGTCGATCAGGTCCGCCACGGTCAGGTCACGGCGAGAGCTGACAATCTCGGTACGGCGCTCATCGCCATATTCGTCGACGATGGCGGCCAGCTCGTCACGGATAACCTGCAACAGGCGCTCCGGGTTACCCAGGATATCCAGCAGATCAGCGATCTTCTCGATAATCTCCTTGTACTCGTTCTGGAGCTTTTCAGTTTCCAGGCCGGTCAGGCGATGCAAGCGCAGGTCCAGGATGGCCTGGGCCTGCTCCGGTGACAGGTGATAGAGCCCGTCACGCAAGCCGTAGATTTCCGGCAGGTCGTCCGGACGACAGGCATCTTCACCGGCGCGTTCCAGCATGGCGAGCACGTCACCTGGCGCCCAGCCCTTGTCGATAAGCTTTTCCTTCGCTTCCGCCGCAGAGGGGGACGCCTTGATCAGCTCGATAATTTCATCAATGTTGGCCAGGGCAACCGTCAGGCCTTCGAGGATATGGCCCCGCTCCCGTGCCTTGCGCAATTCGTAGATAGTACGACGAGTCACCACTTCCCGGCGGTGGCGCACGAAGGCATCCAGCATTTCCTTCAGGTTCAGTGTCTTGGGTTCGCCGTTGAGCAACGCCACCATGTTGATACCGAAGACGGTTTCCAGCTGGGTCTGGGCAAACAGGTTATTGACGATGACGTCCGGGTTCTCGCCCCGGCGCAGCTCGATGACCACCCGGATGCCTTCCTTGTTGGACTCGTCCCGCAGCTCGGTAATGCCTTCCAGGCGCTTCTCCTTCACCAGCTCGGCGATCTTCTCGATCAGGCGGGCCTTGTTCAGCTGGTAAGGCAGCTCAGTGATGATGACGGCATCACGGCCGGTCTTGTTGTCATGTTCGATCTCGTGACGGGCGCGGACGTAGATACGCCCGCGCCCGGTCCGGTAGGCCTCAACGATGCCGGCCCGGCCGTTGATGATACCCTGGGTGGGAAAGTCCGGCCCGGGGATGATATCCATCAGCTCATCAATGGTGGTATCGGGGTTGTCGATCAGGGCAAGGCACCCATTGACCACTTCCGTCAGGTTATGGGGCGGGATATTGGTCGCCATACCTACCGCAATACCGGAGGAACCATTCACCAGCAGATTGGGTACGCGGGTAGGCAGTACTTCCGGAATCCGTTCGGTACCGTCGTAGTTATCGACGTAGTCCACCGTTTCCTTGTCGAGGTCCGCCAGCAGGGAATGGGCAATCTTTTCCATGCGGATTTCGGTGTAACGCATGGCCGCCGCATTGTCACCGTCAATGGAACCGAAGTTGCCCTGCCCATCCACCAGCGGGTATCGCAGGGAGAACGGCTGGGCCATCCGAACGATGGTGTCGTAGACCGCAGAGTCGCCATGGGGGTGGTACTTACCGATAACATCACCCACCACACGGGCGGATTTCTTGTACGACTTGTTCCAGTCGTTGCCCAATTCGGACATGGCGAAGAGAACACGTCTGTGTACCGGCTTGAGGCCATCGCGGACATCGGGAAGCGCCCGGCCGATGATGACACTCATGGCATAGTCCAGGTAGGACTGCTTGAGCTCGTCTTCGATATTGACCGGCAGGATCTCTTTGGCTAACTCACCCATCGAGAATGGTTCCTTTGAATTTGCTGGAAGTCGTTTTGGTGGTTATAAACAAGCTATCGATGTTACCACATTCGGGTAACCGGCTCAGTCAAAAACCACCGTCTTGTTTTCATAGGTGATGACCCGGTCTTCCACATGGGCACGCAGTCCCCGGGCCAGCACATTCTTCTCCACATCCTTGCCGAGCCGGACCATATCCTCGATGGTGTCGCTGTGACTGATGCGGATCACGTCCTGCTCGATGATGGGCCCTTCGTCCAGGTCCTGGGTCACATAGTGGCAGGTGGCACCGATCAGCTTGACGCCACGACTGTAGGCCTGGTGGTAGGGACGAGCACCGGCGAAGGACGGCAGGAACGAGTGGTGGATATTGATCACCTTGCCGGCATACTTTTCGCACAGCTCCGCTGGCAGGATTTGCATGTACCGGGCCAGTACAATCACGTCAGCCTCATAGGTGTGGAATAACCCCTCAATCTCGGCGAACGCCTCGGCCTTGTTTTCCTTGCTGACCGGAATGCAGTGATAGGGAATCTCGTGCCACTCCACCATGCGGCGCAGGTCTTCATGGTTGGAGATAACCGCCGCAATATCCACGTTCAGCTCGCCACTGTGCCAGCGGTGCAGCAAGTCCGCGACGCAGTGGGACTCCTTGCTGCACATGAGCACCACCTTCTTGGGCCGGGCGGAATCGGCCACATGCCAGCTCATGTCGAATTCCCGGGCAATGGGCTCGAACGCGGTGCGGAACTGGTCCAGGCCGAACGGAATGGAGCTGGCCTTGATCTCGTGCCGCATGAAGAACCACCCGGCCTGGTTGTCCGAGTGGTGGCTGGCTTCGGTTATCCAGCCATTGTAGGTGGACAAGAAATTACTGACCTTTGCAACAATACCCACCCGGTCCGGGCAGGAAATCACCAGACGGTATGTGTGTTCCATGGACCTGTCCTGTAAAACGACTGGGAGATGCGCGACCGATGATTTACCGTTACCGGCCCCGCAACTGAAAATGACCGGCTATCATAGCTTAAACCGTTTCCGGAACGAAGGTGATGAACCCCGTTTCGCCATAAATCTCCCCGACACAGAAGGAGCACCCATGCCCGCCCTGCCCTGGTATCTGCGAATTTTCTGGTTGGCCCTGTTCAGCCTGTTAGCAGGCCTGGCCAATGCCCAGGCAATCCTTGAGGGAGAACGCCACCACCCCGTACCCGGAAACCATGGCATGGTGGCAACCAGCCACCCCCATGCTACCGCCGTAGCCCTGGAGGTGCTTCGCAACGGCGGCAATGCGGTGGACGCGGCGGTGACGGCGGGTTTCGCCCTGGCGGTCACCCAGCCCCGCTCAGGCAATATCGGGGGCGGCGGCTTCATGCTCTACGCACCCGGGAATGGCGGCGCGGTAAAGGCGATTGATTACCGTGAGACGGCCCCCGCATCCGCTACCGAAACCATGTACCAGAACGAGGATGGTGAGGTGGTGCCGGAGCGCAGTCGCTTTACCCACCTTGCCTCCGGTGTACCGGGTACCGTTGCCGGGTTTGCCCTCGCCCTGGAGGAATACGGGACCATCACCCTGGCAGAGGCGCTGGCTCCTGCCATTGCCCTGGCGCGGGACGGGTTCGAGGTTCCTCACCGATTCACTGAAGGCCTTGAGCAGGCACGGGAGCGCCTTACCCGCTGGCCGGCCACCCGGGCTACCTTCTATAACCAGGATGGCGCCCCGCCCCGACCCGGCGACCGCTTTCGCCAGCCGGAACTGGCAGCCACCCTGCAGCGCATCGCCGATCATGGTATTGCGGACTTCTATGAAGGAGAGACCGCCCATCTGATCGTCGCGGAAATGGAGCGTGGCGGGGGCCTGATTACACTGGACGACCTGGCCGGCTACCAGCCGGTCATGCGCGAGCCGGTCCGGGGCACCTATCGGGGACACGAGATCTTTTCCATGTCTCCCCCCAGCTCCGGGGGGGCGCATATCGTTCAGATCCTCAATATCCTTGAGGACTATCCCATTGGCGATTATGGCCACAACTCCGCCCAAACAATCCACCTGATGGCTGAGGCCATGAAGCGGGCCTATGCCGATCGCTCCGAGTACCTGGGGGATACGGACTATGTTGAGGTGCCGCTGGACGGCATCACCAGCAAGGACTACGCCGATGCACTGCGACAGGAAATCGACCCGGACAAGGCTACCCCCTCGAACAATATCGGGCCCGGCAACCCCACACCCTATGAAAGCAATGAAACCACCCACTTCTCCATTGTGGACCGCTGGGGTAACGCTGTTTCAAACACTTACACCATAAACTTCAGTTACGGCTCAGGTATTACCGTGGAAGGTGCCGGTTTTTTGCTGAATAACGAGATGGATGATTTCAGTGCCAAGCCCGGCGTAACCAACGCCTACGGACTGATTGGGGGCGAAGCCAACAAAATCGAGTCGGGCAAGCGCATGCTCAGCTCCATGTCACCAACCATCGTCCGGCGGGATGGCCAGAACTACCTGGTCACCGGCAGCCCTGGCGGCTCGCGGATCATTACCACCACCCTGCAGGTTCTCATGAACGTGATTGACCACGGTATGAACATCCAGTCCGCCGTGGAGGCGCCCCGGATTCATCACCAGTGGCTGCCGGATGAGATTCGTATCGAACAGGGCATCAGCCCGGACACCATTGACCTGCTTGAATCCATGGGCCATACCGTAAAAACGCGATCCGCCATGGGGGCTATCCAGAGCGTACTGATCGACGCTGACGGGCGCCGCTGGGGGGCCGCCGACCCCCGCCGCAGCACCTCTACGGCCCAGGGTTACTAAACCAGCCGCTCCAGGGCCTCTCGCACACCGGCCGGGATAGGCACCGGCCGGTCGGTGTCCCGGTTGACAAAAACGTGTACGAAGCGCCCGACGGCACAGGCTTGTTCTTCACCCTCCCGGAAGATGCCGATATTGTAGGTAACCGAGCTGTTTCCTAGCTTCTCCACGCGAAGCCCGGCCTCGATCCTTTCCGGGTAGGCTACCGGACTGAAATAGTCACAGGACGAACTCACCACGTAGGCAATCTCCTGCCCCTGGTGAATATCCAGCCCGCCCTGTTCAATCAGGTAACGGTTCACGCTGGTATCAAACCAGGCGTAGTAGGTCACGTTATTGACATGGCCATAGAGGTCATTGTCCGCCCAGCGGGTCGTGATGGGGTCAAAGGCCGTAAAGCGGCCACGATGCCTGATATTGTCTGTGGTCATACCTGGTTTCCGGATGGTTTGCGGGCGCTGACGCAACCCCTTCACACCGTGTGTTGCTGGATGGAGGGGCGACTTTACAGTCAGCGGGATTCGCGCCATTCTAGCGATATAACAATTCCAATGAAAAACCCTCGGTGATGAAACGATTCCTGCAAACACTCAGCCTTGCAATCATGGCAGGCACCCTCGTGATGGCTGCAAGCGCCGCTGCAACGGACCGAAAAACCATTCGGGCTGCCTTTATCGAATTTCCTCCCCTGGCCTACAGCGGCGCTGACGGGCATCCAGAAGGCAGTTTCATTCATTTCACCGAGGAACTGGCCCGACGGGCCGGTTACGAAGTGGCGTGGCAGGGACTGCCGATTGAACGGGTATATCTCTATCTTGAAAGGGGTGATATTGACCTCTGGCCCGGCTCAGCGGGCGTTCCCGAACTCGCCGGATTCACACACGAAACCGACTTTCGTCCTGGCGAGATTCGACTCAACGCCTATCACCGGGGGGATACGCCGCCAGTAAAGAGCCTGGAAGACCTGCAGGGAAAACGGCTGATCCTGATTCGCGGCTACACTTATTTCCGGCTACTGGATGAGCTCAAGGTCGACCCAAACACCTATGTCACCCTCGCCCCGGACCATCAGTCGGCGATCCGCATGCTGGCATTCCGTCGCGGCGATTACCTGGTCAATTTCCAGGCTCCCATGGAAGTTACCATCGAACGGTCACCCTTGCCCGACCTGGCGCACACCAACCTGTTAAGCTGGCCACTGAGTTTTATTTTCTCAGCCTCGGCCCCGGGCACCCGATTAATGGCCCGCAGGTTCAACCAGGCGTGGCAGGAACTACAGGGTGACGACACGACCGCCCCTCCGGACAACTGAAGCCAGTCGTTCAATGTCCAGGTAATAAAAACCCCGGTATGGAAGCCGGGGTTCTTACCTTTACTGCCGATCGCTTATCAGCGGCTGGCCACGTTACGCACACCACTGCCCGGAGGTGTGCAGGTGAAGGTCACGGAGGTGTCCTGTGCGCTTACCTGGTCCAGCAACTGATTGCGGGTCAGGGACGGCGTAGCCCGGTCGCCCGGCACAAACTTCTCGTTGGCGTTGAACACCCAACGCCGGTTCTGGCCATCGAGCACGGCTGTGGCGACAAGGTCACACTCTGGCCGCGGATTGGTGACCAGTGCACGCTCTACCAGCAGGTCCAGGCGGGACTGCACATCAGACCGGCTGCGGTTGTCCGGGGTCAGGGTCACCTGCTGCCCTACGATGGGATTCATCTCAGACGGGAAAGCCAGCGCCAGGTCCTGTACCAGCAAACGACGCCGCTCACCCAGTAACAGGAACACCGGGGCACTGAGGAAGTTGTCCACGGAACCAGACGCACCCTGGTTGTCGTAACCGAAACCACGGATCTGGGGGCCGGTTTCCGGGCGGTCGGCACCATTCTTGGTGAACATACCCACCTTCTGGTACATGTTACGCAGGTGAGGGATCTTCATATCCTCGTCCACGTCACCACCTTCGACGGACATGGTGCCATCGGTACCGAACATGCCACGGTCCGGATCCAGAACGTGACAGCCGTTACAGTTGGTCACGAAATCTGAGTTGACCGTGTTGTAGATCTCCAGCGCTTCCTGCAACTGCGGGCTGAGGCTATTATCCAGCGCTGCGATTGGGTTGGGCGGGTAAGTCAGTTCCAGGGCAAATTCAGCAAACCGGGTCATTTCTGCATCGCTCAGTTCAGTCTCACGACGCAGCAAGCCGGTAATAGCCTCGTTGAACTCCTTGAAAGCAGCCAGTTCCAGGCTCTCGCCACGGCTACGGTTCTCACCGGTGCGGTCACCCCGCCAGTGCAGCGGTCCATTTCCCTTGAGGCCTCGCAGGCTTTGGGTCGCCATGGGGCCCTTCATGGCATGGAAGGTCAGGTTACGCCCAATTGCCGGGACGTTGTCATTATAGGCGTTGGGGTTGTCCTCGGAAGCAATATCCGGATTACCCAGGTCCCAGGCCAGGTGATCCATATCACCGAACATATGGCACCCGGCGCAGGACGAATCACCGCGGCTGGAAGTGTAGGTAGCATCGTAGAGGAAGCGACGACCCTCCACGACCTTCTGCGGCTCCGGGTTCGCCATGGTAACGTGGGCAAGCTCGCTCATCCCACCTTCCACATCAACCACCGACACCCCGTTGTCGAAGCGGGTTGTCACAAAGGCGCGCCTGCGGGCTTCATCCAGGACCACACCCGTTGCACCACCACCGCTGACGACCAACTGGTCCTCAGTGTTGGGCTGGAAGCTGTCGCTCTCCAGCGCGCGGGTGTCATAGCGCACCAGCTTGCTGGAGCCCATGGCAGCCGTGAACAGTTCGTTACCGTCGGAAGACACCGCCATCTGCAGCGGGGTCGCTACCGCCCTCTCCTTCTCGGACGCAGTACCCAGTTCAGTGGTGTAGTCGATATGCTTGTTCAGGTGGCGGGGCTGTACGTTATTGCCATCCACCACGGTAATCCGGCTCTGTACGAAGTTACCGTTAACGGTGGTGGCATTCAGGCCGGGCCCCTCGAAGCGGGTCAGGTTATTCGCTTCCTGGTTGGATACGTAGACCTTGCCGTTGCCGGGGTTAACCACCAGGTTGAACAGGGTGGTACCCACCCCTGATGTCCTGGACGCCACCCTGGGCACGGAACCGGAGGTGTCGATCTCGAAAACGTCGTAGTCAGGCAGCTCCAGCTTGACGTACTCGTTCCACGACCGGGGCGCCTCACCACGTACAGGATCACCCGGACCCATCCAGTTACGGCCGTCGTATTGCACAATCAGACCGGTACGAGGCTGCTCGGTGCCATCGGCCGCGCGGTTGGGACCGGGCTTGTCGAGGCCACCGTCAGGAATTTCCTCGTCCAGCACGGTGGTCTGGTTACCCGAGTTGAACACGGCGGTGTAGACCTTGCTACCATCCGGGCTGCGAGCCAGTCCTCTGAGGGTGTCACCGAACATGTTCAGGATGGTGACAGGCTCGCCACCAAGCTGAAAGCCCGGGTTGTTGGTATCGAACACCCAGACGTCAGCCCGGCCAACACCGGGACTAGTCAGTTGCGGGTCAAAGGGCACGTTCTGGCCGCGGTGGGCAGCCGTGATGAACGCCCACTTGTCGTTGTCACCGGCAAAGACAATGTCCCTTGGCTCATCGCCTACCAGCAGGGTATTGCGAATACGGGCCGGGGATCTTGACACATCTACGACACTCACACTGTCCGACAGGTGGTTGACCACCCACAGCTCACCGTCATTCCGTAGATTGACCGCAACCGGCTCCATTCCCACAGGAATGGTTTCCACAGGCGTGGGGGTTTCCCCGGAAACATCGAACACCTGGACGGTATTATCGGGCGTGTTCACCACATACAGACGATTGCCGTCGGATGACAGCGCCATTGGCCGGACATGGCCAGACTCGAAAGTCACGAAGTCACCGGCCTCCGGCATGGGCTCGTCATCGCCACCCGGGTTACCGGGGTCTCCAGGGTCACCGGGATCACCGGGGTCGCCAGGATCTCCGGGATCACTGCTCGTGATCCCTTCCAGCAGGATGCTGCCCAGCCCGGCGCGCTCGAAGAAGCTCGAGGCATTGATGGCAAACTGGAGGTAAACCTGGTCCTGTCCGGCAACCATATCGCCAATATCAACCGTCACCACGCCGGAACCACTGCTCACGGACTGCACTGACTGGAAGGTACTGCCGTCGACCGACACGAAGGCTGTCAGGGATTCGCCACTGTCGAAGCCCGAGATATCACGATAGAAAGACAGGGTCAGGTCACTGGCACCATTCACGGTGATCGGTCCGGACCGGACCAGCGTCTCAATAGAACCACCACCGCGCATGGAGACTTCTCCGGCGGTCATGGTGTATACCCGGCCCTGGTCGGAAAAGGCCCCCAGGCCATTAGCGAACGTTTCTTCAAAAAGGACCGCTGCGGGCGCATTGGCTGAAGCCATGGCCAGGGCAAGCCCCGATACCAAAGACCGGCTCCTGGGCACACATGACCTGCCGAACGGTCGTATGATCTTCTTATTCATTGGAACTCTCCATTGATCTCTCCCTGAGAGGAGGCCCGTTACTCCATGGACCACCTTCATTGCTTGACGCATCGTCCATACTGCAAGGGGCACCCTGGTGGCGCCCTGACTGGCACCTGCAGGATACCTGCGGGCCGTCGCCGCCCATTTGTGTGGAATGATAATTCCATGGCATCTGAGCAGTTGATCACGGCGATGTGACCTCACTTCCAGCAATTACCGGTTAGGATAGGAGAGTGCCGAACGTCGGTGCCGGGAAGGATTTATCCCACGGAGGGAACACAGTGCGAGCAAGCGCCGGCGAGTCATCCAACCATCTCTATATCTGGGACAACCGGGTACTCTATACCGGCCCGGACACCCAGCCCCGTTACCGGTGCTATGGCAGTGCCGCGCTGGTCATCGGTATCGATGGCATGCTGCAACTGCATCGCCAGACCCACGCAACTGAAGGGGTAACTACCCGGTGTTGCGTGATTACCCCGGGACTCCCGGTTTACCTGGAGTCTGACAGTCCGGGCCTGCTGGTGCTGTTTCTGGACCCCTTCCTCCACGATCTGAAGGCACTTCAACGCCACGCCTTACGTCAGTCCCACGGGATACTCTGGGATTTCGACAACCAGGAACAGCTGGCTGCCATGGGGCACGAGGTGAGCACATCGCGGCCACCACCACAGGTTGTCCTGGCAATGCTTGCCCGACTCGGGCTGAGCCACTCATCCCGGCTTGATCCCGGCAGCATTGATCCCCGGGTCGCCAGGGCGGTGGGCCTTCTTCGCAGCAAACGCATGCACAATATCACCACCGAAGACCTCGCTTCGGCCGTCAACCTGTCGGTTCCCCGGGTCATTCAACTGTTTCGACAGTATCTCGGAATTTCAGCCGGCAAATACCGACAGTGGCACCGCCTCCACGCCACGACCCTGGCCATTGCCCAGGGTCAGAGTTTTACCCAGGCGGCCGTGGGTTCGGGTTTTTCGGACCTGGCACACTTCTCCAATACCTTTCACAGCATGCTCGGCATCATGCCCACCAGCCTGCTGCGCGCCAGGAATGGCGTCCAGTTCCACGTCGACCCCCAACTCGCCAGTGAGGGGTTCAGCACCCTGACCGGAATCAATAGCACTAACAGCACTTTGTGCTAGCTTTAAAGACAAAGTCATCCCACCATTCTTTCGGGGAGTGTTTGTATGCTGAGCCATATGATTCTGAGTGTGGATTACTCCGACGGCTGGGAGCTGGCCATCCGGCAGCTTCCCCCCTTGCTGAGGCGCCTGGGCGTCAGCAGGCTGACCCTGACCTACGTCATCGAACCTCATACCCGGAAACATATCGAGGACAGCGAAGGGGCCGTAGAGAGCAAGCTCAGGGACCTGGCCGGCAAATACGCGGATGACTGGGGCGTGGAAACCGATATCGCGGTACGCCACGGCTTTGTGGCTTCCTGCATGGTGGAGCTGGCACGGCACCTGAAAGCCGATGGCATTATCTGTTGCAGCACCCACCACTCTGCCGGCCGCGAACTGTTCATGGGCAATATCACCATGAACCTGGCTCGAATGGCCCGACGCCCGCTGCTGATATTGCCCACGGAGGGACAACCCTCATCCAGCCAGTCGCCCGTATTCCTGGCAACAGATGGCTCCGAGAACGCGGACCGGGCGCTCGATCTGTTCCGGCAACTGGTCAATGACGGCCAGGAAGGGCGGGTGGTCTGGGTCCGGCCTGACGATGCCCCCGAGGAGGCAGACCGTGTCGACCAGCTGGTCCATGACATCGCCAACAGCAAATCGTCGGTGCATGCCCGGATTCTCAACGGCCAGCCCGCCCGGGAGCTGCTGGAGCTGATCAGCGAAAGTCGGCCGGCGCTCACCCTGATCGGCAAGCGCGGGACCACGCCAGTGGAACAGCTGCCCCTTGGGCATACGTCCGAGACCGTTGTCCGGGAAAGTCTCAGCCCGGTGTTGCTGGTGCCCTGACGCAAGGCGGCTTTCCGACCCGTTTACACTTCGTAAATAGCGTCCGTACGTGCTGCCATGATGAAGTCATTGCGGTGCAGGCCGCCAATCTTGTGGGTCCACCACCGCACCGTAACCTTGCCGTACTCCAGCAGGATAGCCGGGTGGTGACCCTCCGCTTCTGCCAGGTCCGCCACCCGGTTGGTGAAGGCCTGCCCCTGGACAAAGTTACGGAAAGAGTACACTCGCCTTAGCTGCGGAACCCCTTCCTGATGCACCACTTCCCAGTTCGGCAGCTCCATTAGCAGGCTGTCCTGCTCTTCGGCCGATACTTGCGGCGCATCAGCACGACAGGCTTCGCAATTCTGTTCGCCCAGTCTCTTCATAGCTCCTCCATGAAACACTGAATAATTTCGCTTATGTAAACCTATGTTAAGGGATTGTTTCGGCGACACCTGTACGGTGAGCGTGGGGTCAAGTCGCTAATCGCCTGCCCCGGATACCTCACTCCGGCCATTTCCTTATGGAATTAACCGGTTATGCACGCCGGCAACGGCAAACCTCAAGGAGCCCTTGTGGCAGAACGCGTCTCCACAGGCATACCCGGGCTGGACGAAATCATGCATGGCGGTATGATTGCCCAGCGCACCTACATGGTTAATGGTGACGCAGGCAGTGGCAAAACCACTCTCAGCCTGCACTTCCTGGCCCAGCGCCAGGACCAGGACACTCTCTACATCACCTTCAACAAGAACAGTAGCACCATTGAATGGCTGGCGGACACCCTTGGCCTGACGTCCCCCAACCTCCATTTTGTCGACTTGTCCCCCGGCGATATCGACGACGAGGTAGAAGCAGCCTTTGACCTGCTGCCCAGTTCTGAACTGGGCATAAGACCGGTGCTGCAGCGTATCCGGGAAGCTGTTTCGGAACATCAGCCCGCCCGGATCGTGATCGAGCCTCTGTCTTCCCTGCTCTACCTGGCACCGGACCGTTACCAGTTTCGCCGCCAGTGCCACGCCCTGTTTGATTACCTGACGGGTACCGGGGCCACCGTTCTGTTCACAGCGGAAGCCGGTCAGATCCCCGGTGACGCCGATGGTGATCTCCGGTTCATCTGTGACGGCGTTATTGAGTTACAGAGCATGCGGGAGGGGCGCAGCATCAGTGTCAGCAAATTCCGGGGGTCAGGCTTTGCCGACGGAGTGCATTTTCTCAGGCTGAGCCCTGAAGGCATGCAGGTCTTCCCCCGACTGGTGCCGGAGGACCATTCACAGGCCTTCAGCCCGGACCTGCTCAGCAGCGGTATTCCGGAGATGGACCAGATTCTCCATGGCGGTATCAACCGGGGCACGGTTACGATCATTGCCGGCCCCACCGGCGTGGGCAAGACCACGCTGGGCATGGAGTTTGTCATGGCAGCGGTAGGCCGGGGTGAGCGCAGCGTGGTGTATACCTTCGAGGAAGACGCCCAGACAATGCTTGCCCGGTGCCGCAGCATTGGTATGCCGGTAGATCGACTGCTGGAAAGGGACGACCTGAACGTCACTCCCATCGAACCCATGCGGTACTCGCCGGATGAGCTTGCCCTGCTGGTACGCCAGGAGGTGGAGCAGCGCGGCGCCCGCACGGTCATGCTGGACAGCTCATCCGGCTACCAGATGTCTGTCTCCCGCCTTTCCGTGGCCGGCGACGAGATCATTGAGCGCCTGCATGCACTGTGTCGCTATCTGACCGGCATGGGGGTAACGGTGCTCATCATCAACGAAACCCCCATGATAGCGTCGGAAAATGTCCAGCCAACGGATCCCCGCATCAGCCATCTGGGCGACACCCTGATTCTGCTGCGTTACCTGGAATTCCAGGGCGAGGTCCGCAAGACCGTGGGGGTACTTAAAAAAAGGACGGGGGATTTCGAAAAAAGCCTGCGAGAGTTCGAGGTCACGCCCACCGGCCTTTGGGTGGGCGCTCCCCTGCATCATCTGCAGGGCATACTCCGGGGCCTGCCATGGTCCCCCCGGAATCACAAGACACCAACGCAGTCGCTCAGCTGACAGAGGAGGCAACGGATTGGCTCGTTTATTCGTATCGTTCAGCCAACCCGGTAATGAACGGGTATTCAGGGAAGCCCTGTCGCAGCACCAGATCCTGGAGACGCAACAGGGGCAGCTGCCAGACACTCTCTTCGACCTGGCCATCCTGGACCTGGCCAGCTTCCTGCGTCTTCGGGAAAGTCTCCGGGAGAGAAGACAAACCCTCAGCCCTGCCCTTATGCCAGTCATGGTGCTGTTACAGCAGGCCCAGACAACTCGTGTGCGGGAGCTTCTCGGCAGCGAGATTCACGACATCACGGTTAAACCCTCCTCCCGTGTGGAGCTTTCGGCGCGTATTGACAACCTGCTCAAACTCCACGACCTGTCCCGGCAGCAACAGGTGCAGCTGGATTTCGCAGAACGGAGCCGGGTTCGCACAGACCGGGCCTACCGCGTGTTGGCCGCAGGCAACGAGGTGGTCTTGCGGGGGGAAGACGAAACCCAGCTGTTCCGGTCAGTCCTCGACACTCTGATACGCCTGAGTGACTACGCCCTGGTCTGGATCGGACGGGCGAAAAACGATGATAACCGCTCGGTCGAGGTACTGGCATGGTCCGGAGACGCCCAGGAATACATCCATAACCTTCAGGTACGCTGGCAGGAAGACCGCTTCAGCCAAGGGCCAGCGGGACGTGCCATTAAAACCGGCATGCCCTTTGTCTGCGAAGATGTGGAAACGGACGCCATGGTCCGACCCTGGCGCAGTCTGGCCAGGGAACACGGCATCCGCTCATCGGTGGCCATACCATTGGCCTTCGGCGAGAACGACCTGGGTGTACTGGCCATCTACAGCGCCCGTCCACACACTTTTACAGATGACGAGGTCAGCCTGCTCGAGCGTCTCGCCGCCAATGTCTCCTTTGGCGTGGAAACACTGCGCATGCGAGATCATCTGCAGGAACAACGCACACTGGCCTGGAACAGCGCCTACCGGGACACCCTCACCGGCCTCCCCAATCGCCAATGGGTGATGGAGGAGCTGGAACAGCTGGATGCGGAATTCAACCGGCACCGGCGGGTCGCCGCTGTGCTTTTCGTTGACCTGGATGGTTTCAAGCGTATCAACGACAGCCTGGGTCATGAAGTCGGCGACCAGTTGCTCCATGACGTGGCAAAACGACTGACCCAGGTGGCCCGCGCAGAAGACTTCGTGGCCCGGCTGGGGGGTGATGAATTCCTCATCCTGATGCGATTTGATGAATCTGACGACATTATCAGCCAGGCGGCAGACCCCACTGCAGCCATTGCCGAGGCGGCCGCCCACCTGGCAGAGCGACTGACCCGCTCCATGAAACAACCGTTTCACCATGGCGCACTGGAGCACCACCTCGGCGCCAGCGTCGGTATCAGCCTGTATCCGGCAGACACCACCCGTGCCAGCGACCTGATCAACTTTGCGGATATTGCCATGTACGAAGCCAAGTCCGCCGGCCGTGGGCACTTCCGCTTCTACTACACAGAGCTTTCCGTGCGGAACCGTCACAAGTTGACCCTGAAAAACAACCTGCACCGGGCGGTGGATGCCAATGCCTTTGATGCCTGGTATCAGCCGATTATCGACATCCGCACCGGCAAGGTGGTCTATGTCGAGGCCCTGATGCGGCTGATTCACCCGGACGGCACGGTGACGACCCCGGGGCATTTCCTGCAGACCCTGGAGGAAACCGGGCTGATTTCCCGCTCCGGACAGATGATGCTGGAGCAGGCATGCAGCACCCTCGCCTCCTGGCGCACCCTGTTCCCGGAACTACGCCTTTCGCTGAACCTGTCCGTCAACCAACTCTGGCAGGCCGATCTGATCGATCAGCTGGAACAGATGCTGGCTCAGCATCACCTTCCGGCCAGCGCGCTTATGCTGGAAGTGACCGAAGGTTCGATGATGACGGATATCGTAAAAACCGAGCAGTTCCTGGAAGCGCTGCATGGCCGGGGATTCGAGATTGCCATTGACGATTTTGGCACCGGATATTCATCTCTGAGCCGCCTGCGCTCCCTGCCGGTCAACAAGCTCAAGGTGGACAAATCATTCATGGACGGGATACCCCGGGACCGCAAGAGTATGGAGATGGTCAGGGCCATATTGCAGATGGCCACCAGCCTGGACCTGGAAGTGGTGGCTGAAGGCATCGAAACGGAAGATCAGTTGCAGGTCCTGGCAGAGGCGGACTGTCACTTCGGACAGGGCTTCCTGTTTGCTCGCCCCATGTCGTCGGAAGACCTGCTCACCTACCTGAGCTTGCCTGGCAAGGAACAGACCACCCCCTACAGACCCATGGCCTGACGGGCAAGCCACTCACTGGGCCAGTGACTGGTCTCCGGGCTTGAAATTCGGGCCCATCCCGAATACTGTATATTTAAACAGTATCGGAAAAGGCCATGAGTGACCTGCTGAATTCCCTGCTCGACGACGCCCGCCTCTGGCGCGGGCACCGCCAGCTTGCAACAGAGCCAACCCCGGAGCACACCGGCTTTGCCACCCTCGACAAAGAACTCGGGGGCCTTGGCTGGCCCCGGGGTGCCCTCAGCGAATGCCTGCTGGACGGCCCAGGCATTGGCGAACTGCAACTGGTTCTGCCCCTGCTCCAGAGAATGACCAAAAGGCAGCAGTGCGTATTCTGGGTTAACCCGCCGTTTACTCCCTATGCTCCTGCCCTCGCCCGGGCGGACGTCGACCTGGGCCAGGTGGTCCTGGTGCGGACCGAAAACCAGCCTGACCTTCTGTGGACCCTGGAAAACTGCCTGCGCTCACAGGCTACCGGACTGGTACTGGCCTGGCCTGACAGCCTGGCCGCCCGGGATATCCGCCGCCTGCAGCTGGCCGCCGAGGCCGGTCAAAGCATCTGCATCCTGTTCCGCAGCCGGCAAGAGGCCTGCCAGAGTTCGCCGGCAGCACTCCGGCTGGAACTGGTTCCGGATGACCGCCTCGGCCTGAAGGTGAACATCCTCAAGCGTCGCGGGGGCTGGCCCGGCCAGGGTTGCAGACTTGCCATGGCCGCCCGGGTCCAGCAGGACGTGACCGAGGCCAGTACCGTTATTCATGGCCCCTGGCCTGATCATCAGAGCGGATAGACCATGCCCTGGCTGTACCTGCACTTCCAGCACCTGCTGCTGGACCATATTGCCCGTGCCCGGGAGGCCAGTGCCCCTCTGGCCGTTCTTTGCCAGGGATCGCGGCGCGTCCTGCAGGCCTGCCCCCGGGCCATGGCGCGGGGCGTCCAGCCAGGCACTGCCCTCAAAACCGCTCTCAACCTGGCGCCGGAGCTGGTCATGGTCCACGCCGATGACAATCGCCAGGCCCGTATCCTGGAACAGCAGGCCCACTGGCTTTATCGCTATATGGACCGGATCACCCTGTACCCGCCGGATGGCCTGCTGGCAGACGCCGGCAGTGTAAGGCGCCTGTATGGTGGCCTGCAGCCACTCAGGGAAGCGTTGCAGAAAGCCCTGGGGGAGCGCCAGCTGCATGCCACCCTGACCACTGGCACTACCCCGCTGGCTGCCCGCTTGCTGGCCCGGGCCGGCGCTGACTGTTTTACAGAAGGCACTGAGGAGATGGCCACTAACCTGGCTACCCTGCCCCTGGCCGCCACCGAACTTGAGCAGCGCACCCTGCAGCGCCTCACCCGTCTGGGGCTGACCACACTGGGTGAGTTGCAACAACTGCCGGCGGCCGAACTCGCCCGCCGCCTGGCTCCGGAAACCCTGGTTCATATCCAGCGCATCCTTGGCCAGCGGCCTGAACCCCAAACCAGCTGGCAGCCCCCCCATGAATTCCGGCAAAGGGCGGATTTCGGCCTGCCAGTCGAGAAAGCCCAGGGGCTCCTGTTTGCCCTGCAGCGCATCCTTGCGGACCTGGAAAGTGACCTCCAGTGGCGACAGCAGGACACTGACAGCCTGTTACTCATATTGCACCATTACCGCCAGGAGCCCAGCCACCTGCAAGTACGGACCACTGGCCCGGAACACCGCGCCGAGGCCTTTCTCAACCTGTTGCGGATTCGACTGGAGCAACACCCCTTGCAGGCCCCGGTGGAGACCCTGGAACTGCGGGTAACCCGCTTTCTCCACCGGCACACGGCCACATCCACAGACCTGTTGGGTGAAACCCGGGACACAGGGGAAGCCTGGCACACCCTGGTCAGCCGGCTGCAGGCCCGGCTAGGTGAGCAGGCCCTGAAGCACCTGGCCCCGGCGGCGGACCATCGCCCGGAAAGGGCCTGGAGCGCATGCAGCCTGGCACGCCAGCAGCGGGAGCCAATGCCGGAGCACCTGCCCCTTCGCCCCCTCTGGCTGCTGTCCCAGCCCGCAACCCTGCAGGTGGCTCCGGAAGAGTGGCTGAGCGGACCGGAACGAATCAGCGGTGGCTGGTGGGACGGCGAGCGGGTATTGCGGGATTACTACATTGCCCGGCTGCCCGCAGGCCAGCTGGCCTGGATCTATCGACACAACCAGCAGGGCTGGTTTGTCCATGGCTGGTTTGGATGACCTGCAAGGCCATGAGCTACGCCGAACTGCACTGTTTCAGCAACTTCACCTTCCTGACCGGTGCCTCGCACCCCCATGAACTGGCGGAACAGGCACTGACAAACGGCTACCAGGCCCTGGCCATCACCGATGCCTGCTCCGTAGCAGGCATCCCCCGGGCCTGGCAGGCACTCAGACACACCAAGCTGGCCCTGATTACCGGCAGTTATTTTGAGCTGGAACCCTCAGCCCCGGATGCCCCCGGCCTTCGATTGATCCTGCTGGCCTGCACTCGCCAGGGCTACGGCCAGCTTTGCCAGCTGATCACTCTCGGGCGTCGCCGAGCCCCCAAGGGACATTACCAGCTGGTTCCGGAAGACCTGGACACACAGCACCTGGACGACTGCCTGTGCCTGTGGCTACCCCCAGCCACCCGCGAAGTCAGTTTTACCGGTGCACTGCAAGCCGGAGAATGGCTCCGCGACCGGTTCCCCAACCGCTTCTGGCTTGCCGCCAGCCGCACCCTGGAGTCCGGTGAAGAGCAGCAACTTCATCGCATACGTGCCCTGTCCAGACAACTGGCACGCCCCATAGCAGCCACAGGCCATGTGCACATGCATGACCGGCAACGCCAACCCCTGCAGGACGTTCTCACCGCCATTCGCCATAACACCAGCCTGGAACAGGCCGGGCACCGGCTGTTCCAGAATGGCGAGCGTTACCTGAGGCCCATACCGGTCATTCGACGACTGTTCCCGACTGAGTGGATTAACGAAACCCTCGCCATTGCCGAACGGTGCACCTTTCGCCCCGGCGAACTGCGTTATGAGTACCCCGGCGACCTGGTGCCACCGGAGGAAACCCCCGCCAGCTGGCTGCAAGCCCTGACCCGTCAGGGGGAACAACGACGATTCCCGGAAGGTACCCCGGCACACATACAGGCCCTGATTCGAAAGGAACTGGGCCTGATCCGTGAAATGGAATACGAGCATTACTTTCTCACCATCCATGACATCGTCAGCTTTGCCCGTCGCCAGGGCATCCTCTGCCAGGGCCGGGGCTCCGCCGCCAACTCGGCGGTGTGCTACTGCCTGGGCATTACCGAGGTAGATCCCCGCCAGATCGAGCTACTGTTCGAGCGGTTCATTTCCAAGGACCGGGACGAGCCACCGGACATCGACGTGGATTTCGAACACGAACGCCGGGAAGAAGTCATCCAGTACATCTACCAGCGCTACGGCCGGGAACGGGCAGCCCTGGCGGCCACTGTTATCCGCTACCGCCCCCGTAGCGCGATCCGGGACGTGGGCAAGGCCCTGGGTTTTGATCCCGCCCAGGTGGAGCAACTGCTCAACGGCATCGACTGGCGGGACCGGGAAACCGACTGGCGAGGCCAGATCCTCGACAAGGGCCTGACCCGCCACAAGCGGGTTGCCAACCAGTTCTTTACCCTGGTAAATACCCTGCTGGGTTTTCCCCGACACCTGTCGCAGCATGTGGGTGGTTTCGTCATCAGCTCCGGCCCCCTGTCGCAACTGGTACCCACTGAAAACGCAGCCATGGCTGACCGTACCGTCATCCAGTGGGACAAGGATGACCTGGAAAGCCTGGGGCTCATGAAAGTGGACGTGCTGGCCCTGGGCATGCTGACCGCCATCCGCAAATCCCTGACCCTGATCAGTGAGGCGCAAGGCGAGCCCTTTACCCTCCAGCACGTGCCCCGGGAAGACAAGGCCACCTATGACATGCTCACCACCGGCGACAGCATCGGTGTCTTCCAGGTGGAATCCCGGGCCCAGATCAACATGCTGCCCAGGCTGAGGCCTGAGAAGTTCTATGACCTGGTCATTGAGGTAGCCATAGTGCGCCCCGGCCCCATCCAGGGCGATATGGTCCACCCCTACCTGAAACGCAAACACGGGCTGGAAGCGGTCACCTACCCCAACGAGGAAGTCCGGGGGGTGCTGGAACGCACCCTGGGCGTACCCATTTTCCAGGAACAGGTGATCAGGCTGGCCATGGTGGCCGCCGGTTTTACCGCCGGTGAAGCCGACCAGCTACGCCGGGCCATGGCCGCGTGGAAGTCCCATGGCGACCTGACGGTGTTCCGGGAAAAGCTGATCAGTGGCATGCGGGAACGGGGCCACAGCGAAGACTTTGCCGAGCGCCTGTACCACCAGATCTGTGGCTTTGGCGGCTATGGCTTTCCCGAGTCCCACGCCGCCAGCTTTGCGTTGCTGGTCTATGTCTCGGCCTGGATCAAGCGTCATCACCCGGCGGCCTTCTATTGCGGCCTGCTGAACAGTCAGCCCATGGGGTTCTACTCCCCCTCCCAGCTAATCCAGGATGCCCGCCGGCATGACGTTGTGGTTTTACCGGTGGACGTTAACCACAGCCACTGGGACTACACCCTGGAAGGCTCCGATGGCCGCCTCCGGGTCGGCTTGCGGCAAGTACGCGGACTGAACCACCAAAGCGCCGAGACCTTGTGTCGGCAACGGCCACCTGGCGGCTATACCAGCGTGCAGCAACTCCGCCAGCGCACTGCCCTGCCGCAGCGGGACCTTGAACTGCTGGCCGGGGCCAATGCCCTTGCTGCCATCAGCGGTCACCGGCACCAGAGTTACTGGGAGCTGCTGGGTCATGAAGAGGCGGCGCCTCTCTGGGTTTCGGAAGACGGGGAAGATCAGTCGTATTTGCCCGGCAGTGACAGGGTTGACCTGCCGGCTCCGTCAGAAGGCCAGAATGTTCTGGCAGACTATGCCAGTCAGGGGCTTACCCTGCAGCGTCACCCGCTGGCCCTGCTGAGAGAGCAGGGGCACCTGCGTAACTGCCTGAACGCCCTGCAACTGAAAACCGCTGAACCCAATCGCCCGGTCCAGGTCGCCGGCCTGGTCACCGGCCGCCAACGCCCCGGCTCCGCCTCCGGTGTCACCTTCGTTACCCTGGAGGACGAGTTCGGCAACATCAATGTGGTGGTCTGGCTCAATACGGCCCGGCAGCAACGCAAGCCGTTGCTGACTTCACGGTTACTGCATGTGAAAGGCATTGTGGAACGGGAGGGGGACATTGTTCATGTCATGGCCGGGAAGCTTACCGACCTCGGCCACCTGATTCAGACCTTGCCGGTGCCTTCGCGGGACTTTCAGTAGCTCCTACGGCTTCTTGAGTTACTGCTAGTGTTGGCTGTGGGCTGTGGGCTGTGGGCTGTGGGCTGTGGGCCCCAGCTTGCAGGTTTTGGTGGAGGGGCACCAGGGTGGGGGATGCTTTCTCTGCCGCAATTCACGGCCCATCCCTGGGCCGGCCTTGCTCCGCGCCATCCATGGCGCTGCGACGAAAGCATCCCCCACCCTACTGCCCCAACTAACTCCCTCCGTGTCCGGAACATTTAAGAACAGAAAGGGTTTCATCTGGCGTCGCCTTACAACGGAGTCTAACTTCGCCCCAGCCAGGGGAGCTCATCCTTTCTCTTCTTTGTACCCTCAGGCGCGACGATATTCCCTTCGGACTGGGGGTATGGGTGGCCCTTTCGCAGCAGCGCCATGGAGGGCGCGGTGCAAGGCGGTCCATGGACGGACCGTGAATTGCAGCGGAGAAAGGGCCACCCATGCCCCCAGGCCAGGCACCCAAATTTGCCGACCAAGAAAACCACCAGACCAAAACAAGAAAACCCCGAAAGACTCAAAGTCTTTCGGGGTTTTCAGACTACCAGCTACAACAATCAGCCAAGCAGCTTGATCATGACACCGGCAGCTACCGCAGAGCCGATAACGCCGGCCACGTTCGGGCCCATGGCGTGCATCAGCAGGAAGTTCTGCGGATTGGCCTCAAGTCCAACCTTGTTGGATACCCGAGCTGCCATCGGCACCGCCGATACACCGGCAGAACCGATCAGCGGGTTGATCTTCTCCTTCACTATGGCGTTCATCAGCTTGGCCATCAGAACACCACAGGCGGTACCCACACCAAAGGCGACGATACCCAGCGCCAGGATACCCAGGGTCTGGGCATCCAGGAACTTGTCCGCCATCAGCTTGGAACCAACCGACAGACCCAGGAAGATCGTGGTGATGTTGATCAGGGCGTTCTGGGCAGTATCGCTCAGACGCTCGACCACGCCACATTCCCTCATCAGGTTACCGAAGCAGAACATGCCCAGCAGCGGCGCTGCATCCGGCAGGAACAGAACCACGGCAATCAGTACGACCAGCGGGAAGACGATCTTCTCCTTCTTGCTCACCGGACGCAGCTGGGTCATCTTGATGGCACGTTCTTCCTTGGAAGTCAGCGCCTTCATGATCGGCGGCTGGATCATCGGCACCATCGCCATGTAGGCGTAGGCCGATACCGCAATCGCACCAAGCAGGTGGGGAGCCAGCACACTGGACACGTAGATGGACGTCGGGCCGTCTGCACCACCGATGATACCAATAGCAGCCGCTTCCAGGATGGTGAAGTCCAGGATGCCCAGCCAGTCGAGCAGTGCAGCGCCCAATACCGTACCGAAGATACCGAACTGCGCGGCAGCGCCCAGCAGCATGGTTTTCGGGTTGGCCAGCAGTGGACCGAAGTCGGTCATGGCACCAACACCCATGAAGATAACCAGCGGCCCGATGGTGCTGCCGATAACAACCGAGTAGAAGTTATAGAGCATGCCATTGCCATACCCGAAATCCTGGGCAATGGAGTTGGCCAATGCCATTTCGGAATAGCTGGCCTCTTTCACAGCCACCTTGAATGCTTCTTTAAGCTCCGGTGTAACTGCCTGCCCAGCTTGATAGGCCACATCCAGCGGCGCTGCCAGCGCAGCCAGGATCTGAGTACTGCCACCGTCCTTCAATGCAAAGTGGATGGCATTTTCCGCCGCAGTCAGGGCAAGCCCTGCCTCCGGGATGTTCGCCAGGATGCCACCGAAGCCAATCGGCACCAGCAGCAACGGCTCAAAGCCCTTGCGGATCGCAAGGAACAGCAGCAGCAGACCGACGAGGATCATGATCGTCTGGCCCGCGGTTATGTTGAACAGGCCACTGCCTGTCCACAGCGTTAGTAATTTATCCATGGAATGCTGGCCCTTATGCGATTGTCAGCATTTCATCATCAGGGGAAACGGCATCACCGACCTTGACGAAGACTTCACCGACCGTGCCGGATTTGTTGGCGCGAACCTCGGTTTCCATTTTCATGGCCTCGAGGATGATCACCACATCACCTTCTTCCACCTGATCCCCGGGGGACACGTGAACCTTGAAGATGTTGCCACCCAGCGGTGCCAGCAGGGGCTCGCCCTCACCAGCAGCCGGGGCCGGAGCAGAAGCCGCCGGTGCGGATGAACCGCCCGCGCCACCTTTTGCTTCGATCTGGCTGATCTCACCACCTTCGTTCACGGCAACCACGTAGTCCTTGCCATTCACGTTCACGGTGTAGGTTTCCGGGCCGTCAGCTTTCTTCGCTGCAGCCGGGGCGACGTCGTCGGCACTGGGTACCGGCTCGAATGCATCCGGGTTATCACGGTTCTCGAGGAACTTCAGGCCGATCTGCGGGAACAGGGCGTAGGTCAGGACATCGTCCACTTCCTGGTCCGCCAGCTTAATGTTCTTCTCTTCCGCCAATTTCTTCAGTTCGTCGGTCAGCTTGTCCATCTCCGGCTCGATCAGGTCTGCCGGACGACAGGTCACAGGCTCCTTACCGTCCAGGACACGCTCCTGCAGTTCCTTGTTGAACTCTGCAGGGGCAGCGCCGTATTCACCCTTGAGGATAGCGGCGGTTTCCTTGGAGATAGACTTGTAGCGCTCGCCGGTCAGTACGTTCAGTACTGCCTGGGTGCCCACAATCTGGGACGTCGGGGTAACCAGCGGAATAAAGCCCAGGTCTTCACGAACCTTGGGGATTTCCGCCAGAACCTCATCGAACTTGTCGGTCGCGTTCTGCTCACGAAGCTGGTTTTCCATGTTGGTGAGCATCCCCCCGGGCACCTGGGCAATCAGGATACGGGAGTCAGTGCCACGCAGGCTGCCTTCGAACTTCGCGTACTTCTTGCGCACCTGGCGGAAGTAGCTGGCGATTTCTTCAAGCAGTTCCAGGTCCAGGCCGGTGTCGCGGTCAGTGCCTTCGAGGATGGCAACGACAGCCTCAGTGGGCGAGTGGCCATAGGTCATGGACATGGAGGAAATGGCGGTATCCACGTTATCGATACCGGCCTCGGCGGCCTTGATGGCGGTAGCCGTGGACATACCAGTGGTCGCATGGCACTGCATGTGAATGGGCACATCCAGTTCTTTCTTCAGGCGGCTGACCAGCTCATAGGCTACGTACGGTTTGAGGATGCCAGCCATGTCCTTGATGGCGATGGAGTCGGCGCCCATGTCGGCGACTTCCTTGGCCAGCTCTACCCACATATCGACGGTATGCACCGGGCTGGTGGTGTAGGGAATGGTGCCCTGGGCATGTTTGCCGGTCTTGCGGACAGCCTTGATGGCACGATCCATGTTACGGGGATCGTTCATGGCGTCGAAAATCCGGAACACGTCAACGCCGTTCTCGGCGGCACGCTCACAGAACCGGTCGACCACGTCGTCCGCATAGTGACGGTAACCCAGCAGGTTCTGGCCGCGCAGCAACATTTGCTGCTGGGTGTTGGGCATGGCTTTTTTCAGCTCGCGGATCCGTTCCCACGGATCTTCGCCCAGGTAGCGAATGCAGGAATCGAATGTGGCTCCACCCCAGGATTCCAATGACCAGAAGCCAACCTTGTCGAGCTTCTCGGCAATCGGCAGCATGTCGTCAAGCCGCATGCGGGTGGCCAGCAGGGACTGGTGTGCATCCCGCAGGATAACATCCGTAATCCCCAGTGGTTTCTTGGTGTCAGTCATCGTGTCAGCCTTCTGTTAAAAGGTTCTAGTGTTCTGCGCCGGTCACTTCTTGTGGCGTGACCGGTATTGTGCAATCGCTTTCTTTATTGCTTCCGCCGTGTCGGGATCAACCGCAGCGGGTGCAGACGCTTTGGCACGTGGCGTCCTGGCCGGTGTAGCCGGCTCGGGCGGTGCAAATCGACCAATCATCTTGGACATGAGGAGTGTCGCGAATACCAGAATAATCAGGAATACGAACACGAAACCCATGCCTGCGATCATCAGGTCGATCGCCTGTGACATCAGCTCACTCATAACATGTGCTACCTGTGTTGAATGAAATGACTTTCCTCTGACAGCGGTATTCAGCCCTTACAACGGTTGGAACTTAGACCATTGTCGGAGGCAAAATCCTGCGTAATTTACCGTTTTATCCATAGGGGAGCAACTAAACAACCCCTCGCAAGCCCGCATTTTTTCAGTATTCCCAAAAAAACAATGGGCAAAACCACGTATCAGCTTTACACCGTTGCCAGGCCTCTCAAAGGCCCGGCCCGAGCGCCCTCACGCGGAACCGGCGACCCTTGATTCGCCCCTGCTCAAGGCGCTTGAGGGCCTTGTCAGCCACCGCCGAATCCACGGCCACAAAACTCTGATAATCCTGAATGGTAATCTTTCCCACCACTCCGCCGGGCAGTCCCGCCTCGCCGGTCAGTGCACCCAGGATATCGCCGGGACGGACTTTCTCCTTTCGGCCACCGGCAATGCAGAGCGTTACCCGTGCGGGACGCCATGGTGCCGGGGTGGCCGAAACCAGGTCACTGGCATCCAGTGGCTCGATTCCATGCCCCCGAACCTGCTCCAGGCGGGCGATCTTGTGCGCCCCGGACGGGCTGAAAAAAGTGACGGCGACCCCCTGGTTGCCGGCCCGGCCCGTCCGACCAATCCGGTGGGTGTGGGTCTCCGGGGAGCGGGCTGGCTCCATATTCACCACCAACGGCAGGTCATCGATGTCCAGCCCCCTGGCGGCCACATCCGTTGCCACCAGGATGGGGCAACTCTGGTTGGCAAACAGGATCAGCACCTGGTCCCGGTCTTTCTGGTCCATGTCCCCATGCAATGCCGCTGCCCCAAAGCCCTGTTGAGTGAGGAACGAGACCACGTCGTCACACTGCTGTTTGGTGGCGCAGAACACCAGGCAGGAGGACGGCTGCTGCGTTGATAAAAGACCCGCAAGCGCCTTTTGCGCCTGGCCCTCGGGAACCTCGTAAAAGACCTCCCTGATCGCCAGGGCCGAAGCCTCAGCACCGGCCTCAACGGTGACGGAAACCGGGGTCTGCTGATAGCGTTCGCTCAGCTGCCGAACGTGCTCCGGCCAGGTCGCAGAGAAAAGAAGCGTCTGTCGACGCTCCGGAGACCTCGCCACGATCGCGTTTACAGCCTCCTCAAACCCCATATCCAGCATCCGGTCTGCTTCGTCCAGTACCAATGTCTGCAACCGGTCCAGCGTCAGCGTGCCCTTGTCAAGATGGTCCTTTACCCTGCCGGGCGTACCCACAACAATATGGGCACCATGACTCAGCGAGCCAATCTGGGGACCGATTGGCGTACCGCCACACAGGGTAAGCACCTTGACGTTATGCCTGCTGCGAGCCAGCTCACGGATCGCTCGCGCAACCTGGTCAGCAAGCTCCCGTGTCGGGCACAGCACCAGCCCCTGGACCGCGAACCGGCGGACGTCCAGTTTCTCGACAAGGCCTATACCGAAGGCGGCTGTTTTGCCCGACCCGGTCCGGGCCATGGCAATTACGTCCTGGCCGGCAAGAACTGGTGGCAGCGCCTGCTGCTGGATAGGTGTTGGCTCGGTAAAGCCCAGGTTCCCGAGATTGTCGAGCATGGCCTGAGACAGGCCGGAAATCTGAAAAGACATAGTGGAGGAATCCGGAAAGACGGGAGGTTACGGCGGAGGCCATGAGCCCCGTATAATACCGTAACTACGAACCAGATTCAGAAACATCAGCAGGACCCACCATGGCTTCATTACAGGACCAACTGCTCAAGGCCGGCCTGGCCGATGAGAAAAAGCTCAAACAGCTGCAGAAGGAAAAGAAAAAGCAGCGCAAACAGCAACCCAAGGGCGCCATCCAGACTGACGAAGGCAAGCTGCGGGCCCAGCAGGCCCGCCAGGAGAAGGCCGAGAGGGACCGGCAACTCAACCAGCAACGCAACGAGGAAGCCCGCCGGAAGGCCATAACCGCCCAGATCCGTCAACTGGTGGAAACCAATCGCCTGGACCGAAGCCGCTGCGATGTGGACTACCAGTTTGTCCACGGCAAGAAGATCAAGAAGATCCTGGTGGACGATACCATGACGGACCAGCTGGCCCGTGGCCGCCTGGCCGTAGTTATCGTCAATGAAAGCTATGAGGTGGTGCCGGAAGCGGTCGCCCGCAAGATCATGGAACGCGACGAAGAAGTAGTTGTGGTGTTGCATGATCGCAACAGCCAGGCCGACAAGGATGAAGACGATCCCTATGCCGGGTATGAGATCCCGGATGACCTGATGTGGTAAATGGCTGCGGACGGCTCCGGGAGACCGTCTCAGGCCGCCTGCCCCGGCCATCACTCCGGGGTCGAACCGAACCCTGGTGATTACTGGTCACTGGAAGTCAGTTATTCCAGGTCCCGTTCAGGGCATACCAGCTACGAGGAACGTCCCGTTGAAAAGTACATGTAACAGAATGGGCATCCCGACCCCCTGATAACGCTCCCGAAAATACCCCAGCGCCAATGAAGGCAGCGCCACCGCCACCGCCCACCCCAAAGGTTGGTGAATAAGGTGGAGCAGGACAAACAACGCGCTTGTCACCACGTTTGCCGCGCTGATACCACCGAATGACTGGACAAAAAATGGCCACCGCAGAAGCTCCCCCTGGATAACGCCCCGGAAAAGCACCTCCTCCACCAGAGGGTAAATCACTAGGAATGCGGAAAGTGTCATTGCATCACCGAAATAGCCGGCGGCAAAACCATCCGGTAACAGCCAGTGCATCAACACACCGGTTACTGCGGTGACAACAAGAAGTACCAGGACCTGGCCATCTCGCCAGGGCCTGGGAGCTCCAGCGTCAATTACGCCATACCAGGTCATTTAACAGGTCCCTTTATTTCGGGCATCCAGTTTCAGGGAATCCTGTCCCATTGACAACGTTTACAATCCAGGCTGGCCATGCCAGGACTCAGGTGGCGAATAGGTATGAATGCCAACGCTCCTTGCCCAGCAGGTTGATCTAGACTCCAAGGGGTGTAACAGGCAAAGGAGCCGAACCATGAACATCAAAAGATCATTCGTGCGTACTGCCGGCGTAGCCCTGCTAGTCGGCATGACCAGCTTGCCCCTTGCGGCACAGGACGACGAACCGGTATTTGGCCAGCAACTGATGACCCAGCAGGAATTGCGGGAACATCGTCAGACCATGCGCGGCTTCAATACCAATGAAGAGCGCGCCCAGTACCGCGAGCTTCATCGTGAACGCATGCTGGAGCGTGCCCGCGAGCGCGGCGTTGAGCTCGGCAATGGTCCGGGCCAGGGCATGAGCCAAGGCCAGGGAGCCGGTCAGGGACAGGGCATGGGTCAAGGTCAAGGTCAAGGTCAAGGTCAAGGTCAAGGCCAGGGCCAGGGCAACCAGCAAGGCATGGGGACAGACCAGGGTAACCGCCAGAACAAGCAAGGTTCTGGCGGTGGCCAGGAATACCAGCCAAAAGGTTCCGGCCAGGGTGGCGGTAACCGGTAAACCTCGCCAACCATAAAAAAACGGGGCTGATCTCCAGCCCCGTTTTCCTTTATGCCTTTACTGACCTGTCGCAGACTCAGGCATCAGCACGACGTTTCCGCGCCCACAGACCCGCCAGCGCCAGCAGCACCATGCCAGGCAGTACCGGATCAAACGGCGAGCCCGGTCCACCAACGGTACAGCCACCACCACTGCTACTGGAGCGAGATGCGGGTGTTGCGGGTGTTGCCGGGATAGCCGGATCATCAACAAGCTCGTTCAGACCGGTGACTCGCATCGTGAACGTACAGCTTGTTTCGGTACCATCACTGGTACAGGTCGGCCAGGAAGCCGTATCGGTAACACTGATGGTCGTATTCAGGTTCACGTTGGCCAGGTCCTCAACCGGACCCTGCACGTAACCGGCAACACGCACCAGCTCACCCTCCGAGGCGTTAATCATCTCGTTCATGTCTTCGAGGGTCATCGTTGAGCCGTCTGCCAACTCGTAAAGACCTTCATCGCCGGCATCCGGAAGCCAGGTAGCGAGGGTGGAACCATCGGTGGTGTCTTCAACGGTTGGGGGATTATCCGCCCAGGTTTCGAAGTCAGCGATGGTTACCGCTTCACCGTCGATCAACACCCGGAAGGTGCCGTCGTAAAGCTCGGACGCCAGCAATTTCGACAGCGACAGGGCCGCAGGAGCGATATTGTCCGGGTCACCTTCGTCCAGTGTGTCAACTACCGGCCGAACGTTGCTCAGATCGTAGATGGTTGTATTTTCCCCTTCGGCATCGAAGGAAGTGCCATTCGGATCATAGATGGTGGCTGGCGCTGTCTCTGTACCACCTGCCAGAAGTATCGCTTCTATATCCACAGCCTCGAAGGTCTTCTCGTTGGTCTGCCAGTCTGTACCATCATTCCAGGCCAGCAAGATGGAATCGTTGGCCGGGTTGCCATCGTGGTCGATGAACCAGCCCGTCGGCACGTTGGCCAGGGCATTCCAGTCACCAAACAGCTCCGAATACTCGACTGGGATCACACCATCCGTTTCCATGGTGTCCTCATCAGAGGCCGTGGTGCCCTCTGTGAACGCCGCAATACTGGTACTGAAGAATGGCAGGCCTTCTACGCGGCTACCGCCGAACAGACCACCAGGGTACTTGCCGATGGGGCCAATAGAGAGTTTGCTGGCCCCGTCCGCAGCCATGCCGAAGGACAGGCCATCTTCCGCTGAAGAAGGTGTGAAATCGTTGCCCACGCCAAAACCGGTTTCAATCCGGAAGGCCTTGAGGCCGCCCTCTACCAAATTTGTGGTATCCGTCAGGTTGGAGAACTTGCCGATCACCCGATACAGTTTCGAGGCATCATCGGCGGATACATTGAACACGAGATCAATCGGGCCGTTGGTTTCCGTTGTCTTCAGCTTGAAGCGCTTTCCGGAATCACCAGGCGCCTGGCAATTCACCTCAAGGTCAGGCTGGGCCATGATGCAGCCGGCGAACTGATAAACCTGCTCATCAATGGTGCCGTTGAAGGCCTCGTTATAGACCGAGATCCCCAGCCCGATTTCACCACTGTCGTTAACCGGGTCGAGCCAGCCGAAGCTCGCAGTACCCGCTGTATCGGTATAGATCAATGTCTTGCCTTCCACTGGCGGGACAGCGAGGTTATCGGTGTTGACACTGTCTACTGTTGCCGCGAACGGCTGCTGGCGCAACACCCAGAGCCGAACACATAACCGCACAGGCCAGCGGTTGCCTCACAAACCGTCTCGTCATTTTTGTCATAGAGCTTACCCTTGGGAGTTCAGATTTTTCGGATACCACGGCATAACGTTAGATAGCACTCGCATGAATACCAAAATAACGTTTTGGAATAAGCGACAAGCGGATAAGATTCAGATGAGTTTATTACTCATAGTGACGAGAGCGGTTTAAACCGGACATTGCTCGCCGTTGGCGTTAAATAATCGAAAGAACGCGGATTTATTAACTTTTAGCCACATTATGACGCAGCACAAGGAATACCCCTCATATAGGGCCGGGAGACCCCAAACCGCTTGAAGAGTACCAGGACAGGGGTGTGACAAATTGACGCAGGCATGAAGCGCCCTCAGGGGCGTGGCTTATCAGGGGGGAGATCAACGAAAGTTATCACGTCTGGCGCCTGTCTCTCGCACCAGCAAAACCATCAGGAATTAACTTGGGGCGTGGCCCATGCAGGTTACGGACTGCTGGGTATTCTGGCGAGATGAGATAACAAGGCCCTTGAGAATGGACCTTGCTATCAGCTTACAGTACCCGGTTCTCAGTCACACTGTGGCAGAGCCGCACGTGAAGGTGTTGAAGCATCGTTGATCGTATAGTCACATCCATACTGATCGTCAGCAACGACCTCCGGATCGAGCACGTCATCACCACCTGGCCTGATACCGAAGTTCACCCAGGTCACAAGGTCCACAAGCGCTGTGGAGAACTCCGAACCGGAGAAACCGCAGTGCCCGGGAGCACGAATGGCCCTCTGAACGAGAAGATCCTGACTGCCATTCGCTTCAGCGCCCTTACGGTAGAGCTGTTGATGCACGAACGGAACGAAAAAGTCGCCCAGGGTATGCATCGTTAAAACGGGGACATCGAAGTCGCCCTGAACCAGCGGCATCCAGCGCACACTGTCATCCTGAATGGGATTAACACCCTTGTCCGCAAGGAAGCGACCAACTTTTGCCGTTAAAGCCCTCTCCTGACCGGTAAAACGCGGTCCATCCGTCCACCGGTAAACCCGGTCGGTATTGTCGTAGAAGTCCTTTGCAAGAATACCGGTAATAGTGCCATCTGCTCCCCCGGTTCCCAATACAGCACCCTGCCATACGGGGCTACTGAAACCTTCGTCAAATATTGGCCGTTCGCCGCCCGTCAGGTTCATCGCAATATCTTTCAGACGCTGGCCCGCTTCATTCTTGGGAACAAACGCATCTTCACCGCTGGTGGCTACAAACAGATTTGAAACGATCGATGGCAGGTTCTGCTGAAAATCTTCATAAGGCAAGTGCCCCAGTCCCGCGAGCTCCTGCGCCACCCGGTTGTAATCACCTAACCAATAGAACTGATTCTGCTCAGCCTGACAAAGCGGCAACGCGCCCTCGTAGGCCACCGGATAACGTGCTGTTTCAAGCGTTTCGCGCTCCACCGCTGCGGCTGCAGTGTGGCCACCCATGGAAACACCAGCGATGAGATATTGGTTGATATCTCCGTGATCGACACTCCAGTCGTTGCGTAATATGTCTGTCAACTCAAGTGCAAGCCGGTTGGTATCCTCTACGGCTGCCCTGACGTCGTAGTAGTTGGCAGAATAGGATGACGCTGCCCAAGCATACCCGAGCGCAAGTGCAGTGTTTCGGAAGGCCAGGTTCGGCACTTCAGGCGTAACCACCGAACTTTCACCACGGAAGCCATGTGCGTACATGATGACGCCGCCATGCCAGTTCTGGGGAAATTCTGCCGTATAGGCAGCTGGTCCCTGAATCCCGGTATAGGTTCCCCAGTAGGCCGACGCCCCTGGTAGTGCTTCGAATGACAGCTCTGCTGCAACAGTGAACTCCCTGCTGTCGTGCTCCCGGACGAGATCCTTGTTGACACCCCAGCCAATACCCTGACCCTGGTTTCCAACAGAGTTTTTTGCCTGCAGAACAGGGCTTGCAAGTCCGATTGCGGCAGCACAGGCTACTGTCAGGATAGTTTTATTATGACTCATTCCATCTCTCCACTTTGTTTTTATGCTTCAACCCTTACCTATTCCACTGTGCGGAACATTATTTTGTATCCGTATGTAACAAAGTAGGGCAGATTTGTTAAAGGGGCAAGAGGACATTTATTGTCTTTTACATTCAGTTTAAGGGGGCACAACGAAAAACGCCGCAGCCAGAGGGGTGCTCCAGACTGCGGCGTTTCTATATAAATGGCGCGGCTGGGAGGATTAGGCGGGCCTGCGGCCCTTCCCCTTCGGGGCCGTCGTCGCGTTGCTCCGACGTTCCTCCGTGCGCTTTGCGCACTCCGGTCGAACCTCTATCGGTTCAAATCCTCCCAGTACACTACGAAAAACGCCGCAGCCAGAGGGGGGCTCCAGTCTGCGGCGTTTCGTTGTAAGTGGCGCGGCTGGGAGGATTCGAACCTCCGACCGCCTGGTTCGTAGCCAGGTACTCTATCCAGCTGAGCTACAGCCGCGCATCAAACTTTACTCTCGGTCGATCTCTCGACCGCCTGGTTCGTAGCCAGGTGCTTTATCCAGCCGGCCGGCGCTCCGGTGAGCTACAGCCGCGCAAAAACTTGGTGGACAACTCCGGGCAACGTTTGGCGTTGCCTTCCGCCGGGAGGATTACTCGGGCCTGTGGCCCTCGCCCCTTCGGGGTCATCGTCGCGTTGCGTCGACGTTCCTCCGTGCGCTCTGCGCACTCCGGTCGAACCTCTTCCGGTTCGAATCCCATCGTACTCCGGGACTTGTCGCATACTCCGGGTTTACGATGCGATTTTGCAATAAGTGGCGCGGCTGGGAGGATTCGAACCTCCGACCGCCTGGTTCGTAGCCAGGTACTCTATCCAGCTGAGCTACAGCCGCGCATCAAACTTTACTCTCGGTCAATCTCTCGACCGCCTGGTTCGTAGCCAGGTGCTTTATCCAGCCGGCCGGCGCTCCGGTGAGCTACAGCCGCGCATCAAACTTTTGGTTAGGCGCTACCCCGACCTGTCGCCACTTCCCTTCTATTTATAGCGAAGAAAATGGCGGAGAGGGAGGGATTCGAACCCTCGGTACGATTGCTCGTACGGTTCCTTAGCAGGGAACTGGTTTCAGCCACTCACCCACCTCTCCGTGACAACGGCGCGTATACTACCATAATTTTTCTGTTTTCATAGGGTTGACAGGGAATTTTTCTGACCGGTTTTATGAACTGGCTTTACGCCCACAAAAAAACCGCCACACCAGACGGTTGCAGCGGTTTTTCAGTCAGTTTCCACCAGCGAAGACAGAAACTGCTACTTACTTAGTGATTACCGGGCTCCGGGCCTTCCGGTTCGCCTTTCTCACTCTGGATACGCTGATAGATTTCCTCACGGTGGACAGCCACTTCCTTCGGGGCATTCACACCAATACGTACCTGGTTACCTTTTACACCCAGCACGGTTACGGTGACTTCGTCACCAACCATCAGGGTTTCGCCTACACGGCGGGTCAAGATCAACATGTCCTTTACTCCCTATTCCAGAGCTACCTGTTCCGACTTGAACAATTAGTTATAACTATATAACGGGATTTACCAAACCAGCAGTCGAATAATCCCTTACAGGCAATCATGAGACGACCATGGAACCGGTTTGGTTCCCGCTTTGTGGCGAGACCCTGGCGGACCGACCTGTTTATCCGCCGTTTCAGGCCTCTGTCTCGGCCTTGTGCAGGTCAAAGGCACTGTGTAGCGCCCTGACTGCCAGCTCAAGATACTTTTCATCGATCACCACCGACACCTTGATTTCAGAGGTGGAGATCATCCGGATATTGATGCCCTCATTGGACAGCGCCTCGAACATGCGGGTTGCCACACCGGCGTGGGAGCGCATGCCCACACCTACAATGCTCACCTTGGCAATCCTGTCGTCCCCGTTCACTTCGCGGGCACCCAATTCATTCGCCAGTTGCTCGAGGATCTCCCGGGTACGCCGGAAGTCATTGCGATGCACTGTGAAGGTAAAGTCAGTATGGTTATCGGCACCGACGTTCTGGACAATCATGTCGACTTCGATGTTGGCATCGCTCACCGGCTTGAGTATGCGAAGGGCAATACCGGGTGTATCAGGTACACCGGCAATGGTCAGCTTGGCTTCGTCTCGGTTAAATGCAATTCCGGAAACAACCGGTTGTTCCATGGCGCTTTCATCCTCAAAGGTAATCAGGGTGCCCTCGCCTTCCTCAAAGGAGGATAGCACCCGCAACGGAACATTGTACTTGCCGGCGAATTCGACGGCCCGTATCTGCAGAACCTTGGAGCCAAGGCTCGCCATTTCAAGCATTTCTTCAAAGGTAATTCGGTCAAGGCGGCGTGCGGAGTCCACAACACGCGGATCGGTGGTATACACCCCGTCCACATCGGTATATATCTGGCATTCGTCCGCTTTCAGTGCAGCCGCCAGGGCCACTGCGGTGGTATCCGATCCACCGCGTCCAAGGGTGGTGATATTGCCCTTTTCGTCCACACCCTGAAAACCTGCCACAACAACCACACGACCCTTTTCCAGGTCACCGCGCATGTTGTGCTCGTCGATTTCCTGGATCCGGGCCTTGGTGTGAGAGCTATCGGTGCGAATACGCACCTGGGCACCGGTATAGGAGCGCGCGTCACAGCCCCGCTTCTGCAGGGCCATGGACAGCAAGGCAATGGTCACCTGTTCACCGGTGGAAACGAGCACATCCATTTCCCGGGGGGTCGGCTCTTCCATAATATCTTTCGCCAGGGCGATGAGACGGTTGGTTTCACCGCTCATGGCTGAAACCACAACCACGACATCGTGCCCTTGCTCGCGGAACCGGCACACCTTGTCCGCAACTGCTTCTATCCGGTCGGTGGAGCCGACGGACGTACCTCCGAATTTCTGAACCAGCAGTGCCATGATCTTCCCAAATTTCCTGGCGGGGGCCTTTTGCACCCCGGGAGATGACCAGCGACCCGCGACGAAGCTTCGACGACGGGTCTTCCCATATCAGACATCGGACAACACTCGTGTCCCGGCTGAAAAATCGCGGAATTATACCCCTACATCATAAGCAGATAACAGTAGCGCAAATGCAATTACTGTATCGGTTCAGCCAGCCTGCGACGCAACCCAGCCAGCCACGCCCTCAAGGGCTGCGGGCAAGGCAGCCGCATCGTTGCCACCACCCTGCGCCATGTCAGGTCGGCCGCCCCCCTTGCCGTCAACCTGCGCCGCCAGGTGCTTCATCAGGTCACCAGCCTTGACCCGGTCGGTGGCTGACTTGGTCACGCCGGCTACGAGGGTCACTTTGCCGTCTTCAACACTGGCCAGGACAACCACACCTTCACCCAGCTTGTTCTTGAGCTGGTCCGCGGTCTCCATCAGGGACTTGCGATCCGCTCCTTCCAGTTGCGCTGCGACCACTTTAAGCCCGGCCACCTCAACGGCTGAACCGGCCAGGTCCGCACCGGCAGAGCTGGCGAGCTTGCCCTTGAGCTGCTCTACTTCCTTTTCCAACAGACGGCTGCGATCCAGGGCACCCTGGACTTTTTCCACTACGGAATCGCGGGTGCCGCGAACCATTTTTGCCACGCGATCCAGGGTATTTTCCGTTTCAGTCACCCAGCGCAGGGCGCCAAACCCGGTCACTGCCTCAATACGGCGAACACCGGCCGAGATGCCGCTCTCGGAGGTGATACGGAACAGGCCGATATCCCCGGTACGGGCTACGTGGGTGCCACCGCAAAGCTCCACGGAGTAGTCATCGGACCCCATGCTGAGTACCCGCACCGTATCACCATACTTTTCCCCGAACAGGGCGATGGCGCCTTTTTCCTTCGCGCTGTCCATGTCCATCAGGTCAGTCTGGACCGGGGTGTTCGAAAGGATCTGTTCGTTGACCTGGCGCTCGATTTCCCGGAGCTGATCCTGGCTGACTGGCTCGAAATGGGAGAAATCGAACCGCAGCTTGTCCGGATCCACCAATGAACCTTTCTGGCCCACATGCTCACCCAGCACGTTGCGCAGGGCGGCGTGCATCAGGTGGGTGGCGGAGTGGTTCTTCTTGGTGTTTTCCCGACGCTGGTGGTCAATACGGGCATCAACCTCAAGGCCAGCAAAGAATTCCCCTTCCACTACCGTGCCGATATGCAGGTGGTTGTCCCCTTCCTTGCGGGTATCGTTGACCTGGAAGCGACCACCGCTCCAGGTCAGCAGGCCAGTGTCACCCACCTGGCCACCGGATTCGGCATAGAACGGTGTACGCTCGAGTACGATCACCGCCTCATCGCCGGCTTCGGCCGCTTTCTCCTCACCACCGACCAATACCGTACGGATGGTCTCGTGACCATCAATACGCTCATAGCCGGTAAACTCCGTGGTACCCTCAATACGAATGCCGGCAGCGTTGTAGTCGATGCCGAACTTGCTGGCCGCCCGGGCGCGCTCCCGCTGCTGCTCCATGGCCTTTTCGTAGCCCTCGTAGTCCAGGGTCAGGCCACGCTCGCGGGCAATGTCGTTGGTCAGGTCTACCGGGAAGCCATAGGTGTCATAGAGGGTGAAGATGGTCTCACCAGGAATTTCGGTACCCTCCAGGTCAGCAATGTCCTGCTCCAGCAGACGCAGCCCCTTGTCCAGGGTCTTGGCAAACTGCTCTTCTTCCTGCAGCAACACCTTTGCGATCTGCTTCTGACTGCTGCGCAACTGCGGATAGGCGTCGCCCATCAGTGATACCAACGCATCAACCAGTTTGTAGAAGAAGGGCTGCGTCGCGCCCAGCTTGTTACCGTGGCGGGCTGCGCGGCGAATGATACGGCGCAGAACAAATCCCCGGCCTTCATTGGAAGGCATGACACCATCGGCAATCAGGAAGGCGCAGGAGCGAATGTGGTCAGCGACGACCCGCAGGGAGGCCTCGGTAGTGGCTGCGCCGCCCAGCACTTCGGATGCTGACTTGAGAAGGTCCTGGAAGAGGTCGATCTCATAGTTGCTGTGAACACCCTGCAGCACCGCAGTAATACGCTCCAGGCCCATACCGGTATCCACGGAAGGCTTGGGCAATGGCAGCATGTCGCCATTCGCCTGGCGGTTGTACTGCATGAAAACCACGTTCCAGATTTCGATATACCGATCACCGTCTTCTTCCGGGCTCCCGGGAGGGCCCCCGGCTACCTCCGGACCATGGTCGTAAAAAATCTCGGTGCAGGGGCCACAGGGACCGGTATCGCCCATCTGCCAGAAATTGTCAGATGCATACCGGGCGCCCTTGTTGTCACCAATACGGACAATCCGGTCCGCCGGCACGCCAATCTCCTTGTTCCAGATATCATAGGCTTCGTCGTCATCGGCGTAGACGGTTACCCAGAGCTTCCCGGTTGGCAGTTTGAGCCATTGATCACCGGTCAGGAATGTCCAGGCGAAGTTGATGGCCTCGCGCTTGAAATAATCACCGAAGCTGAAGTTGCCCAGCATTTCAAAGAACGTGTGGTGCCGGGCGGTATATCCGACATTCTCGAGGTCGTTATGCTTGCCACCGGCACGCACACACTTCTGGGAGGTGGTGGCGCGAACGTAGTCCCGTTGTTCCCGCCCAAGGAAAACGTCCTTGAACTGGTTCATACCCGCATTGGTGAACAGCAGGGTGGGATCATCGTGGGGTACCAGCGAACTGCTCGGTACGATGGTGTGCCCCTGCTGCTCGAAATACTTGAGAAACGCCTGACGCAACTCTGCGGTTTTCATAGACCTTTGATACCTTTCCAGAAACCCGCCGAGGAATCCGGCGGGTCCACGATTGAAGTCGGATACTTACATGCGTGTGCAAATCCGCTACTCTAGCACACGCCGAAAATCAGGAAAAACGTGTAACCAGCCAGGAGACCCCATGCCCCGACGCTTTCATGACGCCGAGGAACTCTTCCCACCGGCCACCGTACTGAAGCGCGCGCTCGCTATTATCTACGATGGCCTGATCAGTATCGCCGTGCTCCTGGTCGCCACCTGGATCTATACCATGATCGCGGGCTGGCTGACTGGCTGGGACAAGTACGAACAGATGGCTGAAGCAGGCGAGCTTTCCGGCGATCCCGGGCTGACCTTCGTCCTGTTCCTGGTGCTCTATCTTTTCTTTGCCTACTTCTGGACCCGGATCGGCCAGACCCTGGGTATGCAGGTATGGCGCATTCGTATTGAGAACCTGGACGGCACCTCGGTGAGCTGGACCCAGGCACTGCTTCGCTATGGTACTGCGGGGGCCGCCATCTTCGTCGCCCTGCTGGCCGGTTATTATCTTGGTCCGGTGTCGCTGTTTCTGACCGTGCCAGTGGTGATCGCCCTGTTCTACCCTATCAATGGCCTGTCAGTGACTGACCGGGTCTCCGGCAGCGTAGTGGTCCAGGTGCCCAGGGAGGCTCGCAAAAAGTCCTGAGCCACCACCTACCCGGCCCTGCGCATCAGCCAGGCACCGATCAGCCCGTTAACGGCAATAGGTATCAGGATGGCAAGCACCGGGTTGAAACCGAACACCACACTCATGGGGCCGAGCAGGTCCTGCATGTACTTGAACAGCAGGCCGACAATGAGCCCGGTGAACACACGGAAGCCCATGGTCACCGAACGCAACGGCCCGAAGATAAAGGAAATGGCGACGATCACCATGACGGCCGTACCCACCGGCATCAGCACCTTTTTCCAGAACGCCAGCCAGTATTGAGCAGACGTAAGCCCCTGCTGATCCAGGTAGCGCGCATAGGTATACAGACCGGTCAGCGGCAGATTCTCGGGCTTGACCACCAGCACACTCAGAACGTCGGGAGTCAGACCGCTATCCCACCGCTCTTGGGCGCTGACCTCCCGCTCGGTGCCTTCGCGGGACAATCGGGTCCGCCTGACATCCTGCAGAAGCCAGTGATCCCCCTGAAACGTTGCACGGCTGGCGAAGCTCGCGGTCGCCAGCCAGCGGTCGTCGTCGAACCGGAACAGTGCGACCCCCTGAAGGTCACCGTCCGGGGTCACCGCATTCAGATGTATAAAGGTATCCCCTTCCCGGTGCCAGACCCCTTCGGCGCTGGCAATACTGCCATCGCCACCCCGGGCAACGGCCTTCTGGCTCTGGGCCAGCCGCTCGGCAGGCGGGGCCACGTACTCACCGATAACCAGCCCGAACAGCACCACCACCAGGGCCGGTTTCATGGCGGACCAGACAATACGGCGTATGGAGACACCGGCTGCACGGATCACCGTCAGTTCAGACGAACTGGCCATGGCCCCAAGCCCCACCAGGCAGCCCATAAATGCCCCCAGCGGAAGGTAGTCATAGATGCGCCTGGGCAGGGTCAGCAGCATGTACAGGGCGGCTTGCAATGCCTGGTAATCCGCACGGACATCTTCCAGTTCCGCGATATAGCCGAACACCACATCCAGCGACAGCACCACCATCATCACCAGGAACATGGCTCCGCCGACATTGCCCATGATGTAGCGATCAAGTAGTCGCACGGGTACCTCCCTTCCGCTCCAGCCGGCGTTTTCGCATCCAGACAGGGCCGAACTGCAACCACAGGCCCAGGCCGAGGAACAGCAGGTGCACCCAGGTCATTCCGATCCATTCCGGTATATGGCCGGAGGCCAGCGCGTCCCGGGCCACAATCAGCAGGCCAAGGTAGAGGATGTAGATCATCATGGCAGGCAGCAGGTGGAAAAAACGGCCCTGGCGCGGGTTCACACGACTGAGCCGGACGGCCAGCAGGGTCACTACCGGCACAATCAGCGGTAACGAGAAGCGCCAGTGCAGCAGCGCCCGCAGCTCAGGGTCGTCCGAGCGCATCAGCGCCAGCGTCGACATACCCTCCTCGTCTTCACTGCCCATCACCGGCGACTCAGCGACCTTCAGGCCATAGGCCTCAAATTCGGTAATGTCATAATCAAGTTCACCTGGCAACCCCTGGAAGCGGGTACCCCGCTCAAGTACCAGGAAACGACTGCCTGTGTCGTCGTCAATAAACTGTGAGCCTTCTTCCGCCACCACCAGGCTCAGGGACTGGTCAGCCTCCGAATACTCGGCAATGAAAACCCCCTGCAACCTGAGCTTGTCATCACTGAGGGATTCGGTATAGGTGGCACGCCCCCCGGACCCCAGGGTCTGAAAACGCCCCGGCGCCAGCATTTCAAATTCGGTAGCCTGGCTCTGCTCGTCAAAGATGCGCTCGACGTTCTTCATACCCCAGGGCGTAATCCAGAGGCTCATGGCACCCACCAGCAGCATCACCAGGAAACCGGCAATCAGCGTATGCCCGAGCACCTGGCGGTCGCTGACCCCGCAGGCAAACAGCACAGTCATTTCACTTTCGAGGTACATCCGGCCGTACGCCAGCAGAATGCCAATGAAAAACCCCAGCGGCAGGATCAGCTCCAGGAAGCCGGGAAAGCGGTAGGCCATGATGGCAAACAACACATCGCCGGACAGTTCGCCGGCGGCAGCTTCTGCCAGGTACTTGATGAAGCGCCCGCTCATAAACACCAGCAACAACACGCCTGAAACGGCGGCCATGGTAGTCAGGGTCTGGCGGGTCAGATAACGAAAGATGATACTCAAGAACGGCCTCTCAGGGCTTGCACGGCTAGTGTCCCGACTGATGCGCGCTATTCTATGGAACCTCGCTTCCAAATGACAGGGTTCGGCACAGATTCCGGCGGCCCCGCGAAGCAGCGCAAATTGCAGCTACCCGCTTGATAAATCGGCACCAGACCCCGATGCTATAACCATTGATTCAATCCCGGTGCCTCCGGCACCTGCCAATGACACCCAGGAGTTGCCATGAATTTCACGCTCAGCAGCAAAGCCCTCAGCAGTTCCCGAACCGATTGCCTGGTCGTGGCGGTCCCCGAGAAAGGCGACTGGCCGGCCAGCACCACCCAGGCAGACGAAGCCATGGGAGGGCAATTGAAGGCCCTGCACAAGAACGGCGACCTGACTGGCAAGCCCGGCTCCACCCTGATGATTCCAGTAAACGACGCCCCCTGGGGCCGGGTACTGGTTGTTGGCACTGGCTCGGACAAGGATCGAAAGCCGGCTGATTACCGCAAGGCCCTGATCGCCATGGCGAATGTGCTGAAGGATAGCGCCGCCAGGAATGCGGTCATCGCCCTTGCAGACACAACACTCAACGGAGACGACGCGGTCACCTCCGAGGCCAGCAAGCTCCGCCTGATTGGCCGAACCCTGGAAGAGCAGTTCTATACCTTTACCGAGTTCAAGAGCGAGCAACCCTCCAAGCGCAAGCTGAGCAAGGTTACCGTCCTCGCCTCCGGCACCGGCAAGGCTTTCAAGGATGCATTCGACCTGGGTCTGGCCACTGGCCGCGGCATGAACTTCACCCGCAACCTGGGCAACACTCCGCCCAACATCTGTCACCCCACATGGCTGGCTGAGCGAGCGCAGCAACTCGCCAAGGACCACGACGTCATCAAGACCGAGGTACTGGACGAGAAGCAGATGAAGAAACTGGGCATGAACAGCCTGTTGTCTGTATCTGCCGGCAGTGCCCAGCCAGCACGCCTGATCGTGATGGAGTACAAGGGTGGCAAGGCCAAGGACAAACCCTACGTACTTGTGGGCAAAGGCATCACCTTCGACACCGGTGGCATCAGCCTCAAGCCCGGTGAAGGCATGGATGAGATGAAATACGACATGGGCGGCGCCGCGGCCGTGTTTGGTACCATGCAGGCCATCGCCGAGACGAAGCCGAAAATCAACGTGGTGGCCGTCGTCGCCGCCGCCGAGAACATGCCCAGCGGTACCGCCACCCGGCCGGGCGACATTGTCACCTCCATGTCCGGCCAGACCATTGAAATCCTGAACACCGACGCCGAAGGCCGGCTGGTACTTTGCGACGCCCTCACCTACGTGAAGAAGTACAACCCGGAGGTGGTTGTGGACATGGCCACCCTGACTGGCGCCTGCATCATCGCCCTGGGCCACCACGCCACCGGACTGCTGTCCAACAACGATGACCTGGCAGAGGAACTCCTTGCTGCCGGCGAACGGACCGGTGACCGGGCCTGGCGCCTGCCCCTGTGGGACGAGTACCAGAGCCAGCTGGACAGCAACTTCGCCGACATGCAGAACATTGGCGGACGACCGGCGGGCACCATCACCGCCGCCTGCTTCCTGTCCCGGTTTGCGAAGGAATACCGCTGGGCCCACCTGGACATCGCCGGCACCGCCTGGGTTTCCGGCAAGGCGAAAGGTGCCACCGGCCGGCCAGTTCCGCTGCTGGTAGATTACCTGATGTCCCATGCCGGAAAGTAACGGCGACTCTCCCCGCCCTGAAGGCAATCAGTCCAGGTCCTACTGGTTCCATATCCTGGCCGGGGCTACACCTGCGGACCGCAATCTCCACGCGGTCCGCCTGGTGGACAAGGCCTGGCAACAGGGCGACAGGGTGTGCATCGTCTGCGATCAGCACAACCAGGCCGAGGAACTGGACGACCTGTTGTGGACGTTCACACCGGACGCGTTCATTCCCCACAGCATCGTTCCGGACGCCACCACCCGGTGCCCGGACCCGGTGGGGATCCTGCTCTGCGAGCCGGCGGCGGATGACTGGGACACGGTGGTGATTCTGTCTTCAAAGCTGCCAGCGGACGCTGACCGTTTCAAGCGCCTGGCCCTAGTTGCCCATAACGACCCCGAAGTTCTGAATATTGCCCGGTCCCACTTCCGGCAATTGAGAACTATGGGGATTGAGCCGAAGGTGCACGATCAGCGGAAGAGTCGGCGATAGGCGGACCAAAGCCAACCAGGACGGGCCATCGATACATAGCCGCGGCAGAACATGACACAACCGGCACCCTTACCCAACCCTTTAATCGGGGGTTAAGCCGAGGTTTGCATCTTGGCTGAGGCAGAGTGGGTGAGGCCTTTTTCCGGGACCTTCAAAAACATGGACGTTTTTGAAGAGCCTCCAGGGATGGATTCACGGCGTGTCCCGGAAAAAGGCCTCACCCACTCTGCCCGGCACCCCGGTTTGCAGGCCTGCAGCGCCATACTCCGTGCCAGACGTCCTGCGACAGTCACCATTGGCCCCTCGGGCATGCCTTCTTTCAGGAATTCTGACTCAGTGCCGGGCGCGCGGAGCGAGGTCATTTTTCAGGACACGCCCGCAAGTACATCCATGTAGGGCTCGACGAGCGCCTTCCCTGGCGCTCGACGGTCCTGAAAAATGACCTCCCACCGCACGCCTGAACTTCAGTGCAGCTCGCCACCCAAACAAACACGCACTGGATAGCCCCAAGGGGCACTCTCACATTCGCTGCATACCCCACGACAATGTATAATCGGGCATTCTCATTTTCCCTTGCGAATCAACCAAACGGTCACCAGCAGAACCCATGGAAAAAACCTACCAGCCAGAAAACATCGAGCGCCAGTGGTACGAAAACTGGGAAGCCAAAGGGTATTTTCGCCCCAGCGGTGAAGGACAGTCCTACAGCATTGCCATCCCGCCACCCAACGTGACCGGCAGCCTGCACATGGGGCACGCCTTCCAGCACACCATCATGGACACCCTCACCCGCTTCAAGCGCATGCAGGGCCGCAATGCCCTCTGGACCGTGGGTACCGACCACGCCGGCATTGCCACCCAGATGGTGGTGGAGCGCAAACTGGCCAACGAAGAGGGCAAAACCCGCCACGACCTGGGCCGGGAAGAATTTATCAAGCGCATCTGGGCGTGGAAGGAACAGTCCGGCGGCACCATCACCGGCCAGATGCGCCGGCTGGGCAACTCCGTGGACTGGAGCAACGAGCGCTTCACCATGGACGATGGCTTCTATAAAGCCGTACAGGAAGTCTTCATCCGCCTTTTCGACGATGGCCTGGTCTACCGTGGAAAGCGGCTGGTGAACTGGGATCCGAAGCTGCACACCGCCATTTCCGACCTGGAGGTGGAGAACAAGGAAGAGAAGGGTTACTTCTGGCACCTGTGCTACCCGCTGGCTGACGGTGAGCAGACCAGGGACGGCAAAGGGTACCTCGTGGTAGCCACCACCCGCCCGGAAACCATGCTGGGCGACACCGCCGTAGCGGTTCACCCGGACGATGAGCGCTATCAGCACCTGGTGGGCAAGCATGTGATGCTGCCGCTGGTAAACCGTCGCATTCCAATCGTGGCCGACCACCACGCCGACCCGGAGAAAGGCTCCGGCTGCGTGAAGATCACCCCGGCCCATGACTTCAACGACTACGCGGTGGGCAAGCGCAACGACCTGCCCATGATCAACGTCATGACCGAGGATGCGAACATCCGGGCCGTGGCCGAGGTGTTCAATGCCGATGGTACCGAAAACACTGACCTGGACGGCACCATGCCGGAGGCCTACGCCGGCCTGACCCGGGAAGAGGCTCGCAAGCAGATCGTGGCTGACATGGACGCCGCCGGACTGTTGCACCAGGTGGAAGACCACGTACTGAGCGTACCCCGGGGTGACCGGTCCGGCCTGATCATCGAGCCGATGCTGACAGATCAATGGTTCGTGGACGCCAAGACCCTGGCCAAACCGGCTATCGAAGCAGTGGAAGACGGCCGTATCCAGTTTGTGCCCAAGCAGTACGAAAACATGTATTTCGCCTGGATGCGGGACATCCAGGAATGGTGTATCTCCCGCCAGCTGTGGTGGGGTCACCGGATTCCGGCCTGGTACGACGCCGAAGGCAATATCTATGTTGGCAGGGACGAAGCCGAGGTGCGTCAGAAGTACAGCCTGGCGGCGGACCTGGAGCTGCGCCAGGACGAAGACGTGCTGGATACCTGGTTCAGTTCCGCGCTGTGGACCTTCGGCACCCTGGGCTGGCCGGAAATTACCGAGCGTCTGAAGGACTTCCACCCTACCGATGTTCTGGTAACCGGCTTCGACATTATCTTCTTCTGGGTAGCCCGCATGATCATGATGACCATGCACTTCATGAAGAATGAAGACGGCACCCCCCAGGTTCCCTTCAAAACCGTCTACGTCACCGGCCTGATCCGGGATGAGCACGGCGACAAGATGTCCAAGTCGAAGGGCAACGTCATTGACCCCCTGGACATGATCGACGGCATCGAGCTCGATACCCTGCTTGAGAAACGCACCGGTAACCTGATGCAGCCCAAGCTGGCAGAGAAGATCGCCAAGCGGACCCAAAAGGAATTCCCTGAAGGCATCGCCGCCCACGGTACCGATGCCCTGCGCTTCACCCTCGCGGCCATGGCCACCACTGGCCGTGATATCAACTGGGACATGAAGCGCCTGGAAGGCTACCGCAACTTCTGCAACAAGCTGTGGAACGCCGCCCGCTATGTACTGATGAACACCGAGAGTGAAGACTGCGGCGTCAACGATGAGCCGGTGGAACTGTCCCTGGCCGACCGCTGGATCATCAGTGAGCTGCAGCATTGCGAAAGCGAAGTGATCCGTCACCTGGACCAGTACCGTTTCGACCTGGCGGCCTACGCCCTGTACGAGTTCATCTGGAACGAGTACTGCGACTGGTACCTGGAACTGTCCAAGCCGATGCTGAACGACGACAGCGCCAGCGCGGAGTACAAGCGCGGCACCCGTCGTACACTGGTCAGGGTACTCGAGGCGGTACTGCGCCTGGCGCACCCGATGATGCCATTCATCACCGAGGAAATCTGGCAGCGTATTGCGCCCCTGGCTGGCAAGGGTGGCGACAGCATCATGCTGCAACCCTTCCCGGTGCCGGATACCAGCAAGCAGAACGCGGACGTTGCGAAGGATATTGAATGGCTCAAGGGCGTTATCGTTGCGGTGCGTAACATTCGCGGCGAGATGAACATCTCCCCCGCCAGGCAGATTCCGGTGCTGCTGCGCGGTAACGACGGAGAAGACCAGCGCCGCATGGACCAGAACCGTCAGTTCCTGATGTCCCTGGCCAAGCTGGAGAAACTGGAATGGTTCGAGGGCGACAAGGCTCCCATGTCCGCCACCCAGCTGGTGGGTGAAATGGAAGTGCTGGTACCCATGGCGGGCCTGATTGACAAGGATGCCGAGCTCAAGCGCCTGGATAAGGAGCTGGAACGCCTGGACAAGGAAATCAGTCGACTGGAAGGCAAGCTGGGCAACGAGAAATTTACCGCCAAGGCCCCCGCCGAAGTGGTGGAAAAAGAAAAGGAAAAACTCCGCGATGCCCAGGGCAGCCAGAAGCGTCTTGGCGAACAACGCGCCGAAATCGAGGCCATGTAAGTGAGTTCGCAGCGGTCTGCCAGGCCGTCAGCGTCCGATCCCGAGGGTGGCGGCATTGCCATCCTCGGGGCGGGTGCACTGGGAAGGCTCTGGGCCGCCCGCCTGCCACCGACTGCCTCGGGCTTTGTGCCCAGAAACCCCTCTGCGCTGTCCTCGTTCAGACTCCACTACCATTTCCGGGACAGCGAAGGTCGGGAGCACGCCGTTACCCGCCCCTGGCTGACCACCCTGTCTGATGTCACGCTTTTACTGGTTACCACCAAGGCAGGAGATACCCTTGAGGCCCTCGAGCAGGTGATCGGGCGTATTCCTGAATCCTGCCCGGTCGTGCTTTTCCAGAATGGACTTGGCAGTCAACAGGCCGTCGCAGCGCGATGGCCGGCGCGACCGATACTGGCCGCCAGCACTACCGAAGCCGCCAATCGCCCGGCGCCTGACCGGGTTGTACATGCTGCCCGGGGGCATACCTGGATTGGCGCACTGACAGAGCCCGCCACAGACCTCGTTGCCGGCATCATCCGCCAACTGTCACCGTCAGGGCTTGATGTGCGGGGCGAAGTTCGCATCCTTGAGCGTCTGTGGGGCAAGCTTGCCATCAACGCCGGCATCAACCCCTTTACGGCACTGCTGGACTGCCCCAATGGAGAGATTCTGGAATCCCGGCTGTTTCTGGACTCCATCGATGCCTTGTGCGAGGAACTGGCAAACCTGATCGCCGCTGAGGGCCTGCCACCCCACTCGCCCCGGATACTGCGGAACGATATCGAACGGGTCGCCCGGAACACCGCCTCCAATACGTCATCCATGCGGGGTGATGTGCAAAGCGGCCGCACCACGGAAATCGACTATATCAACGGCTACGTTGCCAACCGGTCCCGGGAACTGGGGCTGACTGCGCCAGTGAACCAGATGCTCACTGACCGAGTAAAAGAGCTGGTACCTCATCCTTCCAACTGACCGAGCCGGAGACACTCTCATGGGCAACCGACTATCAAAGATCTACACACGTACCGGGGACGATGGCTCAACAGGCCTGGCGGACGGCAACCGTATTGCCAAGAACGCACGCCGGGTAGAAGCCATGGGCACCGCCGATGAGCTTAACTGCCACATCGGTGTATTGGTCGAACACCTGAACGACGAGGCAGAAATCGCCACTGCCATGGGACGGATCCAGCATCACCTGTTTGACCTGGGGGGGGAGTTCGCCATCCCAGGGAGCAACGTGATCAATGAACAGCACATCCAGTGGCTGGAGGAGACGCTGGACCAGTTCAACGCCGACCTGCCGCCGCTGAAGAACTTCATCCTGCCAGGTGGCACTCCGGCGGCCGCCCAGTGCCACCTGGCCCGGGCCGTTTGCCGCCGGGCAGAGCGAGTCGTCGTGGCATTGGGTCAGGAAGACTCCATCAATCCGGACTCCCGCCACTACCTCAACCGGCTGTCAGACCTGCTGTTCGTGGTGGCCCGGGTATTGGCCCGTCGCAATGGCGGCGAGGAAGTGTTGTGGGAGCAACACCGCTCAACAATCTGAACCGCTAGTCTCCCGAGAAAGCTCCGGCGGAGCTGGCAGAATACTCAGCCCGCCAGTAACTGCCGAAAGTAAAGCCAGTCAAAGGCCGGGCCCGGGTCGGTCTTGCGCCCCGGAGCGATGTCACTATGTCCGGTGATCCGGTCTTCGGTAATGGCAGGCCAGGCGAACTGGATTTGCCGGGTTACCGCCGCCAGCTGCCGGTACTGGGCGTCGGTGTAGGGAATCTCGTCCGCCCCCTCCAGCTCGATACCAATCGCGTAATCGTTGCACTCTTCCCTGCCACAGAAAGCCGAACGCCCGGCGTGCCAGGCCCGGTCCTGGAAGCGGACAAATTGCAGTAACTCCCCGTCCCGGCGGATCAACAGGTGAGACGAAACGGTCATGCCACCGATCTCCCGGAAGTAGGGGTGCGCCGAGACATCCAGGCGGTTACAGAAGAAGTCCTCGATCCACGGCCCACCAAACTGCTCCGGTGGCAGGCTGATGTTGTGCACCACCAGCAGCGAGATGTCATTCTCATCCGGCCGTGGGCCGAAATTGGGTGACGGGCACCAGCGTGCAGCGGGCAAGCGCCCGGACTGTCTCAGGGGTGAGCCAAGGTGAAGGATTTCGGATTCAGACACGGTGTTCCTGCAGGCGATCGGGCATGTGCCCGAATTGAACCATATTGGCGGGGGCAGAACCAGTTGACGGCACCCTGCCGTGCCGCCAACTGAGGCCGGGATCAGTCCCGACGGTTGTGGCGGAGATTGTCGATGATGGATTCCAGGGCCCGGTCGAAAATCAGGCCATCATCCAGCATTACAACTCGCCCTTCTGACAGCGCCAGGGCAAGCTCACCCTTCTGGTATTCCGCCACCTTGGCACCATTGCGGTTGACGAAGATGTATTTTCCGGTGGCGCGGATAATCGCGGCCAGCTTACACCGCAGACGGCCATTGTCCCGGGGCATCTCCACCCAGCAGCCAACCCGCAGGCCAGCGGCTTTTTCAAGCCAGTCTTCACTGACTTCCGGCTCGGACACCCGGGCCGCAACGCTGCTGTCTTCCGATACGGAACCAACCGGCCCTGCGACAGGCTCTTTCCTCTCCTCAGGCGGCATCACCGAACCGGTGTCGGCAACTTGCGGGGAGGCTTCGGCACCGGGTATCGGTGCTTCCGGGCCGGCCGCGACGTCAATTGCTTGCAAGGGATCCGTTCCTGCTGCCCCTGCCATCGATTCGGCCGGGGCACCCAGCACATCCGCAGGCCCTGCAGGCAACTCATCAGGCACCGGCGCCGCGTGCCGACGGGTAACCAGTCCCTGGAGTACGTCTACATGGGCCAGTTCCAGGTCGCGGATGGCGGCATCAATGGCAAAGGGATCCCAGGAGATCTCGTGCAGGCCACTGCGCAGGGCGTCGGTGATACCGGGAATAGCTCTCAGCAACTCGTCCCGAGTGCTTTCACCAACCGGTTCAGGATCCAGGCTCCAGACCAGCCGGTCCGTAAGTTCCGTCGCTGACTGCCAGGCTTGCGACTCCTCACCCTCACGCAGGAACACCCACTCAAGGTACTTGCGCCAGGGCTCATTGATCAGCACCAGAGCCCTGTCCGGTAACTCGCGACTATCCAGAAGGCCATCGATCAGTCCGCGGACCCTCTCCCTGGCCAGCTCGTGACGGGCACGGCCCTCCTCGGCATCACGCAACCGCTGCTCGACCAGCTCCCGGCGACGGCGATCCAGGTCCATGAAATGCTGGAAGTCTTTCAGCAACTCATCGAACAACCCGACATTATCGGTAAATTCGTTCAGCAACCGCTCGACGACTGACTCCACCTTGTCCCGCAGCGGGTCACGCTGGTTATCAGAACGGGGCGTCCAGCCAATGCCGGCCATGGCCAACTCGTTGAGAAGCTTGCGAGCCGGGTGACCACCCCGGTTAAAGAAACTGCGATCCAGCAATGCCACCTTGAGCACCGGTATCTGCAGACGCCCGATAAGCATTTTCATCACGGCCGGCAACTGACGATCGTCCAGGATAAACTCGAACAGCATGGCAACCAGGTTGATGACATCGCCATCAACCTGGTTCACTGGCAGGCGCTGGTCGGGCCCCTGGCTGAGAACGCGGCTTAGCAGCACCGACAACGGGAGCACCTGGCCATTCTCGCTGGTCATGGTGGAGTTCTGCAGACCCGCGAGCCTGTGCATCAGATCGCCAGTAGCAAGTACCGGAGCATTGCCCTGGGGAGTTCCCGGCGCAATCGGTGAACCGGAGCGCAATCCATCACTGCGGTGTAACAGCTCGGTGAGCTCGGAGAAGGTAACGGCTGATTGCCCGTCCGGGGCTTCGCTACCGCCCGTTGTGACTGGCTGCGCCACTGGAGCCCCGGCGGTTGGTACCGGCTTGCGGATCGATGCCTGCGATTTCCGGCCGCCCACCGGGACATGCTTGAGCTCCGGAAGCACCCCTTCTGCAATAAGCAGCCGGTTAGCCTCCTGGTACAGTGTCGTCAGCCGGTCTACCAGCAAGCGGTCGAACAGCTTGATCACCACCAGGCGAGCCCGGATATCAATATCGAGGTCCTCGCTGGCCCGCCCCAGACCGGTACAGATTACTTCCGGGCTGAGTGGCATCTGCCGCTCAGCCAGCTCCCGGTGACCGGAGACATGGGCAATCCGCGCCCCCAGTAGCCGCACCGGTTCGGCATAGCGGTTGGAGAGCTTGGTAACCAGGCTATCAATGGCTACCCGCTTCTCCAGTTCGCTGTCATCGACCAGTGAGAGGGAGTCCTGCTCAACCTCCTCCAAGCCCCGGCTACGCGGCATGGGATCAAACTGACCAAGCTCATTGAACGCCCGCGTCACCCAGGCCAGCATGGTATTGGCCATGGTCTTGCGACGTAACCGCAGTTCCCGCATGGCATCGAAATAGGCGATCTGGTCCTGGTTGGAGCCCGCCCGGTCGGCCATGCCGAACAGCACATCATCGGCACTGTCGAAGAAATCAGACAGGATGGTGGACAGGGATCTGGCAGAGGCGTCCCTCAGGCGGATAAGGGCGGCGGGTAACTGCAACTCCACGCGCGGTCCCTGCGCCTCTCTGAGACTCACTACCTTTCGTTCCTGTGCCATGGCTTCAGGCCCCGTTTAACATTTATTAACAGTCATCGGCTATCATAGGCCCTTGCTCCGTCAATATGTGTCAGTTTTTGTCACCGATTGTGAACCGTCGAACCGCGTCACATTTTTGGCACATTTTGGGCAATTCGCTGGATCTGGAGTGATCTGGCTGGTCACAATTCACCTGGATCTGACGTACAACGTCACCTCGCGATCCGGCACACAGACCGGTACGGTATTTTCAGTAGTGGCCCCCTGCCGATACAATCACCGGCCCGACCCATTCTGACCGGAAGATCCAAGCATGGCCCCTTTGTCCGCTGAACTGAACGAACTGTTACGCCAATCCCGCATTGAGTCTGTCGCTACCAGCCTCCGGGAAGACATCGGCAATGGCGATATCACCGCCGCCCTCATTCCCCGGGACCGCCGGGGTACAGCGCGGGCTATCACCCGGGTACCAGCGGTCATCGCCGGGCAGGCCTGGGTTGATGAAGTGTTCCGGCAGGTAGATCCGGAAGTACAGGTCCAATGGGAGGTTCGCGACGGTGAACAGGTAACGGCAAACCAGGTGCTGTTCACTTGCGAAGGTCCTGCCCGCAGCCTTCTCACAGCTGAACGGGCCGCCCTGAACTGGCTGCAAACGCTCTCCGGGGTGGCCACCCGCTGCCGGCAGTTTGCCGACCAGGTCGCCCACACCGGCGTGAAGCTGCTGGATACCCGCAAGACCCTGCCCGGGTTGCGCCTGGCCGAAAAGTACGCAGTGACGTGTGGTGGCTGCTATAACCACCGCACAGGACTATGGGATGCCTTCCTGATCAAGGAGAACCACATTGCTGCCTGCGGCTCTATTGCTGCAGCTGTCAGCCAGGCCCGACAGATTGCGCCAGGACGCCCCGTGGAGGTGGAAACGGAAAACATGAACGAACTGCAACAGGCACTGGACGCCGGAGCCGATATCATCATGCTCGACGAGTTCAGCCTTGAAGACATGGCCACTGCCGTCCGGAAAGTTGCCGGCGCCTGTCGGCTGGAGGCCTCCGGCGGGATCAATGAATCCACACTGGTGGCTATTGCGGAAACCGGGGTCGATTACATTTCCCTCGGCACATTGACCAAGGACGTGCAGGCCGTTGACCTTTCAATGCGGTTGCACGTCGATAACAGCCCCGCGCCGGGCTGACCCCTTCATCACAGGGACGACCGGGCGGGTGAAAGCACGCCCGATACAGGCAGGGATACGTGGAAAAAACCAGAAGTACCGAAACCCGTGAGCGCTGGCTGGCAATCCTGGCGGATAGCCTGGTCAGCCTGGTAATCCTGGCACTGGCACTCAGCCCGTTACTGTTGCTGACAACACCAGAAGTGCCCATCGGCCGTGAAGCCATGATCCGTTTCTTCGGCTCCGCAGGGCCAGCCATGCTGGTGCTCGCAGGCACCTTCGTATACGTGCGTGACTTGCTGAGGGAGCGCCGGCGCATCGAGACCCGACTGGAAGACGTGGTGGAAGACCGCACCCGGGAACTGCAGGCCATAAACCAGGAACTCCGGGACGAAATCTTCGTACGCCAACAGGCGGAGCGCTCTTTTCGGCGCTCATCGCGACATTTCCGCGCGCTGTTTGATACGGCAGCGTCTCCCATCATCCTGATCGACTCATCATTCCGTATCCGCCAATGGAACGCCTCGGCCGAGGCACTTTTCGGCTACAGCCGGGACGAAGCTGTGGGCCGCAACCTGGTGGAAACCTTCATTCCCGAGGAATACCGGGATGAAATGAGCTGGAAGATTCTTAAAACCCTCGGGGCAGGCCAGCTACAGGAAACCCTGGAAACCGGTATCCAGGGTTATGACGGTACCGACCACATCGTGCTCTGGAACCTGAACCTGCTACAGGATGAGGAAGACGACCAGAACCAATTGATCCTGATCGGCCAGAATATCTCGGAAATCCGGCGCACCCAGGACCAGCTCCACTACCTGGCACATTTCGATGTACTCACCGACACCGCCAATCGCCGCCTGTTCGAGGACCGTTGTCAGCGCGCCCTGGCCAGTGCCAGCCGCCATGGTCACCACTGCGCCCTGATTGCGCTGGACGTGGACCATTTCAAGCGCATCAACGACACCCTGGGACATGATGCCGGCGACGCCCTGCTCAAAACCCTGTCCCGGCGGCTGAAAGACAGCGTTCGCGAAGAGGACACCATCGCCCGTCTCGGTGGTGACGAGTTCGCCGTGCTCCTCCACCACGTCAGCGGTGCAGACGGCTGTGAAAAGGTAGCCCGAAGTATCCTGGAAGCGCTCACCGAACCGGTTTCCGTGCCCGGCAGCGAGCTGGTGATCACCTCCAGTATCGGTATTGCCCTGGCTCCGGACGATGGCAGCCACTACGAGCAGTTGCTCAAGAACGCCGATATGGCCATGTACCGGGCCAAGAAGGCCGGCCGCAACAATATCCAGTTCTTCAGCGAGGATATGAACCAGGAAATGCAGCGGCTCATGAGTCTCGAGCAGGAACTGCGCGCTGGCATCCGCGCCGGCGAGCTGCAGCTCCATTACCAGCCGGTGCTCGACGCACGTTCAGGCCAGTTGGTGGCACTGGAAAGCCTGCTGCGCTGGAACCATCCGACACGGGGCTTACTGACGCCGGCGGACTTCCTGGAAGTCGCCGAGCAGAGCGGCCAGCTCCATGCCATCGGACAGTGGATTTGCAACAATGCCTGCCTGCAGGCCCGGGCGATCCAGGCCATGAGCGGCACCCCGGTACGCATCAGCATCAATTTGTCGTCCAGGCAATATAATCACCCCGGCCTGGCAGAGGAACTGAGCCAGACCATTGCCGAAACCCGGCTGGATCCCTCTCTGCTGATGGTGGAAATCGACGAGCGTATCCTGGCGGAGCGCCTGGGGGAAACAGCGACGGTGCTGCACAGCCTGAAAAAGAAAGGCATCGGGTTGGTGCTGGATCGTTTTGGCAGCGGACTTTCGTCCCTCACCCTGCTGCGGGAGCTCCCTTTCGACCAGGTGAAGATTGATCCCCCGCTGATGCAGTGGGCACCACAGGATGAGAATACCGCCGCCATCACCCATACCCTTATCAGCCTGGCCCGCCAGCTTAACCTCAAGGTGGCTGCTGCCGGTGTCGAAACCGAGGAACAGGATCGTTTTCTGCGACAGTCCGGCTGTCATATGCTGCAGGGTCACCGATTCTGTTATCCAGTGACTTCGGAGGAGCTTCCGGAGCTGTTTGCTGAACTCCGTGAAGGCCGGGAACTACTGCCGGTACTCCCGGACACCGGGACGATCAGGAACCGCTGATCAGTCGGTCAATGGCTTCGAGTTCCCGGGCCAGGCCTTCCCCCGGTTCCGGGCGGACCCGAAAATACTCTTCGGCCATCGGAGCAATCCCCGACACATCGGGCAGGCCGTAACCCTGCTCCACGATGACCTTCATTCGCACCAGGAACACGAACTGGAGCCATTCAGTAAAGGCCAGGGTGTCGATGCAGAACGGCTGGGTGCTGGCCAGGGCCTCTGCGCAAGGGGGCTCACTGGACCAGACCCCGATACGGCGCATTTCTGCCTCGATGCTCAGCAGACGGTCAGCTACATCACTGAAAATGTCTGATGAAGCGCTCATCAGAATCGGCTCCTCAGGGCTGAATGGAAGAAGACATCAATGTGGAGGGGATGAGTCTACCACCCCATAACCGACTTGATGAAGGGTATGGTCAACCGTCGCTGCGCCTGCAGGGAGTTTTCGTCCAGCTGGTCCAGTATCGCCAGCAGGGCGCCCAGTCGGCGGGAGGAGCGACGCAGGATAAAGCCGGCCACCTCGTCACTGAGCACAAGGCCCCGCTGCTCAGCCCGCAGCCGGAGGATAGTAATTCGGTCGTCGTCCCGATAGGTTCCCAACTGGACCAGCAATCCTTCCTGGAACCGGGAGCGCAAGTCCGGCAGGACAAACGACTGCCTCACCGGCGTATCGTTCAACGTAAGCATGACCTGGTGGCCCAGGTCCCGGGCCCGGTTATAAAGATGGAACAGGGCTTCTTCCCACGCGGGCTTGCCCAGCACCCGGTGCACATCGTCCAGCGCCACGAGGTCCATTACCTCGACACCGGAAAGCGCATCCGGCCCCAGGGGTTCCAGCTCCGCCAGGCTGAAACAGACAGCACTCTGGCCGCGCTGCTCATACTCATGGCAGGCTGCCTGCAGCAGGTGGCTCTTGCCGGTATCCTCATCACCGCAGAGAACCACCAGCGGGTGGGCAGGATCTCCACAGGCATTGCGGACCATGCCCGCAGCCGTAGCATTGCGCCCGCCATGAAAATTCGCCCAGCGGGCATCATCCCGCAGGCGCACCCCGAGGGCCAGCTGGGTGCCACTCATGACACGCCTCCCCTCAGGGCCCGCAACCCCCAGACAGTGACATAATGGCCTCCACTGATCAGTGCCATTACGGTGACTGCCCACAGTGCGGCAGGCTGCGTCCAGGTTGTCAGCTCGAGCCCGGCCTGGTGAAGCATGACCGCGAGCGCCGCCAGGATCTGGACCAGTGTATTGAGCTTGCCAAAGGCACTTGGCTCAACCTCGAACCGGCCAACAAACCGATGGAACAGCAACCCGCCGACCACGATTACGACGTCACGTCCCAACACCAGCATAAACAGCCATAGCGGGAACACACCCGTAATGGATAACACCAGGTAGGTGGTCACCATCAGGAGCTTGTCCGCCAGGGGATCCAGAATTGCCCCCAACCGGCTCTTCCAACCAAAGAACCGGGCCAGGAAACCATCCAGTCCATCGGTAGCGGCCGCTACAACAAACAATATCAATGCCTCACGATAGCGACCACTGGCGAGGGCCCAGGCGAAAGGTATCACCAGTAGCATCCGCAGAAAGGACAGGCCGTTGGGTATCCATCGCCAGTGCTGCACAGTCGCATTCCTTCTGCCAGTGGCCAGTTAGCGGGCATCATTGTCCGATGACGGCGGTGCTGCTACCTGTTGCTGCCAGCGGTAGTACAGGGTCTGTCGGACGGTCCGGAAATCCTCTTCATCCCCGGCGTTGCCAGCCCCGGTACCTGGTTGATCCAGCGCCCTGAACCGCTCTTCCAGCGCGATGTTCTGCCGCAACTGGGGGAGCTCCCCTTCGTATTCCAGCTCGAACACGATATGGTCGGATGATACTGACACAGCACCAACTGACTTCACCGGGTTAAGTTGCCCCAGCGCCCGCTTGGCGGCCGCGTAATCGCCAGGCGAAGCAACCCCTTCCAGCATTAACCTGACCCGGGGTCCGGTCTCGATGGCCCCACCACTGACACCATAGCGGGATGCCAGCTCAGCGACCCAATTCTCGACCATTTCGCTGATGAGGGTTTCCGGTGTTTCTGCGGTGACCGACCTGGACTGATCAATACCCGCCCCCTCGTAATTCCAGCTGGCCTGCCAGCCATCATCGCGGCGGCTTATTCGCACAACCGCCAAAAGGTCATGGTCCAGCCCCGAGGATGCCCGGGACACCTGCCCCATGAACTGTCCCCAAACTTCGGAAAGCAGGCGCCTGTCGCCCGCCCGGTCGGCCGGTGGCAGCGCCAGCGGAAGCCCACGGCTGGCCGTCTGCTCGAGGATCAGGGCTGACCAGCCCTGATCAGAGCTTTCACCGGTTTGCACCAGCAAGCCCCGGTCACCACCATCCTGGACGGCCACCCAGGCCAGGGTCAGGGGGCGATTCAACCCCCACACCCGCGCACCGGCGTCGGCCAGGGCCCGGTTGACGGCTGCACGTGAAAACCGAAGTGTGAGCTCATCACCTCCGTCCCGGCCCTTTTCCAGCTGCCTGCCATCCACCAGGGAGCCGGCGTCGTCCAGTACCGGGGCAAGTCCGTCCAGGTCGGCCACCGACCGGTCTCCGGAGACTTTAACCAGCACGCGGGACAGCCCTTGCCGGTAGCCCTCCGCCAACGCGTCCTCACCTTCGCCGGAGACCGGCACTGTGGCATGGTAGAGATCGTCTACCACCACGGCATGGGCAGGGGGTATTGGCAGCAGGGTGAGAAGCAGCGATACCAGGGCCGCTGCCATTGTCAGTCGCACGTCGCTTCGGGTTTGTACAGCCATGATTAATCCACTGTTTCTGCAGGCCGCCCTAGGATACACGATGGTCCTGACAGTGAGTAGCAACCCGCCCACACCAGAACACGACGTGAAACACATTTGGAGCGCCCACCGGCAACTGGTAAAATCCCGCGCTTCAGACCAACCCTACCCACCAACATGGCTGACCCCGACATGAGTGATAAAAAGCCCTCCCTCACCTACCGTGACGCTGGCGTGGACATCGACGCCGGTAATGAACTGGTGAACCGTATCAAGGATACTGCCAGGCGCACCCGCCGGCCCGAGGTACTTGGCGGTCTGGGTGGCTTCGGCGCCATGGTGTCGCTGCCCACTGGCTACCGCGAACCGGTACTGGTATCCGGCACCGACGGGGTGGGCACCAAGCTGCGGCTGGCCATGCAACTGCAGCGCCACGACACTATCGGCATCGACCTGGTGGCCATGTGCGTGAACGACCTGGTCGTGGGCGGTGCCGAGCCGCTGTTTTTCCTGGATTACTACGCCACCGGGAAGCTCAACGTGGATGTGGCCGCCAACGTAGTGGAAGGTATCGGCAAGGGCTGTGAACTGGCGGGCTGTGCCCTGGTGGGGGGCGAGACAGCGGAGATGCCGGGCATGTATGAAGGTGACGACTACGACCTCGCAGGCTTCTGCGTGGGCGTGGTGGAGCGGGACCAGGTAATCGACGGCAGTCGTGTCCAGCCTGGCGATGCCCTGATTGCCATGGCGTCCTCCGGACCCCACTCCAACGGCTACTCCCTGATCCGCAAGATCCTGGAAGTATCCGGTGCCGACCTCAGCGAGTCCGTAGGAGACACCACGCTGGCAGAAGGTTTGATGGCGCCCACCAGAATTTACGTCAAGAACCTTCTGCAACTTATTAAAACAATTGACGTCAGGGCTATGTCCCATATCACCGGTGGCGGACTTCCGGAGAATATTCCGAGGGTATTGCCGGATGGCACCCGCGCTGCCATCGACACAGAAAGCTGGGAGTTGCCGGCCATATTCCAGTGGCTGAAAGAACAGGGCGGCGTTGCCGACGAAGAGATGTACCGTACCTTTAACTGCGGTGTAGGCATGGTTATCTGCGTACCGGCTGACCAGCAAGAGCTTGCCCTGGACACCCTCAGTGCCATGGGCGAAGTTGCCTGGCAGATTGGTGCCATTGAAGGACAGGATGATCCCGCTTCCTCACCGGATGTGCGGTACGCACCGGGGCTGATCCGGGGATGAGTGGCATGCAGGCAGACCCGGTCGACAAACCCCGCATCCTGGTACTCGCCTCGGGCAGTGGTACCAACCTGCAGGCGCTGATTGACGCAACGAGGGAACGTGATTTCCCGGGTGAGATCGTCGCCGTGGGCAGCAACCGCCCCCAGGCCTTCGCCCTCGAGCGCGCTGCCCAGGCCGGCCTTGAAACCTTTACCGTTGATCATACCCGCTTTGACTCGCGGGAAGCCTTCGACGCCGAATTACGGCTGGAGATGGAACGCTGGCAGCCCGACCTGGTGATACTGGCTGGTTTTATGCGCATCCTTACCCCCGAGCTGGTGCGGACTTTCCAGGGGCGCATGCTGAACGTGCATCCATCCCTGCTTCCGAAATACCGGGGACTGAACACGCACCAGCGGGCGATCGACGCCGGCGACCCCGTCCATGGCGTCTCTGTCCATTTCGTGACCGAGGACCTGGATGGAGGACCGGTGATCGCCCAGGCGGAAGTGGCCGTACTGCCGGATGACACCGCCGAAACCCTCGCCGAACGGGTTCAGCAACAGGAACACGTGCTCTACCCCATCGTGGTGCGGTGGTTCTGTGAGGGACGGCTGCAACTGGCCGGACACGACCGCATACTGTTTGACGGCCAGCCAATGCCGGCCGTCATGACCTTGCCGGCAGCCTGAGATTCCCAGGCCGACGGAATGTCCGGACAGGCCGGGAATGACCACGACTAAAGGAATCGTCATACGGGGCCCTGCCCGGGCCGGTTACACTCAGACCCAGTGACCGCTGTAACGGGAGACATCCAGTGACCCTTATTCGCTCAGCCAGCCTCCGCCAACTCGTCAGCCTGCCCGGGTTACTCGCCCTGGCCCTGGTGACGCTCAGTGCCGCCTCCCTCACCGGGGAGGCCAACGCTACGCCCTCAGAGCTGAATCCAATCGCCGCCAGCTACAGCGCCAGTATGGATAAAGGCCTCTCCATTAATGGTTCTGCCCAGCGTACGCTCAAACAACAGCCCGACGGGAGCTGGAAATATGATTTCAATGTGGATTCCTTCATCGCCGATATCAACGAATCCGTTATCTTTCGCTGGGACGAGGGTCGCGTCGTACCAATCGAATACCGTTATCGCCTGGACGGACTGATGGTGCGGGACCGCAGCCGGGCGCTGAACTTTAACTGGCCGGCCAAAAGCATGAGTGGCAGCTACGATGGTGAGAGCTTTACCGTGCCTTTGGCCGCCAACGCGCTGGACCCTCTCGGCTTCCAGCTCCAGCTCCGACAGGACCTGAAGGCCGGCAAAAAGGAAATGCACTACACGGTGGCAGATGAAGACGATTTCGACGAGGACCAGTTCAGGGTTATTGGCGAAGAAGTCGAGTCCACCCGTTTCGGGGAACTGCAGACCGTCAAGGTCGAAAAAGTCCGTGAAGACGACAGCAAGCGAGAAACACTGATGTGGTTCGCTCCGGCACTGGACTACCTGCTGGTGCGGCTGATCCAGGTGGAACCGGACGGCAGTCGCTACGAAGTCCGGCTGGATGACGCGGACCTGACCGACTGAGCCGGCAGTTGCGTCAGCCCTGCTCTGCCCAGATGGCCTGCACCTCGCTGGCGATGCGCCGCAGCCCCTCCGCCACCCGTTCATCGTCCTGGGAGTAGGTCACCCGTATGCATTCATGTCGGTGCCGCCAGCCATCCTCTGCCAGTCCCGGGAAGAAGTAATGACCCGATACTACCAGCACGCCCCTGGCCTTCAGGCGCTGGTATAACTCCAGGCTGCTCACTGGCAAATCCGGGAACCAGAACCACAGGAACATGGCGCCCTCCGGTTTGTGCACATACCAGCGGCACCCCTCTCCCATGGCGTCCGTGAACACCTTCACCGCGTTCTCCATTTTGCGATGGTAGAAAGGGCAAACCACCTCGCGGCTCAGTGACAGTATTTCTCCGCTGCGTACCAGTGGCTCCGCCAGCATCGCGCCAAAGCTTCCAGTGGCCAGGTTCATGATGGCATTGATACTGGACAAGGCACGGATAATCTCCGGCGCAGCAATCACGATGCCGGTGCGGGCCGCCGGCATGCCCAGCTTGGAGAGGCTCAGGCACAGAACGATCTGTTCGTTCCAGCGCGGCTGCGCATCCACGTAAAGCAGGCTCGGGAAGGGCGTGCCATAGGCGCCGTCTACAATCAAAGGCACGTCGTGGTGACGGGCCAGTGACTCCAGGCGTTCCATTTCCTGGTCGGTAACCACGTTACCGGTCGGGTTGGTAGGCCTGGAAACGCAGATTGCACCGGTATCCGACGTAACATCCACCGCATCGAAATCGACCCGGTATTTGAACTCATGGGCCCCGGTAAAGGTAATTTCCGGCTGCACTGCCCGGAACAGCTCCGGCGCGATGCCGGCATCGGCGTAACCGATATACTCCGGTGCCAGCGGCAACAGGATGTGCTTCTGGCTGCCATCGTCAAAGTCCCCGGCGAACATATTGAACAACATGAAAAATGCCGCCTGGCTGCCGTTGGTCAGTGCGATGTTGTCTTCCGTGAGCCCCCAGCCATACTCCCGGTTGAGCAGCTCCGCCAACGAGGCAATAAACCGTTTCTCCCCCTGGGGTGGGTCGTAGATACCGACCAGCCGTTTCATCGCCTCCGGATCACGGGTTATATCCCCCAGCACTTCGGTCAGCCTTTCCTGGATGGCCGGCACCTGCCCGGGATTACCCCCTCCCATCATGATCATGTCATCGCCGCTGGCGAGGGCATTGCCCAGATCATCCATCAGGGAGGTAATGCCGGCATCGGCCGTAAACTTGCGTCCAAAAGCTGAGAGTTTCATGGCTGGGTCGTCTGGTATTCAGTGGTTGTGGAGGCCCTCAGGCCTCCGGTTCGTCATCTGCGAGGGTGATACCGAGGTTGCTCACCCCATCATTGGCTGACAGGGCCCGGAGCTCCGCAATATAGCGCTCTTTTGGCACCCGCTGTCGCTTGAGACTGAGAATAAGGTCCCGCTGGAACATCTTGTCTTCCTTCATCAGCGGATGGCTGTCCAGCAGCCTGACGATTTCATCCTCGTCCAGGCCCTCACCCTCGGAGAAGGTAATGAAGTTCATCACCGTGCCGGTGGCAATACCGGATGCTTCCAGGGCCCGGTGCTTCGACGGGTTCAGCCGGCTCAGCAGGGCTTCTTCCAGCAAGCGGCAGAAATCGAACGCGGGATAGACCCCGTAGGCATCGTAGGCATCCACATCCGGGCTCAGGCTTTCGAGCTTCGCCAGCAACTGGGGGATATGGTTCTCGGTGGCCTTGTCTTCGAACAGGTTCCAGCCGGTGTCCAGCAACTGCCGCATCTTGCCACCGGCCTTGGCCCCAATGGCATCGCTGAACAGGGCGTAGTTGGGGAAGGCCCGCTCGGCGAGGGCCAGCAGAAAGGCGGTCTGGCGCCACCCCTGGAGCTGTTCGACCGCTTTGAGAAACTGGTTGGCGTTCACGTACGGCTCCTGCGTTTATTCCCGGTAAAGACCATCGTTTGAGGGCCCGACAACCAAAAAGCGGGACACGAGTGTCCCGCCTGTCTGCACACAACCTGTCAGGTCTTGGGCAGCGTCACTCCGGTCTGCCCCAGATACTTGCCGCCCCGATCCTTGTAGCTGGTTTCGCATTCCTCGTCGGATTCGAAGAACAGCATCTGGGCAACACCCTCGTTGGCGTAGATCTTGGCCGGCAGATTGGTGGTGTTAGAGAATTCCAGCGTCACCTGCCCTTCCCATTCCGGCTCCAGGGGGGTGACATTAACAATGATACCGCAGCGGGCGTAGGTGGACTTGCCAAGACAGATGGTCAGTACCTGGCGTGGAATCCGGAAATATTCCACCGTGCGGGCCAGCGCAAAGGAGTTGGGCGGAATGATGCAGACGTCGCCGGTGTAGTTGACGAAGCTGTTCTCATCGAAGTTCTTCGGATCCACGGTGGCCGAGTGCACGTTGGTGAAGATCTTGAACTCGTTGCTGCAGCGCACGTCGTAACCGTAGCTGGAGGTACCGTAAGAGATCACACGGCCACGGGAGGTTTCCCGGACCTGGCCTGCTTCGAAGGGCTCGATCATGCCTTCCTGTTCCGCCATGCGGCGAATCCACTTGTCGGATTTGATGCTCATTGATGTGATCTCTCGTTGGTCCGTCGGCGTCGGTCGCGCACCGGTTGAAATTCGGGGCGCCATAGTTTACCCGCGACGAGCCATTGTCGCAAAGCCGCGCCCTCTCCCGGCACGGTCACTTTGCACAGCCGAAGCCGTAATGGCGGTTTTCAGTCGTCGCTGATCGAGATACTGGGAATCGGGGCGCTGTCATTGCGAGCCCGTGTCGACAGGCCTGCAGATAACCGGCGGGCAATATCCCGGTACCGGCGTGCAACTTCCGAATCCGGTTCGGCGACCACGGTGGGACGACCGCCATCGGTCTGCTCGCGAATGGTCAGGTGCAGCGGCAGCTGACCCAGCAGCTCGGTCTGATAGTCTTCCGCTACCCGCTCGCCGCCCCCCTCGCCGAACAGGGGTTCCTGGTGGCCGCAATTGCTGCAGATGTGGATGCTCATATTCTCCACCACACCCAGGACCGGGATATCCACCTTGCGGAACATCTCGATGCCTTTCTTGCAGTCCAGCAACGCGATGTCCTGGGGCGTGGTGACAATAACCGCACCGGTAACCGGCACCTTCTGGGCGAGGGTCAGCTGAATGTCCCCAGTACCCGGTGGCATATCCACCACCAGGTAATCCAGGTCATTCCACAGGGTCTGGGTGAGCAGCTGCTGAACCGCGCCACTGACCATGGGCCCGCGCCAGACCATGGGGGTCTTGTCCGTCACCAGGAAGGCCATGGACATGGCCTGGATGCCATGGGCCTCCACCGGCAGGAAATACTTGTTGCCCTCGGTTTTCGGGCGCTGGCCTTCGGGAATGCCCAGCATCATGCCCACACTGGGGCCATAGATATCGGCATCAAGGATACCCACCCGGGCACCCTCGGCGGAGAGCGCCAGGGCCAGGTTCACTGCAGTGGTAGACTTGCCAACACCGCCCTTGCCGGAGGCCACGGCAATAATGTTCTTAACCCCGCCCATGGACTCCAGGTCCCGCTGGGCCTTGTGGGCGTGGATCTTCTGGCTGACGGCCAGCTCGGCGCCGGTCACCCCGTCCACATTTTCCAGGCTATTGCTAACGATCTGCCGCAGCGCACCGGCGATGCCGGCACTGGCGTATGGCAGCTGAACGCTGAGACTGACCCGCCCCTGCGCATCCACGTCCAGGCCCTTGACGGCGTCCAGTTCGTACAGGTCCTTGTCCAGGTAGGGATCGCGGTATTCGCGCACGGCGGCCTCGAGGGCTGCCCGGGAAATCTCGGCCATGGTTGCTCCGTGAATCAGATATCCGGTGGAATACGGCAAAACGCCGTCCGGGAAGATGAAAAGTATTGGCTTGGAAGGTATCATTTGTGCCCGTTTCTGACCATAAGGAGCTGCCCCGACGGCGGCTTCTCCGACAAGTTCACCGAGGTTCGGACATCACCATGACGCAAGCGAGCGACAAACAGCGCGATATTCTGGTTACCAGCGCCCTGCCCTATGCCAACGGCCCGATTCACCTGGGTCACCTGCTGGAGTACATTCAGACGGATATCTGGGCGCGCTATCAGAAGATGCGTGGCCACAACTGTTACTACGTTTGCGCTGACGACGCCCATGGCACCGCCATCATGTTACGGGCCGAGCGGGAAGGTATCTCTGCGGAACAGCTGATCGACCGCATCCGGGACGAGCACCAGGAGGACTTCGCGGGCTTTAACATCCGCTTTGACAACTATTACTCCACCCACTCTGAGGAGAATCAGCAGTTTTCCGAGTATATCTACCGCAAGATCAAGGAAAACGGCCACATCGCCACCCGCCAGATTACCCAGTTCTTCGACCCAGAGAAGGAGATGTTCCTGGCGGATCGTTTCATCAAGGGCACCTGCCCCAAGTGCAAGGCGGAAGACCAGTACGGTGACAACTGCGAGGCCTGCGGCGCCACCTACACCCCGGCGGAACTGATTAACCCCCGTTCGGCAGTGTCCGGCGCCACCCCCGTGGAGAAGCAGTCCGAGCACTATTTCTTCAAACTACCGGATTTTGACAGTTTCCTGAAAGAGTGGACCCGCAGCGGTACCCTGCAGGAGCAGGTGGCCAACAAGCTGGCCGAGTGGCTGGACGCGGGCCTTCAGGAGTGGGACATCAGCCGCGACAAACCCTACTTCGGCTTTGAGATCCCCGACGCCCCGGGCAAGTACTTCTATGTCTGGCTGGACGCCCCCATCGGCTACCTGGCCAGCTTCAAGAACCTGTGCAACCGGACCGATATCGACTTCGAGCATTTCTGGAAAGCGGATTCCACCGCCGAGGTCTATCACTTCATCGGCAAGGACATCATCAACTTCCATGCCCTGTTCTGGCCTGCCATGCTCCACGACGCCGGCTTCCGCACGCCGACGGCAGTCTGGGCCCATGGCTTCGTGACGGTGAACGGCAAGAAGATGTCCAAGTCCCGGGGCACCTTCATCATGGCCCGCACCTACCTGGATCACCTGAATCCGGAATACCTGCGCTATTACTTCGCCGCCAAGCTGACCGCCGGCGTGGACGACATGGACCTGAACCTGGAAGACTTCGCCGCCCGGGTAAACTCGGACCTGGTCGGCAAGGTGGTGAACATTGCCAGCCGCAGTGCCGGCTTTATCACCAAGCGCTTTGACGGGCGTCTGGGCCAGGTTACCGAGACCGACCGTCTCAACACCTTTATCGAAGCCGGCGAAGACATTGCTGACTTGTACGAGGCCCGCGAATTCGGTCGAGCCATGCGTCGCATCATGGAGCTGGCAGACATCGCCAACCAGTATGTGAACGACGAGCAGCCCTGGGTCATTGCCAAGCAGGAAGGCCAGGACGAAAAACTCCAGGCCATCTGCACCAACGCCATCAACATGTTCCGCCTGCTGATGACCTACCTCGCGCCGGTACTGCCGAAAACCGCCGAAGGCGCCGAGAGCTTCCTCAACGCTCGCCTGGACTGGAACGAGCGCAGCCAACTGCTTGAAGACCACCCCATCGACAAGTTCAAGCCCCTGATGAACCGGGTGGACATGGCCCAGATCGAAAAGATGATCGAGGCCTCAAAGGAAGAGTTGCCGGCCGCTACCGGCCAGCAAGCGGAAAAGGCACCAGTTGCTGACCTGGAGCCCATCGCTGATGAAATCGAGTTCCCGGACTTCGCCAAGGTGGACCTGCGGGTGGTGAGGATCGTCAAGGCAGAGCACGTGGAAGGCGCCGACAAGCTTCTCCGCCTCACTCTTGACGTAGGGCATGGCGAACGCAATGTGTTCGCCGGTATAAAGTCCGCCTACAAGCCGGAGGATCTTGAGGGCCGGCTGACCGTCATGGTGGCCAACCTCAAGCCGCGCAAGATGAAATTCGGACTTTCCGAGGGCATGGTCCTGGCCGCAGGCCCCGGGGGCAAGGATATCTTTATCCTCTCCCCTGACTCCGGCGCCACCCCCGGCATGCGGGTGATGTAGCACCGCGCACCACCAATCGGAGCACGCGTACCGATGACGGAATACCTGCTGATCCTGGTCAGCACCATACTGGTCAACAACTTTGTGCTGGTGCAGTTTCTCGGGCTATGTCCCTTCATGGGCGTGTCCGGGAAGCTGGAGACTGCCATGGGCATGTCCCTGGCCACCACCTTTGTGCTGACCCTGGCATCGGTATGCAGTTACCTGGCCTATACCTGGCTGCTGGAGCCGCTGGACCTGACCTTCCTGCGGACCATCACCTTTATCCTGGTGATCGCGGTGGTGGTCCAGTTCACCGAAATGGTGGTGCGCAAGACCAGCCCCCTGCTCTACCGGGTTCTGGGCATCTTCCTGCCCCTGATTACCACCAACTGCGCAGTGCTGGGTGTGGCGCTGCTCAACATCAACAAGAACAACAACTTCGTTGAATCAGTCCTGTACGGTTTTGGCGCCGCCGCCGGGTTCTCGCTGGTGCTGGTGCTGTTCGCCGCCATGCGTGAGCGCATCGCCGTGGCCGACGTGCCGGTCGCTTTCCGGGGCGCGGCCATCGGTATGGTGACCGCCGGGCTGATGTCACTGGCATTCCTGGGCTTTACCGGCCTGGTCAGCGTCTGACGGAGCTTGAAGCTATGTGGACAGGCATCCTGATTGCAGTCGCAGTCCTGCTGGCCCTTGCGGTGGTGTTCGGTGCCCTGCTGGGTTTCGCCGCCGAGCGCTTCCGCGTTGAGGGCAACCCCCTGGTCGATCAGATCGACGCCCTACTCCCCCAGACCCAGTGCGGCCAGTGCGGGTTCCCGGGGTGCCGCCCCTATGCCGAGTCCATTGCCCATGGCGATGCCATCAACAAGTGCCCACCTGGCGGCGAGGCCACCATTAAAGCCCTGGCCGACCTGCTGGACGTGGAACCCCAGCCCCTGGATGCCGAACATGGCGTGGAACAGGCCCGTCGCGTGGCCGTTATTCGGGAGGACGAGTGCATCGGTTGCACCAAGTGCATCCAGGCCTGCCCTGTGGACGCCATCCTCGGTGCTGCCAAGCACATGCATACGGTCATCGAGAGTGAATGCACCGGCTGCGACCTGTGTGTGGAGCCGTGCCCGGTTGACTGCATCGACATGGTGACTATTGAGCCTGACATACGCAGCTGGAGCTGGCAGCCCCCGCAGCCGACCATTATTGCCACCGACCGCCAGGGGGCCAGCGCCTGATGACGCAATTGTGGAACTTTCCCGGCGGCATCCATCCGCCCGAGAACAAGCACCAGTCCACCGCTCGCCCGATCCGCAAGGCGGGCCTTCCCGAGCGGCTGGTACTACCGCTGCAACAGCACATAGGGGCACCGGCAGAGCCCCTCGTGCAACCGGGCGACAAGGTGCTCAAGGGCCAGAAGCTGGCTGATGTCACCTCCGGCATGGGCGTACCGGTCCACGCCAGCACATCCGGCACCATCGTGGGCATCGAGCTGCTCCCGGTCCCCCACCCTTCCGGTATGTCGGACTGGTGTATTGTGCTGGAGCCGGATGGCGATGACGCCTGGTGCGAGCTGTCACCGATCGCGGATTACCGCCAGCTCCATCGCGATGACGTGCTGAACCTGATCCGGGACGCCGGCATCAGTGGCATGGGCGGCGCCGGCTTTCCCACCAATATCAAACTCAGGCCCCCCAGTGACCGCAAGGTCAGCACCCTGATCATCAACGGCGCGGAATGCGAGCCGTACATCACCGCAGATGACATGGCCATGCGAGAGCGCGCCGACCAGATCCATGGCGGCATCAAGATCATGTCGTGGATCCTGCGCCCGGAACGTTGTGTCATCGCCATTGAGGACAACAAGCCGGAAGCCGTCGACGCCATGCGCAAGGCTTCCGAAGGCACCCAGGCAGAAGTGGTGGTCGTCCCCACCAAATACCCGTCCGGCGGGGAGAAACAGCTGATCCAGATTCTTACCGGTATGGAAGTACCCAGCGGCGGTATCCCGGCCGATATTGGCGTCATGTGCCAGAACGTGGGCACGGCTATGGCTGTTTACCGGGCGATCAACCGGGGGGAACCGCTGATTTCCCGCATTACCACGGTAACCGGCGCCGGTGTGGACGACCCGGGCAACTTTGAAGCCCTGATCGGTACGCCGACCCGGCACCTGCTGGACCAGGCTGGCTTTCACCCAGAGCGGGTCAATCGCCTGATCCTCGGGGGCCCGATGATGGGCTACACCCTGGAAGACACCTCGGTTCCGGTGATCAAGACCACCAACTGCCTGATCGCCGCCACCGAAAACGAACTGCCCATGCCTCCGCCGGAGCAACCCTGTATTCGCTGTGGCATGTGCGCCGAGGTATGTCCCATGGAGCTTTTGCCACAGCAGCTTTTCTGGCACGCCAGGGCCCAGGATTTTGATCGGGCAGAACACCTGAACCTGTTCGACTGCATCGAATGCGGGGCCTGCTCCTATGTCTGCCCCAGCTCGATTCCGCTTGTTCAGTACTATCGCTACGCCAAGGGCGAGATCCGCACCCAGAGGGCCGAACAGATCAAGGCAGACCGGGCCAGGGAACGTTTCGAGGCCCGCCAGGCAAGGCTGGAGCGTGAGCAGGAGGAAAAGGAACGCCGCCGCGAGGAACGGGCCAGGGCAGCAGCCCAGGCCCAGAAGAAGAAACAGGCTGAGGCAGAGAAAGCGGTTGCCGAGGGTGACGCCACCGACGAACGCTCAGCCCGGGCAGCTATGGTACAACAGGCCCTGGAGCGCAAGAAGGCAAGACCGGCTGCGGCAGCCACATCGGAAGCCTCGACCGAAAAGCCCGATATCGAGTCGCTGGAAAAACAGCTCAACCAGGCCAAGGGCAAACTCGAGACCATGGAAAGTATGCTGGACGAAGCCAGGGCCGCCCAGGCTGATAATGTTGAGAAGCTGGAACGCGCCGTTGCCAAGAACCTGGATCGGGTAAAGCGCGCAGAAGATGCCCTCACCGAGGCCCGTAAGCAACTTGAGACGGAGGACGGCCAATGAGCCTGGTACAACAGTCCTCGCCCCACGCCCATGGTGCGCGTCCGACCTCCCGGGTCATGCTGGTCGTGATCCTCACGACCCTGCCTGGCCTGGTGGCCCAGACCTGGTTCTTTGGCTGGGGCAACCTGATCAACGTGGTCTGGTGCGTACTGCTGGCCCTTGGTGCCGAAGCCGCCATGCTCAAGCTCCGGCACAAGCCGGTCGCCTTTTTCCTTCGGGATAATACCGCCGCTGTTACCGGCCTGTTACTGGGCCTGTCGCTGCCCCAGTTCGCGCCCTGGTGGGTATCGGCAGTTGCGGTCATCTCCGCCATTATATTGGCCAAGCAACTCTATGGCGGCCTGGGGGCCAACCCCTTCAACCCCGCCATGGTCGGCTATGCGTTGGTACTGGTCTCGTTTCCGGTGGCCATGACGACCAACTGGGCCGGCGCCGTCACTCTGCCCGATGCCCCCGGGTTCGGCGAAACCCTAAATACCATCTTTGGCGGACAGCAAGCCGCCATCGATGCCTGGACCATGGCGACCCCGCTCGACGAGTACAAGCACAAGATTGCCAGCCATACCGCCGCGGAAGTACTCCAGCATCCGACCTTTGGTACCGGCGTTGCACAAGGCTGGGAGTGGGTCAACGGCGCCTTCCTGCTGGGGGGGCTGGCGCTGGTCGCCCTGCGCATTATCACCTGGCACATTCCGGTCAGCCTGCTGACAGCGCTGGGCCTGATGAGCTTGGCCTTTGGCAGCAATGCAGACCAGTATGCACCGCTGTCACTGCACCTGCTGGCCGGCGGCACCATGCTGGGAGCCTTCTTTATCGCTACCGACCCGGTGTCAGCGGCGACCAGCCATCAGGGCAAGCTGATCTACGGCGCCTGTATCGGGGTACTGATCTATACCATCCGCAGTTGGGGAAACTACCCGGACGCGGTGGCCTTCAGTGTGCTGCTGATGAACTTTGCGGTGCCCTTTATCGATCACTACACACCACCGCGGACCTACGGGCACCACAAGCCCCGGCGCGGTATTCCGGGCAAGGCGGGGTAGAGCTATGGCGGCACTGGCCCAATCCATCCGACGCAGCGCTATTGGTCTGGGACTGTTTGCGGTGATCACTGGCGGTACCATCGCCTTCACCCAGCAGCTGACAGCGGACCGTATTAAGGAGCAGCGGGCCCGTGCCGAGGCCGCCGCCCTTTACGAAATCATTCCGGAATCGGAGCATGATAACGACCTGCTGAATGATACCGTCACCCTGCCTGCCAGTGACCGGATTGCGATCCAGGGTCCGGTGACCGCGCGGGTCGCCCGCCGCGCTGGGGAACCGACAGGCCTGATCCTGCCGGCCGTTGCCCCTGACGGCTACTCCGGCGACATACAGCTTCTGGTGGGTATAGACCTGTCAGGCGAGGTGCTTGGCGTGCGGGTCACCAGTCACCGGGAGACGCCCGGGCTTGGCGACCGGATCGAGCTGAAAAAATCCAACTGGGTGCTGTCCTTTGAAGGGCGGTCCCTGGGCAATCCGGAGCCCCGCAACTGGAACGTGAAGAAGAACGGCGGCGTGTTCGACCAGTTTACCGGCGCCACCATCACCCCCAGGGCCGTGGTCAAGGCGGTGCAGCATACGCTGATCTACTTCCGCCAGAACCGACCGGCAATCCTCGAAGCCATCGGCGCCGATACTACCGGCCAACGGCAGGGGGCTGGCCGCCGACAGCACAACAGGGAGCAACGCTGACATGAGCACCAAGAGCAGCCGGGAAATCATCCGAGACGGGCTGTGGACCAACAACCCTGCCCTGGTCCAGGTGTTGGGCCTGTGCCCGTTACTGGCCGTGACCAGTACCGTGGTGAACGCACTGGGCCTGGGCATCGCCACCCTGATGGTACTGATGGGCTCCAACCTGGCGGTATCCCTGATCCGCAACTTCGTATCGGACTCGGTTCGCCTGCCCGCTTTCGTAATGATCATTGCCTCTTTCGTAACCTGCGCCGAACTGCTGATGCAGGCCTTCACCTACGAGCTTTACCAGATTCTGGGCATCTTCATTCCACTGATCGTCACCAATTGCGCCATTCTGGGCCGCGCCGACGCCTTTGCATCCAAGACCGGCCCGGCCCCGGCCCTGCTGGATGGTGCCATGATGGGCCTCGGTTTCCTGGCGGTGCTCGTGGTGCTTGGCGGCATGAGGGAGCTGATCGGCCAGGGTACCCTGTTCACCGACATGCACCTGCTGCTGGGCCCGGTCGCCGCTGACTGGACCCTGCATGTGTTCCGTGACTACCCGGATATGTTGTTCATGGTGCTGCCTCCAGGTGCGTTCGTTGGCCTGGGGCTACTGATTGCGCTCAAGAATGGCATCGACAGCCAGCTGGAAGCACGCCGCAAGGCCCGATCCACAGAGACCGTGACCACTGGCAGCAAGCGGGTCCGGGTCACCGGCAATATTTCCTGATAACACACCAAGCAACCGGTAACCATGAACAAACAGAAACGCATCGAAATTTTTAGTCGCCTGCGCGATGCTAATCCGGAGCCCACTACCGAACTGAACTACAGCACCCCGTTCGAACTGCTGATTGCAGTGATTCTCTCTGCACAGGCAACGGATGTGGGGGTCAATAAGGCCACCGCACGGCTGTACCCCGTAGCCAGTACCCCGGAAGCCATTCTGGCTTTGGGGGTGGACGGGCTCAAGGAGTACATAAAGACCATTGGCCTGTTCAACAGCAAGGCAGAAAACGTCATCAAGACCTGCCGCGCCCTGATCGACAAACACGGCGGCGAAGTGCCGGACACCCGCGAGGAACTGGAAGCACTACCCGGCGTAGGCCGCAAGACTGCCAATGTGGTTCTCAACACGGCCTTCCGGCAACCGGCCATGGCCGTGGACACCCATATATTCCGGGTATCGAACCGTACTGGCATTGCTCCTGGCAAGAACGTACTGGAAGTGGAGAAACGACTGATGCGGCTGGTACCGAAGGAATTCCTGATGGACGCGCACCATTGGCTTATCCTCCATGGGCGCTATACCTGTACAGCCCGCAAGCCCAGGTGCGGGTCATGTATTATCGAAGACCTGTGTGAATTCAAACAGAAAAGGGATTACCTGGAATAACCTCTGGGGCAGCCCCGCGTCTGAGCCGGGGATGTCGGATACTACCGAAGATAATGACTTTGCCGGCACGACGCTTCAGGACGGGATCACACTTTCACGAAATATGACAAAGCCGGCCTACAGGGGCCGGCTTCGTTCACTGGATTGGCGGGCTATTCCACAGGGCTATTTGAACAGCAGGCCGCTGGACAGCCCCTCCTTTTCCAGGATTTCCCGCAGGCGGCGCAGGGCTTCCACCTGTATCTGGCGTACCCGCTCCCGGGTGAGCCCGATTTCCTGGCCCACCTCTTCCAGGGTACATGTGGGGTAACCGCGCAGACCGAAACGACGGGCGAGCACTTCCTGTTGCTTGTCACTGAGCTGGTCGATCCACTGCTCGAGGCAGGCACACAGGTTGTCGTCCTGAAGCAGGTCGGCCGGGTCAGTGGCGCCTTCGTCAGCGACGGTATCCAGCAGGGATTTTTCGCCACCGGCACCGATGGGTGTATCCATGGAGGCCACCCGCTCGTTGAGCCCCAGCATGCGCTCAACGTCACTGACTGGCTTGTCCACCATACGGGCAATTTCTTCCGCTGACGGCTCATGATCCAGTTTCTGGGTCAGCTCCCGGGCAGCACGCAGGTAGAGGTTCAACTCCTTGACCACATGGATGGGCAGGCGAATGGTGCGGGTCTGATTCATAATGGCCCGCTCGATGGTCTGGCGGATCCACCAGGTGGCGTAGGTGGAAAACCGGAAGCCCCGTTCCGGGTCGAATTTTTCCACCGCGCGGATCAGGCCAAGGTTACCCTCCTCGATGAGGTCCAGCAGAGTCAGACCGCGGTTTACGTAGCGCCGGGCAATCTTCACCACCAGCCGCAGGTTACTCTCGATCATCCGCTTGCGACCGGACTCCTCGCCCTTGCGGGCCAGGCGGGCAAAATAGACTTCTTCCTCAGGGGTCAGCAATGGCGAAAAGCCGATCTCATTGAGATACAGCTGAGTCGCATCCAGCTGCTTCTGGGTACCAAAATAACGGTCGTGGGGAGTGAACCCCGACTCTTCTGTCGCTGTCGTTGCAGCGTCAGGGGGGGTATCTGTAGTAGACGCCTCCGGCGTCTGTGTATCATCTTCGGTCTCTTCTACATCAGCAACACGATCGATTATCATCTCTTCTTCTGCAGACATAACTCTTGCCCCGCCTTTCAAATGATCCTGTCGGCACGCTCCGGGCTCAGGGGTCTGGACGTCCCCGGGCTCTGCCGGATGTCTTCCCACGGTTTTTTCTTGTTGTGGGACCGTTTTCTTATTGATCGAGCATCAGGTCATTTCTTGTTCTGGCCAGTCCATGACCGGTTATGTGGTTCTTATTGTTATCCGAGTTCAACGTCGGTCTGATGACAATGCGTGGTTTGATTTGTCGTTCCTGCGCCTCCCTGCATTTTTTACCGATGGTTGCGTTGTACGGAACACCCTCAGCGTCCTGGTAGATAGGGCAGCGGATCAACCGGATTACCATTGCGGCGGATCTCGAAATGAAGCTTGTCCCCATCGGTGCCGGTGCTGCCAAGCTCGGCGATTGTCTGCCCCTGCTTGACCTCCTGCCCTTCCTTCACCAGTATGCGCCGATTGTGCGCATAGGCACTAAGATAATGCTCGTTGTGATTGATGATAATAAGGTTGCCATAACCCAGCAGCCCATTACCCGCATAGACCACACTCCCATCCGCTGCGGCCTTGACGGGATCCCCGGAATTTCCGGCAATATCAATACCTTTATTGACTTTTCCCGATGTTGAATATTTTGCAATTACCGTACCAACGTGTGGCCAGCGCCAATTGATATTGGACACAGTCTGGGTTTGTCGCGAGACATCCACACTGGTGTCGGGTTTTCGGGTCACCTTTGGTGCAGGCTGGGGTTTGGGGGCGGGCCTGGGCTTTGCCGCCTTGCGGGGTGGTTGAGGTGACGATGCCACGTTTGGGGAACCGGCGGGACGGCTGCCCCGAAGGTCAAGCCGGATGACCTGGCCAGGGTAGATACGGTAAGGAGGGGCGATATTATTGGCGTCGCCCAGTTCCCGGTAATCCCGGCCATAGCGCCAGGCAATGCTGTACAGTGTCTCCCCCCGCTCGACCACATGGCGGCCCCAGTAAACCGGCGGGTTATAGGCACTGTCACCGTATATGGCCGAGGTGTTACAACCAACCAGGGAGGGGAGCGCCATCACGGTCAGCAACAGCAAAAGAACCAGTCGCCCAAGATCCTGGTGGACCCGGGAACGGGGGGCGGAAGCCGCTTGGTGCTGACTGGACCTATAATTCACAGATATATTGATATCGTTTTTATCTCGAAATTATCTTTTCAGCTTAACATTATTTACCAGTTAATCCCCTAACCCACTAATTTATTGCATCTTTTATGCACATATCCGGGTTACCTGGCGCCATGGGCTGTTACCTCAGGAAACAAATAGCCCCAAAAAGTAACACTCATCTCACACGTCCTGTGATTAATCCCTCAATACCTTTCGGTAATACTCCTCAAACCGCCAGTTTCGTCACACATCAGCTGTCGCGCTTTGCCGACGCTCTGAACGTCCGGCCAGCCACTCACCAACCAGGACCAGCCCGACTCCGGCAATCAGGGCCATGATAGCCACCGGTACCTGCGCAGGTTCTCCCGTAACCTCCGCATAACGCACGGGTAAAACACTCACCTGTTCCATTGGCACCCGGGCGCCACCGCTGTCTATCCGCCAGCTGAGTACTTCCTGCCAGGGCCATACCCGGTTGAGGGCACCGATCATAAAACCGGTCAACACTGCCAGCACCGCATCATGGCCCTTGCGGAGGGCATAGCCCAACAAACGTGCGAAACTCAGCAGCCCCAGCACACACCCTGCCATGAACAGGCCAATGAGCGCTATGTCCAGTTCCCTCACCGCTGCAAGCACCGGTGCGTACATACCCAGTATCAACAATATGAAACTGCCTGACAGGCCCGGAAGGATCATCGCACAGATGGCCACCGCCCCGGACAGGAAGAAACCCAGCGCCCCCGGATCCACCTGCCCGGCGGACAACGTGGTCACCCACCAGGCGAAAACTGCACCGCCTGCCACGGGCATGGCAAGCCAGGCCGCAGGTGCCTTCAACTGACGAAACACGTGCCATACGGACGCAAGGATCAGACCGAAGAAGAAACTCCAGAGGGCGATCGGGTAAGCGTCCAGGGCCCAGGTAATGAGGTTGGCAAGCGTTGCAATACTGACCAGGATGCCAGTGAGAAGTACGACAAGAAAGGTACCGTCTACCTGGTTCCAGAACCGGCGAACCCGCCCCCGGAACAGATCGTTGATAGTGGCAGAGGGCACCGCCGCGATAGCGCTCAGCAAGCGAAAGTAGATGCCGGTAATAAACGCGACCGTCCCGCCTGAAACCCCGGGCACTACATCCGCAGCCCCCATGGCCATGCCCCGGATGAACACCCCGGCATAGTGCTTGAATCCCTTCAACGAACAACTCCTCCAAGGAGAGGCACAAAGCGAACAGGTTCAATATCTTCCGTATGGAACTGGTCGCCATCCCTGGTGATTCTGACCAGCATCTGATGCTCCTCGCCCACGGGAATCACCATGACACCACCGTCCGCCAGCTGGTCCAGCAACTCCTGGGGGACCACCCTTGGGGCAGCAGTAACGATGATGCCATCGTAGGGCGCGTGCTCAGGCCAGCCCATGGGCCCGTCCGCCAGGCGCAGCATGACGTTGCGCATTTTCAGCAGGTGCATACGTTCCCGGGCCTTGTCCTGCAACGGCTTGATACGTTCTACGCTGTATACTTCGTCGCACAGGCGGGCCAGGATAGCGGTCTGGTAACCGGACCCGGTGCCAAGCTCCAGCACCTTTTTCGGACTCGCACTCATGAGCACTTCCGTCATCCGGGCGACGATGTAGGGTTGGGACAGCGTCTGGCTGTAACCTATGGGCAGCGCGGTGTCCTCGTAGGCACGATGGGCCAGGGCCTCGTCCAGGAAAATGTGGCGGGGGATCTCTTCCATAACGCCCAACACCCGCTCGTCCCGGATGCCCGCCTCCCGCAGGCGCTGGATCAGCCGCAGCCGGGTGCGCCGTGAAGTCATTCCGATTCCGTCAATGGCAACCATCAGCGTCCGGCCTCCACCCATTGCCTTAACGATGAAAGGGCGTCGTGTTTGGTCATATCGATATGGACTGGTGTTACCGAAACGTAGTTCTGGCTGATTGCATGGAAGTCCGTTCCCGCCCCGGCGTCGGCACCTTCACCCGCCGCCCCGATCCAGTAGCGGGACTTGCCCCGCGGGCAGGTCATGGGCACGGCACCCTCGGCCCGCGCACGATGTCCCAGGCGGGTTACCCGGAAGCCGGCGACCTCGTCCCAGGGCACATCCGGCACATTAACGTTGAGGATGCAGCGGCCGCCGAGATCCGGCCAGTCTTCCCGCTCGACCAGCATGCGCACTACCTTCGCCGCCGTCTCGTAATGGAAGTGACCATCATTGACCAGGGAAACGGCAATGGCCGGCAGGCCCAGGTGGCGGCCCTCGGTAGCGGCAGCCACTGTGCCTGAGTAGATAATGTCGTCGCCGAGGTTGGCATGGGTGTTGATACCGGAAATGACCCGGTCAAAGGGTTTATCAAACAACCCGTTAACGGCCAGGTGTACGCAGTCCGTGGGAGTGCCATCCACTGAGTGGAAGCCCCCTGGGTGCTTCTCCACGGTCAATGGCCGGTTCAGGGTCAGGGAATTACTGGCGCCACTGTGATCCCGGTCCGGGGCGACCACCTCAAGTTCGGCCAGCCCTTCCAGGCCGGCGTGCAGGGCCACCAGTCCCGGGGAGTGAACCCCGTCATCGTTGGACAGCAAGATACGCACGATTTTCAGTCTCTCCGAAAGTGTCCTGGCGGTATGTGCCGCCATTTTTGAAAGCGATGAGGAATTCTAACGGATAAAACGTGTTATTTCTGTCACGGTACGGAAGTTCTGCAAGCTTCAGGCGCCAGAATACCGTCAGAACTCAGTCAACGTCCTTTGGAGAGACAACCGCAGAAAGAAAGGTGGTGGCATATTGACCCGGCAGGAGAGTGAATGACAGGTCCAGCCATCGACCACCACCTTCGGCCGGGAACGACCATTCCAGATCCGCCGGCAATAATCTGAGCGAGCGACGATCAGGCGACATGCGGGTGCTGGCAAACACCTGCGCCACGTCGGGATAACGCGCAACCACCCCCCGCTCAAGGCTTTCCTGCTGTCCGGTGGCGCGGGTGCCCCCATCACCCCACAGTGGACCCGTGGGCTCCGACGCTGGCTCACCATCCAGCATCTGGTCCCAGTCTTCCCGGAGCACCCTTTCTGCCAACACCTCATTGAACAACCAGGAGCGGGCCGCTGAAAAGTAAAGCCCCTCACGGTTGCTGCCGGCGCGGCGATTACGGCGCTTGCCACCGGTGTTTCCCGCCATGGCGACAGCGCGGTCCAGGTTACCGCCTTCATGGCCAAAACGTTGCAGACCAAAATAATTGGGGCAGCCGCGCTGGCGGAGCGCTTCAAGCCGATCGGTGATGGCCTGGGCGTTACCGTTCAGATCACGCAGCCGTATTTCGAAACGGTTGGCCTGGTGTTCCCCGGTTCGAAGTTTGCGGCCCCGACGGACAACGGCCAGTACACGCCACTGATCCTGCACCTGCTGAATGTTCCGCAGGAAGGAGGCATCGTCGGCCTCCAGCCCTGGACGCTGGACGCTGAACCACTGCCGGGTAATCGCATGGCGATCCTTGAGACCGCTGTAGCCGACTCCGCGATCACCACACCTCGCAAGCTTGCCTAACTGACTGGCCACCCAGGGCGTGTTGTCACCGGTTTTCTCCAGGTAAATCAGCAAATGCTCACCCTCTCCGGGTACGGCCAGCTGGCCTGGAAGCGTCCCGGGATCGAGTTCCAGCACGGGCCCGCCCACGTCCAGGAGCTCTGTCACCCTGAAGTCTTCCGGACATGCCTTGAGCGTCCCGGTGCCCACAGGCTCGCCATCAGGCCATGGCCAGTCCAGTCGCCAACGGCTCACGGACGGCTCCCGTCAAGCAGACAGATGGCCTGGCAGGCAATGCCTTCCCGCCGCCCGGTAAAGCCAAGCTTTTCGGTTGTAGTGGCCTTGACGCTGACCCGGTCTATGGGAATTCCCAGATCCTCCGCAATGTGTTGGCGCATGGCCGCCACATGGGGTGCTATCTTCGGCGACTGGGCAATGATAGTGCTGTCCACGTTGACAACTTCAAGCCCCCTTTCAGCGATCTGCCGCCTTACTTCACGAAGCAGCACCCGACTGTCAGCGCCGGCCCATTCGTCACTGGTATCCGGGAACAGGTGACCAATATCTCCCAGGGCAGCGGCACCCAGCAGCGCGTCCGCTACGGCATGCAGCAATACGTCTCCGTCTGAATGGGCTTTCAGCGCCCGGTCATGGGGAATGTGTACACCGCCGATAATAATTTCCGAGCCCTCGCAGAACGCGTGGACATCGAAACCCTGTCCTATTCTCATAATACCCGCCTGGTACGAAAGGGTTTATCCAGCTGCCTGGCGGGCAAGGATAAACTCCGCCAGCGCCAGGTCTTCCGGAACGGTTATCTTGATATTGTCAGTACGCCCTGTCACCACCCTGGGGTGCCAGCCCACCTGCTCCATGGCAGAGGCCTCATCGGTAATGGCCCCGGGCTGCTCGCAGACACCCCGCTGCAAGGCTGCGACCAGGTCACCATAGCGAAACATCTGAGGGGTAAAGGCCCGCCAGAGCTGTCGGCGGTCCCTGGTTACCAGAACCTGGTCTGAACCAGGTGCCACTTCCTTGACCGTGTCGGAGACCGGCGCTGCCAGCAGTCCGCCGCATGCGTCGTCCGCAAGGGTGGACCTGAGCCGGGCGACATCATCCGGGTGAATGCAGGGGCGGGCCACGTCGTGGACCAGCACCCAGTCATCGGCAGCGGCCCGGCCTTGCAGATGTTTCAGTGCGGCCAGTACGGAATCGGCACGCTCGGCACCACCGGGACACGGCTCTATCCGGGCATCACCGGCGCTCGCGCTGGCCGGCCACCACTGATCATCGCAATGGAGGGGAACCACACAGCCTGCCCAGGCCCCACAGGACAGGAGGCGTTCCAGCGTCACGTCCAGCACAAAGCGCCCATTGAGGGTGAGGTATTGTTTGGGAAGGTCAGCCTGCATGCGCTGGCCAATGCCGGCGGCGGGAACAACAAGCCAGAAGCGCGGAGAACTCATAGGGTGGCAGCAACAGTGGCCGGGAACTCAGGGCTCCACAACCAGGAAGAAGGTTTCGTCACGGTGAATCAGGCCCAGGTTCTTGCGGGCACGCTCCTCAACCGCTCCCTGCCCTGAGCCCAGGTTGCGAACCTCGGCGTACAGGCGCTCGTTACGGGCAGCGAGCTTTGCGTTTTCCGCTCGCTGCTCGGCAATAGTCTCGTCCAGACTCCAGACCTGGGCGTAACTGCCTTCCCCCACCCACAGGCGCACCTGCAGCAGGACAATCAGTATCACCATGACGGACCAGAGCACTTTCATGAAACGATTCCATTATTCCTTTGGGTCGCGGTCAGACCACGAAGCCTGCGACGGATACCGGTGCAAGAAGCTGCCACCCACCGCAGGCACCCAGAGTCTAGCCCAGTCCGCGCAATGATGCACGGACCGGCAGACAGGCCTTTCAGCCCTGGCCCTTGATTTCCTTCAGGCCGCGGTATGGTGCCTTGCCATCCAGCGCCTCTTCAATACGCAGCAGCTGGTTATACTTGGCCACACGATCGGAGCGACACAGCGAGCCGGTCTTGATCTGGCCAGCCCGGGTGGCGACTGCCAGGTCGGCTATGGTGGTGTCCTCGGTTTCGCCAGAGCGATGGGAGATCACCGCAGTGTAACCGGCGTCCTGGGCCATTTTGATGGCATCCAGGGTTTCAGTCAGGCTGCCGATCTGATTGAACTTGATCAGGATAGAGTTGGCAATGCCCTTCTCGATACCTTCTTTCAGTATGCGGGTGTTAGTCACAAACAGGTCGTCGCCAACCAGCTGCACCTTGCTGCCCAGCTTTTCGGTCAGCACCTTCCAGCCGTCCCAGTCGCCTTCGTCCATACCATCTTCGATGGAGACAATGGGGAACCGCTCGCACAGGCCTGCCAGGTAATCAGCAAAACCGGCGGAATCGAAGCTCTTGCCCTCACCGGATAACTGGTACTGGCCATCCCGGTAAAACTCCGAGGAAGCACAATCCAGGGCCAGGGTCACATCGGTACCCAGCTTGTAGCCGGCACTCTCAACAGCTTCCTTGATGGCAGCGAGCGCGGCCTCGTTGGAAGGCAGGTTGGGAGCGAAGCCTCCCTCGTCACCTACCGCTGTGTTAAGCCCCTGATCTTTCAGCACCTTTTTAAGGCTATGGAAGATCTCTGCACCAATACGCAGGGCTTCAGCGAAGTTCTTCGCAGAAACAGGCTGCACCATGAATTCCTGGATATCCACGTTGTTGTCGGCATGCTCGCCACCGTTGAGGATATTCATCATGGGTACCGGCATGGAGTACTGACCGGCGGTACCGTTGACGTCGGCAATGTGCTCGTAGAGGGGCTTGCCCAGGGAGATAGCAGCGGCCTTGGCTGCGGCCAGGGATACCGCCAGGATTGCGTTGGCGCCCAGATTGGCCTTGTTGTCCGTACCGTCCAGGTCAATCATGATCTGGTCCAGGGAACGCTGATCCGCGCTGTCCTTGCCCACCAGGGCGTTACGGATATCACCATTCACCGCTGCCACGGCCTTGGTCACGCCCTTGCCCAGATAGCGGCCCTTGTCCTGGTCACGGAGTTCGAGGGCTTCCCGGGAGCCGGTGGAAGCGCCGGAAGGGGCGCAAGCCCGCCCCAGGGTGCCATCCTCGAGAATGACATCGGCTTCAACCGTCGGGTTACCGCGGGAATCCAGGACCTCACGGGCCTTGATATCAGCGATCTTGGTCATGCTTTTCTATCTCCGGATAGTGTCTGACTTGAAGAAACATTCCACGATTCGTAGCTGTGCCAGAGACAACCTCAGGCTGTATCGAGGGGCTCGAAGCCCTTGACCAGGTCGTCCACCGCCTTCACCTGCTTCAGGAACGGCTCCAGCTGGCTGAGTCGCAGGGCACAGGGGCCATCGCACAGGGCCTTGTCCGGGTCCGGGTGGGCTTCCAGGAACAGGCCGGCCAGTCCCTGGGACATACCCGCCAGGGCCAGGTCTCCGACCTGGGCACGGCGGCCGCCAGCGGAGTCCGCCCGGCCACCAGGCATCTGCAGGGCATGGGTTACGTCGAAAAATACCGGCACACCCAGGTCCTTCATCTGGCGGAAACCGAGCATGTCCACCACCAGGTTGTTGTAGCCAAAACTGGTGCCCCGTTCACAGAGGATGACCCGGTCATTGCCGGCTTCCTCGCACTTGCGGATGATATGCGCCATTTCCCGGGGCGCCAGGAACTGGGCTTTCTTGATATTGATGACCGCGCCGGTTTTCGCCATGGCCACCACCAGGTCGGTCTGGCGGCTCAGAAAGGCCGGTAGCTGGATGATGTCGCACACCTTGGCGGCGGGTTCCGCCTGCCAGGGTTCATGCACATCGGAAATCACCGGCACCCCATACTTGTCCTTGATGTCCGCCAGCAACTGCAGGCCAGCTTCGAGGCCCGGGCCCCGGAAGGAGTTTATGGAGGACCGGTTAGCCTTGTCGAAAGAGGCCTTGAAGACATAGGGAATACCCAGCCGGCGGGTAATGTCGACGTAGGCATCGGCCACTTCAAAGGCCAGGTCCCGGGATTCCAGCACATTCATGCCACCGAACAGGACAAACGGCCGTTCGTTGGCGATAGTCAGGTCGGCAACATTGAGAGTCGGTTGGGCCATGGCCGCGATGTCCTTGTCGGATTATGGCCGGGCGATCAGCGCCCGGCGTGTTTCAGGGCAGCCTCCACGAACCCGGTAAACAGCGGGTGGCCGTCACGGGGCGTGGATGTGAACTCGGGGTGGAACTGACAGGCCACGAACCAGGGATGGTCGGGCACTTCCACCACTTCCACCAGTTTGCCGTCGGTGGAACGACCAGCGACACGCAGGCCGGCCTGTTCCAGTTGCGGTACAAAGTGGTTGTTCACTTCATAACGGTGCCTGTGCCGCTCGCGAATCACTGACTTGCCGTAGCACTGGTTGATGGTAGAACCTTCAGTGAGCACACAGTCCTGGGCGCCCAGACGCATGGTACCGCCAATATCGGATTCTTCCGTGCGCTCCTCCCGCTTGCCGCTGGCATCCAGCCACTCGGTGATCAGACCGACCACCGGTGCGGGGGAGTTCTCACGGAACTCGGTAGAATGGGCACCTTCGAGACCGGCCACGTTGCGGGCGTATTCGATAACGGCTACCTGCATACCCAGGCAAATACCCAGATACGGAACCTTGTTCTCCCGTGCGTACTGTACGGTGCGGATCTTGCCTTCCACGCCCCGTTCGCCAAAACCTCCCGGTACCAGGATAGCGTCCGCCCTTTCCAGTACACCGGTACCGTTACGCTCGATATCCTCGGAGTCGATGTATTCGATATTGACCTTGGTACGGGTCTTGATACCGGCATGGAGAAGGGACTCGATCAACGACTTGTAGGCGTCCAGCAGCTCCATGTACTTGCCCACCATGGCGATGGTGATTTCCTGTTGCGGATTGATAATGGCATCGACCACCGCGTCCCACTCACCCAGGTCCGCCTCACCGGCCTTCAGGCCGAAGCGTTCAATGATCAGCTGGTCCAGGCCAAAGCCGTGCAGCATACGGGGGATGGCATAGATGGATTTTGCATCCTGCAACGGGATAACGGCCCGCTCTTCCACGTTGGTGAACAAGGCGATCTTGCGGCGGGAGCTGGCATCCACTTCATGCTCGGAGCGGCACAGCAGGATATCCGGCTGCAGGCCGATGGAGCGCATTTCCTTCACCGAATGCTGGGTAGGCTTGGTCTTGATTTCGCCGGCGGTGGCGATGTAGGGCACCAGGGTAAGGTGCATGAAAAGCGCACGCGTCGGCCCTACTTCCACCTTGAGCTGACGGCAGGCCTCCAGGAACGGCAGCGATTCGATATCACCCACGGTGCCGCCAATTTCCACCAGGGCAACGTCCACCCCGGCGGCGCCTTCCACCACCCGGCGCTTGATCTCGTCGGTAATGTGCGGAATCACCTGCACGGTGCCGCCCAGGTAGTCACCCCGGCGTTCCTTGCGGATAACCTCTTCGTAGACCCGGCCGGTAGTGAAGTTATTGCGACGGGTCATGGGGGTACGGATAAAGCGCTCGTAGTGCCCCAGGTCCAGGTCGGTCTCTGCACCGTCTTCGGTCACGAAGACCTCACCGTGCTGGAACGGGCTCATGGTACCCGGGTCCACATTGATATAGGGGTCCAGCTTGAGAATGGTGACCTTCAGGCCACGGGCTTCAAGGATAGCCGCCAGGGAGGCAGACGCGATCCCTTTCCCCAATGAGGACACAACACCGCCGGTGACGAAAATATAACGCGTCATGCAGATTCCGTGATTATCAGGTTCAGTAAAGGAGGGAGATTGTCATCTCAAGATGGGACGCCAGATTACCAGAAAGCCCCCCACTGCTCAATCCGGACAGCCTGCTATTTACGATCGCAGACAATGCCCTCCTCCCGTCGAATATCCAGTTGCCAGCCAGCCTCTGTCGTATGCTCCTTCTGCGGTAACTGCCAGAGGTCGCCCACGGCCACCAGTTCGTCGCGCCGGAATACCAGTGGCAAACGATCCCGCTCCCAGGGCGGGACGCTCCGTTCCTGCAGCCATTTCTTCAGGGGCCGGGAAGGGCCGCCAGCCCGCTCCCGCAGACGCTCACCACCCCGCCGGTGTGTGAGCAGCAGGGAGACCCCGGAACCAGCCTCGCCCTTGAGGCTGACTGTATAATCGCCGTCCCGGATCGTCCGGCCCGGCTCCAGGAACTGATCCCCGGCTACCGGATCGGGGTAACGGGTAACCCGGTAAATATGGCCCTGAAAACGACGCAGGGCAAATGGGCCAACGGGGATTTCCGGCATGGCATCGGCGGCGGCCAATACCAGCCCATCGAGCTCACGGTCTGACAGGGTGCGATCCAGGCTATCACCCAGCCACCACTGCAACAGGTTGCGACGGGCCGATAGCGGCAACTCGCCAAACCCCTCGAGACGAATCCGGTGCGGTCCGTCCGCCAGTTGCTCGAAATGGGAACGGGCCAGAAGGTCGGCAAGTTCCTGCGCTTCCCGGCAGGCCCGAGCCGTCGCAGCCAGGCGCGCACCCAGGCCCGGCCAGCGTGCAGACAACAGGGGAATGATCCGGTGACGAAGAAAGTTGCGGTCGACATCGGTGGCTGCGTTCGTGGGATCCTCCTGCCAGCCGATGCCCGCTGCCTGGGCCTGGCGCCGCAGTAATTCACGGTCTGCTCCGAGCAGCGGACGCACCAGCCGGCCCTCGCCCAGGGGGCGCTCTGCCGGAATCCCCCCCAGCCCGCGCACACCGGTACCACGCAGGAACCGGAACAGCAGGGTTTCCACCTGGTCATCGCCGTGGTGGGCCATCAGGAGCACATCTCCGGGACCCAGGCGATCTGCGAACACCTGGTAGCGAGCGTCACGGGCGGACGTTTCCACACTGCCGGCGGCTCTGATCCGCACGGGCACCACTTCCAGGGGAATGCCCAGTGCCTGGCAGGTCTCCACACTGGCAGCCTCGAAGCCGGCTGCGGCGGGTTGTAGCTGGTGATTAACGTGGATGGCAGAAAGCCCGTTGGCACAGTGGCCAAAGACCTGGTGAGCGAGGTGAAGCAGAACCATGGAGTCCAGGCCGCCGGAGAGGGCGACCCGGATATGACCGGTAACCGTCAGCGCCTGGAAGGGCGCCAGCAGTTCCGGGAAAAAGGTCTCCGGGCGATGATTACCGCCCGGTGTCATAGCGGGTCAGGCGCTCGTAGCGCCGGGCCACCAGCTCGTCCTGGCTAAGGCTGCCAAACTCGTGCAAGCCTTTGAGCAATTCCTCTTTAAGGGCGTCAGCTGTTTTCTGGGGATCACGGTGGGCACCGCCCAGCGGCTCCTTCACTACGGTATCAGCAACGCCCAGCTCCTTGAGCCGCGCCGCAGTAACACCCATGGCCTCGGCCGCCTGGGAGGCATAGTCTGCGCTCTTCCAGAGGATAGACGCACAGCCTTCCGGTGAAATAACGGCGTAGGTGGAATACTGGAGCATGTACAGATGATCGCAAACACCGATCGCAAGGGCGCCACCGGAGCCGCCCTCACCCACTACCGTCGACAGAATGGGCGTATTCAGGCGAGACATGACTGCCAGGTTGCGGGCAATGGCCTCACTCTGGCCGCGCTCTTCCGCGCCAATTCCCGGATAGGCACCCGGAGTGTCAATAAATGTCAGCACCGGCATGCGGAAACGCTCGGCCATTTCCATCAGGCGCATGGCCTTGCGATAGCCTTCCGGGCGGGGCATGCCAAAGTTGCGGCGTACCTTGTCCCTGACCTCGCGACCTTTCTGGTGGCCAATCACCATCACCGGCTGGTTTTCCAGCCGTGCGGTGCCACCGACAATGGAGAGGTCATCGGCATAGGCCCGGTCACCATGCAACTCGTCGAAATCGTCGAACATCATCTCGATATAGTCGAGGGTGTAGGGTCGGCGAGGATGGCGGGCAAGCCTTGCAATATCCCAGGAGGCAAGGTCCGAGAAGATGCTCTCGGTCAGGCTGATGCTCTTGGTGCGCAGCCGGTTGATCTCGTCGGTAATGTTGATTTCGGTGTCATTACCTACCAGTCGAAGCTCTTCAATCTTGGCTTCAAGGTCGGCAATTGGCTGTTCGAAGTCCAGGTAATTAGGGTTCATGGTATTCCATCAACTTGTGTCTGTTCCGCCGCCCAGTTTCCAGCCCGGCCTTTCAGGAAGGCCAACCATCGCAGGGGCAGCAGGTTCAAATTTTGTCTAAAGATACCAATGCAAGGCTTTGTAAAAAAGCGGACCTTGGTATTAATGTGACCTGGCCTGACGAACCATCTGCCTTAAACATCAGCCAGGCGGAACATCCATCAATCATAGACCAGTTCCACACGGTTATCGCCCACCAGGTATCTCAGCTCCAACAGGAGGTTATCATCGGGCTGCACCCGCCAGTTTTCTCCCAGCTCGATCCGGGTACTGGCGCCCTCGCCCCGGTATTCGATCCACACCGGGCTGCCCTGGTTACGGAAGGGCCTGAGAGTATTGTCCAGCTTGTCCAGCAGGCCATTCTGCAACTGGCCGGCCTCCAGCTTCAGTTGCAGGCCACGACTGAAGGACTGCCGTGCGGTCGCCACATCCATCACCGAACTTACCCGCATTTTCATCTGGCCGGAGTAGTCATCGTGGCTGACCTGCCCCTCCAGCACAATCACCTGGTCCGATTGCAATAATTCCCGGTTCTCGTTGAAGGCCTCCGAGAAGAGGGTCGCCTCGATACGGCCGCTGCGGTCATCCAGGGTCACAAAGCACATGGTGGAGCCGGTACGGGTCTTCATGGTGCGCTGGGCGACGATCAGACCCGCGACCCGCTGCGGCGACCGGGAAGGCTGCAGGTCAGCGATGGAGGAGCGCACGAATCGGCGCACTTCCTTCTCATATTCATCGAATGGATGGCCCGTCAGGTAAAGGCCGAGGGTGTCCTTCTCGCCCTTGAGGCGTTCTTTTTCCGGCCACTCCCGGACATTCGCCACATCGGCAAACGGGTCTCCGCCGTCATCGCCGCCCAGCAGGTCGCCGAACATGTCGGTCATACCCACAGACTCGTTCCGGGACTGCTGACCCGCCTGCTGTATGGCCTTGTCGATACTGGCCATCAGCTGGGCCCGGCCCGGGCCGAGTTTATCCACCGCACCCGCCCGGATCAGCGCTTCCAGGGCACGCTTGTTGACCTTTTTCAGGTCCACACGGCAGCAAAAATCAAACAGGTCCTTGTAGGGGCCGCCTTGCCGCCGGGCTTCCACGATGCTCTGGATGGGGCCTTCACCCAACCCCTTGATTGCGCCCAGGCCGTAGACGATCTGTCCTTCGTCGTTAACCGTGAAGGTATACTCCGACATGCTCACGTCCGGCAGTACCAGGTCCAGCCCCATGGCGCGGCATTCTTCCACCAGGGTGACCACCTTGTCGGTGTTCTGCATATCGGCGGTGAGCACAGCCGCCATGAACTCGGCCGGATAATGGGCTTTCAGCCACAGGGTCTGGTAGGACACCAGGGCGTAGGCCGCAGAGTGGGACTTGTTGAAGCCGTAGCCGGCAAACTTCTCCACCAGGTCGAAGATGTTCTCGGCCAGGGTCTTGTCAATGCCATTGTTGGCGCAGCCATCCAGGAAGATGGCCTTCTGCTTGGCCATCTCCTCGGGTTTCTTCTTACCCATGGCACGGCGAAGCATGTCCGCGCCACCCAGGGTATAGCCCGCCATCACCTGGGCGATCTGCATGACCTGCTCCTGGTAAAGGATGACCCCGTAGGTGGGCTCCAGAACAGGCTTCAGACCTTCATACTGATAGTCGGGGTGCGGGTAGGACAGCGGCTGCCGTCCGTGCTTCCGGTCAATGAAGTCATCCACCATGCCGGACTGCAGAGGCCCCGGGCGGAACAGCGCCACCAGGGCGATCATGTCCTCCAGGGAATCCGGCTGCAGCCGACGGATCAGGTCCTTCATGCCCCGGGATTCCAGCTGGAAAACCGCCGTGGTCTCCGCCTTTTTCAGCATGGTGAACGAGGGCACGTCATCCAGCGGGATGTCGTTGATATCCAGTTCCGGTTCGCCCCGCTTTTCCCGGCGCGGGTTGATCATCTTCAGTGCCCAGTCGATGATGGTGAGGGTACGCAGGCCCAGGAAGTCGAACTTCACCAGGCCGGCGTCTTCCACGTCACCCTTGTCGAACTGGGTCACCAGGCTACCGCCTTCGTCATCACAGTACAGCGGCGAGAAATCGGTAATCTTGGTAGGCGCGATCACTACGCCCCCGGCGTGCTTGCCGGCGTTCCGGCAGACACCCTCAAGCTTCAGGGCCATTTCCCAGATTTCCTGGGCTTCCTCGTCCTGTTCCAGGAACTCGCGAAGCTGTTCCTCCTGCTCCACCGCCTTTTCCAGGGTCATGCCCACTTCGAAGGGGATCATCTTGGACAGGCGGTCCGCCAGGCCGTAGGACTTGCCCTGGACCCGGGCCACGTCCCGCACCACCGCCTTGGCGGCCATGGTACCGAAGGTAATGATCTGGGAAACCGCCTCGCGACCATACTTGTCGGCCACATAGTCAATCACACGGTCACGGCCTTCCATGCAGAAGTCGACGTCAAAGTCGGGCATGGAAACCCGTTCCGGGTTGAGGAATCGCTCGAACAGGAGGTCATACTGCAGCGGATCCAGGTCGGTGATCAACAGCGCGTAGGCCACCAACGAGCCGGCACCGGAACCCCGGCCCGGTCCTACCGGCACGCCATTGTTCTTGGCCCACTTGATAAAGTCCATCACGATCAGGAAGTACCCGGGGAACCCCATCTGGATGATGATATCCAGCTCGAAGTTCAGGCGCTTGTAGTAGGCTGCCCGCTTCTCGTCATATTCCGGATCATCCGGGCTGAGGATGGTTGCCAGGCGATCTTCCAGACCTTCCTCCGACACCTTGCGGAAGAACTCGTCCATGGTCATGCCATCGGGAATCGGGTAGTTCGGCAGGAAGTACTCACCCATACGCACCGGCACGCTGCAGCGGCGGGCGATTTCGACGGTATTTTCAATAGCCTCGGGGATGTCCTCGAACAGCTCTGACATTTCGTCGGCGCTGCGCAGGTATTGCTGGTCGCTGAAGCGGCGCTCGCGACGGGGATCGGCCAGGGTCCGGCTCTCGCCGATACAGACCCGGGCCTCGTGGGCCTCAAAGTCTTCCCGGTGAAGGAAGTGCACATCGTTGGTAGCTACCACCGGGCAGCCAGTCTCAAGGGCAAGCTCCACGCTCCCGTGAACGCAGTCTTCATCCCCGGCTCGGCCGGTTCGCTGCAATTCCAGGTAATAGCTGCCCGGGTACAGGTCCATCCAGTACTGCAGCCGCTCCCGGGCCAGCTCCGGTTTGCCGGCCAGGATGGCCCTGCCCACATCCCCCATCTTCGCGCCAGAGAGCGCAATCAGGCCGTCGGGGCGGGATTCCAGCCACTCCCGGGTAATGATCGGCTTGCCGTAGCGCTGACCTTCGGTATAGCCGAGGGAAATAATCTCGGTGAGGTTCAGATAACCCTTCTGGTTGCGGGCCAGCAGGGTCAGGCGGAACGGGTTATCCGGCTCATCCGGGTTTTCCAGCCAGAGATCGGCGCCGGGGATCGGCTTGATGCCGGCGCCCATGGCCGCCTTGTAGAAACGCACCAGGGAGCACATGTTGGACTGTTCGGTGAGGCCCACCGCTGGCATGCCCAGTTCCTTGACCCGGTTGATCAGCGGCTTTACCCGGACAAGGCCGTCCACCATGGAGTACTCGGAGTGGACGCGGAGATGGACAAAGTTGCTGCTCATGGATCTCGTATTCCCGCCTGGTGCTGGTCAGTTCTGAAGTCCGGATTCTACCTGAAAGGGGCGCCTCAGTCCTGCCCGATGGCCGCTTTCAGATCCGCCTCCGTCTGGGCGCCCATCAGGGTGTCACTCAGGGAACCGTCCGGTGCCACCACGAAGGTTGCTGGCAAGCCCTGGGGCACCTCCCAACCGAGGTCCGCGGCCGGGTCCCTGGCCAGCATGGTAAAGCCGATACCCATGCGGTCACCGAGTTGTACCAGCTCCTCGCCAGTGACCCCGTCGTAGTTCACCCCAAGCACTGTCACCTTTTCCAGGCCATCGACGTCGTTCAGCTCCGGTATTTCCTTAAGGCAGGGTTTGCACCATTCGGCCCAATAGTTGACCAGCACCCACTCCCCCCTCAGGGATTCCCAGGCCAACGTGTCGCCGGATGCGGTGGAGAATTCCGGGTCAGAAGGGCCAGTCACCGAGGCTGACTCCCCACAGCCCGCCAACAGCGCTGCATACACCATCACAACCATAACAGGGTACTTACCCATGGCACCTCCTGATAGACTTGTACCGCCCGCACGCCGGGCCGTCGCCCATAACCAAACATTGCCAGAAGCAGCGAGACCAACATGGCCGATCAATCGACCCGCATTTACCACAACCCCCGTTGCTCCAAGTCCCGCCAGACCCTGGCGCTACTGGAGGAGAAGGGGCTGCATCCTCAGGTCATAAAATACCTGGAAACACCGCCATCGGCGGATGAACTGGCTGACCTGGTTGCCACCATGGGGTGCTCTGTGCGGGACATCATCCGGGTAAAGGAAAATGAATACAAGGAACTGGGTCTGGACAGCCCGGAGCTGGATGACGCTGCCCTGCTGCAGGCACTGAGCCAGCATCCGAAGCTGATCGAACGCCCCATCGTTACCCATGAGGGCAAGGCCGCCATTGGACGGCCACCGGAAAACGTGCTCCGGATTTTCTGATACCGATCCAACCCTCTACTTGCACCCGGGAGCCGTCGCATGTCCGACCAGGAACCCTACGTTCTGATCCTCTATTACAGTCGCACCGGCCACACGGCAGTCCTGGCCAGCCAGATCGCCCGGGGCGTCGGCCGGGTAGACGGCATGACAGCGAGAATCCGCACTGTACCGCCGGTCTCACCGGATACCGAAGCCTCGCAACCAGCGGTACCGGACGAGGGTGCGCCCTGGGCGACCAAAGCGGACCTTGCAGGGTGTGCGGGCCTCGCCATTGGCAGCCCTACCCGTTTTGGTAATATGGCGGCGCCTCTGAAATACTTCCTCGATACCACCGGAGACCTGTGGCTGAACGGCACCCTGGCGGGTCGGCCGGCGGGCGCGTTCACCTCCACCGGCAGCCTGCACGGCGGCCAGGAAGCCACCCTGCTGACGATGATGATGCCGCTGCTGCACCATGGCATGGTGCTCTGTGGTGTGCCCTATTCCGAGAAGGCCCTGTCAGAGACCCGCACCGGCGGCACGCCCTACGGTCCCTCCCACTGGGGCGGGAACGAAACGGGGGGCAAGGTCAGCGACCACGAGAAAGCCATTTGCCAGACCTTCGGTGAACGCCTGGCACGTTTTGCCGTCAAACTCGCGGACTGACCAGGCGCAGTCACCCAAGTCACCTTCCCAGGAACGCCCATGCTGTACTCCGAAAAAGCCAGGATCACCCGCGCCATCACGGCGGCACTCTATTCCCTCTTGCTGGTCATGCTGGTGGTCACCACCTTCTGGCCATCCCCGGTTCAGGACGTATCCGTCATACTGATGCTCACCGTCAAACTGGTACCCCTGGTCCCCTTTGTCTGGGTCATTTTCCGTGGGCACAACCGGGGCTATATCTGGATGAGCTTTGTCGTGATCTTCTACTTCACCCAGGCGGTGGTCACGGCCTGGCTCAGCGAAGGCGCGCCGGTAGCTGTGTTCATGGCGCTGCTGACCTTCGCGCTGTTCACGACTGCCATGGTTCACCTGAAAACCAACCGCCCCTGACGGTTCACGAGAAGTACTATGGCTACCACCGATTACCGCCCCGACCATCCCCTCACCCTCCGGGAGCTTTGCAATGCCCTGGCGGACACGGGCGAGATCAACCGGGAAGATGCCGAGCGGGTACTGGCCGCCAACCTCGGGGCCGAATCCCGCAGCCGCCACCCCCTCGAAGTCATCGCCATTGCCGGTCTCACCAGCCTTCGGGATGGCCGCACCCTGGACCTGGAACGGCTCACCCGGTGGCTCGCGGAATGGTCCGGCCAGCCTTACTACCACATTGATCCGCTGAAAATCGACGCCCCGGCCATCGCCCGGGCCATGTCCTATGCCTTTGCGCAGCGCCATCACATCCTGGCGGTGGAGCTGACGGACCAGGAAGCGTTGATCGCCAGCGCCGAGCCCTTCAAGGCAGATTGGGAAGCCAACCTGCGCCACGTACTGCAAAGACCACTCAAGCGTGTGGTCGCCAACCCGGAGGCCATCCGCCGCTACACGGTGGAGTTCTACCAGCTGGCCAGCTCGGTCAGTAAGGCCGGCGGACAACAGGGACGCGCCGGTGGCAACCTGCACAACTTCGAGCAGCTACTGGACCTCGGACAGGGCACCAGCCACGACGCCAATGACCAACACGTGGTAAAGATCGTCGACTGGCTGCTGCAGTACGCCTTCGAACAACGGGCCAGCGACATCCATATCGAACCCCGGCGGGAAGTCACCCGGGTACGCTTCCGCATCGATGGCGTACTGCACAATGTCTACGAGTTTCCCGAGCAGGTGGGCGTGGCCGTCACCAGTCGCCTCAAAATCCTGGGACGCCTGAACGTGGCCGAAAAACGCCGCCCCCAGGACGGTCGTATCAAAACCCGCAAGCCAGACAACAGTGAGGTGGAGCTGCGCCTGGCCACCATGCCAACCGCGTTTGGTGAGAAGATGGTGTTGCGGATCTTCGACCCGGAGGTGCTGCTCAAAAGCTTTGAGCAACTGGGTTTCTCGGCGGAGGACCAGGAGCGCTGGCACACCATGACCAGCCGCCCCCATGGTATCGTACTGGTCACCGGCCCCACGGGTTCCGGCAAGACGACAACCCTGTACTCTACCCTGAAAAACCTGGCCTCACCGGACCTGAACATCTGCACCATCGAAGATCCCATTGAAATGGTGGAACCGGCCTTCAATCAGATGCAGGTGCAGCACAACATCGACCTGACCTTTGCCTCCGGCGTACGTGCCCTGCTCCGCCAGGATCCGGACATCATCATGATCGGTGAGATCCGCGACCTGGAAACCGCCGAGATGGCCGTGCAGGCTGCGCTTACAGGCCACCTGGTTCTATCCACCCTGCACACCAACGATGCCCCCAGCGCCTTTACCCGCCTGCTGGAACTGGGCATACCGCCCTACCTGATCCGGGCAACGGTCATCGGTGCCATGGCCCAGCGCCTGGTGCGGTTGTTATGCCCCCACTGCAAAAAGCCGACAAACCTGGAAGAGGATGCCTGGACCAGCCTGACCCGCCCCTGGAAGGCGCCGCTCCCCAAACGCATCTATCAGCCCGTTGGCTGCCTGGAATGCCGGGACACCGGCTACCTGGGCCGCGCCGGCGTTTACGAAATCCTCGGCCTGTCCCGCGCCATCGCCGGCCAGATCAACGACCGCTGCGAACTGGAACAGCTTCGGCTGGATGCTTACAAGGACGGCATGAAATCACTGCGACTGAGCGGTGCCCAGAAAGTGGCTGCCGGGCTGACCACCATTGAGGAAGTGCTGCGGGTGACGCCGGAGAGCCAGCGCTAGCGTTGCGCGCAAACAGCTTCAGGCACCCGGCCGCATCCCACACTGTTCCAGCTGCTGCTGCCATAGTTCGATATGGCGCTGCTGGCTGGCGTCCAGCTCCGCCCATAGCGAGTCTTCGCCTTCGAGCGCCAGGTAGCGGGAATACCATTGTTCGAACGTGGACGGCATCACCTCCCGCTGCTGTTCTGCAAGGGTCGCCAGCGGCTGGATAATATCGTCCCGGGCGCGTCGCACCGTGACCAGGTACGGCTGCACCTTCTCGACGAAGACGCTGAAAAACATGCCCTGGACAATATCCGACTGGTTGTTGGGCTTGCCGTCCAGACACAGGGGCCGGCCCCGCAGGCGGGACTCGATGACATCGCTGGCGTCGTTCAGGCGGGTAATCAGCATCTGTGCCGTCAGGATGAGCTGGCCGGGGGCCTGGTGGGTCTGCCACTGCTGGTGGATATTACCGAGGCTTGCCAGGCTGGTATCCGTTCCGCCCTCCAGCAAAGGCGCCAGCACGGCGTTCAGGGTGTTAAGGTCTGTGGCCAGGTTGGCTGTGCCAGGCCCAGGCTCGAGGGGGTACAGGCCTTCGGTGCGGGTGAACAGGTTCTCGACTTCCTCAACGCCCCAGGTGGCGTTCCAGGCCGCTGTCGGGAGGGACGCCCGTTTGCTGGCCACCGCTTCGGACACCGCTTCCCGGAGTGCCTCATCCTCAATCCCGGGCAGGCAGTCGTCTGCTGCCTCGATAAAGCGGACTTCGTACCGAAGCCGGTTGGCCGGCTGCATCACCCGACCCAGGATGGATGCCTTCTCCCCTGCCACCACCTGCAGCTCACAGCCGAACAGGGAGAGGAAATCCAGCATACCCAGCTCCACTTCCGGCATCTCCAGTACCCGGTCGCGGCGCCTCGGCAGAGGATCCGTGGCAGGAATCGACGTCAGTTCGTAAGGCTGGTCAAGCACCCGGGCAGTGCGCTCGGTGTATTCATCCATCAGGGATTCCGGGGCGCTGAAGGGATTGCAACCAACCAGTAACGCGGGCAGTGCGGGAGTGACGAGAGAGACAAGCTTTTTCACAGCGGAGCACCACCCGGAACAGAGGCTTTCCTGCCCGGTAACAGGCTCATTACCGGGCACTGGGTTACCGGTGTTGCAGCAACTGATCATCAACCTCACGGAAATCCCGGGCTACGGGTCGCTTGTCCGTTTCCGTAAGGTCGCCCTCACGCACCAGCCAGCAGGTTCTCATGCCGGCTGACTCGGCGGCGACCAACTCGGCTTCCACGTCCGAAAGGAACAGTACCGTTTGTGGCTCTACGCCCAGCTGATCCAGGATATTACGATAGGACACGGCTTCCTTCTTGCCACCGACATTGGTGTCGAAATAACCGCTGAAGAACGGCGTCAGGTCGCCTTCGCTGGAGAATCCAAAAATCAGCTTCTGGGCCTTCACCGAACCAGAGGAATACACATACAGGCGTAGCCCCCGGTCATGCCAGAAACGCAGGTATTCGGCGGCATCAGGGTACACATGGCCATCAAAGGCGCCGTGCTGATAGCCCTGCTCCCAGAGCATGCCCTGCAGGGTCTTGAGGGCGGTTTCCTTGCGGTCCTCGTCGATCCATTGCTCCAGCACCCTGACCAGGCCGTCGATATCCGTCCGGTCGCAGCCGGACTTTTCGGCCACAATATCGAGCTGCTCCGCCACGGTCAGGTCTTCGTGCTGCCATTCACGGACAAATTCCGCCATATGCTCACGGGCGTAGGGGAACAGCACCTCATGGACAAACGAAATCGAACTGGTGGTGCCCTCAATATCCGTCAGGATCACGCGAATCATCAGGCGGCTCCGGCGAGTTGCTCATAGCGGGGCAGGCGGCTGGCGATGTCTTCACCGGTAAACTGCGCTACCCAGCCTTCGGGGTTGGTGAACAGGCGGATACAGGTGAACTCGGGATCCGGCCCCATATCGAACCAGTGCCGTGTTCCATTGGGCACACTGATCAGGTCGCACTGGCGACACATAATAGCGTAGACCTTTTCGCCAAGGTGAAGATAGAACAGGCCCTGGCCGTGGACAAAGAAACGCACTTCATCCTCGCTGTGGACATGTTCGTCCAGGAACTTCTGGCGGAAAGCCTCCTTGTCCGGATTATCTGGCGTAAGGCTGACCACGTCAGCAGTGACAAAGCCGCTCTCCTCTTTCAGGTGCGCCACCTCGTCAGCATAGGCCTCAAGAATGTCGTTACCGGTGGCCTCCGCCGGCAAGGCACGTGTGGGCCAGCGCTCATACCGAACGCCCTGCTCCTTCAGCAGCCGAGCGATTTCAGCGGGGTTCTCTACCACCTGTTCCGGAGACTCCGGTTTGTCCGGGTTAAAGATACTCAGGGTTGTCATGGGCGGACCCTCTTGGTTTCAAGTTCACAATCAAAAAGGAATTCAAAGGCTTCCACATGACGCAGGCATTCGTCCATGTCTCGGCCCCAGGTATACAGACCATGGCCACGAATCAGGTAGCCTGGTGCCTCGGGGTTATTGGCCAGCCATTGGCGGGTTTCGCCAGCGAGCGCTGCGATATCCTGGGTATTGGCAAAGACGGGCACGGTTACCTGCCCCTCGTGGGTACTGACCCCGGCAAAGGCCTTCTGAAGCTCGTAGCCTTCCAGTATCAGCGCCTCACCGTCAGGGATCAGCCGGCTGAGTACCGTGGCCTTCACCGAATGGGTGTGCAGCACCGCGCCGACATCAGGCCGGTCCCGGTAGATGACGGTATGGAGCAGGGTCTCGGCCGATGGGCGACAGTCGCTCTGAACCGGCTGCCCATCCAGGTCTACCACCATGACATCGGCTTGGCTCAGCCGCCCCTTGTGGCGGCCGGACACCGTGATGGCCACATGGGCGCTATCGATTCGCCGGGAATAGTTGCTGCTGGTTGCAGGGGACCAGCCGCTGGCATAGAGAAACCCGCCAGCGGCACAGATCTCCCTGGCGGCCTGGCTATAGCGGGTAATATCGAAACTGCTCACTGGATTACCGGATTGCCTTCACGATCATTCCAGATCGCTCGGTCCCCGGTGTCCAGTTTGCCGTTGGAGTCCCAGACCTCGCGATTACTGGTGGCCTCTTCTGCCTTGCCATTATCATCCCAGACTTCTCGATCCCTGGTAGCTTCATCGATCTTGCCATTGTCATTCCATATGGCGCGGCCTTCACAGCCCGCCAGTACCAGGGTAGCCAGTACAGCAACGAACAGCTTTTTCATGGTTATACCTCGTGTCATCCAAGTCCGGGCCACAACGATTTCGTTATCGTGAGCCGTGAATTTCCCGGTTGCGCTGCTTCTGCTGGTCGCCCTTGCGAACCATGACATACACCGCGCCGGTGCCGCCGTGGTGTTTCTGTGCAGAGTGAAACGCCAGCACCTCATCCAGTTCCGGCAGCCAACGGGCCAGGTAACTCTTCAGCTGGGCGATTCTGTCCGGGTTACGTTCGCCCTTGCCGTGGAGAATGATCACCGAGCGCAGGCCATAGCGAACACAGTCCTTCACGAACCCGAACACTTCCCGGCGAGCTTCTTCCACGGTCATTCGATGCAGGTCCAGCCGCGCCTCGATGGGGTACTGTCCCAACCGCAGCTTGCGAAAAACGCCGTGCTGGACGCCCGGACGCTGCCAACTGAGAATGTCATGGGCCGTCAGCGGGTCTACATCCGATGCGGTCAGCGGGTTCGCATCCCGGGAGGGTGCATCCACTGCTGCTCGCTGACGCTCCAGGTGACCCGGTGTCAGCTCACGGGGAGCCACCACCTCGGCACGGTTCGGCCGACGGATCCGCTGGACGTCTTTCATCTGCTCCAGGAATAACAGGCGCTCGTCTTTGGAAGTCATGGTACGTTTCGGGCTGAGCAGGGTTGAACCGGCACTTTACCACCGGCTATCACCGGCATAAAGCAGCAGACACCGGCGCCGGACCAATTGATCATTATACGACCAAAGACCGAAACCGGAGCGGTGCCACAATGGGTTACACTCACGGTAGTGACAACAAAAAGAGAGCCAGGTTCATGACCCAGGAACAGGAAGCCACCCTGCCCCAGAACACCCGCTCCATCATGGCGTTCCTCAGGGAGCACGCGCCGTTTTCAAGCATGGATGACGCCCATCTGGCGCTGTTCGCCGAACACGCCACCCTGCGGTTCTACGCCGACGGCGACAAGGTGATTGCACCCGAGGATGGCCCGGTCACCACCTTCAACGTGGTCAAGCAGGGGCGCATCCGGGGCGAGCGTAACAACCCGAAAACCGGCGAGCCGGAAACCACCTTCGAGATCAGCCAGGGCGAATGCTTCCCGCTGGCCGCACTGGTGGGGGAACGACCTACGCAAACCCTGCACCGGGCCACTGGTGACACCTTCTGCCTGAGCCTGGACCACAAGGACTTCGTCACCCTGTTCTCGGAAAGCGATTCCTTCCGCGACTTCTGCCTGCGCGGCGTCAGCAGCCTGCTGGACCAGGTCAACCAGCGCATCCAGTCCGGGGCCATGGCCTCACTGGGCTCGTCCAATTCACTGGACACGCCGCTGGAACGCTATGCCCTGCGCAACCCCATTGTCTGTTCCCCTGACATGCCGGTGCGCAAGGCCGTAGCCAAGATGCACGACAACAGCGTGGGCAGCATCATCATCACCGATGACCAGCGCCACCCCAAGGGCATTTTCACCCTTCGTGACCTGCGCACCCTGGTGGCAGAGGAAACCTGTTCCCTGGAGACACCCATCGCCCAGGTGATGACAGCAGACCCCCACCACCTGCCGGCCACGGCGGACGCCTTCGAGGCAGCCATGCTGATGGCCGAGCACCACTTTGCCCATATCTGCGTGGTGGATGAGGACAACCGGCTGATCGGGGTAGTGTCCGAGCGGGACCTGTTTGCCCTGCAGCGGGTCGACCTGGTGCACCTGGCCCGGGCCATCGGCACCGCGCCCCAGCTCCAGTCGCTTGTTGCGTTGCGAGAGGATGTGTCCCGGCTGGTGGACGCCATGCTGGCCCATGGCGCAGACTCGGGTCAGGTCGTGAAAATCATAACCACCCTGAACGACATTACCGTGCGCCGGGTTCTGGAACTGAACCTGAAAAAGAACGACCCCGGAATTCCCTTCACCTGGCTCACCTTTGGCAGCGAAGGCCGCCAGGAACAGACCCTGCTGACAGACCAGGACAACGGAATCCTGTTCACTACCCCTGAAGGCATGACCCCGGACCAGGTGCGGGAAAAGCTGCTGCCCTTTGCCGAGACCATCAACAAGGAGCTGGCACAGTGTGGCTTCACCTGGTGCAAGGGCAATATCATGGCCAGCAACCCGAAGCTGTGCCTCAGTGGTGAGGAATGGGACGACTGGTTCCTCAGGTTCATCGACGCGTCCACCCCCCAGAACCTTGTCTACTCGTCCATCTTCCTGGACATGCGGGCGGTGTACGGACCAATCGAGCCGCTAAAGGAACTGCTGGAAAAGATCCTGACCCGTATCCGCAAGAACGCACTTTTCCAGAAAATGCTGGCCGGCAACGCGTTGCAACGGCGACCACCGCTGAACATCTTTCGCGGCTTCCGGTATGCGCCTGACGGCGACCGCCACAGCCTGGACCTGAAACGCCAGGGGCTGTCACCCTTTGTGGAATCGGTGCGAGTGTTCGCCCTGGCCAACGGCGTTGCAACCGCCAACACCCTGGAACGGATGGAGGAGCTGGTTCGCAAGGGCGTGTTCGATGCCAAGGATGCCAACGCCTGGCAGGAGGCCTACAGCCTGATCCAGGCGATCCGCATGCGTGCTCACCAGGAGCAGTTGCAGCAGGGAGAGGAACTGTCCAACTACATCAACCCTGACAACCTGAACCCGCTGGACCGCCGTATCCTCAGGGAGTCTTTCCGGCAGGCCCAGCGCCTCCAGCAGAAGCTGGAAGTCACCTACCAGCTCTAGGAAAACACAACCATGCTGGATCAGTTCAAGAACTGGATTAATGGCAAACTTACCGGCACCGCGGAGCACCACGACGTCGCCCATTTGCCGCCACCAAAATCAGCAGGGGGCCAGCACCTGGACGACCTCCGGTTCATCGTACTGGATCTGGAGACCACTGGCCTCAATCCGGCGAAAGACAAGGTGATCGCCATAGGTGCCGTCGCCATCGATCGCATGGCCATCCCCCTGAGCGACCAGTTTGACCTGATCCTTCGCCGGCCCGAACTGGATATCCGCGAGACGGTACTGATCCACGGTATCGGCCCGGAAGCCCTGACCCGTGGTCATGAGACCCAGGACGCCCTGTTGCGATTGCTGGAATGGATGAACGGCGACCCGGTGCTGGCGTTTCACTCGGCGTTTGATCGCAAGTTCCTGGAAAAGGCCCTGCGCCAGCAACTGAACTACTCCCAGACGCACACCTGGCTCGATGTCGCCGAACTGATGCCCGCCTTCTTCCCCCACGCCCTGGAAGGCAACAAACGGCTGGACAACTGGGCGGACCACTTCGGCCTTGAGATTTCAGCCCGGCACCATGCCGCCGCCGACGCACTGGCCACCGCCGAACTCTCCCTGATCGCATTCAGGGAAGCTCGCGAACAGGGTGTTGTCACGCTCGACGACCTCCACCAGCGCCTGAAATATCACCAGCGCCTCAAGACCATGCGGCAATTATGACGGATTTCTCATCCCGTTCGGAAAGTTCCCGAACACCCGCCCTGGCCCCCGATTAATCCCCGCCAAAACAACTTTTTACATTGTTGCAAAGCTCACTTAGACCTTTTGCCAATATCCATTAACGTCGCGAAAGGTAAAGTCAGAGATGGTAACCAGCAGGAGAAAAACCCGTGAATAACAATTTCCCATGGTTGCTCATCAAGGACAGCACTGGTCAATGCCCGCCGTATAACGGCAGGACAGTGACCTGGCTGGCTTTGGCTTTTCTCCCACTTACAAGCGTCTAAATCCTACAAAAACAAAACAGGAGACCTGTTATGTCTGACGCAAGCAGCAATGCTGTTCTGTACTGGAAGGCGAATCTGCGTCTGATACTGGGCTGCCTCATCGTGTGGGCACTCGTATCCTACGGCTTCGCAATCCTGCTACGACCCTTGCTTGCCGGTATTCCGGTGGGCGGTACCGACCTCGGATTCTGGTTTGCCCAACAGGGCTCCATACTGACCTTTATTGCCCTGATCTTCTTCTACGCCTGGCGTATGAACAAGCTGGATCAGCAATTCGGCCTGGCCGAGGAGGAGTGATCCGATGAGTCAGTTTGCGATTAACCTCATATTTGTCGGGGGCTCATTCCTCCTGTATATCCTTATCGCTGTGTGGGCCAAGGCTGGCAGCACCAGTGATTTCTACGTGGCTGGTGGCGGTGTTCACCCCATCACCAACGGCGCCGCTATCGGCGCAGACTGGATGTCAGCGGCATCCTTTATCTCCATGGCGGGCCTGATTGCCGCCGGTGGTTACGCCAACTCCACCTTCCTCATGGGCTGGACCGGCGGTTACGTATTGCTGGCCATGCTGCTGGCGCCTTACCTGCGGAAGTTCGGCAAGTTCACCGTACCCGAGTTCATCGGTGACCGGTTCTACAGCCGTAACGCCCGCCTGGTAGCGGTACTGTGCCTGATCGTGGCATCGGTAACCTACGTAATCGGTCAGATGGCCGGTGCTGGTGTAGCCTTCTCCCGCTTCCTGGAAGTGGACGCAACGACAGGGCTTATCATTGCTGCAGTTGTGGTCTTCATCTACGCCGTACTCGGTGGCATGAAGGGCATCACCTACACCCAGGTGGCCCAGTACTGCGTACTGATCATCGCCTACACCATTCCGGCGATCTTTATTGCCATCGAGCTGACTGGTAACCCGATCCCGCCGCTGGCCATGTTCTCCGAACACACCCAGTCCGGCCTGCCGGTTCTGGATAAGCTGAACCAGGTCATCACCGACCTCGGTTTCGGGTCCTACACGGCGGATGTGTCCAACAAGCTGAACATGGTGCTGTTCACGTTGTCGCTGATGATCGGTACCGCGGGCCTGCCCCACGTTATCATCCGCTTCTTCACTGTTCCCAAGGTGGCTGACGCACGCTGGTCTGCAGGCTGGGCACTGGTGTTCATCGCCCTGCTGTACCTGACAGCTCCGGCCGTTGCCTCCATGGCGCGTCTGAACCTGATGACAACCATCTATCCGGAAGGCACGGCGGCCGAGCCCATCGAATACGATCAGCGCCCGCAGTGGATCCAAGAGTGGGAGGTCACAGGTCTGATCACCTATGAGGACAAGAACGGCGACGGACGCATCCAGTACTACAATGACGCCAACGCCGACTTCGCTGACGAAGCCGAATCCCGCGGCTGGGCAGGCAACGAGTTCTCCTACAACCGGGATATCCTGGTGCTGGCGAACCCGGAAATTGCCAACCTGCCGGGCTGGGTCATCGGTCTGATTGCAGCGGGTGGTCTGGCAGCGGCACTGTCCACGGCGGCGGGTCTGTTGCTGGCCATCTCGTCGGCTATCAGTCACGACTTGATCAAGGGCGCGATCAACCCCGGTATCTCGGAAAAGGGCGAACTGCTGGCGGCCCGTATCTCCATGGCCGTGGCGATCGCGGTGGCAACGTACCTGGGGGCCAATCCACCCGGGTTCGCGGCACAGGTGGTGGCCTTGGCCTTCGGTATCGCAGCTGCCTCCCTGTTCCCGGCCCTGATGATGGGTATCTTCTCCAAGCGGGTGAACAATGTGGGTGCCATCAGCGGTATGCTGGCCGGCCTCAGCTTCACCCTGGTGTACATCTTCGTGTACAAGGGCTGGCTCTTCATTCCGGGAACCGCCAACCTGCCTGACAACGCTGCCAACTGGGTACTGGGTATCTCCCCGTTGTCCATTGGTGCCGTCGGTGCCCTGGTGAACTTTATCGTGGCCTTCGTGGTGTCCAACGCCACCGAGGAGCCGCCGGTAGAGATCCAGGAACTCGTGGAAAGCGTTCGCTATCCGCGGGGTGCTGGCAAGGCAGTGGATCACTAAGACATAATACGCCCCGCATTCAGATGCGAATCTGAACGGGTTGATCCAGGACGGGCCTCCTTTTCAGGAGGCCCGTTTTTTTACCGAGCCTCTCAAAAAGTCCCGGAAGCCAAGGCTCCCCCGATTTTTTCAGACGCTCCCAGAGGAAGTACTATGTTCTGGAACTTTGTCGCCACCATCATTTGTGGCCTAGCCGCTGCTGGCATTGCCATGAGCATTCGCGCAGCAACCGCCAAGAAGGCGCCCCGCTGGCTGATTCCGGTGTTTGCCGGGCTGGGCATGATGGGCTATCAGATCTACATGGAATACAACTGGTACGACCAGATGACCGCACGCATGCCGTCAGAATCGGTGGTGGTGGCTACCGAGTCACAGGCCGAATTCTGGCGTCCCTGGAGCTTCTTTTTTCCCCAGATCAACCGCATTACCGTGCTGGATACCAGCAGTATCGCCCGCAACCCCGCGAACGGGGATACAGCCCGCTTTCAGCTCTATCACTTCCGGCAGACCTACGGTGGCCGCGTTTCCAAGGGCACATGGCTGCTTAACTGCCCGAGCGGAGAGCTGGTTGCGCTGACTGACGAAGGCAAACCCGATACCCGGGAAGCCCGTCGCCTCAGCGGAGAAGACCCTCTGTTCAGGCAAGTCTGCGACTGAACCCGACCGCCAGGGAGTAACCGGAGATGATCAGTGTCTGGCTACTGGTAGTCATTTCCATCGCCTACATCTCCCTGCTGTTTGCCATCGCCTGGGCCGGTGACCGGCACCCGGGCCTTTACCGGAACAAGCTCGCACGCCCCCATATCTATGCCCTCTCCCTGGCAGTCTACTTTACCTCCTGGACGTTCTATGGTGCCGTCGGCCGCTCTACCCAGGAGGGTCTGGGCTTTCTGCCCATCTATCTTGGCCCCCTGCTGGTGTTCCTGTTCGGCACCCCGCTGCTGCGGCGCATCATCTACATCAGCAAACGCAGCAACAGTACGTCCATTGCCGACTTTATCGCCTCCCGCTATGGCAAATCCCAGTCCCTGGCTGCGCTGATAGCGGTATTCGCGCTGATCGGCAGCGTGCCCTATATCGCCCTGCAGCTTAAAGCCATCTCCCTGGGATTCAGTGTGCTGTCGGAAAGCGGCTCGGGCACGTCCCACCAGGCGGCCTGGAGTGATTCCGCCTGGTACATCACCCTGGTTCTGGCCGCATTCACCGTCCTGTTCGGCACCCGCCACCTTGAGTCCACCGAACACCACCGGGGCATGATCCAGGCGGTGGCCTTCGAGTCCATGATCAAGCTGATCGCCTTTGTCGCCGTCGGGCTGTTCGTGGGCTACGGCATGTACGAAGGCTTCGGGGACCTGCTTACCCGCGTCAGGGAAGCGGACCTGGTAGGCCAGCTCACTTGGGACGGCGTGCAGGCACCAGCGTTTATTACCCAGACCATCGTCTCCATGCTGGCGATCCTCTGCCTGCCCCGGCAATTCCACGTCATGGTCGTGGAGAACGCCGAGTACCGGGACTTCAATACGGCCCGGTGGGCCATGCCGGCCTACCTGATCATCGCCAGTGCGTTCGTACTGCCCATTGCAGCGGCCGGCCTGCTCAACGCCGGCGGCGAAGGCGTCAATCCGGACATGCTGACACTCACCCTCCCCATTATGGAAGAGCAGAGGTGGCTGGCCATCCTGGCCTTCCTTGGCGGGGGCTCCGCTGCCGCCGCCATGGTCATCGTCTGTTCAGTAGCCATCGCCACCATGGTGAGCAACGAAATCGTCATGCCGGGCCTGCTCAAGTTCTTCCGGCCCCGGATGAACCGGCAGGCGGATCTCAGCCGGCTGCTGCTGAGCATACGCCGTGTCACCATATTCCTGGTACTGATGACCGCCTATGGTTTCTACCGCCTGGCCGGGGCCGATTACAGCCTGACTGCGTTCGGCCTGCTGTCGTTTGCGGCCGCCGCCCAGTTTGGCCCCTCGCTGATTGGCGGAATTCTCTGGCGCAGGGGCAACTACAACGGAGCAATCTGGGGCCTCGCCATCGGCTTTGCCATGTGGTGCTATACCCTGCTGATCCCCGCGCTGGCCTCCACCGGTTGGCTCAGCGACACCCTTATCGACCAGGGGCTGTGGGGCCTGAACTGGACCCGGCCAACGGCCCTGCTCGGGCTGGAACTGGATATGATCAGCCACGGCATCATCTGGTCCCTGGGCATCAACACCCTGGTCTATGTACTCCTCTCCATGACCACCCGCCAGCGGGTTCGCGAGAAGATCCAGATTGCTTCGTTCTTCCATGACCCCCATCCACGGGCGGAAACGTCCCAGCAACAGGTCTGGCAGGGCGAGGTGCTTACTGCCGACCTGCAGGCCCTGGCAGAGCGGTTCATGGGTGAGGAACGTGCGGAGGCCCTCTTCACCAACTACGAACGCCGTAACGCCATGAGGCTCTCCCCCCAGCGCCCAGCCAGTACGCACCTGATGCGTTACATCGAGCGCCAGCTGGCTTCGGTCATCGGTGCTTCCACCGCGCGGGTGGTGCTGGAGTCCACCCTGACCGGTCGTGACATGCAGATCGAGGATGTGGTCAGCATCGTCGACGAGGCCTCCCAGGCCATGACCTTCAGTCGGGAGTTGCTGCAATCTGCCATCGAGAACATCAGCCTCGGCGTATCGGTGGTCAACCACCAGCAGCAGCTGGTGGTCTGGAACCGCCGTTACCTTGAACTGTTTTCCTATCCCAAAGGCTATGTCCGGGCCGGCCGCCCCATGCAGGACCTGATGCGCTACAACCTGACCAGCGCCAACCTGCCTGCACGACGCATCGACGAGATTATCAGCGACCGCTGTGATGCGATGAAGCAGGGCCGCCCCCTGTCCTATGAGCGGCACCGGCCGGATGGCACGGTGCTGAAAATTGAAGGCAGCCCTATTCCCGGCGGTGGTTACGTCACCACCTTCCAGGACATTACTGCCATGCGCCGCACGGAGCAGGCCCTGAAGGAAACCAATATTTACCTGGAGCAGCGGGTCAAGGAGCGCACCCAGGAACTACAGGTCATCAACGAACAGATGCTCAAGGCCAAGTCCGTTGCCGAACAGGCCAATCAGAGCAAGACCCGTTTCCTGGCCTCCGCCAGCCATGACCTTCTGCAACCACTGAATGCGGCGCGCCTGTTTGCCTCGGCACTGCAGAACAAGGTCATCACCGAGGAAACCCGGGAACTGGCCAGCCACCTGGACAGCTCGCTGGGCGCGGCGGAAGAAATCATCAGCACACTACTGGATATCTCGAAACTGGATGCGGGGGCACTGGAGCCTGATATCAGCAGCTTCCCGGTTAACGACATGCTGCGACACCTGGCCACCGAATTCAGTGCCATTGCCGCAGACCAGGAACTGTCCCTGAAGGTAGTCCCAAGCTCCACCTGGGTGACGTCAGACGCCAAGCTGTTACGCAGGGTGGTCCAGAACTTCCTGTCCAACGCGATTCGTTACACCGGCAGTGGCGGACGCATACTGCTGGGGTGCAGGCGGCTGAAGGGCTACCTGCGCATTGAAGTGTGGGATACCGGCCCGGGCATTCCGGACGACCAGCTGAAGTACATCTTCGAGGAGTTCCGCCGCCTGCGGCAGGGCCGCGACAAGAACGGCCTGGGTCTGGGGCTGGCTATCGTGGACCGTATCAGTGGCATGCTGGGTCATCCCGTTAACGTGCACTCCCGTGTCGGCCGAGGCAGCACATTCACCATCACCGTACCGCTGGCAAAGGCCGAGGTCAGGGAAGCACCGTCCACCACGACACGCAACGGCAGTCGCGGCCTGTCCACCCTGAGGGGTCTGAAAGTGCTCTGTATCGACAATGACGCCCACATCCTCGAAGGCATGGAGGCCTTACTGGGCAACTGGCATTGCCAAACCACCACGGCACTCAGCCTGGAGGATGCCCGTACTGCCCTTGGCGGTGAACGGCCAGACATTATCCTGGCAGACTATCAACTCGACGACGACCAGAATGGCCTGGACGCCATGGACGCGCTGAGGGATGACCTTGTTTTTGCTGTGCCGGGAGTACTCATTACCGGCTACCTTGGGGAAGAGGTCCGTGAGGATGCCATCCGACGGGGCTACCATGTACTCTATAAACCGGTTAAGCCCGCAGCCTTGCGGGCACTGGTCAACAAACTCATGAAAAAGCGCGCATGATCAATACGTCCGGTGAACACAGCTTTTCCACCAGCATCCGCAAACTCCGTTTTCTGGTGGTGGATGATTTCGAGAACTTCCGCAACTCCATGCGACAGATGCTGCGTTCCCTGGGGGCTGAAAAAATCGAACTGGTCCATAATGGCGCCGCCGCCGTGCAGCGTTGCGCCTATGATCATTTCGACGTCCTGCTATGCAATTACAACCTCGGGGAAGGCAAGAGCGGCCAGCATGTGCTGGAAGAACTGCGCCACCGCAAGCTGTTGCATCACTCGTCCCTGTTCCTGATGGTGACCGCCGAAACCTCCCGGGAAATGGTCATGGGGGCACGGGAATATCACCCGGACGCCTACCTCACCAAGCCGATTAACCGGGCGATGCTGGAAAAACGCCTGGGCGCACTGGCTGAGCGCCGGGAGGCCCTGCTTCCGGTCACCCGGGCAATGGACCTGGAGGACAACCCGGAAGCCATTCAGCAATGCCTTTCGCTGCTGTCCCAGTATCCCCGGCATCGTTCCTGGATCTACAAGACCCTCGCGGAACTTTATATCCAGGTAGGCGACTACGGCCAGGCCCGCAAGATCTACGATGACATACTCAGCCAGCGCTCCCTGTCCTGGGCACGGCTTGGCAAGGCAAGGGTCCTGCTGGCCGAAGGTCACCTGGACGAAGCGATTGTTGCCCTGCAACGTCTGGTCGAGGACCACCCGGACTACCTGGAAGCCTACGACCTGCTGTCAGAAAGCCTCAAACGCAATGGTAAGTCCGGCCAGGCCCAGAAAGTCCTGCAGAGGGCCGCAGAACTGTCGCCCAACGCCCTGTTGCGCCAACGGGACCTGGCGAAACTGGCGACCCAGAACCACGACATCGACACAGCCACCGACGCCTGGCGACGCACCGTTAACCTGGGCACCTGGTCCGTTCACGATAATCCGGACCACCACCTGGCCCTTGGCCGGTCTCTCACAGACCTGAGTGAGGGCGACCCTGGTGGCGAAGGCAAGGAATACGCCGATGAAGCCGTGCGGGTGCTGAAGCACCTGGAGCGCAGGTTTCCGGAAGCACCGGATATTGGCCCCCGCACCATGCTGGTGCGGGCCCGCATCGTTGCTGCCCGGGGCAATCGCACCAAGGCCATGAAATTCCTCGAGGAAGCCCGGGCAGCCCTGCCCGAAGACAAGCTTTCGGCCGACGCCGGACTCGACCTGGCCAAGACACTCTACCGGGTGGGTCAGAACCGGGAGGCCGAGCAACTGTTGGCCTCGCTGGCCCAGAGATTCGAGGGAGAGGCCGAAACCATTGAGCAGATCGAGAACCTGATGGATGAACCCGTGGGCCTGCAACAGCGTCTGCAGGCCCGGACGCTCAACCGGGAAGGCATCCAGGCCTATGAAAAGGGCGGCCTTCCCGAGGCGGCCCGGTTCTTCGAACAGGCCCTGGACATTGTGCCAAACCACGCCGCGCTCAACCTCAACCTGGTCCAGATCCGCATGAAGCAGCTGCAGGATGGCGACCGCTCAGTGGTACGCCAGCATGCACTCGCCCAGTGCCACCGCTGCTTCCAGGCCCTGGAAAACCTGCCGCCGCAGCACCGTCAGTACCGCCGTTACCTGGCCATGAAAAGAAAAATGGAGTCAATGAATGAGTGAGCATCGCCAGCCAGCCGCTGCAGACCGGAAGATCGACAATCCGGATTTTTCCATGGTCATCGCCTCGGCGGTGCACGATATGAAGAACTCCCTCGGCATGCTGCTCAGTACCCTGGATGATCTGCGGGAAGAGCAGAAAGGCGCCCTGGGGGATAACCCGCGCTTCAATACCCTGCAGTATGAGGCGGAGCGGGTCCACAGTGACCTGGTGCAGCTACTGGGAATCTATCGCCTGGGCGAACAAAAGCTCTCTGCCCATAGCGACGAGCACTATGTGGCGGAATTCCTGCAGCAACAGCTGGCCCGCCATGAACGACTCCTGCAGGGTTATGGGGTCGACTATGACATTGACGCCGATAACGATGTCATTGGTTTTTTCGACGACGAACTCATCTCGGGCGTCATCGCCAGCACCCTGAACAACGCCATTCGCTATACCCGTAGCCGCCTGCAACTTGGCGCCCGGGAGCAGGATGGCTGGCTGGTTATTACCGTGGAAGATGATGGCAGCGGTTACCCGGCACATATGAGGGAAGCCGGTGCAGAGCTCCTGAAGGCGCCGGACTTCAGCAGCGGCTCTACCAGCCTGGGGCTTTACTTCGCCTCCGCCATAGCCCACCTGCATCAGAATAACGGCAAGCACGGTACGATACGCCTGCATAATGAAGGCAAACTGGGCGGTGGTGTGTTCGAAATCTGGCTGCCTTGAGTTGTGTGATAGGCAGACATCATTGTTGGCAAAGCTGGATTCGGCAACCTGTGCCACAATTTGCTAACGGTTGACTTGAATTACCCCCCACCCGGGACTAACGTGTTGCGAGCCCTCAGGGATCGGTCAGGGACTGGCAAGACCGAAGCGGAACGAGGGCCCTCGTAAAGACAGGGAGAACACCATGCCCCGTGGCAACGCACTCATTGTTGATGACTCCTCCACCGCGAGGATCATCCTCGCCAGGCTGCTGGAGAAAGCCGATCTCACCAGCAAGGGCGTCGGCTCGGCCGAGGAAGCCCTGAGCCTGGTTCAGCATGAGCAATTTGACCTGATCTTCCTGGATCACCTGTTGCCAGGCATGAACGGTTTCGAGGCGCTGGAAAAGCTCAAGGGCCAGCCGGAAAGCCGGGACATCCCGGTGTTCATGTACACCTCCCAGAACGCTGATCGCTACCTCCAGGACGCAAAGGCCCGGGGCGCCGCGGGCGTGATCGGCAAGCAGGTGGAACGTGAACAGCTCATCCAGATGATTGACACCATCCTGGCAGACGGCGACAGTGAACCGGATTTTGCGGCACCGGAACTGAGCCCTTACCAGACCGTGGCCGACCAGTCCTACCTGCGCAAGCTCACCGGCCGCCTTTCCACCCTGGAAATTGCCTATGAAGAGGCCAACGAGGACATCCGTGCGATGAAGCAGCACATGGCTCGGGTAGATGCCCGGTTCCAGGAGGAACTCGAGTCCCGGGTGGGCAAGGTGCGTCGATTGTGGATGCTTACAACGCTGGTCTTCGTTCTGGTGGCGCTGTTTCTGGGGCTACAGATCAACAGCCTTTCGGAAACGGTAGATGGCCTGAACACCCAGCTCGCGCTGATCAGTCAGATGATTGGCGGCCTGATGGAACTGGTTGGTGGAGGCGGGGACGGAGGTTGATGCACCGCCCCGGCCTGCTGACGAATCAGAGATTCAGCACGTCCAGCCGACCATAGTCCGGCTCTGCCTCAACGGTCTGCACCGGCGCCACGCCACCTGCGCGTGAGCGGCCCTCGGCAAAGTCATAAAGGCTGGTATCGGCGAGGTGGGATGGTTCCACATTACACATGGCCCGGAACATGGTTTCGATCCGCCCCGGGTGTTGCCTGTCCCACTGCTGCAGCATATCTTTGACCACCTGCCGCTGAAGGTTTTCCTGGGAACCGCAAAGGTTGCAGGGAATGATCGGGTATTCCCTTAGCGTCGCATAGCGGGCAATGTCTTTCTCACGGCTGTAGGCCAGGGGACGGATGACGGTATTGCGACCATCATCACTGAACAGTTTGGGAGGCATGGACTTCATCTTGCCGCCGTAGAACATGTTCAGGAACAGGGTCTCCAGCAGGTCATCCCGGTGATGGCCCAGGGCGATCTTGGTGATGCCATGCTCTTCGGCAAAGTTGTACAGGATGCCCCGTCGAAGCCTGGAACACAGGCCACAGGTGGTCTTGCCCTCTGGCACCTTCTCCTTGACGATGCTGTAGGTGTCCTTTTCGATGATGTGATATTCAATCCCCAGACCAGCGAGATACTCCGGCAGCACGTGCTCCGGAAATCCCGGCTGCTTCTGGTCCAGGTTCACCGCAATCAGCTCGAAAGGTACCGGGGCGCTTTTCTGTAGATTCATCAGGATATCTAGCATGGTATAGGAATCCTTGCCTCCGGAAAGGCACACCATGACCCGGTCACCGGACTCGATCATGCGGAAGTCCTGGATCGCCTGGCCGGCTTCCCGTCGCAGGCGCTTCTGGAGCTTGTTGGTCTCCAGCTTGCGCTCACGCTCCGCCTCGCTGTCGGGTGTGACAGATACCGCTTCCGGCGTCATTACGTCTGACATAATCAACCTGTGGCCATGATGGAATGGGGTGAATCAATCGGCCGCGATTATACCGGAGCTACGCCACCCAAGTCAGGCCCTGTGGCTGCGTACAAGCCACCATCCGCCGTACCGGGTACGATTCTTCACCCTTTCGGGCTTGGGATACCGCACCCGCTGACATAACATGGCAGCATGAGTGAGGATGCCATTTCAGATAAATCGTCCACCGAAGGCGAGCCTGCAGATCATCAGGGCCAGGCCCTTGAGCACCACGTTCAGTTACTGACCGCAGCCACAGAGTCCTGCCTGCGTGAAGCAGGCAACCTGTCGGAGCTGGAGTTGATCCGACAACTGCAACGGCCGCCCTGGGAACTGATCGGCCCGGTAGATTATGCGGACCCCGCTGCCCTGTACCCGGTGCACTTCCTGCTGTTCCATGTACTTTACCGTCTGCGGGATGACCTGGCTGCCACCGGTGAGACGCTGGTCATCTCACCCCTTACGATCAGCCTGCAACATGACGATGTCATTGCCGGCACCGGCCTCCCTGGCCAAATAGACCCGTTGCGGGATTTCTACCTGGACCTGGACCAGTACCGAATGCCCGAGGCCGACATCCACCGCATGGTGGATGATTTCTGGGCCGGACGTGCCGGCCAGGGCCCAGGGGCGGACTCGGCTGAAAGTGCCGCCGCGGTACTGGGCTTCGAAACGCTGCCGGCGGACTTTGCCTCGGTCAAGCACCGGTTCCGACGGGCGGTCATGCAGGCCCACCCTGATCGCGGCGGTGATACCGCCCAGGTCCAGCAACTGAACGACGCGTTTACGACACTGCGACACTACTTCCGCCACGGAGAGTCCCGATGCTGAACCGGACCGTGCTGGCTGCCCTGGTCACCCTTACGCCACTCACAGCCCAGTCCGACCTGGTGGTACTGCAATATCACCACGTCAGTGACCAGACACCGCCAAGTACCAGCACGACGGTTGAGCTCTTTCGGTCCCACCTGTCCCGTATCCGGGAACTGGGGCTGGACGTGGCGCCGCTGGAGTCTGCCACCCGGTCTGCCCTCAGTGGCGAACTGAGCGATCAGGAACAGGTCGCCATTACCTTCGACGACGCCTATGCCTCGGTGTGGACCACCGCAGCCCCCATTCTGGAAGAGTATGGTTATCCCTACACCATTTTCGTGAACACCGATGCCGTAGGCAGCCGCGGCTATATGACCTGGGAGCAACTGGAACAGGCAAGTGAACGGGAAGGCGTCACCATCGCCAACCACAGCCATGACCATGGCCACCTGGCCAGGCGCCCCGACGAACCGAAGGGGGCGTGGCTCCAGCGAATCACCGCCAGCCTGGACCAGGCCCAATCGATCCTTGACGAGAAACTGGGGGCAACGGCACCACTGTTTGCCTACCCCTATGGTGAATATGACTCAGCACTGGAAGAGATGATCGATCAGCGCGGCTGGCTCGCCTACGGACAACAGTCCGGCGCCATCGGCCAAACCTCGGACACCAGCCGGTTGCCTCGCTTCCCCCTGGCCACGGCCCATGGCCAGCTTGATGGCCTCGATCACAAGCTGCGCAGCCGATCGCTACCGGTGATCGACGATGCCCCGGGTAACAGTATCGTCCAGGACAATCCACCGGAACTGAGCCTGACCCTTCCCGACGGTTTCCGCACCGGAGCACTGACCTGCTTTGCCTCCGGCCAGGGTCGCATCCCTTTAACCGCAGACCAACAGACGGTTTCTGTCCGTGCTCCGGAGCCTTTCAGCAGCCGTCGTTTTCGGTACAACTGCACCTATCCTGCCGGCGACGGGCGCTTTTACTGGTTCTCCCGCCAGTGGGTAGACCTCTCAAGACCGGAAGACTGAGACGGGAGCGGAGCCGGTTGTCGTGACCGGCTGCCGTCCCGGCCCTGCGATCACACCGTAAATGCCACGCCCATCAGCAGGTAACCCAGCAGGGTCACCAGCACGATACCGATCAGGTTGAGCACAAAGCCGGCACGGATCATATCGCTGATGGCCATATAGCCGCTGCCGAAGACAATCGCATTGGGTGGCGTGGCCACGGGCATCATGAAGGCGCAACTGGCAGCGATCGCAGCTGGCACCGTCAGCAGCACCGGCGAGATGCCCTGCCCCACAGCCAGCGCGCCGAGCAAGGGCAGAAAAGCCGCTGCCGTGGCGGTATTGCTGGTCACCTCGGTCAGGAAAATGATCACTGCCACCACCAGTCCCACCATCAGCAACATGGGCAGGGTTTCCAGTGACGACAGGCTTTCGGCAATGGCATCCGCCAGCCCGGAACTGCTGATCACACCCGCCAGCGCCAGGCCACCACCGAACAGCAACAGGACGCCCCAGGGAAGGTCACGGGCGCTGTCCCAGTCCATCAGGGCGTTACCATCCCGCTGGCCCGAACGGAGGATGAACAACAACACCGCCGCGAAGATGGCGATCACCGTGTCACTAAGCCACGGCAACGTACCCGATAGCAGGGGCCTGCAGATCCAGGCTGCTGCGGTCAGGCCGAACAGGGTCGCCACGCGGATTTCAGCCTTGCCCATAGGGCCAAGACTCCTGAGTTCGTCACGGATTGCCTCTCCCGCACCGGCTGAGGCGCCGATACCGAAATCCCGACGACTCAGCCACCACCAGATCACCAGCAGCATGAGTGCCGCCACCGGCACGCCGATAATCATCCACTGGGCGAAGCCCAGGGGAATGTCCTGCTGATCTGACAGGTAAGCTGCCAACAGCGCGTTCGGCGGCGTTCCGATCAGGGTGGCGATACCACCAACGCTGGCGGAATAGGCTATGGCAAGCAGCAGGGCAACGCCGAAGCGCCGGCGGCTTTCGTCATCCGGTGCGTGCACCATGCTCAATACCGACAGGCCGATCGGCAGCATCATGATGGCGGTCGCCGTATTGGAAACCCACATGCTGAGAAAGGCCGTCGCCACCATGAACCCGGCAATCTGGCGCCGTGGGCTTGTCCCTACCAGCAACAGTATGTGCAGGGCAATACGGCGGTGCAGGTTCCAGCGCTGCATCGCCAGCCCCAGGGTAAAGCCCCCCAGGAACAGGAATATGATGGGGTTGGCGTAGGGTACGGTAGCATCCGTGACGGTTCCCAGGCCCAGCGCCGGGATCAGCACAATGGGTAACAGCGACGTAGCCGGAATTGGAATCGCTTCAGTTGCCCACCAGGCGGCCATGAGCATCATCAGTCCCAGTGCCGCCCATGCGGACCCGTCCAGGCCACCCGGCGGCGGCACCACCAGGGTAAGGGCAAAAAGTGCGAGGCCGGTAAACAATCCGATAACCCGGCTCTTCGGCATCTTCCAGGACGTGTCATCAACTGTCTGCGTCATGGGGTCCGGTCCTTTTTCTATCGGCAACAGGCCGACCCAGCCTGAGACTGAAGTCGCCGGCACCCGGTGGTGAGTTTAGTGAGGGGGAGAAAAGACGGGACTATTCTGCAGCTTCGGCACAACGAACGCAAAGCGACGTCCAGGGCAGAATATTCAGGCGCTCAGGGTTGATTTCGTTGCCGCACCTTTCACACAGACCTCCTTCTCCCTGATCGATGCGGTCCAGGGCATGGATGACCTGGCGCAGCTCTTCCCGCACTTCCTGTTCAAGGGAGTCGACCACTTCATCATTTTGCAACTGCACTGCCTGTTCCTCGAAATCGGCTTCCAGTTTGCCGCTCTCCCGATGCTGGTGGGCCTCGTAGCGCTCAAGGCGGCGAGTCAGTTCCTGCTTCAGGCGCTGAAGTTCTTCTGTACGGGTATTGGCCATAGTAAAACCACCTCCGGGGTGACGTCGTGCTTTGACAAGCGAAAATGTAAAAAACCGTAAGGATATCGGAAAGAATGGCTGAGCAATTGACGTCCGTCAAAACCGGGCCGCGACCGGCAACACACAATGCCTCGTATACCTTGCGGACCAATAACCACAAGCGGAAGTACCATGGCCAATCATCTACCGATCGAGAGCATCATGCGCTCCGGCGTTCCTGTGCACTGTTCCCCGGACACACCCCTGAACCGTGCGGCGCAGCTGATGGCCGAGCATGGCTGTAGTTCCATTGTGGTCATGGCCGGCGGGGAGCCGCTGGGTATCTGGACCGAGCACGATGCACTGCTGGTGAACTTCTCCGACCCGGATTCGCTCCACCGTCCCATTGCCGACGTCATGAGCACACCGGTCGCCACCCTCATCACCGGAACCAGTATAGCCGAGGCGGCCATGCGGTTCCGGCAGGAACACCGGCGGCATTTTCTGGTGACCGACGCCCGGGGCGAAATTGTCGGCATTCTGAGCCAGAGTGATATCGCCATGAACCAGGGCCTGGAACCCTACCTGAGGTTGCGGGAAGTCCACTCTGCCCTCGGCGACCGTCCATTGATGATCACTGGCGAGGTAAAGCTCTCCGCCGCTGCCCGCCTGATGCACCAGACCCACCATGATGCCGCACTTATCCTGTGTGAAGACGAAGGTCCCGGAGTGATCACCGAACGGGATATGCTGCGGTTTATCAGCAATTATCCCGGCGACACACCCGTTGCGTCGCTGGCCAGTCGCCCATTGCAGACCATCGGCATGAGCGAGCCTCTGATCCGCGCCCGGGACCTGCTGCTGGAAAAACGTATACGACACCTCGGAGTCACCAACCATGACGGCGAGCTGATGGGCCTGCTGGGCTTCTCGGACCTGATCGCCGGTGCTGAACACATGTACCTTGAGGACCTGAGGACCACCCTTGAGCAGCGTGACGCAGCCCTCGCCCAGTCACGCCGCCACCTCCAGCTAGCCGAAAGGGTGATCGAGTCTTCCCTTGAGGGCATCATAATCACGGATCCGCAGCTGACCATTCAGTTCGTAAACCCGGCCTTTACCCAACTCACCGGTTATCAGCCGGAAGAAGTTATTGGCCGAACACCGGCCATACTCTCATCCGGCCGCCACGACTCGGAGTTCTACCGGGAAATGTGGGAGACGCTGAGCAGTACCGGCCGGTGGCGGGGAGAGGTCTGGAACCGGCGCAAAGGTGGCGAGCTTTACCTCGAGCTACTCACCGTCACCGCAATCCGCGATGAGGACCGCAATGTAACGCACTACGCCGGCCTGTTCACCGACATCACCCAGCACCGCCTGAACGAAGAGCGTATTCGCCAGCTGGCCTATTACGATGCCCTGACAGGCCTGCCCAACCGGCGCCTGCTGGAAGACCGCCTGCAGCATGCCATTCGCCACGCCCACAGGAAGCAGCAGATACTGGCAGTCATGTTCGTAGACCTTGATCATTTCAAGGCCGTCAACGATAGTCATGGACATGCCGCCGGCGACCACCTGCTGACGGAAATTGCCGGACGGCTGCAAAGCTGCCTTCGGGAAGACGATACCCTGGCACGTCTGGGCGGCGATGAATTTATTGTACTTCTCCCCGAACTGGACAGTTCCGAGCACGCCATACGGGTTGCACATCGCCTGATCGAGGCCAATGCGCGGCCCTATCGCTGCGGTGATGCCCTGCTCAGGGTGGGCTCCAGCATTGGCATCAGCCTGTACCCCCTCGACGGCGAAACCGCCGATGCCCTGATGGAGAGGGCAGACGAAGCGATGTACCAGGCCAAGGCCGCAGGCCGTAACCAGTTCCGGCTCACCGGACTGGAAACTGACGACAACCAGGCAGAGCGGATGGCAGAAAACCTGCCCCACGCCTGAATCAGGAGGAAGGAATCATGGCAAGACTCAAAGACAAGGTAGCGATTATCACGGGTGGCAGCGGCGGCATCGGCAAGGTAACCGCCCGTCGTTTCCTGGAGGAAGGTGCCCGGGTGGTGCTGGTGGATCTCCGGGAAGAGGACCTGAAAGCCGCCGCCGAGGAATTGAAAGACGCTGGCAAGGTTGTGACGGTGGCTGCCGATGTATCGCAGGAGGAAGATGTCGCCGCCTACGTCAGGAAGACCATGGATGAATTCGGCCGAATCGATGTTTTCTTCAACAACGCCGGCATTGAGGGCAAGGTTGCCCCCATCACAGACCAGAAAATCCAGGACTTCGACAAGGTTATTGCCGTGAACGTGCGCGGCGTATTCCTGGGCCTGCACCATGTACTGAGGGTTATGCAGCAACAGGGTTCCGGCTCGGTCATCAACATGTCCTCGGTGGCCGGCCTGATGGGCAGCCCGGGGGTCGCACCCTATGTGGCGTCCAAGCATGCCGTGGTTGGCATTACCAAGTCGGCCGCACTGGAGATGGGCCCCCATGGTGTAAGGGTCAATTCGGTACACCCCTCCCCCGTGAATACCCGGATGATGCGTTCACTGGAAGAAGGCTTTCAGCCGGGTCACGCAGAGGAGGCCAAGGCAGCTTTGACCGCCAGTATTCCCCTTGGCCGCTACGGCGAATCCATCGATATCGCTAACGTCGTCGTGTTCCTGGCGTCGGAAGAATCCGGTTTCGTGACCGGGGCCCAGTATCGCATCGACGGTGGCATGGGCGCCCACGGCTGATTCGCATACCGCGTTGCCCGGCGTGAACCAGTTCCCCGGGTAACGCTTTATTACGCCCAGTTACAGCTCCCTGACAATTTTCCACCCTGGGACCATTGCCAAAACCCACGCCAGCGACAAAACTGGCCGGGGCCAATTCCCTTTTGCATCATTTAACAAAACCAACAAATGCAGGCGGCACATACGTTGCGCCTGGCAGGAGAGTTTTACAGATGAAAATCCGCACGCTGCTGGTCGCTCTGAGCCTGTCACTGGCTTCACTGACGTCCGTTGCTGAAACGCTCAAGCTGGGCCTGAATTATCCCCAGTCCGGCCGCTACCAGGGCCAGGGCCTGCAGCAGCGGCTTGGAGCCTTCCTGGCCGTTGAGGAGATCAACCAGCAGGGGGGCATCCTGGGACAACCGGTAGAGCTTGTCATCCGCAACACCCGCAGCGACCCTGAACGGGGAGCTCGCAACACCGCAGACCTGATTGATAACCATGACGTGCAGATGGTGTTTGGCGGGGTGTCCTCTGCCGTCGCCATTGCCTCCGGCAAGGCCGCGAAAGAACGGGACCGGATTTACTTCGGCACCCTGACCTACTCCAATGCCACCACGGGCAGTGCCGGCCACACCCACATGTTCCGGGAACCCTACAACGCCTGGATGGCATCAAAGGCACTGGGCCGGTACCTGAGCGAGAGCCAGCGTGACAGTAACTACTTCTATATTACCGCGGACTACACCTGGGGCTGGTCTGTCGAGGAGTCATTGCGACAGTTCACCGCTACCGACGACACCAGCGCCCACCCCGGCGTTACCACGCCCTTTCCCACTGCCCTGACCAGCGACTTCCAGGCAGCGCTGGACAAGGCCGCCGCCAGTGACGCCAAGGTGCTGGTGCTGGTGCTGTTCGGTGATGATATGGTTCGCGCGATCAACATTGCCTACTCCATGGGACTCCAGAAACGTATGCAGATTGTGGTACCCAATATCACACTGGGTATGGCGCGACAGGTTGGCCCCACCATTATGGAAGGGGTCATCGGCGCAGCTCCATGGGTCTGGAACCTGCCGGTCGAGAAGGGTTATGAACGGGGCGAAGCGTTCGTGAAGGCCTTTTCAGACCGGTACGAAATGCGTCCATCGTCAGCGGCGGCATCCGCATACAGCATTGTGCACCAATACAAAGATGCGGTGGAACGGGCCGGCACCACCCGTACCGCTGCGGTCATCCGGGCCCTGGACGGCCACCGTTACAGCTTGCTGAAAGATGAGCAGGAATGGCGGGCATTTGACCACCAGAACGTACAGTCTGTTTATGTAGTCAAGCTGCGACCCCGGGAGCAGGTACTGGCGGATGAATACTCGGCCAATTACTTCGAGATTGTCTATTCCCTGCCCGGCAATGAGGCTGCCCGAACTCTGGAGGAGTGGCAGAGCGATCGGCGAAAGGCAGGAATGCCCCTAACCCTTCAATAACACATAAAGGAGATAACCACCGTCATGATACGCCGCCTTGCCCTGGCCTTTGCTCTGCTGCTGACAAGCCTGTCCTGCGTGGCCCAGGAGGCCCTGAAAATCGGGCTCAACTATCCCCAGTCCGGCCGCTACGAGTACCTCGGCCTGCAACAGCGTCTGGGGGCTTTCCTGGCCGTCGAGGAGATTAATGCGTCAGGGGGCATCCTGGGACGCCCCGTTGAAATGGTGATTCGTAACACCCGGCTCAACCCGAAACGCGGTGTCGCCAACGTTCAGGAAATGATTGACGAGCACGATGTCCAGATGATTTTCGGCGGTGTTTCATCCGCGGTAGCAATTGCTTCCGGCAAGGCCGCGAAAGAACGGGACCGCATTTACTTCGGTACCCTGACATACGCCAATGCCACCACCGGCAGCGCCGGCCACACCCACATGTTCCGCGAATCGTATAACGCCTGGATGACGGCCAGCGCCATCGGACAGTACCTGGCCGAGCACTACAGCGACAAAAAGTACTTCTACATTACCGCCGATTACTCCTGGGGCTATTCGGTGGAGGAATCCATGCGCACCCAGTCCGGAACTGACGATACCGAGCGCCACCCGGTTACCCGGACCCCCTTCCCTAACGCCCGTACCCAGGACTTCCAGGCCGCGTTGGAGGCCGCGGAAGCAAGTAATGCCGACGTGCTGGTGCTGATTCTCGGTGGGGGCGACATGGTTCGCGCAGTGAACATAGCCCATGACATGGACCTGAAGGAGAAAATGCAGATTGTCTGGCCTAATACCAGCCTGGGCACGGCCCTGCAACTGGGCCCCTCGCTGATGGAGGGCATTATCGGTGCTGCCCCATGGTTCTGGAACCTGCCCTATGAGAAAGGCTATGACCGGGGGATCGAGTTCGTCGAGGCCTTCTCGGATGCCTACAACATGCGGCCGTCTTCGGCGGCGGCCTCGGCATACAGCATTGTCTACCAGTACAAGGACGCGGTGGAACGGGCCGGCACCACCAATACCGCCGACGTGATCAAAGCGCTTGAGGGCCATCGCTATTCGCTGCTGAAAGACGAACAGGAGTGGCGGGCTTTTGATCACCAGAACGTGCAGTCGGTCTACGTGGTGCGTATGAAGCCGAGGGCGGAAGTGCTTGAAGACAAGTACTACAGCGCATTCTACGAGATCCTGGACACGGTTCCCGGGGAAGAAGCTGCCCGAACATTGGAGCAATGGCAGGAGGCCCGGCGCAAAGCCGGTGCCCCACTGACACTGCAATAACGGCTCTGGCGCCTGTATAGCCTCAGGTTTGCTGCAGGCGCCGGACCGCTTCCAGCCAGCCGGCGTACAGCCGGTCCCGGTCATCCTTTGACATGGTCGGCTCGAAACGTCGCTCGCACCGCCAAAGCTTTTCGATGTCGTCCAGGTCCCTATACACCCCGGCTTGCAGGCCCGCAAGAAACGCGGCACCCAGGGCAGTGGTCTCGATCACCTCTGGCCTGTCGACCGTGGCCCCGAGAATATCGGCCAGAAACTGCAGTACCCAGTTATTCACCACCATGCCACCATCGACCCGGAGCGCCACCGGGCGGACGCCATCGTCCTCCATGGCTTTCTGCAGGTCCTTGGTCTGATAGCACACGGACTGCAGCCCGGCGGTGACGATCTCCTTGATACCGGTATCCCGGGTCAGGCCGAACATTGCCCCCCTCGCCTTGGGGTCCCAATGGGGCGCCCCCAGGCCGGTGAACGCGGGAACCAGGTAGACGCCATGGTCCACCGGGGTCTGCTCCGCCAGCATTTCACACTCATCGGCCATGCGGATCAGGCTGAGGCCATCCCGCAGCCACTGGATGGCCGCCCCGGCAATGAAGATGCTGCCTTCCAGGGCGTAGGTGGTCTTTCCATTCAGCCGATACCCTACCGTGGTAAGCAACCGGTTGGACGATTTCAGCGCACGGTCGCCCGTGTTGAGAATCAGGAAGCAGCCGGTGCCATAGGTGCTCTTCGCGGTACCCTCGGCAAAACAGGTCTGGCCAAACAGGGCCGCCTGCTGGTCCCCGGCAATACCGCCGATCGTTACACCACCGGCGGGCAGATGATCGGCGATGGTGCCAAAGTCAGAGGCGCAATCGCGGACTTCCGGTAACAGCGACGCGGGAATGTCGAACAGCTTCAGCAAGTCCGGGTCCCAGCACTGTTCATGGATATTGAACAACATGGTGCGGGAGGCATTGGTGGCATCCGTCAAAAACGATCGGCCGCCGGTCAGGCGCCAGAGCAGGAAGGTGTCCACGGTGCCGAACGCAAGTTCGCCTCGCTCGGCCCGCTCCCGTGCACCTGTGACATTATCCAGCACCCAGCGGATCTTGGTGGCAGAGAAATAAGGGTCAATCAGCAGGCCCGTACGCTCGGTCACCAGCGGCTCGTGGCCGTCCTCCTTCAGCTGCTGGCACAGGCCGGCGGTACGGCGGTCCTGCCAGACAATGGCATTGTGCACCGGCTTGCCGGTTTCCCGGTCCCACAGAATGGTCGTTTCCCGCTGATTGGTAATACCCACCCCCAAGATCTGGTCAGCGGTAACACCACTGTGGTCCAGCACCGCCTGGCAGGTGGCAACCACCGTGTCCCAGATAGCCTCCGGGTCATGTTCCACCCAGCCACTGTCGGGGTAGATCTGGTCAAATTCCTGTTGTTCCACGGCGTGGATCCGGCCTTCCCGGGTGAACAGGATGGCCCGGGAACTCGTGGTGCCCTGGTCAATGGCCAGCAGGTACTGTGTCATGGGTGGTCATGCTCCTTGTTATTGTTGTGTCCGCTTTCGGTCGTCAGTCATTGTGGTCCCGGAAAAACAGCGTGGCGCCCTTCTCCGCCTCCGATGCCCCGTGGCGGAACCAGCTGAACAGCTCTCGGCCCAGCCCGGACTGATTGCCGGTGAGGTCCGGGACCGCCGGCTCACGGGAGGCCAGTTCATCCTCGCTCAGGGCTATGGAAAGCTGCCCCCCGGTGGCGTCCACCCGAATCATATCACCATCACGTACACGGGACAGGGGGCCGCCCCGGGCCGCTTCCGGGTATACGTGGATGGCTGCAGGCACCTTTCCGCTGGCGCCGGACATGCGCCCATCGGTGACCAGTGCTACCCGGTAGCCATGGTCCTGCAGGCTGCCCAGGTATGGGGTCAGCTTGTGCAGTTCCGGCATGCCGTTGGCCACCGGTCCCTGCCAGCGCACCACCGCCACGAAGTCCGAGTTCAGCTCACCACGTTCGAACGCCTCTGCCAACTGAGACTGATCATCGAATACCCGGGCAGGCGCCTCAACCACCTGGTGTTCCGGTGCCACCGCTGAGGTCTTGATAATGCCCCTGCCCAGGTTACCCTCGACGACCGTAAGCCCGCCTTCAGCTGCAAAGGCCGCAGATACCGGTCGCAGGACGCTGGAATCCGCACTTGCCGTTGCCGCCGGCCGCCACCGCAGCTTCCCGTTTTCGAGCACCGGACCCTGTATGTAAGCCCGCAAGCCCCTGCCCACTACCGTGTCAACATCCTCATGGAGCAGGCCGGCGTCGAGCAGTTCGCGTATCAGCAACGGTGTTCCCCCGGCCTGGTGGAAGTGGTTTACATCCGCGTCGCCATTGGGGTAGATGCGAGTCAGTAGCGGCGTGGCGCGGGACAGCTCTGAATAGTCATCCCAGTCAATATGGATGCCTGCTGCCCGGGCAATAGCCACCCAATGCAGCGTGTGGTTGGTGGACCCCCCGGTGGCCAGCAGGGCGACCAGTGCGTTGACAATGCTTTTTTCAGAGACCATGTGGGCCAGCCCCAGGTCACCGCCATTGGGCCGCGAAAGCCTTATGACCTGCTCTGTTGCAGCCCGGGTCAGTGCCTCTCGAAGCGGCGTGCCAGGATTCACGAAAGCCGCGCCAGGCAGGTGCAGGCCCATCACCTCAACCAGCAACTGGTTGCTGTTGGCTGTGCCGTAAAAGGTACAGGTCCCGGGACTGTGGTACGACTGGCTTTCTGCCTCCAGTAACTCCTCACGGCCCACCCTCCCCTCGGCGTACAACTGGCGGATACGTTGTTTTTCCTTGTTCGGCAGTCCCGAAGGCATCGGACCGGCCGGCACCAGTACTATGGGCAGATAACCAAAGCTGAGCGCACCGATCAGCAGACCGGGTACGATCTTGTCACAGATCCCCAGCAGCAGGGCGGCATCAAACATATTGTGGCTCAGGGCGACAGCCGTACTCATGGCGATCACATCCCTTGACACCAGGCTGAGCTCCATTCCTGGCTGGCCCTGGGTGACGCCATCACACATTGCCGGCGTACCACCAGCGAACTGGGCCACCGAACCCATGCCATGGGCGGCCTGGCGAATCACATCGGGAAAAGTGGCGTAGGGCTGGTGGGCAGAAAGCATGTCATTGTATGCCGACACCATGGCCACATTGGCCTGGTTCATCAGCTTCAGTGTCTGCTTGTCGCCAGGCTGGCAGGCGGCAAAACCATGGGCCAGGTTGCCACATGAGAGTGCAGCGCGGTGGGGCGACTGACGGCCCAGGGCGTCCATCCGCCGAAGGTAGTCTTGCCGGCTGTCGCGACTGCGCCGGATAATCCGTTCAGTAACCCGGGTAACCGTGGGGTGCATCGAAGCGCTCCTTCACCATTCTGTTACACTCTGACAGTACCATGACTACTGAGTTACCCATACGTACTGTCGCCATACAAGGAACCCCAACACCATGCCAGAGCAGCTGCGGCGCACCAAGATTGTCGCCACCCTCGGCCCCGCCACTGATGCACCCGAGGCCCTTGAGCGCATTATCCGCGCTGGGGTGGATGTCACCCGCCTCAACTTCTCCCATGGCAGCGCCCAAGAGCATGGCGAGCGGGCGCGACAGGTACGGGAAGCTTCCGCCCGGGCAGGCCGTTTTGTGGCGATACTCGCGGACCTGCAGGGGCCAAAGCTGCGCATTGCCCGCTTCCGAGACAACAAGGTGACCCTGAGGGCAGGCCAGACCTTCGTACTGGACGCCGCGATGGACAAGGAAGCCGGCGATGACCAGGCCGTTGGCATCGACTACGAGCAGCTCATCCGCGACGTGGTACCCGGCGATATCCTGGTACTTGACGATGGACGGATCGAGATGGAAGTCACCGGGGTAGACGACCACAGCATCACCTCCACAGTGCTGATCGGCGGCCCCCTGTCCAATAACAAGGGCCTGAACAAACGCGGTGGCGGCCTGTCCGCCGATGCCCTGACCAGCAAGGACCGGGAAGACATTGTAACCGCGGCCCGGCTGGCAGCAGACTATGTGGCCGTCTCCTTCGTCCGCACCGCCGACGACATGCACACCGCCCGCCACTTGCTGAGGGACGCTGGCTCCCAGGCTGCCCTGGTGGCCAAGATCGAACGAGCCGAACTGGCCCACGACACCGAAGCGCTGGACTCGGTAATCCTGGCCTCTGACGCCGTTATGGTCGCCCGGGGTGACCTGGCTGTGGAAATCGGTGATGCCGAGCTGGTCGCCGTCCAGAAACACATCATTGGTCGTGCCCGTGCCCTGAACCGGGTCGTTATCACCGCCACCCAGATGATGGAGTCCATGATCGACAACCCCATGCCAACCCGGGCGGAAGTCTCCGACGTGGCCAATGCGGTGATGGACTATACCGATGCCGTCATGTTGTCCGCCGAGACCGCCGTGGGCGATTATCCGGTGCAGGCAGTAGAAGCCATGGATCGCATCTGCAAGGGTGCCGAACGTCACCCTTCCATGCATCAGTCAGGCCACCGCATGCACGAGGAAATGGAAAGGGTGGATGAAGCCATTGCCCTGTCAGCCATGTACGCCGCCAACCACCTGCAGGGGGTTACCGCCATTATCTGCCTCACCGAAACAGGTGCCACGCCCCTGCTAATGTCCCGCATCAAGTCCGGACTGCCCATCTTTGCCTTTTCCCGACACTTCTCCACCCAGCACAAGGTGGCACTGTACCGTGGTGTGCAGACGGTTCCCTTTGACTCGGCAGAGGTTTCGCCGGACCAGACCAACGCCCTGGCGGTCAAACAGCTGCAGGACCGGGGCATCGTCAACCCCGGTGACCTGGTGGTGGTGACCAAGGGCGACTATGTCAATGCGCAGGGCGGAACCAACACCATGAAAATCCTGCGGGTTGGTGACGACATCCGTTAAGCGACGTCTGCCTAACCCTTGCAGCTGGCGAGGCTCTCCCTTGCCAGCTCGCCAATACCAGCCCAGTCCCCCGTGCGGACCCTGGACTCCGGGGTCAGCCAGGTCCCACCCACCGTCATGACATTATCCAGTGACAGATATTCGCTGGCTGTATTCTGGCGTATGCCTCCCGTCGGACAGAAAGTCACATCCGGAAAGGGCCCTGCGAAGGCCTGAAGGGCCTTCACCCCGCCGGACACGGCTGCCGGAAAAAACTTGAACGAACGGTAACCCAGCTCATAACCCAGCATCAGCTCGGAAACCGTTGCCACGCCCGGCAGCAAGGGCGCGTTCGCCGTCAGGCCGTAATCCAGGAGCCGTGGAGTTATGCCGGGGCTGACCACAAACCCGGCTCCGGCACTCTCTGCCCGACGATAAGCGGCCGGGTCGGTCACGGTTCCCGCACCTATAAATACATCACCGGGTAGCCGCTTGCTCAGCAATTCGATGGCTGGCAGGGCCGCGGGGGTTCGCAGGGTAATTTCCAGCACACGGATGCCCGCCTCAAGCAGCGCATCGGCCAGCGGCGCCGCATCCTCCTCCCGATGCAGGGAAATTACCGGAATGATGGGACCCGCCGCGAGAACCGCTTCAATTCGCTGTTTCTGTTCGTGCGATAACTCTGTCATGAGCGCATTTCTCCTGCTTCCGACCCCCTCAGGGGCACCAGAAAACCTCCAGCGGTTGTTGGAAAAACACCCGTATGGGCCTTTCACTTAACGCCTGCGGCTGGGCGAGGGCCAGCTCCAGTGCCTTTCGTTTACCTTCACCCTGAAGCAACAACAGGGTTGCATTTGCCCCCGAGAGGGCGCTCGCGCTGAGTGAGAGCCGCCTGGTATCCTGCGATGATGGTGTCATGGCGATCACCAGGGGCGCATCCTTTGCCAGGCCTTGTTGCAGTTCGGGGGCACCAGGGAACAGGGAGGCTGTGTGGCCGTCCTCACCCATCCCGAGAACCACAACTGCGGCCGGCCAGGGTAGCTCCCTCAGCCGGGTGCTGGCCTCAGTAGCGGCAGCCACGGGATCAGCTTGCCCGTCAGACACTAACTCGTGAAGCTGTGCCTCTGCAGCCCTGTGCTGCAGCAAAAACTGCCGGATCATGCGGCTGTTGCGTGCCGGGTCATCCTTCGCCACCCAGCGTTCATCCGTCGGCACCACGTGGACCCTCGCCCAGTCCAGGTCGGCAGCCGACAATCGACGCAAGAATGCCTCTGGCGTCCTGCCACCGGAAACCACCAATAATGCCTCGCCGTGTTGAGTCAGAGCCTGGCGTAACTGATCGACAACCCTTACTGTCAGCGCTTCGGCGAGTGTTCGGGAGTCCTCACCCCGGTACAGGGCAACTCCCGTCCCCGGGATCACTTCAGGCGTCTTCATACCAGCTCCGATTGTCCCGCGTGATCATGGCGATAGACGCTACCGGTCCCCAGGTGCCAGCGGCGTAACGTTTGGGGTGGGCACCGCATTCCTCGCAATTGGCAAGCAGCTGGTCCACCCAACGCCAGGCAAACTCCACCTCATCACGGCGGACGAACAGGTACTGATTGCCTTTCATGACTTCCAGTAACAGCCTCTCATAGGCATCCGGAATCCTGTCGGTCTCAAACGCCTCCGCAAAGGTCAGTTCCAGGGGCCCCTGGCGCAGCCGCATGCCACGACTCAGCCCCTGATCCTTGGTGAGTATTTGCAGGGCCATACCCTCATCCGGCTGCAGGCGGATGATCAGCTTGTTGTTGGCCAGGTGTTTCTGGTCCGGGTCAAAGATGTAATGGGGCGCCGGCTTGAAGTGAACAATCACCTCTGAACGCTTCTCGGGCAGCCTCTTGCCGGTTCGGATATAGAATGGCACCCCGGCCCAGCGCCAGTTCTCGATTTCCACCTTGAGGGCGATGAACGTTTCAGTGTGACTCGGACCCTCGGCATCCTCCTCTTCCAGGTAGCCCGGTACCGGGATGCCTTCGGCCGTTCCGGCGGTGTATTGCCCACGCACCAGGTGGCTGCTTATCCGCTCCGGCGTCAGGGGTGAGAGCGCCTTGAGAACTTTCACCTTTTCATCACGGATACTGTCGGGCGACAGGTCCGAGGGTGGGTCCATTGCGAGCAGGCACAGTAACTGCAGCAAATGGCTCTGCACCATGTCCCTCAGCTGGCCGGCACTATTGAAATACGACCAGCGCCCTTCCACCCCCACGCTTTCCGCAACAGTGATTTCCACGTGGGAAATATGGTTCTGGTCCCATTGCGAGGCAAACAGGTTGTTGGCGAAACGCAGGGCGATCAGGTTTTGCACCGTTTCCTTGCCCAGGTAATGGTCGATCCGGAAGATATTTTCCTCCAGGAAAACCCTCGCCAACTGGTCATTAAGCTCCCGGGAGGAAGCGAGGTCATGGCCGATAGGCTTTTCCACCACGACCCGCGTATGGTCGTCACAGATACCCGCACTGCAAAGGTTCGCGGTGATCCTGCCGTAAAGCCCGGGGGGCGTGGCATAGTAAAACACCAGTGTATTCGTCCCGGGACCCTGCCGGTGCCAGTCACCCAGCACCGGGTAACCCGGTGCATCAGTAAAGTCCAGCTTCAGATAGCTTACCCGTGCAAGAAACCCGTCAAGTAGCTCCGGCTCCAGGCTGCTTTCGTGCAGTTGTCCAGCCAGGCTCTCGCGGATATGGCGGCGGGCCTCGTCCGGTCCATAGTCACGCCTCGCCAACGCCAGGATCCGGCTGTCGCCTGACAACAGATCCGCCCGATGCAACTGGTACAGTGCAGGAAACAGCTTTTTCAGGGCCAGGTCACCCATGGCTCCGAATATAACCAGGTCACAGGCTTGCCCTCCACTCCCCATTTTGGTGCCTCCAGGTGGTCCGATAACGGGTTTTAACAGAATCATACAAAAAGCATGACAACACCCCAGCCGGATTGCCAGTGGTGTCCCGGGAATGTTTCCGAGGGGGGCAGAGACCTCAGAGGCAAGCACTGGATTAAGGAATTAGCCAGACGGAACACCACTGAGGCCGGGGTGCCAGGCTCTGCCCAAAAAAAAGTCTGCCGCGGGAAACCCGGGGCAGACCTTGTTGAGCACAGTTTCAGGTAACCGAGCGATCAGGGACGTTCAATCTCGGCCTGGTCACGAAGTGTCCGGGCATAGGCGTTATATTCCTGCTGCCCATTCAACTGCGCCAGGAACTGCGCCATGTTGCGCACTTCTTCGCTGTCGGCGTCCACCTCGCCGTCGGCTACCCCGGACAGGGCAATAACGAACAGGTCAGAGCCCGCTTCAGCGGTACCAAAGCTGAAACCAGCTTCGTCCGGAGAGGGCAGCGAGAACGCGACCGCTTGTACCGGCGCAGGCACCGCAGACTGATTGCGTGCCACACCCTCATAGACTGTCCAGTCGTCGCCTTCCGGACTGACCTCACCATTACGGAGCTGCTCGAGCAACTGATCAGCCTGTTCCTGCAGCAGTGCCAGCGTACGCTCACGCTCCAGACGATCACGCACCTCGCCGGTCACTTCCTCTAGCGGCTGCGGCGCTTCCGGATGATGCTCGGTAACCCGTGCCACAACCGCGGTCGCCTGGTCCACATCGATCAGCTCAGTATTGAACCCGTCTTCCAGTACATCGCCGGAAAAGAGCTGACGCACCAGGCCGGCGTGGTTGAACGGCGCCTCGTTACCCTCCCGGGTGACACCGGAGCGTGTTTTTACCTCAAGGCCAAACTGCTCTGCCGGCTGCTCCAGGGTGTCAGCTGAAAACGCCATGTCGGCCAGCTCTGTCCGCTGGCGGGCAAACTCATCACCGGCGCGGGCCCGGGCCAGCTGATTGCGAATTTCCGGCGCCATTTCGTCAAAGCTGGCGGGCTCAGAGGTACGGATATCGAGCAGCTTGATGAAGTGGATGCCATACTCTGTTTCCACCGGACCGGCCACTTCGCCCTCTTCCAGCGACAGCATGGCTTCATCATAGGCACCACCAAGGTCGCCCTCTCTCAGGTAACCAAGGTCACCACCCTGCTCCGCTGACAGTGGATCATCGGAAAACTCCCGGGCCAGGTCGGCGAACTCTTCCCCTTCATCCAGGCGCTGCCGTACGGCCTCAACACGTTCAGCGGCGTTATCACCATCCTCAATCAGTATGTGAGCGGAACGACGCTCCTCATAGCTTTGCTCGGCAACCAGCTCATCATAGCGCTGACGAACCTCGTCTTCAGGCACGTCAACCTCCCTGGCTACATCTTCCAGTGACAGCTCGATATAGGCTACGTCCACCGATTCAGGGCGGGTGAACCGCTGCTGGTTCTCGTTATACCACTGCTCAATGTCGGCGTCGGAAATGTCCACCTGGTCGGCAACGGATGCCGCCTCAAGCCTCCGTGTGCTGAACTCCCGGGTCTGGCTCTGAATCGCCAGGACCTGGCGGGCGGCTTCTGACGGAGCAATACCGCCACGGATCACCGCGGTACGAATCTGGTTGCTGACATAATCCCGCTTGAGCAACTCCCGGAACTCGCCAACGCCCATTCCCAGGTTACGAACAAAGGAGGTAAAGCTCTGCTGGTTGAATTCACCGTTTACCTGGAACTGGGGCATGCTGACAATCAGTTGGTCGACCCCCTGGTCAGTGAGTTCCAGGCCCTGGTTACCAGCGTCCTGGGCCAGCACCTCTGCCTGGATCATGCTTTCCAGCACTTCCTGGCGGATCCGGTCTTCGTCCAGCAGGGTGGGATCCGGGTTTTCCATCTCACTGAGGCGTTGCTGGCTGGCAATCTGTACCATCCGCAGGTATTCACGCTCGGTAATATCCTCGCCGTTGACGGTGGCGACTTCCGGTTCACCGCGGAAACCGCCGACAATGGCGTCCATACCCCAGATTGACAGGGAAACGATCAATACAGCGATGATTATCTTGGCGATGGTGCCCTGGGCATTGTCCCGAATATCTTGAAGCATGTTCCTCCCGGATCGCTCGACCCTCTGTACCGTCCAGATGGCACCAGGTTCAGCGTCAGGCCTCGTTCAGCGTTGCTCTGGAAACAGTCAGCAAGGTGGTCCGGAACAAGGGGGCCGGAACTTTGGACACTGACTGAACGTAAAAAGGCGCACCCGGAATGGAATGCGCCTTGAATTCGGGCAGGGCGGCACAGGTGACTCGATCCCGGCACCGCCTGCCGAAGGAGTCCGTTACTTGACGGCGTCCTTCAGAGCCTTACCTGCCTTGAACCCGGGCACCTTGGAGGCCGGGATCTTGATCTCGGCACCAGTCTGCGGGTTGCGGCCAGTACGTGCGGCGCGCTCCTTGACAGAGAAAGTACCAAAGCCGATCAGAGTGACCTGATCGCCTTTCTGGAGAGCGCCGGTGATGGAGTTGGTCATCGCATCCAGGGCACGGCCAGCGGCGGCCTTGGAGATATCGGCAGACTCTGCAATTGCATCGATAAGTTCGGACTTGTTCACACTAAACCCCTTCGATTTTAGGTTGGAGAAGTTCTCGGTCTGTTTATTTTTCTCGGACGTTTCCGACTATCGCATAAGCGGTCGGAGAATTCCATTCTTCGCTTTTTTTATTCCCTGCGGTTGTTAACCGGTCCACGGAATAGGTCTTGATTGCGCGGGAGCCCTTGGTATTGGCTGCTTCACGGCGAAACAGTTATACCAACGGGCTCTCCGGCATGTCAACAAAGCACTCAGCTTTTAATGTGTGTTGATTCGCTCTCCGGCATCACCTTCGTCATCCCGGGCACAACTTGCCTGGCCCTGGGTGGCGGCGGTCTCGGTCAATGGCTCGGGGGTGTACTCCAGTGCGATATCGAGTACCTCATCAATCCACTTCACCGGACGGATCTCCAGGGACTCCTTGATATTATCCGGTATCTCCTTGAGATCACGGACATTTTCATCAGGAATGATGACGGTCTTGATACCACCACGATGGGCCGCCAGCAGCTTTTCCTTGAGCCCACCAATGGCCAGGACCCGGCCGCGCAAGGTAATTTCACCGGTCATCGCAACGTCCGCCCTGACCGGAATACCGGTGAGCGAGGAAACCAGCGCAGTACACATACCAATGCCAGCACTGGGCCCGTCCTTCGGGGTCGCACCTTCCGGAACGTGAACGTGAAGGTCCTGCTTTTCGTGAAAGTCGTCACGAATCCCAAGCCCCGGCGCCCTGCTCCGGACGACCGTCAGGGCCGCCTGAATGGACTCCTGCATCACATCTCCAAGTGAGCCGGTCTTGACCACACGTCCCTTACCTGGGGTGACGGCGGTTTCGATGGTCAGCAATTCGCCACCAACCGACGTCCAGGCAAGGCCAGTCACCGAGCCAACCTGGTTCTTCTCTTCAGCCAGGCCATACTTGAACTTGCGGACACCAGAATAGTCTTCGAGCTTTTCCGGGGTCAGCTCGAGGGCGGTCTTCTCACCCTTCTGCACATGCTCACGTACCACCTTCCGGCAGATCTTTGCCAACTCGCGCTCAAGGCCCCGTACACCAGCCTCCCGGGTGTAGTAGCGGATCAGGTCCCGCAGGGTCTGTTCCGGCACCAACAGCTCATCCTTTTTCAGGCCGTTGGCCTTGAGCTGTTTTGGCAGCAGATATTTCAGGGCGATGTTGACCTTCTCATCCTCGGTGTAACCCGGGATACGGATGATTTCCATCCGGTCCAGGAGCGCCGGCGGGATATTCATGGAGTTGGAAGTACACACGAACATGACATCAGACAGGTCGTAGTCCACTTCCAGGTAATGATCGTTGAAGGTGTGGTTCTGTTCCGGGTCCAGTACCTCCAACAGTGCCGAGGCAGGATCACCACGATGATCCATGCCCATCTTGTCGATCTCGTCGAACAGGAACAGCGGGTTCTTTACCCCCACTTTTGACAGCTTCTGAAGCAACTTGCCCGGCAACGCACCGATATAGGTCTTGCGGTGGCCGCGGATTTCAGCCTCATCACGTACGCCACCCAGGGCCATGCGGGTGTACTTGCGATTGGTCGCCCGCGCAATGGACTGACCCAGGGAGGTCTTGCCCACACCGGGGGGGCCAACCAGGCAAAGTACCGGACCCTTTACCTTCTTAACACGGCTCTGGACTGCCAGGTATTCCAGGATACGGGTCTTGACCTCGTCCAGACCGTAATGATCCTCGTCCAGGATCTCGCGAGCCTTTTCGATATCGTGGCGAACCCGGCTTCGCTTCTTCCAGGGAATGGAGAGCATCCAGTCGATATAACCCCGCACCACGGTGGCTTCCGCCGACATCGGGGACATCATCTTGAGCTTGTTGAGTTCGGCATCGACTTTCTTGCGGGCCTCTTCCGGCAGGCCGGCTTCCTCGATCTTCTGTTCAAGTTCGTCGAAGTCACCGCCACCCTCTCCCAGGGAGCCCATCTCTTTCTGGATGGCCTTCATCTGTTCGTTGAGGTAGTACTCCCGCTGGCTCTTCTCCATCTGCTTCTTGACGCGACCACGGATGCGTTTTTCCACTTCGATCAGGTCGATCTCGCTGTCCAGCCGGCCCAGCAGCAATTCAACGCGATTGCGTATATCCAGCGCTTCCAGCAACTCCTGCTTTTCAGGCACTTTCAGCTCAAGGTGCGCAGCCATGGTATCCGCCAGGCGCTCCAGTTCATCAATGCCCTGCAATGCGCTGGACACTTCCGACGGCACCTTGCGGGACATTTTGACGTACTTCTCGAACTCTTCACTGAGGGTCCGTACCAGCACATCCTCTTCCCGCTCTGGCAGGGAATCGGTCTCGAGCACACTGGCCGTAGCGGTCAGGTATTCACCTTCAGCCACGGCATCGAGGCTGGCGCGCGCGTTGCCTTCAACCAGCACCTTCACCGTACCGTCCGGCAGACGCAACATCTGCAGGACAGTAGCCAGGGTACCGACATCAAAGACGTCCGACGGGCCAGGATCATCGGTGCCTGCATCCCGCTGCGAAACCAGCAGGATTTCCTTGCTACCCTCCATGGCCGCTTCCAGGGCCTGGATAGACTTTTCACGCCCCACAAACAGCGGAACCACCATGTGGGGGAAAACAACCACGTCCCGAAGGGGAAGCATAGGGTATTCGGTACGGGTTTCAGGTGTCGGGGTCATAAGGAATCCTCTGACGACATTTCTTTCAGCATACCACCGAACATTGGGGTTATTCGCGGGATTGCAATGTTTTTACAAGGGCTTTGCCCCATAGAAATCCATCCATGAGGCAATAGTCGAAAACGGCGAGCGGCGGGCACAAAAAAAGGGCGTTGCCGCCCTTTCTTCGTGCACGGGAAGATCCCTGTACCTTTGACTTCAGTCTTCCGGAACCGCCTTGGCGTGATCACTGCTTGCGTAGATCTTGAACGGTTCGGAATCGCCGTTGATCACGCTTTCATCAATCACCACCTTGGTCACGTCAGGTTCTGAAGGGATCTGATACATGGTGTCCAGTAGCGTCGCCTCCATGATGGACCGCAGCCCACGAGCCCCGGTCTTGCGCTCCATGGCCTTGCGGGCCACTGCACGCAGGGCATCGTCCCGGAAATCCAGCTCAACCCCCTCCATGTCAAACAGCTTCTGGTACTGCTTGGTGAGGGCGTTCTTGGGCTCCGTCAGGATCTGCACCAGGGCTTCTTCGTCCAGTTCCGTCAGGGTGGCAACCACCGGCAAGCGACCGACAAACTCCGGAATCAGGCCATACTTGACCAGGTCTTCGGTCTCGACATTACGAATGATATCGCCGGTATTCCTGGTATCGTCCTGACTGGCGACAGACGCCGAGAACCCGATGCTGTTCTTTTCGGTACGCTCCCGGATAACCTTGTCCAGCCCGGCGAAGGCACCACCACAAATGAACAGCATGTTGCCGGTATCCACTTGCAGGAATTCCTGCTGGGGATGCTTCCGACCGCCCTGGGGCGGTACCGAGGCAACCGTTCCTTCGATCAGCTTCAGCAGTGCCTGCTGTACACCCTCACCGGACACATCCCGGGTAATGGACGGGTTGTCGGACTTGCGGGAAATCTTGTCAATCTCGTCGATGTAGACAATACCCCGCTGGGCCTTGTCGACGTCATAATCACACTTCTGCAGCAGCTTCTGGATGATATTCTCGACGTCTTCGCCTACATACCCGGCTTCGGTCAGCGTGGTGGCATCGGCGATGGTGAATGGCACATTGAGCATACGTGCCAGGGTCTCTGCCAGAAGCGTTTTACCACTACCGGTAGGACCGATCAGCAGAATGTTGCTCTTGCCGAGTTCCACATCACCCTTGCCTTCGCCATAGCGCAGACGCTTGTAGTGATTGTAGACAGCCACCGACAGCACCACCTTGGCACGGTCCTGGCCAATCACATATTCATTGAGGGTGTTGCGGATTTCCGAAGGTGTCGGCAGGCGGTCACTGGCCTCTTCCTGTGCACTTTCCTGGATTTCCTCCCGGATAATGTCGTTACACAGGTCGACACACTCGTCGCAGATGAATACCGACGGCCCTGCTATGAGCTTACGGACTTCATGCTGGCTTTTTCCGCAAAACGAGCAGTACAGCAACTTGCCGTTATCGTCGCCCCTGCCGTTTCTGTCATCTGCCATTGAATTACCTCTGGTCTGGTTTTCGGTGCCAATGTGTGGCCTGGTATGCACCGTTACCGCCTTGGAACCTCATAAGAGTACGCGGCCACACACCGATTCGACTACCGTCAGTATTATTTATTCGGGACGCGCTTATCAAGTACGGTATCGATAAGCCCGTACTCCTTCGCCTGGTGCGGATCCATGAAGTTATCCCGGTCGGTATCCCTGGCGATCGTCTCCAGGTCCTGTCCGGTATGTTCCGACAGAATACGGTTCAGGGTGTCACGGATTTTGAGAATCTCCTTTGTGTGGATCTCGATATCCGTGGCCTGTCCCTGGTAACCGCCCAGAGGCTGGTGAATCATCACCCTGGAATTGGGCAGGCACGCCCGCTTGCCGGCGGCACCGCCTGCAAGGAGGAATGCGCCCATACTGGCAGCCTGTCCAACGCACAGTGTCGCAACGTCGGGCTTGATAAACTGCATGGTGTCATAGATGGACATACCAGCCGTTACGGAGCCACCAGGGCTGTTGATGTACAGGTGAATGTCCTTGTCCGGGTTTTCGGACTCCAGGAACAGCATCTGCGCGACAATCAGGTTGGCCATGTGGTCCTCTACCGGACCGACCATGAAGATGACCCGCTCCTTCAGGAGCCGTGAGTAAATATCGAAAGACCGCTCACCACGAGAAGTCTGCTCGATGACCATCGGAATCAATGCCGCGTTGGCGTCCATGGAGGAACCATCAAAAGGTTTCTGGGACATGTGTGCCTGCACTCCTTATCGGATTCGGACTGAATGGTTCTGAACAAAGAAACAGCCGGGCGGACCGGCTGTTTCTCCTCCGGGCGCTCAGCCCGGGGCAAGTGCCTGGCACTTAGCCCCGCTGTTGCTGGGCCGCCTGGATGACGTCGTCGTACTTGGCTTTATTTTCCTTAACTTTGGCCTGATCAAGGACAAAGTCAACCACCGCATCTTCCAGTACAACAGACTCGATCTGAGCCTTCTGCTCCGGATTGCTGTTGAAGTGGGTAACCACTTCTTCTGGCTGCTCGTAGGTAGAGGCGATCTCGCGGATCTTCTCGTCAACCTTCTCATCATCAGCCTTCAGGTCGTTGGCCTTGACGATTTCCTGGAACAGCAGGCCGGTTTTGACGCGGCGAGATGCCTGGTCCTGGAAGATTTCCTTCGGCAGCTGCTGCGGATCCATCTGTCCGCCAAAACGTTGTACGGCGTCATTGCGAAGACGATCAATTTCCTGGTCAATCAGCGCCTGCGGAACCTCTACCTCGGTCGTTTCCAGCAGGCCATCAACCACGTCATTCTTCACTTTGGCAGACATGGCCTGTTTGAGTTCCCGCTCCATGTTCTTCTTCACTTCCTCGCGGAAGGCTTCCTCGGAGTCAGCCTCGATACCGAAACGCTGGAAGAACTCCTCGTTCAATTCAGGCAGCTGGGCTTCTTCGACTTTCTTGACGCTGATTTCGAACTTCGCCGGCTTACCCTTGAGGTCCTCGTTATGGTAGTCCTCGGGGAAGGTCACCTCGACCTCGATGTCTTCACCGGCCTTGGCGCCAACAATGCCTTTCTCGAAACCGGGGATCATCTGGCCAGAACCCAGCTCCAGGCGATGGTCCTGGGCTTCGCCGCCCTCAAAGGCTTCACCATCAATGTAACCCTTGAAGTCAATGGTTACGGTGTCCTTGTTCTTGGACTTGCGCTTGACTTCCTTCATGGTGGCCTGCTGACGACGCAGGTTATCGATCATCTTGTCGATATCCTTGTCGGTCACCTCGGCGACCATCTTCTCGACCTCGATCTTGCTCAGGTCACCGAGTTCGATTTCCGGCAGAACCTCGAAAATGGCAACGAACTCCAGGTCCTTGCCCTCTTCCATCGTCTTCGGCTCGAAACGGGGCCAGCCCGCCGGGGACACATCACTCTCTTCCAGTGCCTTGACGTAACTGTCACGCATGACTTCGCCAACCACTTCCTGGCGAACGCTGTCACCGAAACGACGCTTGACTACCTTGTAGGGCACCTTGCCGGGACGGAAGCCATTCATACGGACGGTGCGCGCGGTTTCCTGAAGACGCTTTTCAACCGCCTTGTCAATTTCCTGGGCGGGCACACCAATCGTCATCCGACGTTCGATGTTTGACGTCGTTTCAACAGACACTTGCATGGAAGTTCCTCAAATTACCGAATCAGTTAAGTGGATTTGGGTTTGGTTAAAAGGCGTAGTCTATCACGGAACAAACAATGGAGAGAATCACCTGGAACGCAGGAAATCGGGCATCGAATGGCAGGAAAGCGATTTTGTGACCGGAATACGGGAGAGGGCCTAGGATTCGCATATCAACCGGCGCAGCATCGCAGAATGCGTCAGGAACTTCCGCATTAGTAGGTGCAGGAGCCAACCCACCCCACCTCCCACACCCATACGCTAGCCACCCATCCCTGCTTATGGCCTCATAATTGCTTAAGCTAAGCAATTAATACCCCATCTACACGGAGCACCTTATGGAGATCAACCTGCCCGACGTTGTCGCGGAAGTCACTGCTGTGTTCGAGCAGTATGAAAAAGCCCTGATCGAGAATGACGTCGAGGTACTCGACGGCCTGTTCTGGAACGACCCCCGAGTGGTCCGCTACGGCGCCGGTGAAAACCTCTACGGCTACGACCAGATTGCTGAATTCCGTAAATCCCGGCCCTCGAAGGGGCTGGAGCGCACTTTGCGCAACACCGTCATCACCACCCACGGCACGGACCTGGCGACGGTCTGGACCGAATTCCTGCGGCCCGGCGTGAACCGGGTCGGCCGCCAGAGCCAGGTCTGGACCCGTCAGCCAGAGGGCTGGCGGGTGGTGGCCGCCCACGTCTCGTTCATGGACGCCTGAGCCATCCCCTGTCGGCACCGGAACCAACCCGGAACTGAACCCTGTACACACCTCATCTCATCAGGTCGTCAGCATCACCATCCTGTGATGGATGGCGGCCTGAGCCTGCATCGTTTTAGGACAGACCTGCACGAACTCCGTGCATAACCACTCCATTCCAAACACTGCCCGACCGTATTCACGGACATAATGACAGTATCTATCTGTTTCTATGCATTAAATTATAACTGGCATTACTTGTGCTTATTGTATGCAATCCAAGTTACCTGCAACAGGAGTCTGTCGGGCATGCAGATTACCGGGCTATTCCACATCGCCATCAAGACGTCGAACCTGGCCGCCACCGTGGCCTTCTATGAGGCGTTCATCGGCCTGCACACGGTCACACGTCCGGATTTCGGCTATCCCGGCGCCTGGCTCGCCACCCCCGGTGGTGAAGCCATCATTCATGTCTACGCCGGAGGTCCGGCGCTGGGACCAGACGGCATTGTCGCCACCGGTACGGCGGCCATTGACCACGTTTCCCTGAACGCCACCGGCTATCACCGCTTTCGTGACGCCTTCGCAACCGCAGGCCTCGACTGGCGGGAGTTTCTCGTGCCGGGCACGGATCTCTGGCAACTGTTCATCTACGACCCCAGCGGAGTGCAGCTGGAACTGACTTTCGACGGCCGGACGGAGGAAGGGCCGCCACCAGAAATGAGTGAACACCGGTGCTACCGCGCCGGAACCTGTTTTTTCAACCCAGACCTCTACCGTCACCTCGGGAGTTAACCCCATGATCAAACGCTTCCCCCCGCTGCAGCGCGCAGCACTCGCAACCACTGTCTGTATCAGCCTGATGACGGCCGGCATGGCCGCTGCCGCCGATCTGGTCCGGGTCGGCTCCTTCCCGGTCGCATCATCCTTGCCCTATTACGTTGCCAAGGACCGGGGCTACTTTGCCGAACAGGGCATTGAAACCGAGGAGGTCCGTCTGATGGGTGGCCCGGCTCTGCTCAGCGCTCTTATTTCGGGCCAGATCGACGCGGCTGCCAACCTGGTCACCCTGGAAGGCATGAACGGCAACCTGCTGCGTGCCGGCGTTGCCACCTACATTGCCATCAATGGCCAGAACACCGAGTACCCGATGGAGCAGTACGTCGCCCATGGCCGGCTCGGCATCGAAACCCTGGAAGAACTCGTCAATGTGGACAAGCGTCCGCTGAGGGTCATGTCGGCACCGGGACCGGCCAATATGGCGGTGGCCCGGGCGGGTCTGTCGGCCGTCGGGCTGACCGAAGGCCAGGACTACATCCTCAACGAGCTGGCCATGAACCTGCACGTCGAAGCCATGCTGGCGGGCACCTTTGATCTGGGCATGACGCTGGAACCCAATGCCACGGTCATGCTGGGCCGCGGCAACCTGGTGGCTATTGAGTCCGGCATCATCGCCAACCGGGTGATCCAGCGTGAGGGTGCCCAGGCCTGGGCCGCCGGTGCTGCTCTCAATCAGGCCTTTATCGACGCCAATCCGGATGTTGCCCGACGCTTTGCCCTGGCCTGGAGCAAGGCGGTAGACGACATCGCCAATGACCCGGGCGCCCGCGAGTCCCTGAAAGGCAACACCTTTACCCCGGATGACATTGCCGCCACCGTGCCGCTGCCGAAATTCACCATGATCAAGGACCTGGACGATCAGGATCTTGCGGACTTCCAGACCTTCCTCGACTGGGGCACTGAACTGGGCCTGATGCGCCAGAACGTCGCTGCCAGCACCTTCCTGAAAGACCTGGAGAACTGACACCATGGCCCTGAAGCTTGCCAAACCCGAACCGCCGATGGCCCCGCCGCCAGAGGACAGTCGCGGCCGCAACCCGGAGCTGGAAGAGCGCCTGCGCTGGTTTCCACCCAATACTCACATCACCATCCGCGGCCTCGACAAGGCCTTCGGGGACACCACCATCTACGAAGGTTTCGACCTGAACATTCCGCGGGGCAAGATCACCTCGGTGTTCGGCCCCAATGGATGCGGAAAAAGCACCCTGATCAACATGATCTCCGGGCTGATACCTTACGATGGCGGCGAAATCCTGTTCGATGGCAAGTCCCTGAGCGAGACCCACATCAGCTATGTGTTCCAGAATTACCGGGAAGCGCTGTTTCCGTGGATGCGGGCCATCGACAACATCCACTACCCCCTGAAACTCATGGGGGTGCCGGCTGCCGAGCGCAAACGCCGGGTCGACGCGCTGATCGAGAGCTTTGACGTGCCCATCGACTTCAACGCCTACCCCTATCAGCTTTCCGGCGGCCAGATGCAGACCATCTGCATCATGCGGGCGCTGGTGGTGGATCCGGAGGTGCTGTTTCTGGATGAACCCTTCTCGGCACTGGACTACGAAATGACCCTGCTGATGCGGGATCGCCTGCAGAAGATCTTCCAGGAACGGGGCACCACCATGATGATGGTGTCCCACAACCTCGAAGACGCCGTCTGGCTGGCGGACCACATTCTGCTGCTGACCCGCAAACCGACACGGATTGCCGACATGGTGGCCTTTGAGGCCGACCGGCCCCGTACCGCCACCACTGTGTCTGACCCGGAGTTCGTGCGGGTACAGAAGCATTGCCTGGAAATCTTCCTGAAAGAGGCCAGTGTCCGATGAACGCAATTGAACGCTCTATCCAGTCCGCCAAACCCCTGTGGGGCGTGCTGGGCCTGCTGGCCGTATGGTGGCTGGTGTGGAAGATCAAAGTGGCTGACCCGGTGCTGCTGCCATCGCCCCAGGCGACAATGTTCAGCCTCTGGTCCGGCATGACCGATGGCAGCCTGTGGCACGATTTCGTGGCTACCGTCAGGCTGACCACCGTGTCTTTTCTCCTGGCAGCTGTTATTGCCATTCCGCTGGGTATTTTCCTGGGGTCGTCCGTACCCCTGTACCGATCGGTGGAGTTCATCATTGATTTCTTCCGCTCGACCCCAGCCTCGGCGCTGTTCCCGTTGTTTCTGGTGCTGTTTGGCACCGGCGACCTTTCCAAGATTCTGGTGACCGCCTTCGGCGCCGGACTGGTGATCCTGTTCAACGTCGCCTATGGCGTGATGAACGCCCGTCAGACTCGCCTGCTGGCGGCTAAAGTGATGGGCGCCAACAAGCTGCAGACCCTGCGGGACGTGATGTTCTGGGAATCCCTGCCACAAACCTTCATCGGCCTGCGTAACGGTATTTCCCTGGCCCTGGTCATCGTGATCGTGGCGGAAATGTTCATCGGCTCCACCGAAGGCCTCGGCCACCGTCTGGTGGAGGCCCAGATGCTGTTCCGGATGCCGGAAATGTACGCCGCCATTTTCGCCGCCGGCGCCCTGGGTTACGGCCTTAACTGGAGCTCGGTGATGATCGAGAAACGCATTGTCCACTGGGGAGGTAAATAATGTCTGGCAAGCCCCTGAATATTGTCATCAGTGGTGCCGGGGTCGCCGGTGCTATTGTCGCCGGCCTGCTCAAGAATGAGCCCGGTGTGCGGGTGACCACCCTCGAGCGGGTTGATCCCGAGGATCATTCCAATGCCGGCACCGGCCTGAATATCGGCCCCAACGCCCTGAAACTGCTGCACCAGGCGGACCCGGCCCTGTGTGCGAAACTGCGGGCGCCGGGCATCAGTCTGCCCTGGCAGAGCTGGCGCACCTCCCTCACGGATGGCACCGAGCTGATGAATCTCACCCTGACGGAGGTGGCGGACAACGACGGCATCCGCATCCGCTGGGCCGACCTGTATCAGCAACTGCGCAGCCACGCCCGGGAACAGATTCACTTCAACACCCAGGTCACCGACATGGCCTATGCCTCCGACGCCAGCGACTCGCCGTTGCGGGTGAGCTGGTCCGCCACCGATGGCAGCACCCGCCACGAAGACCATGAGGTGGACCTGTTGATTGCCGGCGATGGCCGCTACTCCGCCGTGCGGGAAACCTTTCTCGGCAAACCAGAGCCAAGGCCCCTGGGGGTGGTGATCTATCGGGTCCTGGTGCCGGACACCGCCAACGGTCTGATTGATGACTATGAGCAGTGGTTTAACGGTCCCTACCGTTTGCTGGCCTTCCGGGTGCCGGGCAATGCCATCTACATTGCCGGCTCCTTCCCGATCACCCCCGGCGCCAGTATCGACGATGATGCCCGCAGTGCTGAGCACCTGCGGGCCCTGTACACACCGCAGCAGGGCACGGCCAGCGACCAGGCCCGCTTCCTGATCGACAACATCTGCCGGTATGTGGATGACATTCACTGGGCCCGGGTGGCCGAGATCGAACCGGCGTTTACCGACCAGCGGGGCCGGGTACTGTTACTGGGGGACGCCGCCCACGCCATGGTGCCAACCCTCGGTCAGGGCGCCACCAGTGCCATTGAAGACGCCTGCGTCGCGGCCGCCATGATACGGGATGCGGTCAGGGCAGGGCCGGTGTCGGTAGCGGCGCTGACCGCTCGTATCGGTGAAGCACGCATGGCCCGGGCGCAGTTCATCATGGACCTGTCCCGGGACGCGTCAGACACCATGTTGCCGGGATCCGACACCGTGGCTATGACCCGCAAGAAAACGCAGTCAGAATTTCTGGGCCAGCTCAGTGAGCTGTTCCGGGCAACGACCCCGGGGCAGGCGCCGGAATCCGGTGGCGAGCAACGGAAGGCCAGCTGAGCAGCGGCAGGGGTGGTCAGCTGGAGGCCATGGCCTCCAGCTGCTTCAGCACGCTGAACTTGTCTGGCAGGTGGCGGCACAACACCGCCTGCAGGGCCGGGCCGTCCCGGCGCTGCAGGGCGTCAAGGATACGTTCATGATCCTCCACCGACCGGCGCCAGCTCTCAGGCAGGGCGTTGACGTTGTAACGGTAGGGCTGGACCAGGGCATTGAGCCCCTCCAGCTGACGCACCAGCACCGGGTTACCGGAAGCCTCGATGATCTTCTGGTGGATCGCCTGATTGCACTTGAAGTAGTTGAGGCGCTCACCCTGCTGATAACAGCCGATCATCTGCCTGTGCAGTTCTGCGATGGCGGCAATGTCGGCCTCGGTTGCCCGGGTGGCGGCCAGCAGGCCGGCATGGCCATCCAGGGTGGCGATCACCTCGAAGGTGTCCATCAGTTCGGCCAGCTCCATACGCCGGACTTCTGCGCCGCGGTTGGTGCGGATAACCACCAGGCCTTCCGCGGCCAGTACCCGGAATGCCTCCCGGACCGGCGTCCGGGAAAGGCCCAGGTAATCGCTCAGGGCCTGTTCCTGAAGACGAATCCCCGGGGCCAGCTCGCCGGACACGATCAGGTCACGGATCTGCTGGACCGCCCGTTGCTGGGCCGAGAGCCTGGACCGGCGACCGGTATGCACATCCTCGGTGGCGTTGTCCGGGAAAACAAAGGCGGAGTCTGAAGGCGTCACGGGCGGTATCCGCTGGTTGTGAAACAGGTTCCTGACACATTGCTCAACAACATACGGTCGCAGGCATCACTTGGCAACCGCCCATGCACAACCGGACACGACCAGGGCCGTATGGCCCAGACAGAACGAGATCAAATCACCATGCGCAGCCATGTTCATCGCTTTACCCTGACCGATCCCGGCAACGTCAGCCCGCTGGCTGAGGCCTTCCGGAGCGGGCAACTGGACCCGGCTACGGTGGTGGCCGTCATCGGCAAAACGCCGGGCAACGGTCTGGTCAACGATTATACCCGTGGCTACCTGACCCAGAGCCTGGCCTTGCTGATTGGCAGCCACACCGGTCAGAGCTGGCAGCAGGTGACGGAACGTGTGCCGTTCATTTTTTCCGGCGGTACCGAGGGCGTGCTCACGCCCCACATCACGGTATTCTGCGCTGAGCCGGGTGAGCGTTCCAGGGCCAGTTCTATTTACAGCGCCAGTGCCGATACCAGCGCCTCACCCGGCCTGGCCATCGCCACCGCCTTCACACCGGCGCTGGCGCCGGATGCCATCGGTCGCAACGGCCAGGCGCTGGCCACTGCGGAGGCGGTGCGCAATGCCATGACCGCAGCCGGCATCAACGACCCGGCTGACGTTCACTTCGTGCAGGTCAAAGGCCCCTGCCTGACCGCCGCAAAGATGGCTGAGGCCAGATCACAGGGTCTGGCCGTTGCCGGCACCAGTGCCGACCAGTCCATGGCCCTGAGCCGGGTCGCATCGGCCTTTGGCGTCGCTCTGGCCCTGGGTGAAATTCAGGAGGACCAGTTGGAGGAAGCGGCCTTCCTGACCGACTTCCGGCTGTGGTCCGGAGTCGCCAGTTGTTCCTCCGGTATCGAGGTGTCCTGTAATGAAATCGTGCTGCTCGGCAACAGCCGACACTGGCAAAGCGACTACCGCATCGGCCACCGGCCCATGGCGGACGCACTGGATATCCGGGCCATCTACGACCTGATCGATGAGCTCGGGCTGGATCCCGCAGCCCCTGAGATCGCCGCCGCCTTTGTAAAATGCGAGCCGGACCGGCGCGGACTGATCCGCGGGCAACCCCACACCATGCTCAACGACGGTGACCTCAACCCCCAGCGGCATATCCGCGGTGCGGTCGGGGCCATCGCCGCCGCCGTCTTCTCAGACACCCGGATTTTCGTGTCCGGCGGCGCCGAACATCAGGGGCCGGATGGTGGCGGCACCGTCACCGCCATCGCCCGCAAACCGGAGCTGGCCCCATGAGCCGGCTCGCCGACGAGCTCTGCGCTCTGAGCGCGACGGACCTGGCCACCGCGATCCGGCGAGGGGATCTCAGCGCCGTTGAGGTCACCGAGGCCACGCTCGCCCGCATTGAAGACTGCAACCCGGTGGTCAACGCACTGTGCACCCTCAACACCGGGGCCGCCATCGCCGATGCCCGCCGCCTGGACCGTCAGCGCCAGCAGGGCGAGCCGCTGCCATCACTGGCCGGTGTGCCGGTGGGGATCAAGGACATTACCGCCACCGCCGGTCTGCGCACCACGTTTGGCTCACCCCTGTGCCGGAATCATGTACCTGCCTACGACGCCGAGGTGGTTGCCCGCCTGCGCCGGGCCGGCGCCATCGTCATCGGCAAGACCAATACTCCGGAGTTTGCGGCCGGCGCCAACACCGTCAACCCGGTGTTCGGCGCAACCCGTAATCCCTGGAACCCGGCCCTCAGCGCGGGGGGCTCCACCGGCGGTGGCGCTGCCGCCCTGGCCACCGGCATGATTGCCCTGGCCCAGGGCACCGACCTGGGCGGCTCCCTGCGCAACCCCGCGGCCTTCTGCGGTGTGGTCGGCCTCAGGCCAACCCCCGGGCTGGTGCCCAGCGCTCCGAATCCGGCCCCATGGGACAGTCTGCAGGTGGACGGCCCCATGGCGCGTACGTCAGCCGATACCTGGCTCGCGCTGCAGGCGATGGCGGGCAGCAGTCGCCACGCTACCCTGTCCACCGCCGGTGACCTGCCCGGGCGTGGCCTGCCTCTGGAGCTGCAACCGGCGCCACGCCGGGTGGCCTATATTGCGGACATCGCTGGCTTCGGCATCGATCCGGCCATTGCCACCCTGTGCCGGGAGGCCGCCGGTCGCCTGAGCGCGTCCGGGTGTGAGGTGGTCGATCTTGAGCTGGACCTTGCGGCCGAGATTCCCGCCTACCTGACACTGCGGGGTCAGGTGATCGTCAGCCAGTTGCTGCCCTGGCTTGATCAGCGGGAGGCTCTGGGGCCAAACCTGCAGGCCAACCTTGAAACCGGACTGGCCCTGAGCACCCGGGACATTGCCCACGCCCAGCATCGGCGTGCGGCCCTGCGACAGCGACTGCTCGCCCTGCTGGACGACTTCGATGCCCTGCTGACGCCCACCACGACCGTACTGCCATTCCCGGTGGCGGAAAACTACCCGAGCCACATTGCCGGCCGGCCCATGACCAGCTACATAGACTGGGTGGCCCAGACCTTCCTCTGGAGTCTGCCCGGGTTTCCGGTGGCTTCGGTGCCTGCCGGGTTCACCGACTGTGGCCTGCCGGTGGGTCTGCAAATCATGACCGGCCCCTGGCAGGACGCCCGTGCGCTGGCTCTGGCCCAACGAATTGAGGACAATGGTCCCTTCCGGCTGGCCTCACCCCATCGCGGGGTACCCGCCAGAGCGGAGCACAGCCACCAGATACCGCCGCAGGATATGGCAGCCAACCGGGAAAGGAGCCTCCCATGACCACCCCCGCCCGTGAGTTCCTCAAGGGTTGCCGCAACGCGCTTCCGGTCACGCTGACCTTCAGCGTGTTGTTCGTGGTGGTTGGCGCCCACAGCCAGGCCAGTGGCCTGGATCTGGCACAGGGCCTGGCCCTGACCGCCCTGGTGTTTGCCGCACCGGCGCAGATGGCCGCCACCGACCTGATTGCCCAGGGTGCGTGGCTTCCGGCGCTGCTGGCCATTATCGTCATCAACTTCCGCTTCCTGCTGATGTCCGCCTCGATCGCGCCCTATCTGGGCAAACCCGGTCGTGGCCGGTTGCTGGCTTCGGTGCAGATGCTCAGCGCCAGCACCTTTGCCACCAGCTTCATTCCGTTGCGGGAGGGGAGCCTGCAGTATCCTTTAAGCTATTTTCTGGGGGTCTGCGCGGCCTCCTTCCCGACTGCCGTCATCGCCACCGCCACCGGTTATCTGGTGCAGGACGCCATTCCGCCCTGGCTGCAACAGACCATGACCATGGTGCTGCCCATCTACTTCGTCACCTTTCTTGCCAGAGTCTGGCCCCGGACCCGTTTCCTGGCTGCCGGGGTGCTGGGGCTGGTGCTGACCCCGGTTGCCAACAGCCTGCTGCCGGGGTTTGGTCTGATTGTCACAGCCCTGGCGGTGGCCGCCCTTTTAATGCTGCTGGAGCCCAAAGCATGTCCGAAAACCATCTGATCTGGCTGGTGATCCTGGCGGGCGCGGCGGCCAGCTACGGCTTTCGCAGCCTGCCGCTGCTGGTGATGTCGCGGCTGGACCTGGTGGACAGTGGCTCCGACCTGCTGCGCTTCTTCGACTACGCCACCTACGCGATCATCGGTGGCATCATCGGCAGTGCTCTAGTCAGCGGCGGCGAACTGACCAGCGCGGTCAGTGATCCCCGGCTGGTCGTTGGCCTGATGACTGTAGCTGCCACCTTTGCCTTATGCCTGAAGTTGCGCGGTAACCTGCTGCCCCTGTTCGCCGGTGTGGGGTTGTATCAGGTGTTGTCGTGGCTGGCCCTGTAAAAGTGCCCGCGGCTCCGAGGAGGCTGATCGGCCAGTCTGTAGCATCGACGATGTTCAGGGCCAATGCCTGCTTTGCCCCCTGCCAGCTGCGGTAACTGCTGTTTATAAAGCTAGCTGAGCTTGGCGGGCACACGGGGCCTTCTGACAGAACGGAAATCATAGGCAGTAACGGAAGGAGGCTTACGCCTCATCATGACACCTGAGAGCCACTAGACCAGCCCTTCAATGCTGAGCCCAACCCCTGCCACCCCTAAAACAAAAAAGCCTCTAAGGCATCCCTAGAGGCTTTCCCGGGCCAGAGCGAATACCTTCGACTGACTCTAGACTAGCGGTAGAAAACAAAATGTCGTGACCCATTCAGGCACATTTAAGACACATTCTGATAAAACTCAAAATGTCCTTTTCTGAAAACTTACGTAAGTCGTTGAATTAGAGGTGGTGCGAGAGGAGAGACTCGAACTCTCACGGGTTGCCCCACTGGAACCTAAATCCAGCGCGTCTACCAGTTCCGCCACTCTCGCAAACGTTGTGGCCGCATCCTGCAACATCTTTCCCGGCCTGTAAGGGACTTTGAGCCGAGCACGGGAAATAGGGAGAACAGATCAGAAAGAGGGAAATGGGGTGGACGAAGGGGTTCGAACCCTCGACCGCAGGAGTCACAATCCTGAGCTCTACCAACTGAGCTACGTCCACCATAATCATTTCAAACACTGCTGCCGGATGGTACCGACTGACAGCAACCTTGCGAAGCCCCTGTGCCCGAGTCTACCTGAACGGCTGTTGGCGCGCCCGGCAGGACTCGAACCTGCGACCATCCGCTTAGAAGGCGGATGCTCTATCCAGCTGAGCTACGGGCGCTTGACCGCTTGCCCACCTGAATATCCAGTGTGGGTTGGTCGGGGTAGAGAGATTCGAACTCCCGACATCCTGCTCCCAAAGCAGGCGCGCTACCAGACTGCGCTATACCCCGTAACCTGAACAACATATGCCTCAGCAAAGTTGGCGCGCATAATACCGGCGGATCCGGGGGGGCGTCAACCAGCACATCACCATTTTTCTCCGGAAACTGCCGGAACACAAGCCCCGGGGTTGCGCCAGCAATTGGCGCAGGAACGGTTCCATGCGAGAATGGCCGCCTTCATTTTCACCTGACAGATATTCCCATGACCGCAGAACTCATAAACGGAAAAGAGATCGCCGCGGGTATCCGCCAGCAAGTCGCTGCCGGTGTTGAAGCCCGGCGCCAGAAAGGCCTGCGCGCACCCGGCCTCGCCGTCGTACTGGTCGGAAGCGACCCTGCGTCGCAGGTCTATGTCGGTAATAAACGCAAGGCCTGTGAAGCCGCCGGCATTCACTCCCTGTCCTACGATCTCCCCGCTGACACCTCCCAGGAGGCCCTGGAAGCGCTGATAGACGAGCTGAACGAAAACCCGGAGGTGGACGGCATCCTGGTGCAGCTACCCCTCCCTGACCACCTGGACGACGACCCCATCCTGGTACGCATCCGCCCGGACAAGGACGTGGACGGCTTCCACCCCTATAACATCGGCCGCCTGGTCCAGCGTCAGCCTGCCCTGCGCCCCTGCACCCCCCGGGGCATCATTACCCTGCTGGACACCATCAACACTCCCTACAAGGGCCAGCACGCCGTTATCGTGGGCGCTTCCAACATCGTTGGCCGCCCCATGTCCATGGAACTCCTGCTCAAGGGTGCGACGACCACCGTTGCCCACCGCTTTACCAGGGACCTTGAGAAGTTTGTCGGTGAGGCAGACATCCTTATCGCTGCGGCCGGCAAACCCGGTTTGATCAAGGGCGAATGGATCAAACCCGGCGCCACCGTCATCGATGTAGGCATTAACCGGATGGAAGACGGCAAGCTGCGCGGGGACGTGGAATTCGAGGCCGCTTGCGAACGCGCGGCGTATATCACTCCGGTGCCGGGTGGTGTTGGCCCAATGACCATTGCCACACTGCTGCAGAACACGCTTTATGCGGCGAACGTGCTGCACGACGGCTGATAAGACGGATCTGGCAACGCCCTTCGACAGGCTCAGGGCGAACGGGATAAAGAGGCCCTGAGCCCTGCCACAAGGACCGTTCGCCCTGAGCCCCGCCATAAGGACCGTTCGCCCTGAGCCCCGCCATAAGGACCGTTTGCCCTGAGCCCCGTCATAAAGACCGTTCGCCCTGAGCCCCGCCATAACGACCGTTCGCCCTGAGCCTGTCGAAGGGCGAATCCAATAAAAAACCCCGCACAGCAGAACCGAGCGGGGTTTTTGGATCAGCCCAGACAATTACTGCCCGAACTTCTCCTTGGCCTTCAGGCGGTACGCGTGCAAAAGCGGCTCGGTATAGCCGTTCGGCTGCTCACGGCCTTTCAGAACCAGGTCCAGGGCAGCCTGGAAGGCCACGCTGTCATCAAAGCTCGGTGCCATATTGCGGTAGGCCGGATCACCCTCGTTCTGGCGATCAACCACCGCTGCCATGCGCTTCATGGTGCTGACAATCTGCTCTTCGCTGCAGATACCGTGGTGCAGCCAGTTGCATAGCAGCTGGGACGAAATACGCAGGGTGGCGCGATCTTCCATCAGCCCAATGTCGTTGATATCCGGCACCTTGGAGCAACCCACGCCCTGGTCGATCCAGCGAACCACGTAGCCAAGAATACCCTGGGCGTTATTGTCCAGTTCTTCCTGGATCTCGCCCTCGGACAGGGACTTGGGATCGTCCATCACCGGAACTGTAAGGATGTCTTCCAGGGCCGCGCGCTGACGGCTCTCAAGCTGCTTCTGCACGTCTGCCACACTCACCTGGTGGTAATGGATCGCGTGCAGCGTAGCAGCGGTCGGAGACGGAACCCAGGCCGTGTTGGCGCCAGCCTTCGGATGGCCGATCTTGGCTTCCAGCATGCCTGCCATCAGGTCCGGCATGGCCCACATGCCCTTGCCGATCTGGGCGACGCCCCGGAAACCGGTTTCCAGGCCAATGTCCACGTTCCACTGCTCGTAGGCCTGGATCCACGCTGCCTGCTTCATCTGCCCCTTGCGGATAAACGGCCCCATTTCCATGGAGGTGTGAATCTCATCACCAGTGCGATCCAGGAAGCCGGTGTTGATGAACACGGCACGCTCTTTGGCGGCATGGATACACGACTTCAGGTTCACCGTGGTACGGCGCTCTTCGTCCATGATGCCCACTTTCAGGGTGAAGCGCGGCAGCCCCAGGGCGTCCTCCACCTTGCCAAAGAACTCGTTGGTGAACGCCACTTCTTCCGGGCCGTGCATCTTCGGCTTCACGATGTAGACCGAGCCGGTGGTGCTGTTCTGATACTGACCGTTACCCTTCAGGTCGTGGATCGCGATCAGGGAAGTGATCAGGCCGTCCATCAGCCCTTCCGGCACTTCACTGCCGTCCTTGAGCAGGATGGCCGGATTGGTCATCAGGTGACCAACGTTGCGCACGAACATCAGGCTGCGCCCCTTGAGGCTCAGCTCACTACCGTCCGCTGCGGTGTAGGTGCGATCAGCGTGCATGCGCCGGGTCATCATCTCACCGCCCTTCTGGAAGCTCTCTTCCAGGTCAGCCTTCATCAGACCCAGCCAGTTGCGGTAAGCCAGGGCCTTGTCGTCGGCATCGACGGCGGCAACCGAGTCTTCGCAGTCCATGATCGTGGTCAGGGCAGACTCCATCAGCACGTCCTTGACGTGGGCGCCGTCATCCTGGCCGATGGGATGACTGGCATCGATCTGGATTTCGAAATGCATACCATTTTTCACCAGCAGGATGCCGGTGGGTTCGCTCTCAGAACCGGTGTAACCCACAAAGCCGGACTCGTCTTTCAGGCCAGTGGTGTCACCGTTTTGCAGCTTGACCACCAGTTTGCCACCCTCAACCTGATACTTCGCGGCATCCTTGTGGCTGCCGGAAGCCAGTGGCGCAGACTCATCCAGCAGGTTGCGGGCGAACTCGATGACCTTGGCACCACGCACCGGGTTGTAACCAGGCCCTTTCTGGGCGCCACCTTCCTCTGAGATCGCATCGGTGCCATAAAGGGCATCGTACAGGCTGCCCCAGCGGGCGTTGGCGGCGTTCAGGGCGAAACGGCCGTTCATTACCGGCACAACCAGCTGCGGGCCGGCCATGGTGGCAATTTCCGGATCCACGTTAGAAGTGGAGATCCTGAACTCGCCCGGCTCATCCACCAGGTAGCCGATTTCCTTCAGGTAGGACTTGTACTCGTCCATGCTGAATGGCTGACCTTTGTGATTGCGGTACCAGCCGTCCATTTTTTCCTGGATATCGTCACGCTTGGCAAGCAGCTCCTTGTTACGGGGCGCCAGTTCGTGGACGATTCTGTCAAATTCCGCCCAGAATTTGTCAGCGTCGACGCCGGTTCCCGGGATCGCTTCGTTGTTCACGAAATCGAACAGGTTCTTAGCGACCTGCAGGCCGCCGACTTGCACGCGTTCAGTCATCGTTGTCTGCCTCAATGTTGTCTGTATTCCCTGAGAAGCAAGGTGGTTACGATTTCCACGTATTGCCTCTCACTCATACCTCGGGGCGCGATAGTTTACGCCATCTCCCCGGTCATTTCATACCGCCGTTCGATTTTACCCACGGCGCCAGCTGGTACCCTCACGGCTGTCATCCAGTATGATGCCCTTTTCCTGGAGTTCATCACGGATGCGGTCGGCTTCGGCGAAGTTCTTTGCCTTGCGCGCATCCGCCCGGGCCTGGATCATGGCCTCAATCTGTTCAGCAGAGAGATCACCCTCCACTCCAGCCTTGAAGAAGGCTTCCGGGTCCTGCTGGAGGATCCCGAGCACTGCGCCCAGACGAACCAGCACGGCAGCCAGCTCAGCCGCCCGGTCATCATGACCATCGCGGCGGGCCTGGTTCAGCTCGCTCGCCGCGCCGTGCAGTACGCTGATGGACCCCGCAGTGTTGAAGTCGTCGTCCATGGCCTCGTGGAACTGGCGGTCGAACTCCCCTTCCGGCACATTCTTGGCCGGCACCACACCCCGCAGCGCATGGTATAGCCGCTCGAGGGTACGCCCGGCTTCCGCCAGGTTATCCTCGGAGTAGTCCACCTGGCTGCGGTAATGGCTGGACACCAGGAAGTAGCGCACCACTTCGGGCGGATACTTGTCGAGAATCTCGCGAATGGTGAAGAAGTTGCCCAGGGACTTGGACATCTTCTCCTTGTTCACCCGGATCGCTCCGGCGTGCATCCAGGTGTTCACGAAATGATGGCCGGTGGCACACTCGGACTGGGCAATCTCATTTTCGTGGTGCGGGAACAACAGGTCCGGGCCGCCACCGTGAATGTCGAAGGTGTCCCCAAGGCAACGGGTGGACATGGCGGAACACTCGATGTGCCAGCCCGGCCGGCCATCCCCCCAGGGCGACGGCCAGCTGACCTCACCAGGCTTGGCCGCTTTCCAAAGCGCGAAGTCCGCCGGGCTTTTCTTGGCCTGTTCCACATCCACCCGGGCACCGGCCAGCAGGTCTTCCAGTTTCTTCTTGCTGAGCTTGCCGTAACCGTCAAAGCTGTTAACCGAAAAGTAAACGTCGCCGTTATCCGCCGCGTAGGCGTGGTCTTTGGCAATCAGCACGCGGATCATGGCGATAATCTCATCAATATAATCGGTCGCCCGGGGCTCTTCCGTAGGGGCCAGCACACCCAGTTTCTGCTCGTCCTCATGCATGGCCTGGATCATGCGGTCCGTGAGGGCGTCAAACGGCTCACCGTTCTCGTCGGCCCGACGCAGGATCTTGTCGTCAATATCGGTAATGTTGCGCACGTAGTGGACGTCGTAGCCCCGGTGGCGCAGGTAACGGGTAATCACGTCGAAGGCCACCAGCACCCGGGCATGCCCCAGGTGACAGTAGTCGTAGACCGTCATACCACAGACGTACATGCGCACCTTGCCCGGCTGGATAGGCTGGAACTCTTCTTTTTGCTGGGTGAGGGTGTTGTAGATTCTGATCACGGTTAAGGCATTCGCTTTGTGCATAGGTTTGACAAATCGCGAGAATAAAAGGCTTCAGCGTAAGCCATTCGGACACCGGGTGAAGGAATCCGGCGGGGTTTACGCCTTACCCTTCCCCCACGAATCCCGCAGAGTTACTGTCCGGTTGAAGACCAGTCGACCGGACTCGGAGGCCTCTTCGTCGAAGAAAAAGTATCCCTCCCGCTCAAACTGGTAAGGCAGGTCGGCACGGGGCTGCCCCAGGCTCTTCTCGGCGCGGACCTTTTCCAGGCGAACCAGGGATTCCGGATTGATATGGTCAACGAAGTCGCCTTCCTTGTCGCTGTCCGGGCTCTCATGGTTGAACAGGCGATCATAGACATTGATGTCCGCCTCAACCGAGTCCGTTGCGGACACCCAGTGAATCACACCGTTGGGCTTGTAGCCTTCCGGGTTAACGCCGAGAGTATTCGGATCGTATTCGCAGCGCAGTTCGACAATGTCGCCGCTATCATCCCGAACAATCTCACGACAGGTCATCACGTAACCGCCACGCAACCGCACCGCCTGGTCCGGCGCCAGCCGCTTCCACTTGCGGGGAGGCTCCTCCACGAAATCTTCCCGATCGATATACAGCTCCCGGGTCCAGGACACTTCACGGGTGCCCATATCCGGGTTCTGGGGGTGCACCGGCAATTCCAGGGTTTCAGAGCTGTCTTCAGGATAGTTGGTGAGCACCACCTTCAGCGGGCGCATGACGCACATGGCACGGGGCGCACGGGTGTTCAGGTCCTCACGGATGGCGTGTTCCAGCATGCCCACATCAACCGTGCCGCCGGCCTTGTTGACGCCGATCATGTCACAGAACGCGCGAATGGACTCAGGCGTATAGCCCCTGCGGCGCATGCCGGAGATAGTCGGCATGCGAGGATCATCCCAGCTGTCCACGTAGCCTTCGTCCACCAGCCGCTTGAGTTTGCGCTTACTGGTGACCGTGTAATTCAGGTTCAGTCGCGCAAACTCGATCTGCCGGGGCTTGCAGGGCGCCGAGATATTGTCGATCACCCAGTCGTACAGTGGGCGGTGATCCTCGAACTCCAGGGTGCACAGGGAGTGGGTAATACCCTCCATGGCATCAGAAATCGGGTGGGTGAAGTCGTACATCGGGTAAATGCACCACTTGTTACCGGTCTGGTGGTGCTCAGCATAGCGGATACGATAGAGGATCGGGTCCCGCAGGTTGATATTGGGCGATGCCATGTCGATCTTCGCCCGCAGCACCAGCTCACCGTTGCCGAACTTGCCGTCCCGCATATCACGGAACAACTGCAGATTCTCTTCCACCGGGCGATCCCGGTAGGGGCTGTTGCGGCCCGGCTCTTTAAGGGTACCGCGGTATTCGGTCATCTCCTCGGCAGACAGGGAGCAGACATAAGCCTTGCCCTTCTCGATCAATTCCACCGCGAAATCATGGATGGTATCGAAATAGTCGGATGCAAAATGGACGTCATCGGCCCAGTCATACCCCAACCACTTCACATCCCGCTTGATGGCATCGATGTACTCCTGCTCTTCCTTCTCCGGGTTGGTATCGTCAAAGCGCAGGTTGCACTCGCCACCGAAGGTCTCGGCAATACCAAAATTCAGGCAGATAGACTTTGCATGACCGATGTGCAGGTAGCCGTTGGGCTCCGGCGGAAAACGGGTCACCACCTTGCCGGTGTGGTCACCTTTGGCAATGGCGTCTTCGATCAGGCTTTGGATAAAATTGTGGGCTTTCTTCGACTCGGCGCTCATAGGGTCTCGGAATGAAAGAGGTGGATCTTAAACGGCCTATTATACGCATAAAAGGCGGTCGGACTCATGCATGGCGGCCAAGTCTTGCGTACAATAAACGTTATATCGATGACCGATCCCTCAATACAGGAAGCTTCAATGATTCTGCTGCAAACCACACACGGTGATATCAAGCTGGAACTGGACTACGACAAGGCCCCCGAAACCGCGAAGAACTTTGAACAGTACGTTCGTGACGGCTTCTATGACGGGCTTATTTTTCACCGTGTAATCAGCAACTTCATGATTCAGGGCGGCGGTTTCGAGCCAGGCATGCAGCCCCGCAAGACCCGCGACCCGATCCAGAACGAGGCCGATAATGGCCTGAGCAACATGCAGGGTACCGTAGCCATGGCTCGCACCATGGATCCCCATTCGGCCACCGCCCAGTTTTTCATCAATGTGGAAAACAACGGCTTCCTTGATCATACCGCCAAGACCGCCGAGGGCTGGGGATATTGTGTCTTCGGCCGGGTGGTGGAAGGCATGGACACGGTGAACCGCATCCGTGCCGTGCGCACCGAAAGCCAGGGCTTTCACGATGATGTCCCGTCAGAGAACGTCGTGATCGTAAAAGCCGAGGTGCTGGAGGATGGGGGCGAAGCGTGACCATTCGCTTCATTTCCGACCTGCACCTTGAAGAGTCACGCCCGGATATCACCGACGCCTTTCTCGCCTTTCTGAAGGACAAGGCCATGGGCATCGAAGCCCTGTACATCCTTGGCGACTTTTTCGAGGCCTGGATCGGCGACGACGAGCAGACCCCGCTGCAAAACCGGGTGGCAGACGCCCTGCGGGAAGTCAGCGACAGCGGCACCGCCCTGTACCTGATGCACGGCAACCGGGATTTCCTGATCGGCGAGGATTTCTGCAATCGTTGTGGTGCAGAACTCCTGCCGGACCCCACGGTGGTAGATCTGCACGGCACGCCGACCCTGCTGATGCATGGTGACAGCCTGTGCACGGCTGACGTCGAATACCAGAAGTTCCGTGCCAACATGCGTAATGAGCAATGGCAGCAGATGTTCCTGCAACGCCCGCTGGCAGACCGGCAGATGGTTGCCCGCCAGCTGCGGGAAATCAGCATGGCCAAGAATCAGGGTAAGGCTGAAACCATCATGGACGTAACGCCGGAAGAAGTGGTCCGGGAAATGGAGCATCATCGGGTGCAACGACTGATTCACGGCCACACTCATCGGCCGGCGATCCACCCGCTGACAGCCAGCGGCCAACCAGCGTGGCGTATCGTGCTGGGAGACTGGGACACCCATGCCTGGTGGCTTGATGTCACCGGTGACCAGGAACCCGCCCTTCACAAGCGGCCGCTTTAAGCAGGTTCCGGTGCCTGCGACAGGAGCTCCCCATGTCGGTTTACAGAGCGCTCCAGGACCAGCGGCTCGGGCTTACCGTGGTGTTGGCCTTTTTCTGGCTGCTGGTGGTTCGGCTGTGCCTGTTCCTGCAAAGTGGTGTATGGCCGGAAACAGGCTGGCTGCTCCTTAGCGATGCCGCAGGCGCTGTCACGGTTGCAGGACTGCTGATCCTGGCGCGCTCCTTTTGGCTGAGAACGGCTTTGGTTGTGGCGCTGGGCTGCCTGATGACGGCCTCCGCCATGCACCTCGCAGCCCACGGCACCTACCCCAGGCTTTCCATGATCAGCAAGGGGGCTGACCCGGTCTTCCTGGCATCATCGGTTTTCAACAGCCAGCTGCTGATGCTCCCCCTTTATCTGGGCCTGGCCTGGCTGCTCGTACGCATCTATCGATGGCTGGTTCCTATCCCGCCGCGCCGTATTACCTTTGCGACCCTGCTGGTCGTCGTAACCACGGGTCTTTACCTCGCCGCCTCCCATAGCCTGACCACCTCCCGGAATAACCTGGTGGCCAGTTTCCTGGCACAAATACCCATGGCATTGATGGCGCCCGCAGGTGCCCTGGTGGGAGAGGAAGTCGCCGACACCACCGCTCCGGAGCGATCACAAGCTGAACGTGAGTTCTTCGAAGCAGACGTCGCAAGCCCGGATGTACCGGAGCCCCCCAATGTCCTGTTGATCATGGTGGAAGGCCTTTCCGCAGGCTATTTTCCGTCTGTCAGCGAGTACCATGAACTGACACCCGTGGTTTCACTGCCGGAACTGGAAAACAAGCTTGCCGAGACCGGCTTCCGGCTGTACCGCAACACCCTCAGCATGGAGCGCCAGACAGACCGGGGCACATTTGCCATCCTCTGTGGCCAGTACCCGGACTTTCAGCGTCTGTCGACAAAGATGAGAGACGTCGCCAACGGCGAGGCCTTCCCCCTGTGCATGCCGGAGTTGTTGCGTTCACATGGTTACACCACCGCGTACTGGCAGGCTGCCCCGCTCAGCTACATGAGCAAGGACCGCTTCATGCCGCGCGCCGGATTTATACGGGTTACCGGTTCGGAAGCCTTCGAGCGAGACGGTGAAACACCGGAGGGCTGGGGGCCGCCCGACCCGATCTACTTTGCCAATGTGGCGAAGCGCCTGCGGGCACTGGACCAGGAAGCCCCCCGATGGATGGTTACCCTGCTCAACGTGGGCACCCATCACCCGTTCGATACCGGCGGCAAACAGGCCAGCAGTGAACAAGGCGAGCCCCCCTTGCCCACCGAGCCGTTACAGGCGCGGCGTAATGCCATGCAGGTCATGGAGCAGAGCCTGATTGCCTTCCTCGATGAAATGGACCAGGCTGGTGTCCTGGACAATACCCTGGTGATACTCACCTCTGACGAGTCAGGCGGCTTTGTCCGACAGGACCAGGAGTCCTTTCCCCTCAACGGCAACACCGGTGTACTGGCGGTCAAGCCGCCCCGGCCCGAGGCACTGGACGAGTATGCGGATCGCGATCGCATTGTCGCCCAGCTGGATATCCCGCTGACCATTCTGGATGCCACCGGTACCAGTAAGCCGATGATCGCGATGACAGGGCGCAGCCTGCTGAGCGGGGAAACCTCAAACCCCCGGGATCTGCTGTTGGCAGACACCTACACCGGCATGAAATTCTTTCTGCGGGAGAGCGGCGAACTGCTGGCCTGCACCGAGAGCCTGTTACGCTGCGAGACATGGACCTTTGAACCCGGGCGCCTGTTCGGTACCCTGTCACCAACCGACAGCGAACCCTTTCTGACCCTGGCACAACGGCTGCGGCTGTTCGGCGAATCCGCCAGAATGCCCACAGGCCCTTCTGTCAGCAGTGAGTAATGCGACTATTTGTTGATTCGCTTGGTATTCTGCGACGGCACCGTCGCAGCCTGCTGCTTTACCATCTGTTTTTTACCGGCCTGACGCTGGCCCTCCTGGGCCCAGCTGTCGGTGCCCTGCTGGCGGCGCTGGAGCCTGTGACCGGAGAAGGTGCAATCAGCACTGGCGGCATAGCCACTTTCCTGCTGTCTCCGGGCGGGATTATCTGGATGGCGGCGACCCTGACCGGCCTCATGGCCACCCTGACCCTGGAACAGGCCGGGATGACCGTTATCGCCTCCTCAGTGGAGCGTACTGGCGAGTATCGGCTCACCCTGGCCGCACTCTGGCAAACAGCCCTGCGATCGGGAAAACTGCTCTGGCTAACAGTACTCCAGGTGCTGGGCCATATAGGCATCGCCCTGCCCTTCCTGTTGCTCATTGCCCTGGCCTGGTGGGGATTGCTGTCTTCCTACGAAGTCTATTTCATTCGCCTGACACGACCATCGGAACTCTGGTGGTTCCTCGCCATTGCCGGAGTCGCCGTCGCGGGAATGGCCATCTGCAATGGCTGGCTGTTCCTGCGCTGGAGCCTGGCCGAACCCATCGTCACCCTGGAACGAACAACAGTCATCGGTGCACTGGCCGCCAGCAGCAGGCGAGTCCACGGCAGTAAAAGGGCGCTGATCACACCGCTGGCGGTTGGCGCAGTGCTGTTATTCGCCCTGCCGATACTGTTCACCTGGCTGTTCCAGTTACTGGGGACACCTTACCTGGCACTCATGCCCGCCAGCCCCCGGGCGTTACTGCCTGCCATAACCGCGTACATTGCGCTTTACCTGCTGCTCATGGTTGCCGTGACCTTTGCACTCTCTGCCGGTTACAGTGTGCTGATCTACCGAGTCTACCTTGCCACCAGCGGCCACTCCCGGAAGCATCACGCGGTTCCGCCGCCGGCCCACACCGGCGCACGGGCCTGGCTGGTTGAGAGCGTGCTGATCGTTACCGTACTGGTCCAGGCGGGCCTGGTAGTCAACGCCTTCGGTACAGCAGAACAGGTCACGATCACTGCCCACCGGGGCAATGCCTTTGTTGCCCCCGAGAACTCCGCAAGCGCCATCCACCGAGCCATCAAAGATGGTGCAGACTACCTGGAGGTGGATGTGCGGATGACCCGGGACGGCAAGCTCGTGTTATGGCACGATGCGAACCTTGCGCGCCTCCTGGGACGGCCAGAACGGATCTCGTCGCTTCTCTGGGACGACATCCGTGAGCTGGATGCCGGCAGCTGGTTCTCTCCGGATTTCGCGGGGGAACCCATTCTCACCCTGGAAGAGCTGATCAATATCACCCGGGGCCGGGCAAGACTGTTCCTGGACCTGAAACCAGACCATAACAGCCGCGACCTGGCCCGAAGGGTGGTTGAGCTCCTGCAACGGGAAAACGCGGTGGAGGGCACCATCATAGCTGCGGCACAGCGGCACGTCCTGAACGAAACCAGGGCCCTGGAACCCGCCCTGCGCACGGCCCTGCTGGCCCAGTTTGTAATTGGTCCACTGGATAACGGGCAGTTCGACATCCTCGGCCTGCGCTATAACCAGGCCAGTGCCGCCGCTGTCGCAAGGGCCCGGCAGCTGGGCTATGAACTGCACGTATGGACCGTCAATCAGCCGGCAGAGATGTCCCGCATGATCGACATGGGTGTCGACAACATCATCACCGACCGGCCGGATGTTCTGGCCCGGCTGCTGTCAGCCCGGAAAGAGCTTACCGATGGGGAGCGCCTGGCGCTGAAATTGCGGAACTGGCTGAGATAGCCCCGTTCGCCGGGTGTAATTTTGGGCAGAGATCTCAAAGGGTTTCCGCCGGCTCCCGATAGGTGTCCACCCGGTTCAGCCAGCCCGGCAGCCACCGCTCCCTTTCTATTGGGTTTACTGCCCGCTGAGCCCTGGCCGTCAGCACTGCGGCTGCCGCCTGACGGAACGCTGGCAATGCCTCCCGAGCCCCCGGGGATTCCATGGCCTCCAGCACCTGCAGAAGGCCCCAGCCAACACCGTCATACCGTTCCGACTCGGCCAACCCCTCGCCCTTGAAGTTGACATAGTCAATCAAAGCATAGGCGCCACCCGGCGTTTGCGTCAGCAGGTGGATCTTGCGACGAGTAGCAGCCGGGTCACCCGAGGCGGATGCAATCTGTTCGAGGCCAGCTCGCGCCCGCTGCAACAGGAACGCAGTCTGCCCTGCCTGCTCACGCTCCAGCAAACGCCGCAGCGCTTCAATCCGCTCATCCCGGCCTTCGGCCCGCAGGAAAGCCTGCCGGTCCGGCCACGGCGCCCCGCGCAGGATTTGCGCTTTTAACCATGCGGGCAGTTCCACTCCCTGCCCTTCCAGAAAACTCAACAGGGCCGGAAAGCTTTCCACAAAACGGCCGTCCACGCCTTCGGGGTACCAGATAAAATGACCAATACCGAGGGAAGGAAAGGCTTCGCCCTGGTTCCAGTGCACCAGGCAGGGCCGGCGGGAGGAACACTCGTTGCGGTAGACCTGTTGGCCTATCCAGGCCAGTTGTTTTTCTGACAGGTCCAGCTGTGGCTGTTCATTTAAACCAGATAGCCGCTTGCCCACGGCACAACCCGTGGTAGCCATTAACAGCGCCCCAACCAACAATACCCGGACTACGGTGCGCCTGAAGGCGCAATAACGTCTCATTGGATAGATCCATACTCTCTGTGGCACTGCGTCAATGAGCGCCGGGTTCCGCACGGTAACGCTCAAGTGCAGGGCTACCCGGACCCGATGTCGGCGTGACTGGCAGCTCGAATCCCCAGCGGCGTATATCAAATCCGTAGGCCTGGTAGAACCGCTGCATGTCCGGCGCGAGCTGAGCCATGATATAGGCCTGCTCGGACGGAGCCAGCAAGCGGGGGCGCCGGGGGGATACCGAAGCCAGTATCCGCTGCCCGGAACGTCTCACCGCAGCCGGCATGCCCTGGGTCACCCGGCCCAGGGGCGAACGTTTGACCCAACGTTCCAGTGTGCTCTGAACCCGGGTTTGGTTGACCACTTCAAACGACGACGGCCGGTAACGGTCATCGATACCAAGGAAACGACAGACCCTTGCCACGACCTGATCCGGGGAGACTTTCAGGTCGTCGAAGTCCAGCACCAGAAAATCCCGCTCCGGGAAAAACCGCCGGAACTGGGTGAGTTGCAAGTGGTAACTGGAGGTATTGATCAGATGATCATCCACAATCCGGTCGTTGAATGCCATATCCCGGAGCATGTAGTTGTAGTGGGAGACGATGCGCTCCAGTGGATTACGAACAATGTAGAGAAACTTCGGCCGGATTCCGTAACCATGGATACGCTGGGGAACCCCGGTTTCCCGCGGGTACTTGGTATAACCGGTCGAGGCCTCCATGGCGTAGCGATGGACGCCTGCGTCAAAGTTCCACAGCTCGTCGTAGTCACCGACACCCGTCCCGTGACGCTGCAGGGACGAAAAATATTCCGGTTCCTTGGTCACGGCGGGACAGATTTGTGGGTGGCCGGACAGATAATCATAAAGGGATGAGGTACCGCATTTCATGGCCCCAATGATCATCAGGTGACCGTCGTACGGTATATTCCCTGGCATCCTGGCCTCCTGTCTGGCGCCCGGCAGGTTCCAACTGCCTGGTAGCATGGTGTGTTCCCCCGTAACATTTGCAGAAACTAACCAATACCTCCTCCGGCAACAAGAGTGTAATTATTTTACAGGTTCACCCTTTCAGACATAAAAAACCCGGCCTGGGGCCGGGGTACAAGGCGAGGGGCCTGGAACACCTACTGCTCTACAAACGCACGCTCAATGACGTAATGACCCAGGTCACCGGCGCGGGCTTCACGAAAGCCCATGTCATCCAGGATACGGCAGGTATCCTTCAGCATGCTGGGGCTGCCGCAGACCATGAAACGGTCATTCTCCAGGTCAAACTCCGGCAGGCCCAGGTCGCTGGTCAGTTTGCCGTTTTTCATGGCGTCGGTGAGACGGCCTTCGTTACGGAACGGCTCGCGAGTGACGGTCGGATAGTACAACAACTTGCCGTCCACCATTTCACCGAAGTATTCATTCTTCGGCAGCCCTTCAATTTCGTCCTGGTACGCCAGCTCGGAAATATAGCGAACGCCATGGGTCAGGATCACCTTGTCGAAGGCTTCGTAAACTTCCGGATCCTTGATGATGCTCATGAACGGCGCCAGACCGGTGCCGGTGCTGATCAGCCACAGGTTTTTCCCGGGCAGCAAGTTGTCAAGAATCAGGGTACCGGTCGGCTTGCGGCTGACCAGGATCTCGTCGCCCACCTGGATTTTCTGCAAACGGGAGGTCAGCGGGCCATCCGGCACCTTGATGGAGAAAAACTCCAGCTCTTCCTCATAGTTCGCACTGGCAATGCTGTAGGCCCGCATCAGGGGCTTGCCGTCGGTCTCCAGCCCGATCATGGTGAAATGACCGTTCTTGAACCGGAACCCGGGGTCACGGCTGGTCGTAAAGCTGAACAGGGTATCGTTCCAATGCCTTACGCTGGTCACCGTCTCTACGTTCATCTTGCTCATGGTCGTCAATCCACCTGAATATCTGAATGCCTTATGGAAAGGTTAACTGCATTGTGTGCATGGTAACCGACGTGTAACCTATCGATGAAATGGGATATTTTCATAACGTTATTCGGGAAAACCGATTATGAAGTACACCTTCCGCCAACTCGAGGTCTTCCTGGCCGCTGCCCACTTCCAGAACATCACCCGTGCGGCCGAATCTCTGGCCATGTCCCAGTCTGCCGCCAGCAGCGCCCTGAAAGAGCTGGAAAACCAGTTTGATATCAAGCTCTTTGACCGTGTTGGCAAGCGCCTGCAACTCAACGAGCTGGGCCGCCTTTACCGACCCAAGGTCGAGAGTCTGCTCGCCCAAGCGGGTGAGCTGGAACAGGCGTTCAGCCAACACACGGAGGTTGGCGCACTCAAGGTCGGCGCCACCCTAACCATAGGTAACTATCTGGCCGTTGGGGTCATGGCCCAATACATGAATTCCCCTACACAGCCACGGGTTTCGCTGGAAGTGGCCAACACCAGCACCATCGCCCGGCGGGTTTCAGACTTTGAACTGGACATCGGATTAATCGAGGGGGAGCTCCAGGCTCCGGAACTGGAGGTCATCCCCTGGCGCAATGATGAGCTGGTGATCTTCTGTTCCCCGGATCATCCCCTGGCCGAAAAGCGAGGCCTGACCGACGAAGACCTGGTTTCCGCAACCTGGATCGCCCGGGAGCCCGGATCCGGCACCCGCCAGACGTTCGAGCGGGGTATGCATGGGCTGTTACCGAAACTGAACATCCTGCTGGAACTGGAGCACACCGAGGCCATCAAGCGGGCCGTCGAGGCCAATCTGGGTATCGGATGTCTGTCGAAGGTCTGCCTTGAGGATGCCTTCCGGCGAGGTTCACTGGTGCCGTTGCAAGCCGCAGCCCACCGCCGCTTTGACCGGCAGTTCTACTTCATCCTGCACAAGCAGAAGTACAAAAGTGCCGGTATTGATCGGTGGATGGAGCTTTGTAGAAATCTCGGATAGTCACCAATAACCGTACCTTCCAAACGAACCTCCACCAAACTGGCGGTAACTCCCAGGATTAAGGGAGACGGGCCGGAGAGGTCTGTCTGGAACCTGGAGCGCCATGGATGGCGCGACGGAGCCCTACAAGGATGTACTTGCGAGGCGTTTCCGGACAGACCTCTCCGGACCGGCTCCCCTTGCACAGGTTCCGCAGACCGTGTTCAAGAAACAAGTTTACATGGGAGGCAAGGCTCAGCCTTTGCCCGCTTCGTTGAGGTACAGTAACCAGCCTGTTAATGTGCTGCCGGGCGACCCGGGCCGGTAACGCTTTTCCGGACACGCCCCGTGAATACATCCCTGTAGGGCTCCGTCGCGCCGTCCCTGGCGCTCCAGGGTCCGGAAAAGCGTTCCCAACCCGACTCGCTGCAACTACAGCGATACCGCCCGTAGAACCCTGGCCTCAAGTATTTACTGGGCCGCTATGAAAACGGAACGCATCATCAGGAGCCTCAATTAACTCCTTCTCGATGGCGAGAAACTCCGCCACTCGATCTTCCACCGGCCCACCATTCGCCTGCTCCGCCAGCTTCAGATAATCCTGGTAATGCCGGGCCTCGGACTTCAGCAGGCTGTTATAGAAATCCGCCAGCTTGTCGTCCAGAAACGGCGCCAGCGCCGCAAACCGCTCGCAGGAACGCGCCTCGATAATTGCACCAACAATCAACACATCCACCAGCCGGCCAGGATCCTCGCTACGAACCAGCGACCGCAGCCCCGCGGCATAGCGGGCCGGCGACAAATGACCGTACTCGACCCCCCGCTTCTTCATGATCGCCAGCACCTGCTCAAAGTGCCGCAACTCCTCTCTGGCCAACCGGGACATCTTGTTCAGCAAATCGGCGTTGTCCACGTAACGGTACATCAGACTCAATGCCGTCGACGCAGCCTTCTTCTCGCAATGGGCATGGTCAATCAGCATCAGGTCCTGGTTCGCCAGGGCATTGTCGATCCACAGTTGAGGGGTGCGGCAGGGCAGGAAATCGTGAATTTCGGCAAGGGCGGCGCTGGTATCAGACATAACGGAATCCGGCTGAAGGTTCGATTGGCGCGGGGAGTATACATCAGGATATGTTCAGTCTCCGACCATAGGCCAGCTTAACTTTACCCCCTGATTCCTATAGAATGCAGCGCCGATTCGTGGCCTTTTCCACACAACAACGCCCGCCAGCTCACGGGCCCGCGCGGGTTTCCCCAACTGATGAGGGTCTATATCGTGTTAGAAGCATATCGTGAACACGTTGCAGAGCGCGAAGCTCTGGGCATTCCCCCCAAGCCTTTGAACGCCGAGCAGACCGCCGAGCTGGTGGAACTGCTGAAAAACCCGCCCAAGGGTGAGGAAGAGTTCCTGGTTTACCTGCTGGAAAATCGCATTCCGCCGGGCGTTGACGAAGCCGCCTACGTGAAGGCCGGTTTCCTGTCTGCCATCGCCAAGGGCGAGGCTACCAGCCCGCTGCTGAACAAGGAAAAAGCGGTTGAGCTGCTGGGCATGATGCAGGGCGGCTACAACATCGCTACCCTGGTTGAGCTTCTGGACAATGATGAGCTGGCCAAGCTGGCCGGCGAGAAGCTCAAGAAAACCCTGCTGATGTTCGACGCCTTCAACGACGTGAAGGAAAAGATGGACGCCGGCAATGCCGTCGCCAAAGAGGTGGTCGAATCCTGGGCCAACGCCGAGTGGTTCACCAGCAAGAAGAAGGTTCCCGAGAGCACCAAAATGGTAGTGTTCAAGGTAACCGGTGAGACTAACACTGACGACCTGTCCCCGGCTCCGGATGCCTGGTCCCGCCCGGACATTCCGCTGCACGCACGCGCCGCCTATAAAATGGAGCGTGATGGCCTGAAGCCGGAAGAGCCTGGCGTCACTGGCCCGATGGGCCAGATCGATGAAATCAAGTCCAAGGGCCTGCCGGTTGCCTTTGTCGGCGACGTGGTAGGTACCGGTTCTTCCCGTAAGTCCGCCACCAACTCTGTACTGTGGTTCTTCGGTGAAGATGTCCCGGGCGTTCCCAACAAGCGTGCCGGTGGCGTATGCATCGGTAACAAGGTTGCCCCGATCTTCTTCAACACCATGGAAGACGCAGGCGCCCTGGTTTTCGAAGCACCCGTAGACGACATGAACATGGGCGACGTGATCGAGATCCGTCCCTATGAAGGCAAGATCCTGAACGAGGCTGGCGAGACCATCTCCGAGTTCAAGTTCAAGTCTGACGTAATCCTGGACGAGGTGCAGGCTGGTGGCCGTATCCCGCTGATCATTGGCCGTGGCCTGACCACCAAGGCCCGGGCGGCACTGGGCATGGGCGCCACCGATATCTTCCGCCTGCCGAAGGACCCGGAAGCCGGCACCAAGGGCTTCACCCTGGGCCAGAAGATGGTTGGCAAGGCCTGCGGCCTGGAAGAAGGCCAGGGCGTTCGCCCGGGCACCTACTGCGAGCCTCACATGACCACCGTGGGTTCCCAGGACACTACCGGCCCGATGACCCGGGACGAGCTGAAAGACCTGGCGTGTCTGGGCTTCCAGGCCGACCTGGTCATGCAGTCCTTCTGTCACACCGCTGCCTATCCGAAGCCGGTTGACGTGGAAATGCAGCACACCCTGCCGGACTTTATCCGTACCCGTGGCGGTGTGTCCCTGCGTCCGGGTGACGGTATCATCCACTCCTGGCTGAACCGTATGCTGCTGCCGGACACCGTTGGTACCGGCGGTGACTCACATACCCGCTTCCCGATGGGCATCTCCTTCCCGGCCGGTTCCGGCCTGGTAGCATTTGCTGCGGCCACCGGCGTTATGCCGCTGGATATGCCTGAGTCTGTGCTGGTTCGCTTCAAGGGCGAAATGCAGCCGGGTATCACCCTGCGTGACCTGGTCCATGCCATTCCGCTGTACGGCATCAAGGAAGGCCTGCTGACCGTCGAGAAGAAGGGCAAGATCAACGAATTCTCCGGTCGCATCCTCGAGATCGAAGGCCTGGAGCACCTGACTGTTGAGCAGGCGTTCGAGCTGTCTGACGCCTCCGCCGAGCGCTCTGCAGCCGGTTGTACCATCAACCTGTCTGAAGAGTCCGTGGCTGAGTACCTGCGCTCCAACATCACCATGCTGCGCTGGATGATTGCCGAAGGTTACGGCGACCCGCGCACCCTGGAGCGTCGCGCCCAGCAGATGGAAGAATGGCTGAAGGATCCGAAGCTGATGCGCGCCGACAAGGACGCAGAGTACGCCCACGTGGTGGAAATCGACCTGGCCGACATCAAGGAGCCCATCGTCTGCTGTCCCAACGACCCGGACGATGCCAAGTTCCTGTCTGAAGTCGCAGGCGACAAGGTGGACGAGGTGTTCATCGGCTCCTGCATGACCAACATTGGCCACTTCCGTGCAGCCGGCAAGCTGCTGGAGCAGAACAAAGAGCCTCTGAAAACACGTCTGTGGATGTCTCCTCCCACCAAGATGGATCAGCAGCAGCTGATGGACGAAGGCTACTTCAACACCTACGGCACCGCCGGTGTTCGCACCGAGATGCCGGGTTGCTCCCTGTGCATGGGTAACCAGGCACGTGTGGCTGCCAAGTCCACGGTTCTGTCCACCTCGACCCGTAACTTCCCGAACCGCCTGGGCGATGGTGCCAATGTGTACCTGACCTCTGCGGAACTGGCGGCTGTGGGCGCGGTACTGGGCAAACTGCCGACACCGGCAGAGTACATGGAGTACGCCAAGGACCTGAACAGCATGTCGGCGGAAATCTACCGCTACATGAACTTCGACCAGATGGAAGAGTATTCCGAGAAGGCGAAGTCCGCTCAGGTAGCCTGATTTCAGGGCCCGGTGTTATCGGGCCCCTGACTATCGAAAACGCCAGCCTTCGGGCTGGCGTTTTTTTATGGCTGGAGGCTGGCTGGCTCACCTGGAGGTGCGCCGGCCGGGCTCCGTAAGCACCTGTAAAAAAAGGGCTCCCGAAGGAGCCCTGTCAATCACTGGTTCGTGACACCGGTGTGTTACCGCTCGATATGCTGGTACTCACCTGCGTCGGAAGTCGCCAGGCTGACCACCATAATGGCAACCCAGGCGGCAATAAAGCCGGGGATGATTTCATAGACGCCGGGGCCGCCCATGAACGAGCCGTTCCAGCCCAGGGAGATCCAGATCATCACCGTTGCCGCCCCAACCACCAGGCCTGCAATGGCGCCCGCACCGTTAGTACGTGGCCACATCAGGGACAGGATGATCAGCGGGCCGAAGGCCGCACCGAACCCGGCCCAGGCGTTACTCACCAGCGCCAGAACCTGGGATTCCGGGTCAGACGCAATCAGTGCTGCCACCAGGCCTACAGCCACTACGCAGGCGCGACCTACGTTCACACACTCCCGGTCTGTTGCTTCCTTGCGAAGGAACAGGCGATAGAAGTCCTCAGTCAGTGATGAGGAAGACACCAGCAGCTGACTGGAAATGGTACTCATGACCGCAGCCAGCAACGCTGCATACAGGAAACCGGTAATCAGCGGATGGAACAGCAGGTCTGACAGGATAATGAAGATGGTTTCCGGGTCGGCGACATCCAGGCCGTTACGTACGGCATAGGCCCGACCAAAGATGCCCAGTGAGATAGCGCCAATCAGCGAGATCCCCATCCAGGTCATACCAATGTTGCGAGCAATGGGCACATCCTTGAGGGTACGGATGGCCATGAAACGCACGATGATATGTGGCTGGCCGAAATAGCCCAGCCCCCAGGTTACCGCAGAGAGCCAGCCGATAATGGTCAGCCCCTCGGTCCAGGACAGCAGTGTCGGATCCACTTCGTTCAGGGTCTGGGATGCCTGGGCATAGCCGCCACCACCTTCGCCAAAGAGCACGACGGCGGGCATGATGACCAGTGCCAGCATCATGATGCAGCCCTGTACGAAGTCAGTCATGCTCACTGCCAGGAAACCACCAACAACCGTGTAAGCCAGGACAACACCGAGGGTGATCAGGATGCCGACTGCATAGTCACTCATGCCGGGTACGTTGATGATTTCAGAGAACGCACTTTCGAACAGCTTGCCACCGGCCACCAGGCCGGATGCCGTATAGACGGCGAAGAAAATTACGATAACGATCGCCGAAACCGTTCGCAGTGAGAGCGCCTGGGTCGGAAACCGGTTGGCCAGGAAGGCGGGAATGGTGATGGCATTACCATAATGGACCGTCTGCTCCCGCAAACGTGGAGCGACGATAACCCAGTTGATAAACGCCCCCACGAACAGGCCGATGCCGATCCAGGCAGACGCCAGCCCCGATACGAACAAAGCCCCTGGCAGCCCCAGCAGCAACCAGCCGCTCATATCCGACGCACCGGCAGACAGCGCTGCCACTTTCGGACTCAGCGCCCGACCGCCCAACATGTAGTCCTCCGAGGACGATGTCGACGTGCGCATCGCATAGAGCCCGATGACAATCATCAGCCCGAAGTAGACAAACAGACTAATCCATACACCCGTAGCCATGTAATTCCTCCAGTTTGTTGATACGGCCGGTAATAGCGACCGTCAGGCAAACCGCGAGCCGCACGACGGACAAGCGGGCAATACCTGTTATTTTTTATCACTTCGTGGCCAATTCCTTTTGCCTTCTTCCTCCTGATCCGCAGCGGAGGGCCATAATTGCGCCCCCGACAGGATTAATCAGTACTGTTCAGTTTAGATGCTCAACGAAAAATTCCACTTGCACCTTGTTGGAAGCACGCATTTCCCTTGATCGCGCGCCACAACCGAACAGAAAACCTGCTGCGGATTAATAATCGTTTAATTTAACCTTACACCGACAGGGACACTTCCGAATTCCTTCTGAGACTTTACAAATTCCTACGATGTTTCACGGAATCAGGCAGTTTCAGGCGTGACTACGAAGCTGGGTCGGCGTAAGGCCACGGTGTTTACGCAAGGCGGTGGTGAGAGCGGACTGGCTGGAAAACCCGGTTCGGGCGCTGATATCCGCCACCGGGAGCGACGTGGTGCGGAGCATCTGACAGGCCTGGTCAAGACGGGTGTTGAGCAAAAACCGGTAGGGACTGGTGGCCATGGTCTTACGGAACAACTCGTGAAACCGGCTCTGACTCAGGCAGGCCTGGGCGGCCAGGTCTTCGACGGTAATCCGTTCATTGAGGTTCTCGAGAACAAACTGCCGCAACTTTTCCGGATCAAGCCCCGGCCGCCGCAGAGGTACGGTCTCCGCTCCCCGGGCAAGCCGGTCGGATAACGCCAGCAAAATGGCCGTGGCAAGATGGTTGCGGATACCCTGTTCAGCACCGGGCCGTCGTATCTCGGTGGCCGAGACCTGTACCAGCTGTTGCAGATGGGCATCAAGCCCGACTACCACGGTCTTGCTGAACAGTCGCCTGATGGCAGCAAAGTCCCGGCAATGCGCCTCCCCGGGCTGGGGGTGCCAGGCATCCACATTGATCACCAGCACCTGGTTTTCAGGACCGCCAGAAAATTCGTGGGGTATCCTGGCCGGCACCAGGCAGGCTCGCCAGGTATCCAGGCGGCCTTCCCGACCGGCAACGTTCCCTTCCGCCCGCCCGTAAAGGCCGATCACTGCCTGATGGTGGTCATGGGTGTGCTGGTGGGTGAATTCAGGCAGTGTCTGGAGGCGCGCTGACAGCATGGTGGGTTCTCTTTTGCCTGCCCGTAAGGAAGTTCCGGAGGCGTCAGGCCAGAAGGCCCGTTATCAGCCCCGACACCTGGCGGCTGACATCCGAAAGGGGCTGTGCCGCATCCACCACATGGTAGCTCAGTGGCTGTAGCCGCGCCCGCTCCAGGTAGCAATCACGGATACGCTGAAAGAACGCTGCCTGTTCCCGTTCAAACCGATCCGGCGCACTGCGGCTTCGTGCCCTTGCCATGCCTACCTCTACCGGTGCGTCAAGCAGTATGACATGGTCGGGCCGCAGGTCGCCCTGGACCAGTTGTTCCAGCGCCGCAATCTGCTCCTGCGGGACACCACGGCCACCGCCCTGATAGGCGTATGTGGCATCCGTAAAGCGGTCACACAGCACCCATGTGCCTTGCTCCAGCGCGGGGACTATACGCTCATGGAGATGCTGGGCCCGGGCCGCGAACATCAGCAACAGCTCGGTCATCGAATTGACCGACTCCTGCCGTGGTGTCAGCAGCAGTTCACGGATAGCTTCCGCCATGGGCGTGCCGCCGGGCTCCCGGGTGACCAGCACCCCGATGCCGGCTGCCTCCAGGGCTGATCGGGCGGTTTCCAGCTGGGTGGACTTGCCAACCCCTTCGGTGCCCTCAAACGTAATAAAGCGACCGCGGGTCATTTACCGGCCTCGCTGTCGTTCGCTGGCGCCGGAAACGAACGATAGTCCTCACGACGGTTAAGCTGGTATTCCCTGACGGCCCGCTGGTGGTCTTCCAGCGTCCGGGAGAACTGATGGCTTCCGTCGCCCTTGGCGACGAAGAACAATGTATCCCCATCCGCCGGGTTAACCGCTGCATTGATAGCCGCCCGGCCTGGTAGCGCGATTGGAGTAGGAGGGAGTCCGGAGATTCGGTAGGTATTGTAAGGTGTATGGGTACGCAGGTCGCGGCGGGTAATGCGCCCCTGGTAGCTGTCACCCATTCCGTAAATAACGGTGGGATCGGTCTGCAACCTCATCCCCCTTTCCAGCCGACGTACGAAAACCCCGGCGATATCCCGGCGCTCCCCCGGAACACCGGTTTCCCGCTCAATAATCGAAGCCATAATCAGGGCCTCGTAGGGGCTTTCATACGGCAGGTCCTCGGCCCGATTGGCCCACTCTTCGGCCAGCACGTTGTTCATTCGCTCGTAGGCCCGCCTGAGAATATCAAGGTCAGAATCACCCCGTCGGTAGGAGTAGGTATCCGGGAAGAAGCGGCCTTCCGGATGTGCACCTTCATCACCCAGCTCCGACATGATCTGCTCAGCCGACCAGTCTGCCGTGACTTGCTCAAGGTATTCGGCATCAGCCAGGGCTGCCCGGGCATCCTGGAAGCGACGGCCTTCAATAAACTGCACGAAGCGGGGCTTGGTCTGACCCCTGACCATCAGCGAAATCATGTCACGGGCCGACATGCCTGGCTGGAACTCGTATTCCCCGGCACGAATGGACGCCAGCTCAGGTTCAATCCTGGCGAGCAATTTAAGCCAGACCGCCTTGTCCACCACACCCATTTCTTCCAGGTCCTGGGCAACGGCGTTAAAGGACGACCCACGGGGGACCATGTACAGCGTTGGCTCTTCAAGCCCGGCGTCAGCCTCCAGGGACTCAATACCCTGCCAGCCCCACAATCCGGCGCCGGCAACAGCCACCAGTACCGAAGCGACAACGGCAACAAGGAAAGACTTGATCAACGGAACTCCTCAGGTTGTTTGGCAAGGCTGACGATTGTCGCAAGCTGTTCCGGGCGAGGCAACTTGCGACCGTCCAGAGTTTGAACCGGCACTGCCCCGATAACGCTGTTCAGCAGAAACAGCCCGCCAAACTCCGGCTGCCAGCACTGCGCCGGGAAGAGCTCCCCTTCGCTGACCGGCACACCCTCCCGGGACAGGCCATACTCCACATGGGACAGCATGATGCTACGCACAGCAACCCGGTCACGGGGGGGCGTAAACCAGCGGCCCTGCCACAGGTACAGCAGAGCAGTCCTGGTACCCTCCCGCAGATCACCCTGCTCCCCGCACATCAGCGCCTCATAGCAATCATCGGGCATGGCCCGGCTGGCCATGACCTGTTCCAGGCGATTGAGTGACTTGATACCCGCCAGACGAGGATTCACGGTCAACGGGATTTCGGAAATCACCACAGCGACACCGGCCTCGGGCGGTTCTGGCGGTGCAGGCATTACCGAGGTAATGAGCCGGGGGCCGGGACTTGCCGGCGGACGGTAACCCCTGCCACCGCTGCCACGGGTAAGCAAGAGCTTCAGCACCTGCCGGGCAGGAACCGCAGACATCCGGTGGCTCACCCGGGCCAACGCCTGCTGCAATTCTTCTGCCGTCAGCGGGATACCCAGACGAGCGGCGCCTTCCAGCAGCCGGCAGCAATGAGCCTCCAGCAACTGAGGCACCCCATTGTGAACCAGGATGGTCTCGAACAAACCATCCCCGTAGGCAAGCCCACGATCATCAGCGGGCACCACCAGGTCCCCTGGTTCATTATCTGCGAGATGGATCGTCACCATGAGGCCTCTGTCACTCCGGCAGATACAAAAAAGCCGCCCTGCTCGGGAGCAGGACGGCTTCTGCCTGGCTTACAGACGATCAGCTATGTGCGTTGATGTAATCAATCGCATCCTGAACGCTGGTCAGCTTCTCGGCTTCCTCATCAGGAATTTCAGTTTCGAATTCCTCTTCGAGAGCCATGACCAGCTCAACAGTGTCCAGTGAGTCAGCGCCCAGGTCCTCTACAAAAGAAGAAGAGTTCTGAACTTCGGACTCCTTGACGCCCAGCTGTTCACAAACAATCTTCTTAACGCGCTCTTCAACTGTACTCATAATTTCCTCACTTTTTGTCGACCAGGCAATGAAAGATTGCCAGTTTATGGTAAACCCTACCTGCAGACAAGCAGGGACGAAGATAAAACCCTTTCGGATTAAGGGGCCGGAGCAAGCACCCTCACCCCATGTACATGCCACCGTTCACGTTGATGGTATCACCCGTCACGTAACCTGCCGCATCCGAGGCCAGGAATGCCACCACGGCAGCGACTTCTTCCGGAGCACCGAAGCGACCCGCAGGGATATTTTCCAGCATGGCTCCACGCTGGTTTTCATCCAGTTGCCTGGTCATGTCGGTGTCAATAAACCCCGGTGCTACACAGTTGGCAGTTATACCGCGGTTGGACATTTCCTTCGCCAGGCTTCGGGTAAATCCTTCAACACCGGCTTTGGCAGCGCAGTAATTGCCCTGCCCGGCATTCCCCATACCGGCCACGACCGAACTGATGTTGATGATGCGTCCCCAGCGGGCCTTCGCCATGCCACGAAGCACAGCCTTGCTCAAACGGTAGACGCTGGAAAGATTGGTGTCGATAACGGCGGACCAATCATCTTCCTTGAGACGCAGCAGAAGGTTATCGCGGGTAATACCAGCATTGTTCACGAGGATAACCGGGGCTCCGACCTCGTCGGCCATTTTCTTCAGGCCGGCCTCGACACTACTGGCATCGGATACATCCATTACCATACCGAAGCCTTCTATGCCGGCATCCTTGAGATTGGTGGTAATGGTGTCTGCACCGCCTTCGGAAGTCGCAGTACCTACAACCGTCGCGCCCTGCTTGCCAAGGGCTTCGGCAATGGCCTTACCAATACCGCGGGTGGCACCGGTGACCAGTGCGATCTTGCCATCAAGAGACATGGAATGCTCCCTTCCATCAATGTTGGATAACACCGGCCAGAACGGCCGGCGCGTCTTCTGATTCAGTCTTTGCGGAATGCCTCAACGGCGCCGTCCAGACTCTCCGGTGACTCCAGGCTGAACACTTTGAGGCTGCGATCGATGCGCTTGGCCAGGCCGGCAAGCACCTTGCCAGCGCCACACTCGGCCGCAACGGCAACATTTTCTTCCACCAACAGGCGCATGGAATCCGTCCAGCGAACCGGTGAATAGAGCTGCTGCACAAGGTTCGCCTTGAGCTGGTCAGCATCCTGTACCAGCTCGGCACTCACGTTCTGTACTACCGGTGTCAGGGCATTACCGAAACTGACATCGTTCAGGGCCTTTGCCAGCTCCTCTGCGGCCCCTTTCATCAGCGCGCAATGGGACGGAACACTCACCGGCAGCGGCATTGCCTTGCGGGCACCCTTTTCACTGCAAACAGCAATGGCCCGCTCAACCGCAGCCTTGTTGCCGGCGATAACCACCTGGCCGGGGGCATTGAAGTTCACCGCTGATACAACATCCCCCTCAGCCGCTTCTTCACAGGCGGCAATAACCTGCTCGTCATCCAGGCCGAGAATGGCCGCCATACTGCCCTCACCGGATGGTACCGCAGTCTGCATCAACTCGCCGCGCAGGCGAACCAGGCGAATTGCATCGGAAAAATCGAGGCTTTCAGCCGCCACCAGGGCACTGTACTCGCCGAGGCTATGGCCTGCCAGGTAGTCAGGCTCGGGGCCACCGGCAATAAACCACTGACGCCACAGGGCGATGCTGGCGGTAAGCAGGGCCGGCTGGGTCACCATGGTCTGGTTAAGTTCTTCCGCCGGGCCATTCTGGCAAAGCTCCCACAGGTCATACCCCAACACATTGGAGGCTTCGGTGAAGGTCTGCTCGACCACCGGCCAGGCGTCAGACGCGGCCTTGAGCATACCCACTGACTGAGACCCTTGTCCCGGAAATATAAAAGCTGTTTTCATGACGAAAATTTTACCGTGGTTGGTGGTTCAGTAAGATTAGCCAATAGTACAAGCAATCGCCTGCCAGGACCATGAAGGCACCGTGACGATCGTCGACTTACAGGACTCTCACCGCAGGTGTTACAACACCAGGTCGTCCAGCCGTTCGTTGATGCGGCGGGGCACTTCCAGTTGCACCTCCCGTACAGCCTGGCGAATAGCGGCCTTCATGGCCAGCTCATTGGCGTTACCGTGGCTTTTGATCACCACACCCTGCAATCCCAACAAACTGGCGCCATTGTGGCGGGTGGGATCCATATCCCGCAGCAGGCGACCGATAATGGGCTTGGCAAGAAAGCCCACCAGACGACTGTACAGGCCGCGGGTAAAGGCCTGCTCAAGTAACTCGATCAACAGTCCGGCAACCCCCTCGCCGGTTTTCAGTGCAACATTGCCAACAAAGCCGTCGCACACCACCACATCCGCCACGTCGCGGAACAAGTCACTGCCTTCAACGTACCCGATATAGTTCAGGGTCTCGCACTGCGCCAGCATATGGGAGGCGAGCCTGACCTGTTCGTTGCCCTTGATCTCCTCTTCTCCGACGTTCAGGAGGGCCACCCTGGGCTCTGGTATACCGCTGACGGCCGATGCCATCAAAGAGCCCATCAGGGCAAACTGGTAGAGGTTTTCGGCGGAGGCGTCGACATTGGCCCCCAGATCCAGCACATGGCACTGACCACGCAACGAAGGAATAAGCTTGGTGATAGCCGGTCGCTCGATACCCGGATACATTTTGAGGTACGAGCGACCAAACGCCATAAGGGCACCGGTATTACCAGCACTTACGCAGCCCTGTGCGTCACCATCGCGAACCAGGCGCAAGGCAACAGCCATGGAGGCATTCTGCTTGTGGCGTAACGCATGGGAGGGTCGTTCATTCATGCGCACCACATCCGCTGCGGGCTCTACCCGGATACGCGGATGGCCGGAATGCAACAAGGCCTTGAGCTGTGCCTGGTTTCCCACCAGGATCAGCGTCAAGGCCTCGTTTTCTGCAACAGCCTCGAGGGCTGCCGCTACGGCAACTTCAGGACCACGATCACCGCTCATGGCATCGATCGCAAGTGTTACTGAAGTCACCAGTCTATCTCACCGTGCATGAGCCGGAATGCCGTTCAGGGCGCCCCGACATCACACTCACTCGTCGCGAGCTTCGATGACCTGCTTGCCACGATAAAACCCGTCCGGAGACACGTGGTGACGACGATGAATTTCACCGGTGGTCGTATCGGTAGACAGGGTCGGTTTGCTCAGGGCGTCGTGAGAGCGACGCATGCCGCGCTTGGAGCGGGTTTTTCGGTTTTGCTGGACAGCCATGACTGTACTCCTGACCTTTTAACTGTGTGTGCACTCGGGCACGTGAAAATAAATGCTAGTGTCTGGTTTTCTTTAACCCTTCCAGCACCTTGAAAGGGTTTTCGCGATGTTCGCCGGATTCAGCCCCTGCCTTGTCATCTTCGCCGGAACCGGGCTCCAGGGCCTCCAGTTCCGATGTTGCCGGGCACTCCTCGCGCTCGTGAAGCGGATAGGACGGCAAAGCCAGCAGCAATTCGTCTTCCACCAGGGTCCAGAGGTCCGCTGAATCCTCTCCAGTAATGAAGGGTTCCAGTTCGGCAGGTAACTGCCGGGCCCGCTCATCAGTGGACACGAGCCCCAGCTCGAAGGACGATCTCAGGGCCTTGCCCATGCTCCCCATACAGCGCTGGCACTGGAGTTCAACATCCGCTTCCAGTTCGCCGCGGACAATGCGGCGACGCTGACTGTCAGCGCTGAACACCAGGTGTACCCGGCAAACACCGCCCTCGGGAATAGCCAATACCGCATCCCGGAAACGGGTCAGCTCCGCCAGGGGAATGGTTCCCGTAAGCTCGGCTCCGGTTTCCGCCATGCGATGTGGGTCGACAGACCTGGGCAACTCGGCGTTTGACATAGGCGCGCAATTTTAGGGACGCAGCAGCGCCCTGTCAAAGACTTCCTTGCATCACCACCACCATAACGGGCCCGGATCACGGAAACTGCGCATATGGACCGGGCTTGTGCAAACCGATAAGGTTCAGGACCTGTCCATGAGGAGCCCTACTATGGAACCGACCCCGCCGCTGGTACTGGCCTCATCTTCACCCTGGCGCAGAGCCCTGCTGGAACGCCTCGGCCTTCCCTTTGAGTGCGCCTCGCCAGATATTGACGAAACCCCGCTACCCGGGGAAACCGGTCCAGAGCTGGTAGAGCGCCTGGCCAGGGCCAAGGCGATGGCCCTCTCCGCCAGCTTCCCGGCACACCTGATTATCGGCTCAGACCAGGTGGCCACGCTGGACGACGGCACCATCCTGGGCAAACCCGGCAATCATGAAAACGCCTGTGAACAGCTGGCGAGATGCAGCGGCAGGATCGTCACCTTCCATACCGGGCTGGCCCTGCACGACACGCGCTCAGGTCGAACCGAGAGTATCTGCGAACCCTTTTACGTACATTTCAGGACCTTGACCGGGGAAGAGATCGACCAATACCTGCAAGCTGAGCAGCCCTACCAGTGTGCTGGCAGCTTCCAGATGGAGGGGCTGGGCATTGTCCTCTTCGACCGGCTTGAAGGGCGGGACCCCAACACCCTGGTCGGCCTGCCACTGATGGCATTGACCGACCTGCTGAAGGCATCGGGCGTCAATATCCTCGCGCATCAGCGCAGGTCGTAGCGGGAGCCCACCATTTCCGTACGAAGCGCGCTTACAATAGAGACACCCAGGGCATCGGTAAACTGGCGGAAAGGCGATGGCTGTGGGGTATAGTCCACGATTTCCTCAGCACCCACCAACTCCCGCGCCACCCAGGAAGTGCTGCCAAGCCCGTCAACCAGGCCAAGGCCTACGGCCTGCTCACCCGTCCACACCAGGCCACTGAACAGGCGCTCATCATCCGCCAGGCGATCACCACGACCCTTGCGGACGTATTCGATGAACTGGTCATGGGTGTTTTCCAGGACACTCTCCCAGAAGGCCACCTCCTGCGGCTGCTCCGGTGAGAACGGGTCAAGGAAAGCCTTGTTCTCGCCGGCGGTGTAGAGCCGCCGCTCGACGCCGGCCTTATCCATCAGCCCGGTAAAGCCAAATCCGCCGGAAACCACACCAATAGAACCCACCAGGCTGGCCCGGTTGGCGTAGATCTCGTCGGCAGCTGCCGCTATATAGTAGGCACCGGACGCACCAATATCACTGATTACTGCGTACACCTTTTTGTCCGGATAGGCGTCCCGCAGCCGCACAATCTCATCATAGACATAGCCGGCCTGTACCGGGCTGCCACCCGGGCTGTTGATGCGAAGCACGACAGCACGGCTGTTCTCCGCCTCAAAGGCACGCCGGAGCGCCCCGACCAGGTTATCGGCGCTGGCATGGGTATCCGAAGCGATGGCACCGGTAACCTCGACAACCGCGGTATGAGCCGACGCCTTGCCGCTGTCGATCCCTCCGGTGAGGGGCGCCCGGAACAGGAACAGCAACGCAATCAGATAGGCAAACGTCAGCAGCTTGAAAAAGATACCCCACCGCCGGCTCCGGCGCTGTTCTGCAGTCAGGGCACCGACCAGCTTTTCCAGCACGCGGGAGTCGACAGCCCCGGAGCCAGCCTCAGGCGCCTGCGGCGCTGGTTCACTCCCGGCCCTGCGCTGGGTGGGACCATTCCAGTCTCCCGACGAATTCCATTCTGACATGTATTACCCCTTTGCCTGATGTGGTCACTGGCCCCTGAGATTACAGACCCAGCGCCTCGCGAAGCTCCGTCACACTGGTAGCGACGCAGACCGGATCATATTTGCCGAGCTCGTCCCGCTTGTGGACACCCCACTCCACCCCGATGGCAGGCATGCGGATACGACGCGCCATGTCCAGATCATAACGGGTGTCACCAACCATGACTGCGTCGGAGGGCTCAACTTCGAAATGCTCCAGGATTTCCACCAGCATCCGCGGATCCGGTTTTGACCGGGTCTCGTCAGCGCAGCGGGTGACGTCAAAGTGTGGCCCGAGCCCACTGGATATCAGGGCCGGGTCGAGACCCCGGCGGCTTTTCCCGGTGGCCACCGCCACCAGGCGGCTATCCAGCTTGAGATCAGCAACCACTTCCGCCATCCCGTCAAACACATTCTGCGGCATGGTTTTCCTGGCAAAGAAATAACGGGCATAACCCTCACGGATGGCCTGCATTTCTTCCCGGGAGATACCCGGGTACAGCGCCTCCAGGGCCTCGACCATGCCGAGACCGATAATGTCCCGATAAGCCTCCCGCTCCCTGGCGGGAAAACCCAGCTCAACGGCTGCCTGGTGCAGGCTGCCCGCGATATGCTCCACTGAGTCGACCAGCGTTCCATCCCAGTCGAATATCACCACCTTATAGGTCATAACCGCTCATCTCCTGACTACTTCAGCCGGCCAGTTTCGCCAGCACCTGACGGAACGCCTCATCGTAGGGCGCCTCAAGGCGAAGCCATTCGCCCGCACCCGGCAAACGGAACTCCAATGCCCGGGCATGAAGCATCAGGCGATTTCCGCCCATACTACGGAAAGCACGCAGGCCGGCCGCATCCATATACTTGTCATCGCCGGCAATCGGATGACCGGTACAGGCACAATGGACACGAATCTGATGGGTTCTCCCGGTCACCGGGGACGCCTCCACCAGGCTATAACCCTGCCAGGTGTCGAGAACACGATAACGGGTCAGGGAAGGCTTGCCTTCGGGATCGACCTTCACCCGCCGCTCGCCGTTGGGCATCTCGTAACGCAGCAGGGGCTCACTCACCTCGGTGACAGAGGCAGGCCAATGTCCACTGACAAGGGCATGGTAATGCTTACGAACCTGGCGGTGGCGCAGCTCATCCTGCAGGAAACGCAACGCAGAACGCTTTCGGGCGATCATCACCAACCCGGAAGTATCCCGGTCCAGGCGATGGACAAGCTCCAGGAAACGGGCGTCCGGGCGTGCCGCCCTGAGCACTTCGATGAGACCAAAACTGAGACCACTGCCACCATGTACGGCAATGCCCGAGGGTTTATTGACAACCAGCAGGTCGTCGTTCTCGAAGACCACTGCGTTTTCCATCACCGCCTGTACGCGGTCCCCGGGGACGGCGCTGACCGGCTTCTCAGGCCGGACCACCGGAGGGATACGCACCTCATCACCCGCTTTCAGGCGGGTGTCCGGGCGCACGCGCCCCTTGTTCACCCGCACCTCACCCTTGCGCACGATGCGGTATATCTTGCCCTTGGGCACGCCGCGCAACCGGGCCATCAAAAAATTGTCCAGCCGCTGGCCGGCCATATCCGGATCGACCGTTATCCATTGCACACCTGCGGAGACGCCGGCCGCCCCCGGGCGCTGCCGGGAAACCGTGGACTGACTACGCTTTGGTGACGCCATAGAAGGGGCTGATTCCTGAAGGATGCGGGATTGATGATACGAGGCTTTACTGCTATATTCCGGCATGCTTTTCCGTTTGTCTACGGCCCGGCCAACACGCCGACCGCCGGAGCGGTGAAAGTATACAGAGACTGACCGGGAGTTTGAATGCCCGAAGCCCTGACAACCGGGCATTCCCGCGGGCAACCAACACGGCAGAAGCAGACAGAGAAACCCGGGTGTCCTCTCGGCAGTCATAGCTGCCAGGCAGACCAGCACCCGCAACCCGATCGAGCCAGGCTATCAGCCGGTCGGGCATCCTGGCAAAGCCAGGCCCGGAGCGCGCGCCAGGACAAGGCAAGCCACCTGCTCCAGTACCGGAAACCGTGTACGCGGAGTTTCACAGGTTCAGACCGGGCACATGACAGTAACCACGCAGGAAACCCTGCGGGTAACGCGAAGATTTTTACCACCACGCAGGGCCGGGCCGTCAGCTGACCAATACGACGTGAGACCCAGGTACCCGTGTGAACCGAAAGATACGTAGCATGCGTCCACAGAGACTGACTCCATACCGCCCTTCCCTGTCAAACCACAGGAAGAGCGTATGCAGTGACCTGAAAGGACCGGGACACAGGCCGGCCTTACAGGCCTGACCCCCGCCGGAACCGGGTTTGCCCGGCCGCCGGCAGCTGCGCTTCGCGATGACCCGCGGTTTTCTGTCTAACTAATTGACAGGAATCGTCTTTTCCATGAAAAGAATGCTCATTAATGCAACTCACCCCGAAGAGTTGCGCGTCGCGCTGGTTGATGGCCAGCGGCTGTTTGACCTCGATATCGAATCCTCCACCCGCGAACAGAAAAAAGCCAACATCTACAAGGGCCGCATCACCCGGGTCGAGCCCAGCCTTGAGGCGGCATTCGTTGACTTTGGCGCCGACCGCCACGGCTTCCTGCCCCTGAAGGAAATCTCCAAGGAATACTTCCGCAAGCCCCCCGGGCAGATCGAAGGCAAGATCAACATCAAGGAAGTTGTCTCCGAAGGCCAGGAAGTGATCATCCAGGTCGACAAGGAGGAGCGCGGCAACAAGGGCGCCGCCCTCACCACGTTTATCTCCCTCGCCGGCCGCTACCTGGTCCTGATGCCCAACAACCCACGTGCAGGCGGCATCTCCCGCCGCATCGAGGGCGAAGAGCGGGCCCAACTCAAGGAAGCACTGAATGAGGTGGACGTACCCAAGTCCATGGGCATCATCGTCCGCACCGCCGGCATAGGCCGCACCGCTGAAGAGCTGCAATGGGACCTCAACTACCTGGTCGCCACCTGGGAAGCCATTACCGGGGCTGCCAAGGAGCATAAGGCACCGCGCCTGCTGCACCAGGAAAGCAACGTGATTATCCGGGCGGTGCGGGATTACCTGCGCCAGGACATTGGTGAAGTGCTCATCGACTCGGCGGAAGTCTACGAGAACGTGCTCGGCTTCGTACGCCAGGTGATGCCCACCTTCGAAAACAAGATCAAGCTTTACGAAGACGAAATTCCACTGTTCAGCCGCTACCAGATCGAAGCCCAGATCGAGACCGCGTTCCAGCGGGAAGTGAAGCTTCCTTCCGGCGGCTCCATCGTGATTGATCCTACCGAAGCACTGGTCTCCATCGATATCAACTCCTCCCGGGCCACCAAGGGCCAGGATATCGAGGAAACCGCCCTCCAGACCAACCTGGAAGCGGCCGACGAAATCGCCCGCCAGCTCCGTCTGCGGGATATGGGCGGCCTGATCGTTATCGATTTCATTGACATGACTCCCGCCCGCAACCAGCGGGAAGTGGAACAGCGTATGCGCCAGGCACTTGAGCTGGACCGGGCACGGGTACAGGTGGGCAAGATCTCCCGTTTCGGCCTGCTGGAAATGTCACGGCAGCGCCTGCGCCCGTCCCTGGGCGAGACCCGCAGTGAAGTCTGCCCCCGCTGCAGCGGCCAGGGCACCATTCGCGGCATTGAATCGCTGGCCCTGAGCATCATGCGCCTCATCTTCGAGGAAGCATCCAAGGACAAGACCGGTGAAGTACGTGCCGTAGTGCCGGTTTCCGTCGCCACCTTCCTGCTGAACGAAAAGCGCAAGCAACTGGCAGACATCGAGGCCCGGCAGCAGGTGGAAATCCTGGTTGTACCGGCCGCCCATATGGAAACGCCCCATTTCGAGATCCTGCGGGTTCGAGACGACGAAGCCGGCGAGAAGGTGACCAGTTACAGAATGGCCGAAGAGTACGCTGCCCAGGAAGAAGAACAGGCAGAAGTACATGTCACCCGCGAGGCACCGCCCCGGGAAGAGGCGGCCGTTAAATCCATTCGCCCCGCGGCCCCTGCCCCAACGCCTGCAGCACCCACGGCCAGCGCAAAAGCCGAAGAGCCTGCCGAGGAAGGCATGTTCCGCAAGCTGTCCCGCAAGCTTGCCAGTTTCTTCGGTGCAGAGGCCGCTGATGAGACAGCAAGCCGGGCCGGCCAGCAAGGTGCCCAGGGCTCCGGCAGTAACCGTAACCAGCCGGGCCGCCAGGACCGCCGCAAGACACGGGTAGCCCGCGATGATCGCAGCACACCGGACAATCGTCAGGGCGGCGAACGCCGCGACCAGTCCGGCCAGGGCCGCGAAGACGACCGTAGTGGCCGTAGCCGCAGCAACCGTGGTGGTCGCAACCGGCGCTCCGGCGACAACCGGCAGAATCAGCAAGACAGCCAGTCCCGCTCCGACAACCGGGATAGTACCCAGAAAGACAGCTCCAGGCCGGACAGCCGCCGCGGCGGCCAGGGCCAAAAAGGCACCAGGGCCAAGGACGACGACAAAGGGGGAAAACCCCAGGACCGCCAGGTTCAGCCTGAAAGCAAGGGCGAGGAAAAGCCTGCAGACAAGGCACGGGACAACGTCCAGGAGAAATCCCAGGACAGTAAACCTTCCCGGCCCAAGCGAGCCCGCCGGAACCGCAACCGTGACGGTTCACCTGCTGATGCTCCGGAAAGCACTCCCGCCAGCCGCAAGGCCGCGCGCACTGAAAAGCATCAGAGCGAGCTTGCTGACCGTGAAACCGGACCAAACGCAAAGGCAGCCGGCGCCAGGACAGAGAGCGCAAAGATAGCGGAAAAATCGCCCGCCTCATCCGAGCCGAAACCAGAGGGCGAAGCCAAGGGCGCGCCCGCCGCTCAGGCAGCTTCCAAGGCTCAAGAGTCTGAGGAGAAAGCGGAGAAGCCGACTGGAACTGACCAGGCAACGGCTGCTGATACCGCCGCAGAGGCTGATGGTGAATCCACTGGCGAAGCCCGTGACGAGAAGTCGTCTGGCAAAGGCCGTACCCGTGGTCGCAAACCTCGTAGTGGTGGCAAAGACGAACGCGACAACCAGGAAGGGGGCGCAGCTGAGCAGGCCAGCGCGGATACCGGCGCTCAAACCCGGGAGTCGACGCCCGGGGCCAGGGCCGGTTCAAAGGTTGCTGCGACTGCAGCAACGGTTTCTGCAGCCACTGAGAACGCCAACGACAGTGAAAGCAGCACCCAGTCTGAAGCCGGGGCTGAGAAGCCTGCAACCGAAGCAGCTGCGCCAACCGGTACTACTACCGAACAGGAGCCAACGGCGGAAAAGGGTCCCGGAACGGACAAGCAAGTTGAGGCAGGGCCGGAAAAGTCCGACACACCTTCTTCCACCAGCATGAAAACGTCAGACGAAGCTGCCCCAGCCGCCGCCAACGCCTTGGAAGGCACGACCGCTGAGCAGCCCGAAGCAGCCAGGCCGGCCGAGTCCGAAACAGCGGCGCCTGCGACACCGGCCGAGCCGGCTAAAGCGACTGACCAGGCCGCAGGAGCGACCAATGAGCCCGCCGATGAGGGCAAGGGCGAAGCGACTGCCGGCGAAAGCGACAAGGCCGGGCCCCGTGGCAAAGACGAGGCCACCGGAAGTGCGGATGGCAAGGCCGAGCCCCAGATTCCGGTAACGCCAGGCCGTGCCTATAATGACCCGCGGGAAGTGCGCAAGCGCCGGAAGGCAGCGGAGACCGCCAGGAAGGCCGAGGCGTCTGAAGGCAACCGCTCTGCCGGGGACAGCGGCGGGGCTGACAGCTCCGAACAGTAAGCGTTGCAAGACTCACGGATACACCACGGGTGTATCCGTGATACCTCACCATGGCCTCGTGCCAGGAGCCGTTGAATGCTGAATAACGACGAAATCGAAGTACTGGAAGACATCCTCTTCGCAGAACCCTGGGGAGAGGAGTCACTGGACTTCTTCGGGCTGCATGGGGTGGTCTGCGCCAGTGTAGTGGGCCCCAGACCACTGGATACCCCCGAGATATTCCGCCTCGCCACCGGCCAGGAATCGGTGTCGCCGGCCGATGTGCCTGAGGCGTTCACTCGCCTCACCGAGCAGCTGTCCCGGGGACTCGCCCACTCCCTCGATATGGGACAGGCCCTGGAGCTCCCGGAGCCGGAAGATGGCGACCCCATGAATGCGCTGGAAAACTGGTGTGCCGGCTTTGTGGACAGTTTCCTCGAGTATGAAGATGAGTGGTTACAGGACGACGAAGCCGGCACAGCAGAACTGCTGGTGCCCATGCTGACCCTGTCTGGCCTGTTTGATGACGAGGACTTCCGCAAGGCCCGGGAGGACGAAAAGGTAGCGCAACAGATGGCTGAAGCGCTACCTGACGCACTTACGGACCTCTACCTTCACTTTCACGCCCCGGACTGACCAAAATCAGTAACGAGCCGCAAGGCCCATTACTGAGGGGGTGACCGGAACCGCTCCCAGACCGGCACAAGACCATCAGGCAGGGGCGGGATACGTCCCAGTTCGCACCAACTGGCACCGGGAAAGTGAAAATCACTGCCCTGAGATGCCAGTAGCGAATGCCTGCGGCACAGTTCGGCGAGAAAGCCAAGATCACCACTGGACTGACCGGAAGTTACCACCTCGATTGCTTCTCCCCCCGCATCCATGAAGTCAGCTACCAGGGCCCGCAACCGGGTCGCGGTCAGCTTGTATTTACGGGGATGGGCCAGTACTGCGATACCACCCGCCCCGGTAATCCACTGAACGACTTCTTCAAGCTCTGGCCAGAAGGCTTTGACGTCCCCTGGCTTGCCACTACCCAGATACTTGCGGAAAGCCTGGGCCTGGTCCTTCACCAGGCCCGCTTCCACCAGTGCCCGGGCAAAATGCGGCCGACCCGGGACATCGCCGCCGGCCAGCGTAGTCGCCTGGTCAAGAACCGTGCGTTCACAGCCAGCGACGTGCCTGACCAGCTTGTCCGCAATGGCCGCGGCCCGCTTCCACCGATTCGCCTGCTGGTTAGCTACCTTCGCAGCGAAGTCAGCGTCGCCCTCTCTCATGTCCAACCCAACCACGTGGATCGTATGCTTTCGCCAGACACAGGACAATTCGATACCGTTGATAAGGACGAGATTCTGCTGCAAAGCCGCCTCCCGGGCCTCGCCGGTTCCGTCCAGGGTGTCATGGTCGGTAAGTGCAAGGTGCGTGACCCCCTGCTCAACCGCGCGGGCAACCAGGTCCACCGGACTGAGGGCCCCATCAGAAGCGGTACTGTGACAATGGAGATCAATGCAATAGCGGCTGGCCTGGGGTATAGTCACGAATTATCCTGAGCGGGTTCAAAGCGTTGAACGCCAGTCTAACACGTTCCCGCAGACCTGGAATTCACGAGGACGACAACTCTATGTACTACGCCATCATTAGCGAAGACATCGAACACAGCCTGCCGTTGCGCGCCGAGGCTCGCCCGGCGCACCTGGCACGCCTGGAGTCCCTGCGGGATGAGGGCCGCCTGCTGGTCGCCGGCCCCCACCCGGCACTCGATACACCGGAACCCGGTGAAGCCGGATTTACTGGCAGCCTGGTGATCGCGGAGTTCGATTCCCTGGAGGGTGCCAGGAACTGGGCCGACGCAGACCCCTACGTAGAGGCCGGTGTCTATCACACAGTCACCGTCAAACCGTTCAAGGCCGTTCTGCCCTGACTGCGGACCAGGTCGCGCCCCGGACTCCATGAGCATTTTGTAATAGCCAACGACTTGATCAACAGTAACGATATGACAAAATTGCCGGCTAAGCGACCGAGGGCAGCTGATCGACTTCCGGACGATCACCTTATCGGCGGAACCACACTGATCCGGACCCCCAACTGCCAGGAATAACCCTGTGATGGCTCGAGCTGTAACTTCTTCCCGCGCATTCGTCGGTCTTCGACTGCTTGTACTACCTCTGGTGGTATTGCTGTTGGCCAGCAGCCTGGCCCACGCCAGAACTGTCTATATAGATGATACCCTTTACGCACCCGTGCGTAGCGGTCAGGGCACCCAGTTCCGCATTCTCCACAATGGCCTTCGCAGCGGAACCGCTGTAACCCTGCTGGAACAGTCCGAGGACTCCGGCTACAGCAAAATACGGACAAGTCAGGGTATCGAAGGCTGGGTACCCACTCGCTACCTCACCAACCAGCCCATCGCCAGGGATCGACTGGAGGCGGCCAACCGTGAGCTGGAGCAGGCCCGCAACCAGTTGCAGGAACTCCAGGATCGCATGAGCGAGGTCTCCGGAGAACGTGATGAACTGTCGTCCCGTGAGGAACAACTGCAGCAGCGTGTGGACGAAGTGACCACCGAACTGGAAGACATCCGTTCAGTATCCGCCAATGCCCTCAACCTCGACCGCCGCAACCGGGAACTTCAGGAGAGCAATCAGAAGCTGAAGAACGAAGTCGAAGTGCTCACTGCTGAAGTCGAACGCCTTGAAGCCCGCAAGGAGTCCGATTTCATGTTACTGGGCGCTGGTCTGTTGATTCTGGGTATGTTCCTCGCCGTTGTGTTGCCCTGGCTGAAACCCAGCAAGAAGAACGACACCTGGGCCTGATACATCTCAGGCCATTATCCTCCCCCCGGATTCGGTCGTGTTACGTACAGTCTTCCAACGCACCAGATCTGGGGATCCGTTCACTCTCCCGGCACTAAATCTATGGTTCTATATGGTGGTTATGACGTCAGATTCTTTGACCAATCGACGCATAACCACTAAAAGGACTTACAGGGGGCTGACCAATCCACAGCCTTCGTGACCAGAGAGGGAAAGTTAGTCATGTCGATCACCATGAGGGATTACTCGGAAAAGCGCGATTTTCACCGGATGCAGGTAAACTCTGAAATCCAGATTACCGACGGTGAAGGTCGTTCATTCACGGGGATTTGCCGCGACCTTAGTGGCACAGGCATGCAACTGCAGGTCGCTGACTTTATTCCTGAAGGCGCAGTGCTGCACACCCTGTTGCCGGCTACCAGTGATCAGTTCCCGCCGTTCGAGACCGAGGTTCGGGTATTGCGCACGGAGCCTAGCGGAGATGCTTTCCTGCTCGGTGTCGTAATCGAGAGGGTCAGCCACTGACAAGAAAGCCCCGATGGTAAACCACCGGGGCTTTCTTGAAGTCAGCAGTAACCGCGCTTAGCCCAGTTTTGTCTCTGATACAACGATGCCGTTGTTATCAGCATAGACGTACTGCCCGGGATGGAAGGTAACGCCCCCGAAGGTGACTGGCACATTCAGGTCGCCAATGCCCTTCTTTTCAGTCTTGCGGGGATGTGTCCCCAGCGCCTGGACACCCAACTCAGTCTTGCCGATAACGTCCACATCACGGATACAACCGTAGATAATCAGCCCGGCCCAACCATTGGCAGCAGCTTTCTCGGCCAGCATATCGCCCAGCAGGGCCGCCCGCTTCGAACCACCACCGTCGACCACCATGACGCAGCCGTTACCTGGCTTGGCCACCTGCTCCTTGACGATGGAGTTGTCCTCGAAGCATTTCACTGTGACCACTTCACCGCCAAAAGCATCGACGCCGCCAAAGTTACGAAAGCCAGGCTCCACCACCTGGACTTCGGGATGATCATCACAAATATCGGGGGTTACGATGTCCACGTTGTCGGTCTCCTTATCCCAAGCCTCTAAGGCCGGTATCAGTCAATGGATTCGTCAGCCAGGAAAAACCAGGTGTCCAGCACCGAGTCCGGGTTAAGGGATACGGTGTCTATGCCCTCATCCATCAGCCACTTCGCCAGGTCCGGATGGTCCGATGGCCCCTGCCCACAGATACCAATGTATTTGCCGGCACGCTTGCAGGCCTGGATGGCATTGGACAGCAGCGCCTTGACCGCGTCGTTCCGCTCGTCAAACAGGTGCGCAATGATGCCGGAATCCCGGTCCAGCCCCAGGGTCAGCTGGGTGAGGTCGTTGGAACCGATTGAGAAGCCATCAAAGTGCTCCAGGAACTGGTCCGCCAGTAGTGCATTGGCCGGCAGTTCGCACATCATGATCAGGCGGAGGTCATTCTCACCCCGCTTGAGGCCGTTCTCAGCGAGCAGGTCCACTACCTGGCTGGCTTCACCCACCGTGCGCACGAAGGGCACCATGATTTCCACGTTGGTAAAGCCCATCTCGTCACGGACTTTTTTCAGGGCACGGCATTCCAGTTCGAAGCAGTCCCGGAAGGTATCCGAAATGTAGCGGGACGCGCCCCGGAAACCGAGCATGGGGTTCTCCTCGTCGGGTTCGTACAGGGTACCACCGATGAGGTTGGCGTATTCATTGGACTTGAAGTCCGACAGGCGAACGATCACTTTCTTGGGATGGAAGGCGGCAGCCAGGGTGGAAATACCTTCAACCAGCTTGTCCACGTAGAAGTCCACGGGAGACGCATAGCCGGAGAAGCGCTTCTCCACGGTCTGGCGAATATCCCGGGGCAGGCTGTCATAGTTCAGCAGCGCCTTGGGGTGTACGCCAATCATCCGGTTGATGATGAACTCCAGCCGGGCGAGACCCACACCCTCGTTGGGCAGGGCCTGGAAATCAAAGGCCCGGTCCGGGTTGCCCACGTTCATCATGATCTTGAACGGAATGGCCGGCATGGACTCGACGGTATTCTCCCGCAGTTCGAAGTCCAGGCTGCCCTCATAGATCAGGCCGGTGTCGCCCTCTGCACAGGAAACCGTCACTGCCTGGCCGTCCTTGAGTACCTCAGTGGCATCGCCACAGCCTACGACGGCAGGAATACCCAGCTCACGGGCGATAATCGCGGCGTGACAGGTACGCCCACCACGGTCGGTCACGATCGCAGCGGCACGTTTCATCACCGGTTCCCAGTCGGGGTCCGTCATGTCGGTGACCAGCACATCCCCTGGCTGGACCTTGTCCATATCCTTGATGCTGTCTACAACACGCACGGCCCCGCTGCCAATCTTGTGGCCAATACTACGGCCTTCAACAATTACCTTGCCCTGCTCTTTCAGCAGGTAGCGCTCCATGACGTTGGCGGACGCACGGCTCTTGACGGTTTCCGGGCGGGCCTGGACGATGTAGATCCGGCCATCGTCGCCGTCCTTTGCCCACTCGATGTCCATGGGGCGATCGTAGTGTTTCTCGATGATCATGGCCTGCTTGGCCAGCTCGGTCACCTCTGCATCGCTGATGCAGAAACGGTTGCGGTCGTCCTGCTCTACCTTCACCGTATCGACGAAATGATCGGAATCCTTGTCAGTTGAGTAGACCATCTTGATGGCCTTGCTACCCAGGTTACGGCGCAGTACCGCCGGGCGACCAGCTTCGAGGGTCGGTTTGTGGACATAGAACTCGTCCGGGTTTACAGCGCCCTGAACCACGGTTTCGCCCAGCCCATAAGAAGCAGTCACAAACACCACGTCACGGAACCCGGACTCGGTGTCCAGGGTAAACATGACACCGCTGGCGGCGGTCTCACTGCGAACCATCTTCTGGATGCCTGCAGACAGGGCCACCAGCTTGTGATCAAAGCCGTGGTGGACCCGGTAGGAAATGGCCCGGTCGTTAAACAGGGAGGCAAAGACTTCCTTGACGGATTTTTTCACCTGCTCGAAACCAACCACGTTCAGGAAGGTTTCCTGCTGACCGGCAAACGAGGCATCGGGAAGGTCTTCGGCCGTGGCAGAGGACCGCACAGCGACAGCCAGGTTACGGTTGCCGTCCTGGAGCTTGATGAAGGACTGTTCCAGATGCTTTTCCAGGTCGGCGGGGAACGGTTGCTCCAGTACCCACTGGCGGATATCCGCGCCAACCCGGGCTAGCTCATTCACGTCATTGATATCAAGGGCATCCAGCGCTTCGTCAATACGCTCCCTCAGCCCGTCCTTAGCCAGGAATTCCCGGTAGGCATGGGCTGTGGTCGCAAATCCACCTGGTACGGACACGCCGGCATTGGCCAGATTGCTGATCATTTCGCCGAGAGAGGCATTCTTTCCCCCCACCAGCTCAACATCTGACATGCCCAGGTTCTCAAACCAGATAATGTAATCTTCCAAAGCGCGTCTCCCTTGGTTCAGTCGAGCAAACTGCAAAGAATAGAGGAGCACTCATCCCCTGTAAATCATGCCCCTGACGGGCGAACAGGGCTCCACGACAGGGCCCCGGGGATGATAAGGTTGCTCCCGACTATCGAATTTGGCGTGTATCATACTGTAACCTGTGAAGATTACCTAGGGAACCTCTGCTCATGAAACGCACAGTCTTCTTCATCTCTGACGGCACGGGCCTTACCGCGGAGGCACTCGGCAACAGTCTGCTGGCCCAGTTCGAGAAAATCGAATTCGAAAGGGTCACGGTTCCCTACGTGGATGACCAGGAGCGCGCTGAGGCCCTGGTCGACCGCATCAACAAGGCCTCAAGGGAAGACGGCATGCGTCCGCTGGTGTTCGATACCATCGTAAAAAAGGATATCCGGGCGATCATCAGTGAGGCCGATGGCTTCATGGTAGACATCTTCGGTACATTCCTGGACCCGCTGGAGCAGGAACTGCAGGCCTCATCGTCGTACACCGTGGGCAAGTCCCACTCGATCAATAACGAGGGCAACTACGAGAAACGGATCCACGCTGTCAACTTCGCCCTGGACAACGACGACGGCGCCCGTACCCGCCACTACGACGAGGCGGACCTGATCCTGGTCGGAGCATCGCGCTCCGGCAAGACACCCACCTGCCTGTACCTGGCACTGCAATATGGGGTAAAAGCCGCCAATTATCCCATCACCGAGGATGACCTGGACGACCAGCAACTGCCGGAGGTACTGCGATCCCACCGGGAAAAGATCTTCGGCCTGACCATCGACCCTGAACGCCTGGCAGTGATTCGCAACGAGCGCCGGCCCAACTCCCGTTACTCGTCCATCAAACAGTGCATGCACGAGGTGGAAGAAATAGAAACCATGTACCGGCGGGAGCGGATTCCCTTCATGAACACTACGGCCTACTCTGTCGAGGAAATCTCCACTCGCATTATGGTATCCACCGGCCTGAAACGACTGCGCTGATAGACCCGTCCAGCAACAAAAAAGGGTAGCGAGACGACCCCGCCACCCTTTTTTGTTGCTGGACACTCCTCCGGACGGGGGCGTCGCAGTTACAGTTCCCGGATGTCCAGGCCGAGCCCTGCCACCGTTTCACGGTTGTCGTGGCTGGTAATAACCGCCGTGCTGGCCTTATCCGGCCGCAGCCAGTCCCGTGCCACCCGCTGCAGATCCTCCACCGTTACCGAGAGCACCCGCTCACGGAACCGGGCCTGCTGCTCCGGCGTACGTCCGAACAGACGACTATGGAACGCGTGACGGGCCTCCCCGGCCGGAGACCGGGGTTTGTCCAGCTGACTGATCACGCCCAGCACAGCCTCTTCAAGGGACTGCCGGTCGTGGGCCTCCGCTCCCAGCCACTTCAGTGAAGCATCGAAATCGTCCAGGGTCTCAACCAGCCGCGGGTCCCGGTAGGAGAAGAAACGGAAGGTCCCGTTGACGTTATCCTGGCCGGCTCCGCCGCCATAGGCGCCGCCCTTTTCACGGATAGCCCGGTGCAGGAAGCCATTGCGCAGGAAGCCACCGAGCACGGTCAGTGCTGCCGCATCCGGATGGTCCGGAGCCACGGTGGGATAGGAACGGGCGCAGAAGTTGACCTGGGTAGAGGTGAGCCACGCCTCGCGGGTGTCATAGCTGACCGGCTCCATCTGCCACTGCTCACCGTTGACTTCAGGAGCCTCGGGCCACAGTCCGGCCACACCCTCGGCCATGGCATCGAGGTGCTCACTTTCCGCCACCAGCAGGAACTGTCGCTTTTGCCTGCGAAACTTCTGATGCAGGCTGGCCAGGTCACTACACAGCTTATCCAGGGCTGTGCTGTCATCCAGGCGGTCGTCCAGTTCCTTGGTGCCCTTGATACCTGCCAGGCCGGCCAGGCGGAACGAAAGCCAGGCGCCGGGGCTATGCCCCTGGGATGCCGCCCCCATGGCCAGGCCATGACCGCTGCCGGTCACGGCCTGCTCCCGGCGGGCACGGATCTGTGCCACCAGCTCACGGATACGCCCTTTTTCATCAAAACGTGCGTTGTCATAGACATCCCGCAAAAGCTCAGAGAGCGCCTTGCGATTACGGGCCAGGGCCTTGCCGCTGAGGATCATATAACCGTTCAGACTTTGCACGTCATCCACGGTGCCCCGGGCGGAGATGCTGGCACCGATCCCGCCACTACAGGCTGAAATCCGGTCCTGCATCCGCAGGTAGTCCAGGTCGCCACAGCCCACTTCCGTCAGAATGGTGGTGTACAGGGGCAGCAAAAGCAGCTCTTCCTGGGACAGCTCCGGCAACTGGAAGATGGCCTGTTCATAGACCAGGCCATTGGTTCCCTGGGCATACAGGGCTGCCGGGAAGGCTTCCAGGTTACGTCCCTCCGGGACATGGATTTTCAGGGGCACATCAGGAAGGTCCACCTTGGGCAGGATGGAGTCATCGTCCCTTTGCAGCTGACGGGCTTCCAGGGCCTGGGCCCGGGTCACGATCTGCTGCTTCTCATCATCCGACAGCTGGGCCTTGCGGGCCTCCAGGGCCTGGCGTACGGCCTGCTGACGGCGACCTTCCAGCTGGTCGTCCGGGCGCAGGGTCAACGTTACCCGATGGGGATTGTCGATCAGCAGGCGACGAATCAGTCCCGGCACATAGTCCGGATCACTGATCTTGTCGCGCATGGCTTCCAGTACCGGCTCCAGGTCCAGTAGCTCCACCGGGTCGCCGCCATGAACCATGGGAGAAATTGCGGTCATGATCAGCTGAAGGCCATAGGGGAAGCTGTCACCGGCAATTTCCCGCTGATGCAGCTCCAGCTGGTGAAGAATGGCTTCCAGGCGTTCACGGGGAACGCCTTCCGAGGCAACTTTTTCCAGGACGCCTTCCACCAGGGCTTCCAGGTCTTCCCGGCGCTCCGGCTCAGAGCCCTCCACGCCACAGACAAACGTCATTTCCCGGTTGGAATCTTCCAGCCCGCACATGGGCGATGGCGCCGCGGCAATGTCTGTGGTTTCCAGGGCGTGCAACAGGGGTGAGGCGCTGTTTTCCAGCAATACACTGGCCACCAGCTGGGCCTCCAGGTTTTGCTGCAGGTCGAAGCTGTGCCCCAGCAGCCAGCCCATTACCAGATGGGTCTTGCGTTCCACTGACTCACCAGCGCTGACGGCATAGCCCTGCTCCACCCTCAATGGCGAGAACAGTCGTTTCTCGTCCCGTACCGGAAGGTCCACTTCCAGGGCATCGAACCGGGCGAGGGCCAGCTCCTCGAATCGCTCATGGTGCTCACGGGCCGGAATGTCGCCGTATGTGCAGAAAATCGCATTACTGGGATGGTAGTGATGACGATAGAAGGCCACCAGGTCGTCGTAGCTCAGGTCGACAATATGGTCCGGCTCACCACCACTGTTGTAGTGGTAGGTGGTGGTGGGGAACAGGTGGCTGGACAGGTTCTGCCACAACTGGGACGTGGGTGCACTCATGGCACCCTTCATCTCGTTGTACACGACCCCACGGTAAACCAGGGGCGTGGTGGGATCATCCGGTGTCTCGAATTCAAGGCGGTGACCTTCCTGGGCAAAATCCAGCGGATCCAGTTTGGAAAAGAACACCGAGTCCAGGTATACCGACAGCAGATTGTCGAAATCCTTGCGGTTCTTGCTGGCAAAGGGATAGGCCGTCCAGTCACTGCTGGTGAAGGCGTTCATAAAGGTATTGAGTGAACGCCGGATCATCATGAAGAACGGATCCCGCACGGGGTAACGCTCGCTCCCACAGAGCGCCGTGTGTTCCAGGATATGGGCAACACCGGTGGAGTCCATTGGGAAGGTACGCAGGGCTACGAAAAATACATTCTCGTCATTATCTGCAGCCATATGCAGGTGCCGCGCGCCGGTCTTGCGGTGCACATACTCCTCCATGGTGAGGTTCAGGGCTGCAATGGGATGACTGCGAACGCGCTCGAACGCCGGGTGTACAATGGACTCATTGGTTACGGTCATGCATTCGTCCTGTCTGGCAAAATAGTGTTATGTAGCTTATCACGGTATCCTCGACACGCCGGTGGATGTCACCGGGAGGACTACCTCCAGTTGTGACCGGGAGCGAACTTCCCCGATAATAGTTCACCTATGATGGCGACGAGGCGGAGCTTTTGAAACCCCGCCCCCTGAACGAATATCGCAAAATGCCTGATGCCGCCACTGCCTGGTTTGCGGTATCCGCCGGAGAACCAGAGACCAAGGTAAGCCATGATCATGACCGACACATCTACCGAGCGCAGCCACCGCTCCACCAGCCCCAGGATGCCGGACGCCAGCGCCTACCACAGTGAACGGCGCCGCTACCTCGCCCGGGCCCGCCGCAACCCAGGCCTGCGCCAGCGGTATCTGCGCAACCTGGCTGGTTATCTGTTGCTGCGGGGCGCCTGGTCGTTCGGTTTCTTTCCGATCATCCTGGCCTTCTGGGTCCCCCTGGTTCTGGCCGAATTCAACCCTGTAGTGATGGTGCAGTCACTGCTGCCCCACCTGGACGCCTTCGTGTCCGCAAACCCGGAAGTCCAGGCCCGTTCGATCAGTACGGTTCTCGCAGGCTGGGCGTCGATCGGTTTGTTCTTCTTCCTGTTCGACGTAGTGATCAATCCGTTTCGCTCGCCGTTCCAGAAAGAGGCCGACGTTCACATGCGGGCCTGGTCACAGAGCCAGGGGCTGGTGCCACCAGACGAAGTGTGAACAGGGTTTGATTCGGCAACAATAGCCAAGTCTTTTTGTAAACTTTTGTATCTGTATCAGGATACACTCCCAAGAAGTTAGCGGACTGGGGAGAGTATCCGGATGGAGATCAAGAACGCCTTGCTGGTGGACGATTCAAAAGTGGCCCGCTTTACCCTCAGCAAGCTACTCAAGGGCAGCAATATGGAGGTCAGCACTGCCAACTCCGCCGAGGAGGCGCTGGACCTGCTGAGTAACAGTGATCACCCCGACGTAATCTTTATCGACCATCTGATGCCGGGCATGAACGGCGTCGAGGCCGCCCGCGCCATCCGCAACAATCCCGCCACCGCCCACATACCCATCGTGATGTGTACCTCCGGTAAATCCGCCGAGTTCGAGCAAACCGCCCGTGCCATGGGCGTGGACGTCATCCTGCCCAAGCCACCTGAGCGGGATGGGGTCACTCGGGTACTCGACAAACTCCGGGCCATGCCCGAGGCCCAGCCGGTAACGGTCAGCGAGGAAAGCCAGGTACCCCCGGCCAACGACCCGGACATCCCCCTGCTGACCGAAGACCAGATCGCCATGGCGGCCCGGGCCGAAGTCCAGTCCCAGATCAGTGAACAGCTCCACGAACGCCTGACCCAACTCTTTGATGAGCAAGTGGGCTACCTCCGCCAGGGCATGGACGAGCACAACAGCCTGAATACAACCCTGATCAACGAAAAACTGGCGGCCCTGGAAGCCATCCTGGACGTCCACCAGAAAGCCGTGGCAAAGACGGTGACCCGGGAGGTCAACGAGTTACTGAAAAAGCTGCTCGACCAACACCAGCGGGACACCGTCAAGGCCATCGAAACACTGGTTGCCGACAGGAACACCCACCTGCGCGAAGAACTGGACCGGCAGCGTGACCAGGACCAGGAATTCTGGAAGTCATTGCAGACCGACACCCTTCAACAGGCTACGGAAGCCGCCCGCCATCAGGCGGAGCAAGTGGCTCGACACCTGGACGAGCTGGCCGCTGACCGTCGCCACAAGTCTGCCCGCAACGTTTATCTCGGCATCCTGCTGGTGAGTCTCGGTGTCGTCGGTCTGAGCCTTGCCTGGATGAACGGCTTGCTGCCGATATAATCAGCCCGGGGCCTGCATACTTCGGAATTTGCTACCCGGGAAGGCCGCCTTCACATTCACCCACCGGTACGGAACTTTGATAGAATGCGACCAGTTCTCAACCCACGGTCGCAGTCTTCCTGCCGGATGCCTTCATGAATCACCTGTTTATCGACAACCTCACCGTTATCGACTTTGCCTACCTGGACCACCACCGCGGCCTGGTCGGCGAGAGCTGGATTGCCGACATCGTGCTGGGCGGCGAGCTGGATGAGCAGGGCATGGTATTCGATTTTGGCAACGTGAAGCGCACCATCAAACGGGTGATCGACGAACGGGTAGACCATCGGCTGGTGGTACCGGCCGGCGCAAATTGCCTTGCACGGAGCGACAGCCCCGGACATCTCACCTGGACCCTGGCAGACGGCAGCCAGATCCGCCACGAGGGGCCGGAACAGTCCGTAGTATTCCTGGACCACACGGAAGTCGTGCCATCCGCTGTAGCGCGCCTGTTGGAGCAGGAACTGAAGGCTGTGCTGCCGGCGAATGTGACGGATGTAGAGGTCACCCTGCGGGAGGAACTGATTGAGGGCGCCTATTACCATTACGTCCATGGCCTGAAGAAGCACCTTGGCAACTGCCAACGCATCGCTCATGGCCACCGGTCGCCGATCCGCATTGATATCAACGGACGGCGGGACGCGGAGCTGGAGAAGCACTGGGCTCGGCAGTGGCAGGATATCTACATCGGCACCCGAGAAGACCTGAGCCAGAGCTGGACGGATGGGGATGGCACCGAGTATGTGAGTTTCCATTACGACGCCGAGCAGGGTGAGTTCCGGCTGACCTTGCCCCGTCAGCGGGTGTGGTTCCTGGAAACCGATACCACCGTTGAGTTAATTGCCGCTTACCTGGCTGACCAGATCAAGGCTTCACACCCCGGCGATGAGGTTCGTGTTCGGGCTTTTGAGGGGGTTGGGAAAGGTGCTATTGCTGTTCGCTGAGTTGGTAGTTGCCACTCTGACTGTGGAGGCGGCCTGTTGATTTGATTTAGGAGCCTGCTGTATCCGGGTGGTCGAGCTGAGGCGGTAAGACTTTTCTGGACACGCCTCGCAAGTACGTCCCTGTAGGGCTCCGTCGCGCCATCCCTGGCGCTCCAGGGTCCAGAAAAGTCTTCCCACCCCATCTCTTACGAAGCTTTTTGATATCTCTACGATAAACCGACACAACCACTTCTAGAACTCTGCCTACTGGCAATCTGCGCAAGGTAAAGACTGTTTATGTCTAGTTCCAGAACTAACACTGCGCCCAATATTTTTGCGAAGCTCAGGTGCCAACAACACGTGTCGGCGATATCGAGCAGGTAAATAGGGAGTGGGGTTGGGGACATCTTTCAGGACCCTGGAGCGCCAGGGATGGCGCGACGGAGCCCTCCAGGGATGGATTCACGGGGCGTGTCCTGAAAGATGTCACCGGCCCCGGTCCCCGGCACCTAAACCAGAACCCCAACCCTGCAGCCGGAAAACCGAGCCCCAAAAAGCAGACACAAAAAAACCGCCCGAAGGCGGTTTTTTTGCTGATAACCCGGTGGACTAAACCGTGTTACCAAATTGGCGTCCCCTAGGGGGTTCGAACCCCTGTTGCCGCCGTGAAAGGGCGGAGTCCTAGGCCACTAGACGAAGGGGACTAGAAATTGGTGGAGCCAAGCGGGATCGAACCGCTGACCTCAACACTGCCAGTGTTGCGCTCTCCCAGCTGAGCTATGGCCCCTCAACGGCTGCGTATATTAAGGATCCGCCCGGGGGGCGTCAACACTTAAAACGCATTTTTTTCAGTTTTCTGGACATCCCTGTCCAGACCGTTCAAAACACCACCAGATCGCTCATTCTGCGATCAGTGCAGCGTACTCCTTCTCCACCCGCTTGGTTTCCTTCTTGGAAAAACCGCCCAGAACAGTCAGCGCATGGCGCAAACGGGCACGGGTCATGTCCGGACCCAGCAGCGCCATGGAGTCCATGACCGACCAGGAATTGGGCGTACCGGCAATCGCAACGAAGATGGCGAACATGAAGTCGCCCATCTTCAGCTCCATAGCCTTGGCCAGACCCTTGATGTCCGCGAAGATATTTTCCTTGCTCCAGTGACGCTGGGCTTCCAGCTTCCACAGGGCAAACTGCAGCACCCGCTTCACCTGGCCTTCGTCCAGCTTGTTGTGGGCAAAGTCCTCCGGAGTCAGTTCCAGCATGCCGGAGAACATGAAAGAAGCCATGGGCGCCACATCAGAGAACACCTCCGCCCTGCCCTTTACATGAGGCACCAGGGCGCGCAGGGCATCTTCGTTGAACCACCACTGGTGCAGGCGCTCCACGAACTGGTCGTCGGAAACGTCCTCCCGCAACCACAGGCCGTTCAGCCAACGCAGCTTCTCCACATCAAACACCGGACCGCCGAGGGACACCCGGTTGATATCGAAGTGCGCGATCATCTCGTCCAGGGTGAACTTTTCACGCTCATCCGGCATGGACCAGCCCATTCGACCCAGGTAGTTGGTCACCGCCTCCGGCAGGAAGCCCATACGCTCGTAGAAGTTGATCGAGGTGGGATTCTTGCGCTTGGACAGCTTGCTCTTGTCCGGATTACGCAGCAGTGGCAGGTGACACAGCACCGGCATATCCCAGCCAAAATACTCATACAGCAGCTGGTGTTTGGGCGCAGAGTTGATCCACTCCTCACCCCGCAGCACGTGGGTAATCCCCATCAGATGGTCATCCACCACGTTGGCCAGATGGTAGGTGGGCATGCCGTCTGACTTGAGCAGGATCTGGCAGTCCACCTGGGACCAGTCAATCTCGATCACGCCACGAAGCATATCGTCAATCTTGCAGACGCCTTCATCCGGCACCTTCATACGAATCACATAGGGCTCGCCTGCATCCAGACGACTCTGCACTTCGTCTGCCGGCAATTCCAGGTCGCCCTTGATACCCGGGTTTTCGCCCCGGGCCTTGCGCGCTTCACGGATGGCGTCGAGTTCTTCCGGGGTGCGGAAGCAGTAGAACGCATGGCCCTTCTCAACCAGTTCCATGGCGTACTGGCGATAGGAATCCTTGCGCTCGGACTGGCGATAGGGGCCATTGGGGCCTCCCACATCGGGACCTTCGTCCCATTCCAGACCGAGCCAGCGCAGTGCCCGGAGAATGTCCTGTTCCGACTCGGCGGTGCTGCGGGCCTGGTCGGTGTCCTCGATGCGGAGGATAAACTGGCCACCGTGCTGGCGCGCAAAGCAGAGGTTGAACAGGGCGACAAACGCTGTGCCCACATGGGGGTCACCGGTGGGCGACGGGGCAATTCGGGTACGTACAGTCATTAAAGGATCCAGCCTGACGCAGTGAATGAATGAAAAGGCGCCATTATACCGAGCCACGACGGAAATCCCATGAATGCTGAGGACGTTATGAGTTCATACGCATATGGAACTTCCCACTCCACCCCTAATGTAATATTATAACATTTCCATTAAGACGATCAGGGCAAGTCTCCATCATGAAACAGATCTCCCGTTTACTACCGATAGTCGGCCTGTCGGCGGCTCTGACCCTCGGGGCAGTTACTGCCCATGCCAATGATGAAAAGCCGAAGATAGTGGCCTCCCTCTCCCCGATCGAGCTACTGGTCAGGGCCGTGGCGGGCGATCAGGTGACTGTTTCCACGCTGGTGCCCGCCGGTGCCAGCCCACACACCTACCAGCTACGTCCCTCCGAGCGCCGCCAACTGGCCGCCGCAGACCGGATTTTCTGGGTTGGCCCGGGCATGGAGAGCTTCCTTGAACGCTTGCTGACGGGGCCGGATTTTCGCGACCAGAGTGTGGCCCTGGCCCAGGGAGCCGACTCACCAGGCGATGACGCCCAAGGGCATCACGACCAGGATGGTCAGGGCGACCATACTGAAGCGGAGCATGGGCAAGAGCACGACAGCGCCGACGCTCATGATCACGGTCATGGTCACGACCACGGCGACGGCGAAGACCCTCATATCTGGCTGGACCCGACCCTGGCACTGGACATGGCAGGAAAGGTCGCCCACAGCATCGAAGACCTTGAGGGCATCGATGCTGAGCAGGTCGACAGGAACCTGGCGAACTTCAAAGTGGCGCTGAAAGAACGTGAGGCCGCTATCCGTGTACAACTGCAGCCGGCGAAGGACCTGGACCTGTTCACCTACCATGATGCCTTCCGTCGCTTCGCTGAGCACTACGGGCTGACCATCGCCGGCGTACTGACCCTCAGTCCCGAGCGTAGCCCGGGTGCCCGTCACCTGGCAGAGGTGCAGCAACGGTTGCAGCAGGCGGACCAGCCCTGTCTGCTGACGGAACCCCAGTTCAACCGGCAATGGTGGGAGTCGTTGATGACCGATGTGGAGATACCGATCAGCACCTGGGATCCCCTGGCCGGTGATATCGAGCCTACCGCCACAGGTTACCTGGAATTCCAGCAGAGCCTTGCGGATGCCGTTCTACGCTGCCTGCCAGAGAACGCCGAGTAACAGCGGCAGGGTAACCATGCCCAACAAGGTCTGCCCGCTGATGATAGCGGCCATCAGGGGGGCGTCGCCCCCCAGTTGGCGAGCCAGGATGTAGGATGAGGTGGCGGTGGGCAATGCCGCCAGCAGGATGGCGACCTGCACCAGGGTGCCGCTCATACCCAGCAGCATGGCCAGGCCCAGGGTGAGTACCGGGAAGATCACCAGCTTGGCGAAAGATGACACCAGGAAAGGTGCCGAGGCATTACGCAGGGCTTTCAGTTGCAACCCGGCACCCACGCACATCAGACCCATGGGCAGTGCCAGGTCGCTCAGCGGAGCCAGGATACCGGCCACCACCGGATGAAAGCCGATACGGAAGAAACTCCAGATCACGCCAATCACCGACCCAATAATCAGCGGGTTGGTGACGATGGCCTTGATTACTGGTGCCAGGCGCAACTTTCCCTGCCGACAGGTCACCGAGAACATCAGGATGCACAGCAGGTTCAGCAGTGGCACCTTCACCGCCACGGCCACCGCGATCAGTGAGATCCCCTCGTCCCCCAGCAACATACCTGCCGCCGCCAGCCCCACATAGGAATTGAAGCGGATACCACCCTGGAACACGGAAGAATAGACAGGCCCCGGCCAGCGCCAGATCAGCTGGATCAACACGAGAATCAGCGTCATGGCCACCAGCATGGCGACGATCAGTAACAGGATGTCGCCGTAGGCGGACGCGGGGAGGCGTGCCTGTCCCAGCTTGTAGATCAGCATGGCCGGAAACAGGGCGTAGTAGGTGAAGCGTTCAGCCTGGATCCAGAAACCCTCGCCGGGGAACTGCCAGCGCCGGAACAGGTGCCCGATCACGATCAGCACAAACACCGGTATCAGGGCCTGAACCACAACTGACATATCTGTCCCTCAAGGCTGAAAAGCTGAGGATACTATCATTATTGCTCCCCGGGGTCTGCCCGGTGAGCACTGGGGCCGGGCCTTGCACCCTGCCCCGATGCCGGATCCTATCGACCGGTTTTCAGCTGTTCCCAGTAACGATTATAGATCTGCATGGCCTCATCCCCCACGTCCTCCTGGAACTCGGCGTTTTCCATATCTTCCGCGGTGGGATAGCTGGTGCGATTGCTGGCAACTTCCTCCGGCAGCAGGTCACGGGCAGCCAGGTTTGGTGTGGCGTAGCCGATGTCCTCGCTGATCAGCGCAGAGATCTCCGGCTGCAATACGAAGCTGATGAACTTGTGGGCAGCTTCCGGATTGGCGGCATTTTTGGGGATCACGAAACTGTCGAGCCACACGATGACACCTTCCTCAGGATAGATGTACTCCAGTGAAGGCATATCTTCCTTGCCCATAAAGGCTTCGCCGTTCCAGATCATGCCGATGTCGGTCTCGCCTTCGAGATACGGCATACGGGGCGCGTCAGAGTTGAACGTGCGAACGGACGGCATCAGCTCGGTGAGCTTCTGATAGGCTTCCTCGATTTCTTCCGGATCGGTGCTGTTACCGGAGTAACCCAGTACGCGCAGGCCGACATGGAACACTTCCCGCATGTCGTTCGTCAGCATCACCTGGCCTTCATACTGCTGGTCCCACAGGTCGGCCCAGCCGGTTACTTCGCCCTCTTCCACCGCATCACTGTCGATGGCCAGGCCGGTGGTGCCCCAGAGGTAAGGCACGGAATAGGCGTTGTCCTTGTCGAAGCTCTGGTCCACCAGCTCCGGATCCAGGTTATCGAAACCTTCGATCTGGCTGTGGTCGATTTCCATCAGCAGGTCTTCCTTGCGCATCTTGTTCACATAGTAAGTGGACGGCACGGCAAGGTCATACTGGCTGCTGTCATCCAGCAGCTTCAGGCGGGCATACATGGCCTCGTTACTGTCATAGGTGGTGTAGACCACCTGTATGCCTATTTCTTCCTCGAACCGGTCCAGAACTTCCTGCGGCATGTACTCTGACCAGTTGTACAGGTTCAGCACTTGCGCCTCTTCCTGCTGGTCGCTGCAGCCTGCCAGGGTGACCGCTGCCAGACCGGCAATGGCAAGTTTCTTCATTGTTTACTCCTCATCAGAATCCATTGGGACAACACAAGCATCAGCAGTGAAAACACCAGCAACAGCGTACCCAGTGCATTCACTTCGGGTTTCAGGCCGACTCGCACCATAGAGTAGATGCGTAGCGGCAGGATTTCATATCCGGGGCCACTAACAAAGGTGCTCACCACCACATCGTCCAGGCTGAGGGTAAAGCCCAGCAGCCAGCCCGCCAGCAGCGCCGGCATGATCACCGGCAGCAGCACAGTGCGGGTCATGGTGAAATCCGAGGCACCCAGGTCCCTGGCCGCTTCCGGCAAGCTTTCGTCAAAGCCGCTGAGACGGGCCATCACAGTAATCACCACAAAGGGCAGGCAGAAGGTGACGTGCGCCAGTAACAGGGAGAAGTAACCCAGTTGCACCCCCACCAGCAGGAACAGCGACAGCAGGGATATGGCCAGCACAATCTCCGGCGACATCATCACCACGAACAGCATACCCCGAAGGGCCTTCTTGCCCCGGAACCGATAACGGTGCAGTGCCAGCGCCGTCAGAGCACCGATCAGGGTCGACAGGGTGGCCGCCGATACCGCGAGCCACAGGGAATTCCACAAGGCCTGCATCATGGCGTCATTGCTGAACAGTGACTCGTACCAGCGCCAGGTGAAGCCACCCCAGCGGTAGCCGGTGCGACCATCATTGAAGGAAAACACCACCAGCACACCGATGGGGATATAAAGGGCCAGGTACACCAGCACCAGGTAGGCCCTTGGCAACCAGCGAGTCATACCTCGGCCTCCTCACCCAGGCGCCGCTGACTGAGACGGTGTGTAAACAGCAGCAGGGCCATGGCCAGGGTAAGCATGATGGCAGCGGCGGCACCGAACGGCCAGTCACGGGCATCCAGGAACTGGTTCTTGATCACATTGCCCACCAGCAGGTTACGGGAACCACCCAGGATGTCCGGGACAAAGAAGAGCCCCATAGCCGGCAAAAGCACCAGCATCACACCGGCCAGGACGCCGGGCAGGGTCAGGGGCACCACCACATGGATAAAGGTGCTGAAACGCCCGGCCCCCAAGTCGTGGGAGGCCATCAGCAACTCCCGTCGCAGGTCATCAAAGACCGAGTACAGGGGCAGTATCATGAACGGCAACAGCAAATAGACCAGGCCGACGATAACGGCGCCTTCGGTATACAGCATGCGCAGCGGCACATCGATAAGCCCCATCTCCATCAAGCCGGTATTGATCAGTCCATTAGTGGCCATCAGTAGTTTCAGTGCGTAGGTACGCACCAGGGAGTTGGTCCAGAAGGGCACGATCAGCAGGAAGATCAGCAGCAGCTGGCGCTCCTTTGCAACCCGGGACAGGGCCCAGGCGAAGGGGTAACCAATGACCAGGCAAACCAGGGTCGTTACCGAGCCCATGTACAGGGAGTGGAGGAAGACCTCGAGGTACAGCGGGTCAAGCAGACTGCGATAATTCTCCAGCGTCACTGGTAACGACAGGAAGGTCCCCGGGTCACGGGTCAGGAAACTGGCACCGATCACCAGCAGATTGGGCGCCAACACCAGTGCCAGCAGCCAAGTCCAGACCAGCACCAGCACACCGGTCCGGAAGGGTTGCCGCAACCCCCTAAGCATTCGCTGCCTGGTCCTCGGGAGCGTGCACTTCTTCCTGGGGCAGCAGCCACTCCCAGCCCTCGACCCAACTGACCCGAACCGGCTCACCCAGGCGGTAGTCAAAGGCGGGGTCGTCCTCGTCGAAGAACTCACTGGCAAGCACCTCGGTGCCATCGTCGAGGTGAATCACCGAGTCCAGGGTACTGCCTTTATAGTTGCGCTCCACGACCTTGCCGGCAAAGCCGTGGTCTGCGTCCGGCTCCAGCACCCGGATATCCTCTGGTCGCAGCAGGACATGCACCCCCTGACCTTCGGAAACCGGGAACCGTGGTCGCCTCATGGTGCGCCGGTAGCCGGAGACATTCACCGTTATGCGCTGCTCATCCACCTGTTCCAGGACACCCGGGAAAAGATTGGTTTCTCCAACAAAGCGGGCGGTGAAAAGGTTGGCAGGGCGCTCGTAGATTTCACGCGGCGTCCCCTTCTGCTGCACCTTGCCCGATTGCAGCACCACAACCCGGTCTGACATGGACAGGGCTTCTTCCTGGTCGTGGGTGACGAAGACGAAGGTAATGCCCAGCTCCCGCTGCAGCCGTTTGAGTTCAATCTGCATGGTCCGGCGCAGCTTGTAATCCAGCGCTGAAAGCGGCTCATCCAGCAGCAGGAGTTTCGGGCGCTTGACCACAGCCCGGGCGATGGCCACCCGCTGTTGCTGGCCGCCCGAAAGCTGGTGGGGCTTGCGCCGGGCAAAGTCACCCAGTTGCACCATGGCGAGGGCATCCTCCACCCGCTGGCGAATCTCGTCCCTTGGCCGTTTTTCCATCTTCAGGCCATAGGCGACGTTGTCATACACCGTCATATGAGGGAACAGCGCATAGTGCTGGAAAACGGTGTTCAGAGGTCGCTGCTCCGGCGGCAAGGCAGTGATATCTGTGCCGTTGAGCTCAATGGTGCCACTGTCGGGTATTTCAAAACCAGCCAGCAACCGCAACAGGGTGGTTTTACCGCACCCTGAGGGCCCCAGCAGTGTGATGAACTCGCCATCCGCGATATCCAGGTCGAGGGAGTCCAGCACCGTTTTGCCGGAGAACTGTTTGCCCAGATTTCGGAGAGAAAGCAGCGTCTTCTGTGTCATCAGCAGCGCCCCTGAAATGAGCGGGCTATTTTTTCAGAAAATGCCCCCCCGGGCAAAGGCTACAGGCGATTTTTCACGGGTTTCTGCTACATCGCCGATGGTACGTTCAGGTACAATGCCTGCCAGATTCACTGCTGTATCAGGCCATACGTTCATGTCTATGCCAGAGACACATATAAAGTCCCCTGCTCCTTTGTCCCGCCGCTTCTGTGTGGCACCCATGATGGACTGGACTACCCGCCACTATCGTTACCTGGCCAGAATCCTGAGCCGACGGGCACTGTTGTATACCGAGATGGTCACCACCGGCGCCCTGATCCATGGCGATACCGCCCGTTTTCTGCAGCATGACCCGCTGGAGTATCCCCTTGCCCTGCAACTGGGCGGCAGTGACCCGGACGAACTGGCCCGATGCGCAGCCCTGGCGGAAGAGTATGGCTTCAACGAGGTCAACCTGAACGTCGGCTGCCCCAGTGACCGGGTACAGAACAACATGATCGGCGCCTGCCTGATGGGCCACCCGGAAAAGGTCGCCGACGGAGTGCGATCCATGATCGCCGCCACCTCCCTGCCGGTCACCGTCAAACACCGGATCGGTATCGACGGACGGGAGTCCTGGGAAGATCTCTGCCACTTCATGGAAACCGTGGCGGCGGCCGGCTGCCGGACCTTTATTGTCCATGCCCGCATTGCCGTGCTGGAAGGCTTGAGCCCCAAGGAGAACCGGGATATCCCGCCGCTCAAGTACCCGTGGGTGTATGACCTCAAGGCTCGCTACCCGGAGCTGGAAATCATCATAAACGGGGGAATCAAGACCTTCGAGGAGTGTCACCAGCACCTTGAACACACTGACGGGGTCATGCTCGGCCGGGAGGCCTACCACAACCCCTGGCTGCTTGCCGGTGTTGACCCTGAATTGTTCGGCGAAGAGCCCTCCGTGTCCAGTCGCCACGACGCCCTCAGGGCCATGTTGCCGTTTATTGAGGCAGAACTGGAACGAGGCGTATACCTCAGTCACATCACCCGCCATATCATGGGCCTGTTCCATGGCCAGCCCGGGGGGCGCCAGTTCCGCCGACATATCAGCGAGAACGCCCATCGTCCGGGCAGCGGCATAGAGGTGGTACTTGATGCGTTGGCCAAAGTTCGGGAGCCTCTCCCTCAACCAGACCCTGCATAGCTTCTGCATGACCAGCCGATAAGCCTTTGCTGTCTTGTTCCCGCCACGCCAGCCGGTTATCGTAACGATATGACGACAGCCTTCCAGCAGATTCCGGCCCTTCCCGGTTTTTGCCGAAGGCCCCACGCGCTTTGCCGCAACAGGAAGCATGCCTGACGACAATAGGGACACGAGGAACAATCATCGATGATCAGCAAGCTTGAACAACTCAAAGCCATGACCACCGTGGTCGCCGACACCGGTGACCTGGAAGCCATCGCCGAGTGGCGGCCACAGGATGCCACCACCAATCCATCGCTGTTGCTCAAGGCCGCAGGCTCAGACGCCTACCGTCCCATGCTGGACCAGGCGGTTGCTTTCGCAGCCCGCCAGGGCGGCTCCGACCAGGAACAGCTGAGCTGGGCTACCGATACCCTGGCGGTACTGGCCGGCAAGCAGATACTGGACCTGATTCCCGGCGTGGTATCCACCGAGGTGGATGCCCGCCTGTCCTTTGATACCCGGGCCACCATCGACAAGGCCCGGCGCCTGGTCGAGCTGTACGACAGTCAGGGTGTGGATACCAGCCGTATACTGATCAAGATTGCTTCCACCTGGGAGGGCATCCGTGCAGCGGAGCAGCTGCAAAAGGAAGGCATCCACTGCAACCTGACCCTGCTGTTCTCCTTTGTCCAGGCGGCAGCCTGCGCCGACGCCGGGGCTTACCTGATCTCACCATTTGTGGGCCGCATCCTGGACTGGCACCTGGCCCACTGCGACCGGGATGCCTTCGCCCCGGAAGAAGATCCCGGTGTGCTGTCGGTAAGCCGTATCTATAATTACTACAAGGCCAATAGCTACGACACCGTGGTCATGGGAGCCAGCTTCCGCAATACCGGTGAGATCGAGCAATTGGCCGGCTGTGACCGGCTGACCATCAGCCCGGCCCTGCTGAAGGCACTCAAGGAGGATACCGGGGAGCTGCCCCGCCAACTGTCACCAGACAATGCCCACAGTGCGGACCGGCCCATGGCTATCGACGAACACCTGTTCCGCTGGGAATCCAACGAAGACGCCATGGCGACCGAGAAACTGGCCGAGGGCATTCGTCGCTTTGCCGCTGACCAGGTGGAACTGGAACAAAGGGTCAGCCAGCTCGCCCGGGCTGCCTGACCGGAGGACAATAGCTGGATGATCAACCAACTTCGTCAATTGTTGTTTCCGGATACCGGTGCAAGGGGAGCACCCGCCGACCCTGACCATCACCAGTTGGCAGTGGCGGCCACGGCACTGATGGTCCAGCTTTCCCGCATCGACAACCACGAGGATGAACGGGAGCTGGAAACCATCGTCGACTGTGCGGTCAAGGTTCACCAGGTGACACCGGAAGAAGCCCGGCAGATCCTCGACGACGCCCTGAACCATGCCGATGACTCCACCTCGATCTACGAATTCACCGGCCAGCTCAACGAGCAGCTAAGTCAGGATGCCAAGCAGCGGGTTCTGGAAAGTATCTGGCGGGTAGCACTGGCCGATGGCCGTATCGACAAGTACGAAGAACACCTGATTCGCCGGATGGCCGAACTGCTGCACCTTAATCATCGGGAATACATGCAGGCCCGCCACCGGGCCAGTGACGCGCCGGCCTGATCGTCGGCTGCACTCATTCAAAACCCGGGCCGCCCCTGCGTCGCCCGGGTCTACCTGCTTCAGGAGAACCAACATGCTCGCCATACTCCATCCGGACACGCAGCTGGACAGCGACAGCTATCGTCAGACCATGAGCTTTCTTGAGCAACTGCCCGGGGTGGCGGTCAAGGTCCATGAAGTGGTAGGCGCCAGTCAGCGACTGACCGAAATCTATCTGCTTGGCGACACCAAGAGCCTGGACAAGGACGAAATCGAAGCCCTGCCAGCAGTGGAGCGGGTTATCCGGATTTCCGATGACTACCGGATTCTGGGCCGGCACCGGGACGACCAGCGCCAGTCGGGATTCACCTATAACGGCGTGGAATTCAGCCAGCACAACCTGAACGTGTTCGCGGGCCTGTGCGCGGTGGATACCCCCGAGCACGTGGAAATCATGATGCGGGCGCTGAGTGAGCAGGGCCAGCACTGCACTCGCATGGGGGCCTACAAACCGCGCACCAACCCCTACTCGTTCCAGGGCCATGGCAAAAGCTGCCTGCCCTGGGTATTCGAGACCGCCGGCAAACACGATATCCGTGTGGTGGCCATGGAAATTACCCATGAAAGCCATATCGAGGAAATCGACGAGTGCCTGGAGAAACTGGGGCGCCCTACTGGCGTCATGCTGCAGGTGGGCACCCGTAACACCCAGAACTTCGAGCTGCTCAAGGCCATCGGCCGCCAGAAAACCTATCCGGTACTGCTTAAACGTGGTTTCGGCATTACCCTGAACGAATCCCTGAACGCGGCGGAATACCTCGCCAGCGAGGGCAATGCCAACGTGGTGTTCTGCCTGCGCGGCATGAAAACCGACGCTGGCCAGCCCCATCGCAATATGGTCGACTTCGCCCATGTGCCCACCGTGAAACGGCTGACCCGTATGCCGGTGTGCATTGATCCATCCCACTCCGTCGGTAGCCGAGACAAGGCCCCGGATGGCATCCCCGACGTCATGCACGCTACCGCCCAGGGCGTGGTTGCCGGTGCCAACATGGTGCTCGTAGACTTCCATCCGCGCCCGGAAAAAGCGCTGGTCGACGGCCCACAGGCGCTGTTGATGGACGAGCTGCCTGCGTACCTTGAAGACGTCCACGAATGTCACCAACTCTGGAAGAAACGCCAGCAGCTTTACCGGAACACAGGAGAAGCCAGGGCAAAATGATCATCTATGGTCATCGCGGAGCCCGGGGTGAAGCCCCGGAGAATACTCTGGCCGGGTTCACCACGGCCTACCGTCATGGAATCCGGCACTTTGAACTGGACGTGCAATTGTCGTCTGACGGTATCCCCGTGGTCATTCATGATCTGACCCTTGAGCGCACCACCGGCAAGACCGGCAAGGTGGCCAACCAGAGCGTCGCCGAGCTTTCCCGGCTGGATGCCCGAACTAACACTGCGCCCTGGCCGGACCCGGTGGGCGTACCCACCCTGGAGCAAGTACTGGATGCCTGCCCCGAGGTCGCCCACTATCAACTGGAAGTCAAGCCGGATGGCCGCAACCGGCTGAATATCCTCTGCAACCGGCTAACGGAGATGATTCAGCGCAGGAAGCTGTTCGAAACCGTAGTCGTTACCTCGTCCGATGGCTGGTTCCTGCAACAGATCAAGCGACGGAACCGCAAGATTCACACGGGTTACGTGGCAGGCCGGCGGTTTCCCCGACCTGTCATCACGGCCCGGCGATTGGAGTGCAGTTACCTGATTCCCAGCTGGCGGATATGTTCAGCGGATATGGTCAACCAGGCGCACCGGCATGATATGCAGGTGTCGGTCTGGACCGTAAACCGCATCCACGACATGTTGCTCATGGAAGATATGGGCGTGAACAGCATTATCACGGACTTCCCCACCAGCACCCGGATCTACTTCGACAACCGGGCGGTGAGGCTACCCCGACCGTCTGAGGCGACGGCGGAGCAAGAGGAAGGACACGGCGCCACGACAGCCTGATCCGGCGAGGCCACACTGGCCCAAGCCGAATCCGGACCGCACGGCCCCCGGTTTATTCGAAAATCCGGTTCAGGCCGTTAAGGGCAGCTACCCGGTAGGCTTCCGCCATGGTCGGGTAGTTAAAGGTGGTATTGATGAAATAGTTCAGGGAATTGGCCTCCCCTTCCTGGTTCATGATGGCCTGTCCGATGTGGACGATCTCGGCCGCCTGGTCACCAAAGCAGTGAATGCCCAGGATCTCCCGGGTCTCCCGATGGAACAGGATCTTCAGCATGCCCACTTTCTCACCGGTGATCTGCGCGCGCGCCAGGTCCTTGAAGAACGCCTGACCCACATCATAGGGCACTTTCTTCTCAGTCAGCTCCCGCTCGGTCGGGCCCACGGAACTGATTTCGGGAATGGTGTAGATACCAGTAGGTACATCCGACACAAACCGGAAGTACTCGTCCTTGACCAGGTCCGAGGATGCAGATCGGCCCTGGTCATAGGCAGCACTGGCCAGGCTGGGCCAGCCTATGACATCGCCTGCGGCATAGATATTGGGAACCGCGGTACGATAATGCTCATCCACCTGCAGCTGGCCCCGGCTGTTCGGCTCCAGCTCGAGGTTTTCCAGCCCCAGGTTGTCGGTGTTGCCGGCGCGCCCGTTACACCAAAGGAAGGCATCCGCGCGGATCTTCTTGCCGGACTTGAGCGACAGCACCACCCCATGGTCATCGCCGTCCACCGATTCGTACTCTTCGTTATGGCGCACCAGCACCCCGTTGTTTCGCAGGTGGTAGCTGAGGGCATCAGAAATTTCGTCATCCAGGAATGACAGCAGGCGGTTACCCGGGTTGATCAGGTCAACCTTGACCCCAAGCCCCGCAAAAATGGAGGCATACTCTGAACCGATTACCCCGGCACCATAGATAATCAGCGTGCGTGGCGTGTGGGACAGGTTGAGAATGGTGTCGCTGTTGTAGATACGGCGATGGCGGAAGTTCACATCCGGCGGCATGTAAGGCCGTGAACCCGTGGCAATGATGGCCTGCTTGAAGTTGAGCACCTCTGATGTCTTGGCACCGCGGACCTCAAGCCGGTTCTTGTCCAGGAAGAAGGCCCGGCCATTGATCAGGTTGACCCGGTTGCGGGAGTAGAACTGGGTGCGAAGCTTGACCTGCTTGTCGATTACCTTCTGTGCATTCTGCAAGACCCTGGGAAAGGAAAACCAGCGTGGCTCACCAATGTCCCGGAACATCTGGTTGGTGTTGAAGGTGATGATCTGCTTGACGGAGTGCCTGAGGGCCTTGGAGGGAATGGTGCCCCAGTGGGTGCAGTTGCCCCCGACAGTGGGCTTGTCTTCAATGATTGCAACGCGCTTGCCATGCTTGGTGGCATTCATGGCCGCACCTTCTCCGGCGGGGCCTGCGCCAATCACCACGACGTCATAATGATGTTCAGGCATCAGGACGGTCACTCCTTATCGCGTGGTCGTTAAATAAAAACAGCCCACCGGCAACCCCAGGCCACCGGGAGCAGGGATCCTCGTGTTATGTCAGTACGGTATCAAGACCCGCTACGCTTGCCTGCGTCTGCCGCGTCATAGGCCAGGTTGTTGCCCGCCGGGTCTTCTTCGCTGTTCTCGCACTTGCTGGTATCACCGCCACAGATTTCGCAAGGCCCGGTAATGCCCGCCGCGCCCAGACCACCACAAGTGCCGGTGATGGGCTTGCGCCCGAAAATAACCCCTACGGACATGGCGGCGACCAGCAGGCCCACAATCAACAACGCCAGTAAGAACGTACCCATGACTACCTCCAGTCACTCAATCAGCCAGGTGGCAAAGGCAGGGGTGTGACGGGTTTCGAACCCCTCACCTTCACGCACGATAAAATAGACCGCCAGATTTTCCTGCAAAGCCAGCCGATAACCCTCCTCGAACCCCAGTACGGTAAACGCTGTGGCCCAGGCATCAGCCATCATCGATGACTCATGAATAACCGTTACCGAGGCCAACCTGTGACCAACCGGCCTTCCGGTTACAGGGTCTATGGTATGGGAGAATCGCTGGCCATTGGATTCGTAATAGTTACGATAATCCCCGGATGTTGCCATGCTACTCCGGTCCATGGCCACGACACGGTTTACCTGCCGACCCTGGACGTCCGGCTGCTCGACCGCCAGGCGCCATGCAGATCCATCGGGCTTTCGCCCATTCACCCTGACCTCACCCCCGATTTCCACCAGGTACCGGTCCACACCCTCGCTTTCAAGGTACCGGGCGACCGCATCGACCCCGTAGCCCTTGGCAATGCCGGAGAGGTCAAGGTATTGCTTGCGCTCGGCACGGATGGCGTTCCGCTCAGGGTCCAGTTCCAGAAAGCGAAAACCGGTATTGGCGAGCTTGTCTGCCAACAGCTGGTCATCCGGTATCGTTTGAGGGCGCCCCTCCGGGCCGAACCCCCACAGGTTCACCACCGGACCAATGGTGATATCGAAGGCACCACCCGATCGCTCAGAAACCTGCCTGGCGGCTGCCAGCACCTCGAACATGGCATCGGAGACCGGTGTCCACTCCGACTGATCATCCTTCAGGTTGAAGCGGCTGAGCTCCGAATCCTCCCGCCAGGTGGACATGCTGGCATCCACAGACTCCAGGGTTTTCGTTATACCTTGCGACAAATCTTCAAGGGTTTCCCTGTCGTCGGTCAATACGACATTGATATGGTACCCGGTACCAAAGATTCCCCCGGTGATTTCCCAGATCTTTTCCTCTGGCTCAAACGAACAACCCGCCAGGGCGACCAGAGCCAGCATCGCAAGGATGCTGGCTCTGGCTACCCTGACGGGTCGAGACATGCCGGATGTCATCTGAGTGTCTTAACCCCCGAAGTCGTCCAGCATGATGTTTTCATCTTCCACACCAAGATCCTTGAGCATCTTGATCACGGAAGCATTCATGATGGGGGGCCCACACATGTAGTACTCGCAGTCTTCCGGTGCCGGGTGGTCCTTCAGATAGTTCTCGTACAGTACATTGTGAATGAACCCGGTCGGGCCGTCCCAGTTATCTTCCGGCAGCGCATCAGACAGCGCTACATGCCACTCGAAGTTGTCATTCTCCCGGGCCAGCATGTCGAAGTCTTCCACATAGAACATCTCGCGGACACTCCGGGCACCATACCAGAAGCTGATCTTGCGCTTGGAGTTCAGGCGCTTGAGCTGGTCGAAGATATGGGAGCGCATGGGCGCCATACCGGCACCACCACCGATGAATACCATTTCCGCGTCTGTCTTCTTGGCGAAGAACTCACCGAACGGCCCCATCACCGTTACCTTGTCACCCGGCTTCAGGTTGAACACGTAACTGGACATGATGCCCGGCGGATGGTCGGTGCCCGGGGGCGGTGTGGCAATCCGGATATTGAACTTGAGCAGCCCTTTTTCTTCCGGATAGTTGGCCATGGAGTAGGCGCGGATGGTCTCTTCCTTGTTGATGGCCTTGTAGCGCCAGATATCGTGCTTGTCCCAGTCTTCGTGGAACTCTTCCTCGATATCGAAATCCTTGAAATTGATTTCGTAGGGCGGGCACTCCAGCTGCACATAGCCACCAGCGCGGAAGTCCACTTCCTCGCCTTCCGGCAGCTTCAGCACCAGTTCCTTGATGAAGGTGGCGACGTTGTGGTTGGAGATAACCTCGCATTCCCACTTCTTCACGCCGAAGAACTCTTCCGGCACCTCGATCTTCATGTCCTGCTTGACAGGAACCTGGCAGGACAGGCGCCAGCCTTCCTTCTCTTCCCGCGGGGTGAAGTGGGTCTTTTCGGTGGGCAGCATGGCGCCGCCGCCGTCAAACACCTTGCACTTGCACTGGGCACAGGTACCGCCGCCGCCACAGGCGGAGGACAGGAAGATACCGCTGTTGGCCAGGGTACCCAGCAGCTTGCCACCGGCACTGGTCTTTACCGTGTGCTCGGGGTCATCGTTGATCTCAATGGTCACATCACCGGTGCTTACCAGCCGGGAGCGGGCGGCGAGGATGATCGCCACCAGCGCCAGAACGATAACGGTGAACATGACCACGCCGAGAATGATTTCTGTATTCATGGTCTCGCCTTTTCGTTAAACCGAATCACCGGGTTGGTTACAGGGAAATACCGGAGAAGGACATGAAGCCCAGTGACATCAGACCTACAGTGATGAAGGTGATGCCAAGGCCGCGCAGGCCTTCGGGAACGTCACTGTACTTCAGTTTCTCACGGATACCCGCCAGTGCAACGATAGCCAGGGCCCAGCCCACGCCAGCGCCAAAGCCATATACCAGACTTTCGCCAGAGGTGTAGTCACGCTCCACCATGAACAGTGACGCACCCAGGATGGCGCAGTTCACGGTAATCAGCGGCAGGAACACACCCAAAGCGGCATAGAGCGCGGGGATGTACTTGTCCAGCACCATCTCCATGATCTGAACGATGGCGGCAATAACACCAATGTAGGTCAGCAGCCCCAGGAAGCTCAGATCGACGTTTGGCAGACCCGCCCACTCCAGGGCACCTTCCCGCAGGATGGTGTTATACAGCAGGTTGTTCACCGGCACAGTGACGGTCAGCACCACCACAACGGCAATACCAAGACCAATGGCGGCCTCGATCTTCTTGGAAATGGCCAGGAAGGTACACATCCCCAGAAAGAAGGCCAGCGCCATGTTCTCAACGAAAATGGCCTTGAGGATCAGACTGATATAGTGCTCCATCAGAAGGCCTCCTTGGCTTTGTGGCGTGACATCTTGAAGTCAGGCTCTTCAACCTGCTCAGGCTTCCAGGCGCGCAGGCCCCAGATGGCCAGGCCGATGATGAAAAACGCACTCGGCGGCAGCAGCAGCAGGCCGTTGGGCACGTACCAGCCACCTTCGTTAACGGTCGGCATCAGCGTGAGCCCGAACAGCGAACCGGCACCGATCAGCTCGCGGAAGAAAGCCACGAAAAGCAGCATCACCGAGTAGCCCAGGCCGTTACCGACACCATCCAGGAAACTGAGGAGCGGCGGGTTGTTCATGGCAAAGCCTTCCGCACGGCCCATAACGATACAGTTGGTAATAATCAGTCCAACAAATACCGACAGCTGCTTGGAGATCTCATAGGCATAGGCCTTGAGGATCTGGTCTACCACGATAACCAGGGACGCAATAATGGTCATCTGCACGATGATCCGGATGCTGCCCGGAATCTGGGTACGCACCAGTGAGACTGCCAGGTTGGAAAAGGCCGTTACCGCGATAACCGCCAGACACATGACAATGGTCACATTCAGGCTTGTGGTTACCGCCAGCGCCGAGCAGATCCCCAGGATCTGCAGGGCGATGGGGTTGTTACTGAAAATCGGTTCGAAGAGAACCTGTTTGGCTGAAGCGCCTGCCATGATCAGACCTCCCCTTCACGAAGTTTTTGCAGGAATGGCGCAAAACCGCGGTCGCCCATCCAGTAATTAACCAGCTGCTGGACACCACGGCTGGTCAGGGTTGCCCCGGACAGAGCGTCAATCTTGTGTTCCCTGTCACGGGTATCGGAGCTCACACCGCCTTTGACCAGCTGGATTTGCGGCTCGGTCTTGTCATCACCGTAGAGTTCCTTGCCAACCCACTGCTGCTTCCAGCGGGGGTTGTCCACTTCACCCCCCAGACCCGGCGTTTCCGCATGGGCGTAGAAGCCAAGACCTTCAATGGTGTTCAGGTCCCCTTCCAGGGACACGAAACCGTACAGGGTTGACCACAGGCCGTAACCGTGAATCGGCAGCACCACCCGGACCATTTCACCGCCTTCCTGCAGCATATAGATCTTGGCCACGTCCGGACGACGCTTGATACCGGCCTTGTCTTCACTTGCCGGGATGTTTGTGGACATGTCAGGGTCAGAAGCTGCCTTGTACATATCGTACTTCATGGGATCTTCCACGCCGACGGCAGAAGGCTCCACAAACTGACCAGTCTCGAGGTCCACCAGGCGCACGTCGAAACGGGCGAAGGTTTCCTCGATGTCCTCAACACTCATCCCGGACTGAAGCATACCAGCAGCGGACAGAATGTTGGTCTTGATGTCCAGGTTCTGGTTCTGGATCTGCGCCGGGCGGAGCATGACGGCGGCGGTGGACACCACCACCGAGAACACGATGCTCAGCACCAGCGCCACCATCAGGGTTCTGGAGACAGTATCTTTAGCTTTAGCCACGGGCAAGCCTCCGTTTGATGTTGGCCTGAACCACGTAGTGATCCATCAGCGGTGCGAACAGGTTGGCGAACAGGATCGCCAGCATGATGCCTTCCGGGAATGCCGGGTTGACCACGCGGATAAGCACGGTCATGACACCCACCAGGATACCAAAGCACCAGCGGCCGGTATTGGTCATGGCGGCGGAAACCGGGTCCGTAGCCATGAACATCATGCCAAAGGCAAAGCCACCCATCACCAGGTGCCAGTGGGGGCCAACGGCAAAGAACGGATTGGTTTCCGAACCAATGACATTGAACAGCAGGGAGGTGGCGATCATGCCGATCATGACACCGCCGACAATCCGCCAGGAGGCAATCTTCATTACCAGCAGGGCAATCCCGCCAATCAGCACCGCCAGGGTGGAAGTCTCACCCATGGAGCCCTGGATGGTGCCCAGGAAGGCGCTCATCCAGCCAATGTTCTGCTCCAGTGCTTCCAGGCCACCAGACGCCGCCCAGCTCAGGGCAGTTGCACCGGAGAAGCCATCCACGGCGGTCCACACAGTGTCACCGGAGATCTGGGCCGGATAGGCAAAGTACAGGAAAGCACGACCGGTCAGGGCCGGGTTCAGGAAGTTCTTGCCGGTTCCGCCAAACACTTCCTTGCCGATGACCACACCGAAGGTGATACCCAGCGCCACCTGCCACAGGGGAATGCTGGGCGGACAGATCAGGGCGAACAGGATGGAGGTCACGAAGAAGCCTTCGTTCACCTCATGGCGACGCACGGTGGCAAACAGCACTTCCCAGAAGCCACCGACAGCAAAGGTGACAAAGTAGATGGGAATGAAGTACGCCATACCGTAGACGAAGTTATCCCACACCCCTGCCCCGGCTCCGGTCACTGCCAGCGCCTGGATAAAGGCCGTGCGCAGGCCACCGTCCCCGACCAGCGCGTCCGGGTTCTCCGCCAGGAAGCTGTTGGCCTGGAAACCGATGTTCCACATACCAAAGAACATGGCCGGGAAGGTGCACAACCACACAGTGATCATGATGCGCTTGAGATCAACGCCGTCACGTACGTGGGATGTGGTGGAGGTTACGCTGTTAGGCGTATAGAAGATGGTGTCGACCGCCTCGTACAGGGCGTACCAGCGTTCGTACTTGCCACCTTTTTCAAAATGATGCTCGATGCCATCGAGAAACTGTCGGATTGCCATCGGTTAGCCCTCGATCTCGATTCGGGTCAGGTTCTCGCGGAGAATCGGACCGTATTCGTATTTGCCCGGGCACACGAAGGTACACAGGGCCAGGTCTTCTTCATCCAGCTCCAGTGCACCAAGCTTCTGTGCCATCTCGGTGTCGCCCACAATCAGGGTACGCAATAGCTGCGTTGGCAGGATGTCCAGCGGCATCACCTGCTCGTAGGCACCCACTGGCACCATGGCCCGCTCACTGCCATTGGTCGTAGTGGTGAGGTCGAACTTCTTGTTGCCCATGAGCCTGGACAGGTAGATGTTCAACACCGAGAACTTGTTGGTGCCCGGCGACAGCCACCCCATGAACTGGCGCTTGTAGCCTTCCTCTAGTACCGAGACCTGGTTATCGAAGCGTCCCAGGTAAGCACAGGGACCAATGCCACGGCGGCCACCGAACACAGAACCGGAGATCGGTCGGATCTCGCAGTCAGTTGCGGTTTCGTCTTTCAGCAGCTCCTCCAGGCTGGCACCCATGCGGGTACGCACCAGGCGGGGATTGTTCGCCTTTGGTCCGCCAATCGCCACAACGCGGTCAACCAGCAGCTCACCGGTTTCGAACAGCTTCGCGATCGCGATGACATCCTGGTAGCCAATGGTCCAGACGGTCTTGCCCAGGGAAACCGGGTCCAGGTAGTGGATGTGGGTACCCACGTTACCGGCCGGATGCACACCGTCAAACTGCTCAACCTGAACGGCATCGGAGTTTGGCACCGGCACGTCAGAACCAGGCTTGCCGGTGACGAACACCTTGCCATTGGTGAGGCTGGTGAGAATCTGCAGCCCCTTTTCGAAGGCGGCAGCCTGTTCCTTGATGATGACAACCGGGTCCGCCGCCAGCGGGTTGGTGTCCATCACGGAGACAAAAATGGAATGGGGCGCACTGTCGATAGCAGGAACCTTGCTGAAGGGCCGGGTGCGGAACGCCGTCCACAAACCGGACTCAACCAGGTTATCCACCACTTGCTGGCGCTCCAGTGAGGCCAGGTCGCCTTCGCTGTAGCGGGCAAAGGTTTCTGCCTCGTCACCGTCGATTTCGATGACGATGGACTGGAACACCCGCCGCTCACCGCGGTTGATCTCTTTTACAACACCGGCTGCCGGTGAGGTATAGCGAACGCCTTCAGTCTTCTTGTCCGTAAACAGCAGCGACCCGCGCTTGACGCGGTCTCCCTCTTTGACTTCCATCGTCGGCTTCATGCCGTTGTAATCAAAGCCGATCAGCGCGACGTGGCGTACCGGCTTTCCTTCTGAGATGGTCTGATCAGGAGCGCCGCTGATGGGAAGATCCAGGCCTTTTTTGATGTTGATCATTAGCCTCGTCCAATCATCAGGAACTGTTAAAAGGATTGTCACGCCTGACCCTGCGGCCCTGTTCCCCGACGTTTCAAGCGGTGCTTGTACAGCCCGAATGATGGCTGACCGTGCCCGGCATTGCACACGGCGTACGGTCAGTGTTCAGGAAAGCGATGAGAAGCGGGTGCCAGACGTACCCAAAATCGCGCCAATTATAGAGATTAAGAGAACCTATTTCTACCGGTAACCTGAACAGGTTATCGGATTTTACCCTGCCCATCGGAGGTACCACGACCAGGCGACGAGCCTGGCTAACTGGTTGCGAGGCGATAAAAAACCCCGGGAGCCACACGGCTGCCGGGGTTTTTCCGCTCAGCTGACCTCAGTCAGCCAGGGCCTGGGCCCATTCACGGGAACGCTTCGGGAAAATCGGATAGGTGATACCGGCCATCTGGTTAACGCAGCGAACCACCTGGGCGCTGTAGCCGAACTCGTTGTCGTACCAGACGTACAGAATCAGGCGCTTGCCGTTGGCAATGGTAGCCTGGGCGTCGACGACACCGGCGTGACGGGAGCCCACGAAATCCGTAGACACCACTTCCGGAGAGTTCACGAAATCGATCTGCTTCTGCAACTCGGAGTGCAGGGCCATTTCCCGCAGGTACTCGTTGGCACTGTCAACCGTCACGTCCTTCTCAAGGTTCAGGTTGAGAATAGCCATGGACACGTTGGGAGTGGGCACCCGGATGGCATTACCGCTGAGCTTGCCTTTCAGCTCAGGCAGGGCCTTGGCAACCGCCTTGGCGGCCCCTGTCTCGGTAATAACCATGTTCAGCGGGGCACTGCGACCACGACGACTGCCCTTGTGGTAGTTGTCGATCAGGTTCTGGTCGTTGGTATAGGAGTGCACGGTTTCCACGTGACCATCAACGATGGTGAACTCGTCATGGATAGCCTTCAGAACCGGTGTGATGGCGTTGGTGGTGCAGGACGCGGCAGACAGGATACGGTCATCGTCGGTGATGGTGTCGTTATTGATGCCATAAACGATGTTCTTGATATCGCCCTTGCCCGGTGCGGTCAGGATGACCCGACTGGCCCCCTTCGACTTCAGGTGCAGCCCCAGACCCTCTTCGTCACGCCACTTACCGGTGTTATCAATGATAATGGCGTTATTGATGTCATACGCGGTGTAGTCGACCTTGTCCGGGCCGTCGGAGTAGATCACCTTGATAAAGTTACCATTGGCAATCAGCGCAGAGTTTTCTTCATCCACGGTAATGGTGCCGTTGAACGGGCCGTGCACGGAATCACGGCGCAGCAGGCTGGCGCGTTTCTCCAGGTCGTTGTCGGCACCACCCTGGCGGACCACAATGGCCCGCAGGCGCAGGTTATTGCCGCCACCGGCCTTCTCGATCAGGATGCGTGCAAGCAGGCGCCCGATACGACCAAAACCGTAGAGCACGACGTCCTTGGTTTCCTCGACGGCGTTTTTCTCGGATTCGGCGCGATACTGACCGACGACCGGTCCGATCTCCTCCCGCAGGAACTCTTCCAGTGAGCGGCCATTGCCTTCAGCTTTGAACTTGACTGCCAGCTTGCCAATATCCACGTGAGCCTGGCCCAGTTCCAGCTTGTCCATGGCTTCCAGCATCGGCAGGGTGTCGTGCACCGACAGTTCACTGTCTTCAACCTGGCGGACAAAACGATGGGCACGAATGATGCCAATCACCGACTGGTTAATGATGGCACGGCCATAGACTGATGTGACCACGTTATTCTTGCGGTACAGACGGCCGATCAGGGGGATCATCGCTTCTGCGGTGGACTCCCGCTCGGTCCAGTTGGACAGGTACTGGTTGATCTGTTCGTGACTCACGCTTGAACCTCTGCAAGTTGGCACTCGAAAAAATGGGTGCGTATTATCCAATTTAAATCCCGTGATCGCAAACCACGACCAGCGCTGACTGCTTACACCACCCGAGACACCCCTGACTCACAACACAGCTTAACCGGGCTGTCATGACAGCCGAGGCTGTCACCGCTAGAATACCCCCCTTTTCGGAACGGTCGCCAGCCGAAACCCGGGCTGCGGGCTTACCGTCCGTTCATGATCTGAATATCATCCAGCATGCCAAGGCCAGGAGCATATCATCCCGATGAAAACGGGCACCCCGCACACTCCCATTGCCGACTTTGTTCCCGCTGCCCCAACCCGCGCAGCAGATCACCGGATCTGGGACCGACTGCATGGCAGCGCTGACGCCCTGGCCATCAGTGAAACCGCCAAGGCCACTGGCGGCCTGACCCTGGTAATCACGCGCAGCACCGACGAGGCCATACGGCTGGAACAGGCTGTCCGCTTCTACCTGGACCTGCCTCCGGATGACGAGGCCACGTCCATTACCGACGACGGCCTGGAGCTGCTGTCATTGCCCGACTGGGAAACCCTGCCTTACGACCTGTTCTCGCCCCACCAGGATATCGTTTCCCGGCGTATTCGCACCCTGCACCGGTTGCCACAAACCCGTCACGCCATATTGATCGTTCCGGCACGCACCCTGATGCACCGGTTACCACCTGCCTCCTATCTGCAGGGTAACACCCTGCTGCTCGAGGCAGGCCAGACCCTGGACCCGGCTCAGTGGCGACTGCAGCTTGAAGCCGCCGGCTACCGCCATACGGAAAACGTCTACGAGCATGGCGAATACGCTGTGCGGGGGGCGATTGTCGACATCTTCCCCATGGGGGCCAGCCAGCCCTATCGCATAGACCTGTTTGACGATGAAATCGAAACCCTGCGCACCTTCGATCCAGAGACCCAGCGCTCCCTGGATCGCATCGACCGGGTGGAACTGCTGCCGGCTTTCGAATTCCCATGGAGCAAGGATGCCCGCTCCGGCTTCCGCAACCGCTGGTTCGAGTACTTCCCCAATGCCGACCGCAGTGCGCCGGTCTACCAGGACGTGACCCAGGGCATCACTCCGGCCGGTATCGAGTACTACCTGCCACTTTTCTTTGATGAAACCGCAACCCTGTTCGACTATCTGCCCGGCGAAACCCTGGTGTTCACCGCCGACGGACTGGATGAAGCGGTGGACCTGTTTCAGCAGGACACCGCCAACCGCTACGAGGAGCGGCGCCATGATCGCATGCGTCCCATCCTGCCGCCGGCCCACCTGTTCCTGAAAACCGATGAGCTGTTCGGCCTGCTGCGCCAGCGCCCCCGGGTCACCCTGGTGCACGGTGAAACCACGCGCTCCGGCCAGGGCATCACTTCCCTGCATTCCGAGCCGTTACCGGATGTCGCCATGGACGGCCGTGCCAGCGACCCCGCCGCCCGCCTGCGTCAGTTCATCGGCGAGTTCGATGGCCGGGTGCTGATCTGTGCCGAATCCTCCGGGCGGCGGGAAGCCCTGAGGGACAACCTGGCGGAGAACCGCATCAAGGTTGAGGGCGTCGATAACTGGCACGCCTTCCTCACTACCGACACCAGCCTGGGCATTACCGTCGCGCCGCTGGAACCGGGGCTTCTGTTACCGCGGGAGGGCCTTGCCCTCATCACCGAGACCCTGCTGTTCGGTGAGCGGGTACTTCAGCGCCGGCGCCGGGAGAAACCCACCGAAGTGGACGACTCCGGCTATCGAGACCTGTCCGAGCTTCGGGTCGGGGCACCGGTGGTGCACATTGACCATGGTGTAGGTCGTTACCAGGGCCTGGAAACCATCACCGTAGATGGCGATGCGACGGAATTCCTGACCCTGGAATACGCCGGCGGCTCAAAACTCTATGTACCGGTTTCCAGCCTACACCTGATCTCCCGCTATTCCGGCTCGGATACAGAACACGCGCCCCTGCACAAACTGGGCACGGACCGCTGGAGCAATGCCAAGCAGAAGGCAATGGAGAAGATCCGCGATACCGCCGCGGAACTGCTTGACGTCTATGCCCGACGGGAGGCCCGCCAGGGCTTTCAGTTCAGCGACCCGGAGGAAGCCTACCGCCACTTTGCCGCTGGCTTCCCGTTCGAGGAAACCCCGGACCAGCAGGCAGCCATCGAACGGGTGATCGAGGATATGACCGGTGAGCGCCCCATGGACCGGCTGGTCTGTGGCGATGTGGGCTTTGGCAAGACCGAGGTCGCCATGCGCGCCGCCTTTATTGCCACCTGGTCCGGCAAACAGGTGGCGGTCCTGGTGCCCACCACCCTGCTGGCCCAGCAGCACTATGAATCCTTCCGGGACCGTTTCTCCGATACCCCGGTCACCGTGGAACTGCTGTCACGCTTCCGCAGTACCGGCGAGACCCGCAAGGCCATTGAGCGCATTGAAGAGGGCAAGGCGGACATCGTCATCGGCACCCACAAGCTGCTGCAGGGCGATATCCGTTTCAGCAACCTGGGCCTGGTGATTATCGACGAGGAGCACCGCTTCGGTGTCGGCCAGAAAGAGAAGTTCAAGGCCCTGCGTGCCGAGGTGGATATGCTGACTCTGACTGCCACGCCCATTCCACGCACGCTGAACATGGCCATGGGCCACCTGCGGGACCTGTCCATCATTGCCACCCCGCCGGCCCGACGCCTGTCGGTGAAGACCTTTGTGCGCCAGAAAGACAATGCCATGGTGAAGGAAGCCATTTTGCGGGAGATCCTGCGGGGTGGTCAGGTGTATTTCCTGCACAACGATGTGGCGACCATACAGAAAACCGCCGAAGATCTGCGCAACCTGATTCCCGAGGCCCGGGTGGGCGTGGCCCACGGCCAGATGCGGGAGCGGGAGCTGGAACAGATCATGTCGGACTTCTACCACAAGCGCTTCAACGTGCTGGTGTGCACCACCATCATCGAGACCGGCATCGACATTCCCAGCGCCAACACCATCATCATCGAACGGGCGGACAAGTTCGGCCTGGCCCAACTTCACCAACTGCGGGGCCGTGTCGGCCGTTCCCACCACCAGGCCTATGCCTACCTGCTGACCCCGCCCCCCAAGGCCATGACAGCGGATGCCCGTAAACGGCTGGATGCCATTTCCGAAGCCCAGGACCTGGGCGCAGGCTTTATGCTCGCCACCCACGACCTGGAAATCCGTGGTGCCGGCGAACTGCTGGGGGATGAACAGAGCGGGCAGATCGAAAGCATCGGCTTTACACTCTACATGCAGTTGCTGGATGAGGCCGTGCAGGCGATCCGCGAAGGCCGAACACCCAATGCCGACCTGCCCCTGAGCCACGGTACGGAAATGAACCTGCGCATTCCGGCACTGATCCCGGACGACTACCTGCCGGATGTACACAATCGCCTGATGCTCTACAAGCGCATCGCCAGCGTGAAAACCGAGGAAGAACTCAAGGAGTTGCAGGTGGAAATGATCGACCGGTTCGGCCTGCTGCCCCAGCCGGCAAAAAACCTGATCCGTCAGAGCAGCCTGCGGATCCGCGCCGAGGGGCTCGGGGTGGTAAAAGTGGACGCCGGCCGGGACTGGCTCAAGCTGGAGTTCGGCAACAACACGACCGTTGACCCGCTCAGACTGGTGCAAAAGGTGCAGCAGGCGCCGGACCAGTACCGGCTGGAAGGGGCAAATACCTTCAGCGTGCGGCTGAAAGACGATACAACCGATGGTAAACTCGACGCCATCTCGGCGGCATTGGCGGACCTGGCGGCATAACCAGCCAGCAGCTCAGCTGCGGGAAGATAAGGAGATGGCCGGTAACTGATAACCGGACCGTCAATTCCGACGAACGGATCAGGAGACCCACCTTGCACAAACCGGCCTTCACCTTCGCCAGCCGACTGCTTGCCATCCTGGCCCTGTTGACGGTGCTGTCTGCACCGTCCCTGGCCCAGGACCGTTACCGCGCCGAAATCGTAGTCCTCGAACGTCTGGCGGACCCTATTCTGAATGAGAATATGGCCGACAGGTTGCCGGAACGGACTGAAGCCGGCAAGCGTCTGTGGGTGGTAGACAGTACCGGCAACCGCATCTCCGACATCGACACCACCTCCAACCTGACCCTCAATAGCGCCGCGGCCAGGCTCGAAAGCAGTGGCAAATACAGGGTGCTGATGAAAACCGGCTGGATCGAGAGCTTCCCGGACAACTATAACGGCGAGCCACTGGCCATCGAGCTTGGCGAATACCTGGACGCAGCGGGGCATCGGGCCATTGAAGGCACCATCGAGATCAACCGCCGCCGCTACCTCCTGGTCACCGTCGCCCTGAACCACTGGCGGGAAGCCATCGGCGGTAGCGCTCCGATGCAGGTGGAAACCTCCGGGGAGGCAGGGGAATCCAGGGACGATGACGATCAGGGCACTGAAAATGGGCCAGTAAAAGGCAGCGACAGCAGTATGGCAGCGATCGAAGACTCCATGCAGCCAGCCCGCTCCGACAAGGAGCTTGTCACCTGGATTCGCGAAACCCGGCGCATGCGCAGCGAGGAAATCCACTTCCTGGACTCCCCCACCATCGGAGTGCTGGTCTACTTCCGCCCCCTCGACTAACGGGCCGACGCCTGGAACAGCTCCAGGCGCCTTTGCAATATTGACACCCCTGGTTGCCGCCAGTGGTCACAGGGCATCAGGGATTGCCGACAGGTTCCACACCCTTGAGTGCCGGAATCACTTCTTCAAGCACGGCCTTGACACCGGCCATCCCCTCGGCAAGGGCGCTGGCAATTTCTTCCATGGTGATAATGTGGTCGGACTTGCCAGCCGCCCAGTTAACGGAAAGGGCGAGGCAAGCGTAGGGCAACCCAAGCTCCGCGGCGAGCGCAGCTTCCGGCATCCCGGTCATTCCCACCAGGTCACAGCCGTCCCTTTCCAGGCGCGCCACTTCGGCGGCACTCTCCAGACGGGGCCCCTGGGTCGCACCATAGACCCCATAATCCACTGCGATTACCTGCCTGCGGGAAGCAGCTTCCAGCAGGGCCTGGCGCAGGGATTCGTCGTAGGGGAAGGTGAAGTCGATATGGGTGACGCCTTCCAGCACGGCCTCCCCCACCTGTTCATAGTAAGTGTGCCCACGCCCCCAGGTGTAATCGATGACCTGGTGGGGCACGGCAATGCGGGCGGGCCCCATGGCCGGTGTAATGCCCCCGACTGCGTTCACCCCGATGACCCGGGCTGCCCCGGCTTCGCGCAGCGCCCAGAGGTTGGCCCGGTAGTTGACCTGGTGGGGCGGGATTGTGTGAGGGTGACCATGGCGAGCAAGGAACAGCACCCGGTGCCCACGAAAGTCCCCCGTAATAACCGGCCCTGAGGGCGCACCCCAGGGAGTGTCGAACACCCGCTCATCAACAACGGCCAGACCTTCAAGTTCGGTCAGGCCCGTGCCACCTATGATAGCCGTCTCGGCTGGTGCCTGTGGCGCTTGCGATAAATCCGTCATGCCTCACCCTCGTCGCCCTGGGTTGTTTCCTGGCCGGGGCCGGAGGGCTCGCGCACCGGCCCCCGGGCTGCGGCCTTGCCTTCGCTGTCCCGCTGCCGGCGTCGGTTTTCGCGGTCACCGCCGCGCTCACCATCCCGGTCGTCATCGCGCTCCTCATTGTCATCGCGCGCTTCCCGGTCAATACGCACGGTTTCTGCCACATGCAGTGTGCGCGTGGGGAAGGCCACTTCGGCACCGTAGGACTCGATGATGTCACTGATTTTCAGCAATACATCCTGCTTGATCTCATGGAATTTCACCCACTGGGTGGTCTTGGTGAAGGTGTACACCATAATGTCCAGGGACGAACTGTTGAACGCGAGGAAGTTCACTATCAGGGTCTGGTTGGCGTCAATTTCCTCATGGTTTTCCAGCATACGCCGAATATCCGAGACGATATCGGACATTTCCTTCACATCGGCATAGCGAATCCCAATCGTCTCGTAGATACGGCGATTCTGCATCCGCGACGGGTTCTCCACCGCAATCTGGGTAAAGACGGAGTTGGGCACATACAAGGGGCGCTTGTCGAAGGTACGAATGGTGGTCAGACGCCAGCCGATCACTTCCACCGTACCTTCGATTTCCCGGTCCGGAGAGCGCACCCAGTCACCCACCTTGAACGGCCGGTCCAGGTGGATAATAAATCCACCAAAGAAGTTGGCCAGCAGATCCTTGGCGGCAAAGCCCACCGCTATGCCACCAACGCCACCGAACGCCAGCACCCCGGAAATGCTGTAGCCCAGGGACTGCATCACCGTCAGCACCGCCGTGATCGCCACAACAGCCCGTAGCAGCTTGCTGATGGCATTGACCGTGGTGTAATCCATCGGCCGCTTCATCTTGATGGGCGACGTCAGGATTTCTTCCGACTGCTTGATGACACCGAACAGGGTCCACACAATAATCCATACAAACCCCAGTTCAAGCAGCTTTTCGTTAGCCGAGAAGATCTCGGCTTCAGAATAATTGTGCGCCACCTCTGCTGCCCAATAGACACCCTGAAGCCATACGAAACCGACCATAGGACGCCGGAGGGCGTGGAGAATCGCATCATCCCAGAGGTTACTGGTGCGCTCGAAGCGACGCTCCAGCAAAAGAATGATACGGCTGACCAGGAAAGCCACCGTTGCGGTGGCAAATACGAGACCAAACACAACAATGGCAACTCGCCAACTCTGGGACAGCAGGCTCCAGTTATCCATCCAACTGGTCAGCAGCTCCGGGGTCTCTTCCACTGACATCTCCTCTTACTGTTCTTGGTTGACAGGACGGGGACCGGGCTCAATGATCACCGGCGTGCCGGCAACCAGCCGGTCAAACAACTCGATGACATCGCGGTTTCGCATACGGATACATCCATGGGACCTTGGTTTTCCCATGGGTTCAGTATCCGGGGTGCCATGAATGTATATGAAACGACGAAAGCTATCGACACCTGGACCACGATTGAAGCCGTTTTCCAGGCCGCAGAGCCAGATTATGCGGGAGAGAATCCAGTCCCTTTGGGGATAGTGCCGTGACAGTTCCGGCGACCAGGTCTCACCGGTGGGGCGGCGCGCCACAAAGACCGTTCCTTCGGGCTTACCCCAGCCGACCATGGCCCTGACATAGTGACGCCCACGGGGCGTACAGCCGGAATCCTGGGCCTCGCCAGGACCGTTCAGAGCGGTGGATACGGGCCAGCTGAGGTGTTCGCCATGGCCACCGAACCAGTCCAGCATCTGGCGGTCCAGACTGATGATCACACGCTGCTCCCCTTCCGGGTTGGATGCTGAGATGGACACTCCGGCGCTCCTGCCATGCTGACTTTGAGCAGCAAAGGCTAGCGGACCCGGCAGACGGAGGCAACTGCGCGGCCCTCACCGCCAACTGAAGGGCTCAGCCTGCCGAGCGGCTATTACCCGTGGCGGACGCCTCCGGACGCGGTACCAGCATCAGGTCCGGTGCCTGCATTCCCGCCGCAAGGAAGGGTATCAGGCGGGCGGCAATCTCCTGGATCGGGGTTTCCACCCCGGTCTTGGTTTGCAGGATATCCCTGAGGGCATCACTGGAAGACATGGTAAAGGCGGTGGCGCCGAGCATGAACTGGATACGCCAGTAGCGGTCCACCGGGGAAAGCTCCGGTGTGGCCTGCTTCAGCAACGCCATGAAACGATTGAAGATATCCTTGTACTCGTCTTCAAGGTATTCCCGCAGGTGGCCCTGGGACTGGGTATAGGCCAGTCCCAGCAAGCGCATGAAGATGGAAATACCGCGCTCATTTCGCTGGGGCATACGCACCGCACTTCCGGTGAGGGCCCCGAGGATCTCTTCAACGGTCAACGCCCGGTCACCGGGACGGGCTTCCAGCTCGTCGAACTCGGCGTCCAGGGTGGAAGAGTAAGGGGTGAGAAAACGGGCGAATACCGACTGGATAAGCGCATTCTTGGACCCGAAATGGTAATTCACGGCGGCCAGGTTGACACCAGCCTTGCTGGTTATCATCCTGAGAGAGGTTTCCGCGAACCCCCGTTCAGCGAAAAGCTCTTCCGCAGCATCAAGAATCCGGTCCACTGTATCTGACTGGGCCACAACACTTTCCTTGAGTAAACGAATGTTTAAAACATACGTTTCAAACGCAAGTCTGTCAAGCGCGCTTGCGCTCCTGCCCGCCCTCCGCTGCACCCGGTTCTGAACCCGGTTCCCCGTCCTTTGCACCTGTGTCTGGCACTGCGGAGGGCGTATCCTCCGCCTGCGGATCCTGCACGGATTCAGTCACCGTTTGCGCCACGGACTGCCAGCCCCGGTCGATGGCTTTCTGGTGCCCCTCGAAATAGGCAGACTGCATACGCTCGTAGGCTTTCTCCGCCTCCAGCATGAAAATCAGGTAGAGCCGGAAATGCTCCCGCCGGGTCAGGGAGGCGGCCAGCCGGCGTTGCTCAGACAGGTGCCTGAGTGTGCTGAATCGGGGCGCTGCCAGGGTCGAGTTGAACTCCGAGAGCTCGTTACATTGCCAGATAAGCCCCAGCTCCCCTTCCAGGTGGACAACGTGGCGACGGGCGTCACGCAACAATTGCTGCCGGTAAAGAATCAGGTCCAGGTAGGACGGATTCGAGGTATAGAGTCGACGTACAAACGGCACCCCCAGTAACAGGATGACCACAAACGCACCAAAGCCTCCGCCGGCAATCCAGGCCGGCACCACGCCGGTCATACCACTGAGAAATACCAGCGCCGCGATGGTCGCCGACAACAACCAGCTGTCCCGGCGCCGGCGGGCGGCATTGAGGGTATAACTGTCGGGCCAGCCGGACAGGGAGAGAAGATTAAAGTCCAGCAGGTTCACCCGTTCGCACTGTCGCAGCAACCGGCGCAACCGACGCTGATAGGACTCGGCGTAGCGGTGTTCGATTTCCTCGGATTCGGCATCACTCGCTACAAGCACTTGATCGTCACCAACACTGCCGGTCGCGGCACTGACCTCCTCGCTTCGGGGGCTGACGAGTTCTGCACTGGCCGGCTCCTCGGCTGGCAGGCGGCCCTTCCGCTCCGATACCGTCGGTGTATTTCGCGCCAGCCCTGGTGAGGCTTCCGGGTCCGCTGGCCGGCCAGGGCGAAGCACCGGATCTTGCCCCGGGGGGGCGGTATCTCGGGTTTTCACGAAAGTATCTGCCATTGCTGTCAGCCCGGTTCGGTTATTGGCGCCCTGCTAGTGTCCCGGCCACCAGAATGGCCGGACCCTGAAAGGTTATCGCCTGCCTGGCGGCATTCTTTAGCGGCTAACGTCTGAAGCCCATGCGAAACCCTTTTGATAGCTTACTCCCGGGGCGATACACTTGCGTGTTCCGAAATGTAACGAGGTGCAACCATGTTTACCGGTATTGTGCAGGGCATTGCCACGGTGGAGTCACTGGACGCCCGTCCTGGCCTGACCACCTTTGTGATCCGTTTTCCGGAGGGCAGCCTGGAAGGCGTAACCACAGGTGCATCCGTGGCCATCAACGGTACCTGTCTGACCGTCACGGCCCAGCAGGATAACCAGCTATGGTTTGATGCCATGCAGGAAACCCTGAGGCTGACCACATTGGGAGAGCTTGCTGAGGGGAGCCAGGTGAACTTTGAGCGTGCCGCCAGGATTGGGGACGAGATCGGTGGCCACCTGCTGTCCGGCCATATCCATTGCACCGCCCGGGTAGTCAGCCGGGAGCAGCCTGAAAACAATTGCACCCTCACCTTTGAAGTGCCGGAAGCCTGGCAGAAGTACCTGTTCCCAAAGGGCTATATCGCGGTCAATGGCGCCAGCCTCACCATCGGCGATGTGGAGGCGAACCGGTTCAACGTCCACCTGATCCCGGAGACCCTGCGGGCCACCACCTTCTCCGATATCCACCCAGGCGACAGGGTGAACATCGAGGTGGACAGCCAGACCCAGACCATTGTCGATACCCTGGCCCGGATGGGTTACGACCGTCCTGCCGGCTGACGGGGACCAGTACACCGGAACACCACAAAACGTGGTGAGGCGTGTAGCTGCTGCACCTGCGTGAAAAATGACCGCAGGCTGCGGTGATAGCCCAGGTGGCGGTTGCCGACCATCAGTAACTCGCCATCACCTGTCAGGCAGCCTGCGGCTTCCGCAAACAGCCGCAAGGCAATGTGATCCCCCACGGCCCCACCTTCATGGAAGGGTGGATTCAGCAGAATCATCCGGAAAGGTCCTGACTGCGGTGGTGCCCCGTCGGCATGGTAGAAGCGACATTGCCCCCTATCCAGACCCGCCGCGGAGACATTGACCCGGGCACTGATAATCGCCTGGGATGAAATGTCGGCAAAACCCATTGCAAGGTCAGGGCGCCCGGAAAGGGCCACCAGGCCCAGCAGCCCGTTGCCACAGGCCAGGTCCAGCACCGGCGCCCCGGGTGGTAAAGCCGTTACGGCTTCTGCTATGAAAGGCAGCAACTCGCGGCTGCCGATGTCGAGCCGGTCACGGGCAAAGACTGCCGGCAAGCCCTGTACCGGTGCAGGCAGCTCCCCGACCGGGTAGCCCCGCCACAGCCGGTCCCAGTGCTCCAGGGTCTGAGTGCCCGGCTGACACAGCACCAGCCGGGCTTTCTTCTTTGCTGGCAGCACCGCCTCGGTCACCACCAACTCCTGATAGACCCTGACGGCCTGGTCCGGCAGGTGCTTGATCATGCCGCCGGCGAGAATCCACCCGCCCGGGCGAAGCACCTGGTTACACCACCGCAACAGGAACCCCAGGTACTCCAGCTGACGCGGCACCTTGAGAATCACAGCGTCATAACGGGCCGTACCAGAGGCCGACGAGGCTGAACCGCGGGCGACAGCTTCCAGCTCCTGTTCCCAGCTTCGGACAGCCGGCACTGGAAGCCGGTTGGCCCGGGCATTGAGGGCAAGACCCTCCGCCAGTGCCGCGCTATCCGCAATCACATCCGGCAGGAAGTTTGCCAAACCAAGGGCAAGCGCTCCGAAACTGTCGTCGACGACTGCGACCCGCTGACCCGGAGCCAGCCTTTTGAGGGCCTCGGCGACCAACTGCTCATCGGCCGCATCCCAAGCCCTGAGACTGCGGCCACCACGATGGGGGCGGTGCAGCGTCAGGCTGGCGGTACCTGCCGGAAAACCGGAACTGCCATCGCTGGCAGGGGTCACCGCCTGCCCCTCCCGCTCGCGGGCCTCTGGCGAACGGCCTGGTAAACAGTGAAGCGCTTGTCTTCCGCCAGCACCCGGCAAGGCCCGATGTGTGCCTCGATCAGCTCCTGATAAGGCAGGAACCGGTTAGCGACCAGTCGCAACTCTCCCCCGGGGGCCAGGTGGCGCCCTACCTGCCTGAGGAAACTCTCGGTCATCGATGTATCGATACGAACGCCGGTATGAAAGGGCGGGTTGGTAATGACCGTAAGGTAGCTGCCCAGCTGGTCCGGCAGGCCATCGCTGGCAAGGATGTCACCCTTTGCGCCGTTACGCTCATAGGTCTGGCGAGCACAGAATACCGCCTGGGCCTGGACATCAACACCGTCCACCGGCCCCAGTTCCGGATACCGGACCTGCAGCCAGGCACCAATCACACCGGCGCCGCAGGCAAAGTCCAGCACGGGTCCGCGAACAGGTGTATCCGCCAGGGTTTCCAGCAACCGGGCTGTACCCTCATCCAGGCGGCCGTCACTGAAAATACCGGGCACCCCGGCAACCGATATCCGGGCGCCGGCGCAGTCAACGTCATACCACTGTACCCACTGCTGGGCGCAGAATGGCGTTTCTGCCGCCGGTAACCGTGCCGTCCAGACCTGGCAATGACGGGCGCTGTCGACCTTGCGGGCCTCAGGTGCGACGGCCTGCAACTGGCGGGCGGCGCCGGCAATACCTTCGCGTTTCTCCCCCACCAGCACCAGCCGGCCCTGCGCTGACAGCAGGTCCCGGGCCAGCGCCAATTGCATGACGAGCGTTTCCCGGGCCTTGGGCACAAAGATCACCAGGGTATCCAGCGATCCCCGTTCTGTCTCAGACAGTTCGTAGCCAAACTGCACCCGGCAGTCACCCCGCCGCTCCAGTGCAGCGGCGACTCCGGCGTGTTCGGTAATCACCAGGGGCTGCCCGGCACCGGGCAGGTCGGGAAGTTCAGGCAGGGACAGCCCCAGCAGGCCTGTCCGCCCGGTCACCAGCTCAGCGTTGCGCTCCAACGCAGCCAGCGGGTTGCGCCCTCCGGTCTGATCCCGATTGGATGCCTTGCGTGCCGTCATGTGATTGCCTCAGCCAGTGATTCAGGTGGGGCGAATTGAACGGCATTCACGGGAGAATCGCAACACTCCGGGAAAAGCCCGCTCCGGGATGTGCCCGGAACAGACTCCCGGGTTCATTCAGCCAGTGGTGCATGAATGCTGCTTTGCGCCAGGTCCAGCAATTCACGCAGGGCCACCGAGAACATCGCGTACTCCGGCTGGCGCGCCCCCTTGAGTTCCGCCAGCATACTCTTCCAGCGACGGATCATGGTGTCGTGCTGCGCCATCCAGCTCTCCACACACTCTTCCACCTTATGGTGGTCATCCGCCATTCTGAGCACACCCGTGGTCAGGGCGCGCTGCTGCCAGTCCAGGTCCTCCCGGAAACTTTCCCGGGCCAGCGCCTGCCAGTGGGAGGCTGGCTTGAGATTGGCGATGGCGGCGGCAAACCAGTTCAGGTCGAGCCGCTCGCCCAGTGTGTAGTACAGGTTTGCCACCGTCTTGAGGGGCACACCCGCGGACTCGTGGGCTTCGATAATACCCAGCGCGGAGTACAGGTATGAACTTCCAGACACCACCGCTGCCAGGTCTTCCGGTATGCCCTGCTTTTCCAGTTTTTCCAGGTCGCTCCTCCAGTCCTTCTCGGCCCCCTGCCCCAGGTAATCCGGAAGGTTGGCAGAAATTCTGGCGATGCTGTCGGTGAAACGGTCCAGGTGGGACTGGATATTGAGTTCACTGCGCCGGTTACGCAACAGCCAGCGTACCGCCCGGCGGACCAGCCGCATCAGGTCATTCATCAGGCTGACCTGCAGGCTGGCCGGCACCTGGTAGTCAAGCGCTTCGATCCTGCGCCACCAGGTGTCAAGCCGGAATACGTCCCGGGCTATGATCCAGGCCAGGGCAATGGCCGGGGCATCGGCACCTGTGGACTGGGCAAGCCGGTCCACGAAGGTGATCCCCATGTGGTTGATCATGTCATTGGCAATCTGGGTGGCGATGATTTCCCGACGCAACTGGTGTGACTCCAGCTCTTTCGGGAATTTTTCCACCATCGGCTGAGGGAAGACCTTGTGCATTTCAGACACCAACAACGGGTCGTCTGGCAGGTCGCTGTCGATCAACACCTGCTTGAGGTCACCTTTGACATAGGAAATCAGCACCGCCAGTTCCGGGCGGGTCAGTCCCTTGGCGGCGGCCTTGCGCTCTTCCAGGGCCTCGTCATCCGGCAGGAATTCCAGCTCCCGATTGAGCTTGCCCTCCGCTTCCAGCCCGTTGATCAGGCGCCGGTATTCCTCCAGGCGGTTGGCGGCCTCGTCATTGGCCAGGCTCAGGGCCTGGGTCTGACGATAGTTGTTGGTGAGCACCAGGTTGGCCACTTCCTCGGTCATGTCTTCCAGCATGCGGTTACGCTGCTTTTCGGTCAGGTCCCCGGCTGCGACCACCCGGTTGAGCAGGATCTTCATGTTCACTTCGTGGTCGGAGCAATCCACACCACCGGAGTTGTCGATGAAGTCCGTGTTGAGAAGGCCGCCATTAAGGGCAAACTCGATACGCCCGAGCTGGGTCATACCAAGGTTGCCACCCTCACCGACAATGCGGCAGCGCAAATCACGGCCGTTGATCCGCAGGCCATCATTGGCCTTGTCGCCCACTTCCGCGCTGGATTCATGGGCAGACTTGACATAGGTACCGATACCACCGATCCATAGCAGATCCGCCTGGGCCTTCAGGATATGGGTGATCAGCATGTTCGGCGGCACCCGGTCAGACTTGATGCCGAGCAGTTTCTTCATCTGGGGGCTGACCGGAATCGACTTGGCATTGCGACTGAAAACACCGCCCCCTTCCGAAATCAGCGACTCGTCGTAATCCGACCAGGCGGACCGGGGCATTTCAAACAGCCGCTTGCGCTCTGCGAAGCTCTTTCCCGGGTCCGGATCCGGATCGATGAAAATGTGCATATGGTTGAACGCCGCCACCAGTCGCGCCTTGTCGGAGCGTAGCAGGCCATTGCCAAACACATCGCCGCCCATATCGCCAATGCCGATCACCGAGAAGGTATCGTTAGCCGGGTTGATACCCAGCTCCCGGAAGTGTCGTTCAACCGACACCCACGCGCCCCGGGCCGTTATGCCCATTTTCTTGTGGTCGTAACCGTGGCTGCCGCCAGAGGCGAATGCATCCCCCATCCAGAAGCCGTATTCGGCGGCCAGGCCGTTGGCAATATCGGAGAAGGTCGCGGTGCCCTTGTCGGCCGCTACCACCAGGTAGTGATCATCACCGTCATGGCGCACCACGTCACTCGGTGGCTGAATCCCGTTGTCGACCAGGTTATCGGTGATATCCAGCAGCCCCCGGATAAACGTCTTGTAGGCAGCAACACCTTCCGCCTGGAAGGCCTCCCGGTCAGAGGGGTCTGGCAGGCGCTTGGCCACGAAGCCGCCCTTGGCGCCGACCGGCACGATAACGGCATTCTTCACCTGTTGGGCCTTTACCAGCCCCAGTATCTCGGTACGGTAATCCTCGAAGCGGTCAGACCAGCGCAGCCCACCCCGGGCGACCTTGCCACCACGCAGGTGCACCCCTTCCACCCGCGGGGAGTAGACAAAGATCTCAAACATCGGAAGGGGCAAGGGCATGTCGGGGATCTTCGCCGGATCCAGCTTCACGCTGATGTAGGGTTTGGGCTGACCCTGCCCATCCCGCTGGAAAAAGTTGGTACGCAGGGTGGCACGGACCAGGTCCAGGTAAAGCCGCAGTACACGGTCCTCACTCAGGTTGTCCACCTCGTCAAGACTGGCGTTGAATTCCAGCTCCAGCTTTTGCTGCGCTGCCTCACCCTTGGCCTGGCTCTGCTCTCGGCCCGGATTGAAGCGGGTGTCAAACATCTGCAGCAACAAGCCGGCCAGCCCGACGTGGTTAACCAGGGTATTGGCAATAAAGGTCTGGCTGTTACTGAAGCGGATCTGACGCATATAACGGGCATAGGTGCGCAGGATCGCTATATCCCGCCAGCCCAGGTATGCGGACAGCAGCAGCCGGTTGAAAGCGTCGTTCTCAGCCTCACCGAACCATACCCGCTCGAACAGCTCCTCGAAGATGGGCCGTATGCGATGGATATCCACTACCGCGCCTGAACGGGCCTGCAGGGAAAAATCATGGATCCACACCACATTGCGATCATGATCCACGATCTCGAAGGGGTGCTCGCCGATCACCCGGAAGCCCAGGTTCTCGAAAATCGGCATCACATCGGACAGGGGCAGCTGTTCGGTGGGGTTGAACAGTTTGAAGTGAACCGTGCTCTCTTCTTCTTCCAGTGACCGGTAGAAGCTCATGGCCATGGGGCGGCCGTCCGAGACCGCACAGATGTGCTCCAGGTCAATGGCAGCCCGGCGAGGGGAAAACATGTCCTGGTAGCTGGCAGGAAAGGCCGACGCATAGCAGCGCATCAGCTCGTTGCCCCGCTCCTCGCCCCAGGTTTCGTGCAGGGCCTCCGCCAGGCCATCCCGCCAGGATTGGGCCAACTCAATGACCCGCTCCTGGATTTCCGCCACCGGCAGGCGTCGACTTCCGGCCCGGGGCACCCGGATGGTGAACTGAACCCGCGCCAGCACCGACTCGGAGAAATGGGTCACAAAGCTGATGTCTTCGGCCTCCAGGCGGTCACACAGGACCTCCTCGACCCTCAGCCGCAGCTCGGTGTTGTAGATGTCCCGGGGAAAGAACGCCAGGCAGGTCACAAACTGGCCATAGACATCCTCCCGCATGAACAGGCGAATCTGCCGCCGCTCCTGGATATAGAGGATGTCCAGCGCCGCCTGGTAAAGCTCGTCCAGTTCGATCTGGAACAGCTCATCCCGGGGATAGACTGACAGGATCTGGTCCAGCTCCTTGCCGGCGTAGTCATCCTTCATAAAGCCAGAGCGCTCGACTACTGCCTCGACCTTGCGACGCAGCAGGGGAATATCCTCGGGGCGACCGCTGTAGGCGCGGGAGGTGTACAGGCCAAGGAAACGGCGCTCACCCACCACCTGGCCCTTGCTGTTGAACTTCTTGACCGCAATATAGTCAGGATAAGCCGGACGGTGAACCCGCGAACGCTGGGCCGACTTGGCAAAGATAAACAGTTCATCGGTGCGGGTCATCTGACTGCGGGTACGCCGTGGCAACTCACGCATGGCCACTTTTGCACTGCGTTCGTTATTGACCCGCAGTATGCCGAGCTCCGAATTCTCCACCCGGCAAACGTTCGTCCCCTTCTTGTCGCTGACGAAGTCATACTCGTCGTAACCAAGGAAGGTGAAGTGATCGTCGATAAGCCAGTCCACAAACGCCCTGGCTTCGTCAACATCGTCGGGGGTAATGTCCGCAGGCGAGCTGTCCAGTTCCCGGGCGATTTCCAGGGCCTTCTGCTTCATGGCTCCGAAGTCCGAGACCACGATACGCACTTCGTGCAGCACTTCCTGCAGCAGGTTCTCCAGGTTAGCCAGGTCCTTCTGATCGCTGTGGCGGTCAATCTCAAGTACGATGAATGCCTCATGGCCTGACTCATCGCCCTCGTCTGGTGCCTCAAGCGACACCAGCGTGCCGTCCTTGTCACGGTCCACCGCCAGGATCGAGTGGTGAATGGTGTGGGTTCCAATATCCCGCCGGTTAATGGCCATGCGCACAGAATCGATCAGGAACGGGATGTTCGGATGCAGTATAAAGATCACCGTATGGGTGGACTGCCAGCCATCGCTCTCCAGATCGGGATTGAATACAGCGACCGGCGTCTTGCCCTCAGGCCGTTTCTGCAGGAATTGCCAGGCTGCCAGCACGGCGCCGTAGGTATCGTGGAACGCCCGGCTCAGCAACTCATCCAGGGGCAGGTGCATAAGGTACTGATGACTGAAGTGACTGATCCGTTCCGCCTCCTTTTTCGGCAGCTTGCGGAATAATTCCTCATCCAGTTGTTCAAGGAACTGCTCCTTGCTGGTCACGGTCAGGGTATTCATCAATCACCTCTGTCTGTGGTCCGGGCACCTGCTGAAAAGGGTCAGGCACCGATGTGAACGAATGGTAACTCCAGCATAGTCAAACCCTTGATAATTTGCTGTAAATTCGCGAAAACTTCATACGGTAAAACCGAGATATAACCACTTCCGGAGTAGCCAGAGCCATGTCCTCCCTGCAACAGACCTTCGGTGAGCTCAAGCAGCACCTCGCCAGTCGCATTATCGGCCAGCACGCGCTGGTGGAACGCCTGCTGATTACCCTGCTGGCTGATGGTCACCTGCTGGTGGAAGGCGCCCCTGGGCTTGCCAAGACGACCGCCATCAAGGCCCTGGCCGAGCACCTGGAAGGGGACTTTCACCGCATCCAGTTCACTCCCGACCTGCTTCCCTCCGACGTTACCGGCAGTGAAATCTTTCGGCCCGAAACCGGCCAGTTCGAGTTCCAGCGCGGCCCGGTCTTTCATAACCTGGTGCTTGCCGACGAGATCAACCGCGCTCCCGCCAAGGTACAGTCGGCCCTGCTGGAGGCTATGGGGGAGCGCCAGGTGAGTGTCGGCATGCGCACCTTCCCGTTACCGGAGCCTTTCATGGTCATGGCGACCCAGAACCCCATCGAACAGGAAGGTACGTATCCGCTGCCGGAAGCGCAGCTCGACCGTTTTCTGATGCACGTGACCATCGGCTACCCGGAACCGGCCGCCGAGCGGGAAATTCTCCACCTTGTCCGCCAGCAGACACGGGAAGCCCGGACTCCCGATGCCACACCGGTGACCGCCGAGCAGGTCAGTGAAGCCCGCAAGGCGGTAAGTGATGTGTTTATGGCCGAGGCTGTGGAAGACTATGTGCTGGCCCTCGTACTCGCTACCCGTGATCCGCTGGCCCTGGATGACGACCTGGACCGCTGGCTGGCATTTGGCGTCAGCCCCCGGGGGACCATCGCCCTGGATCGTTGCAGCCGCGCCCTGGCCTGGCTGGACGGCCGTGACTACGTCACTCCGGACGACGTCAGGGCGGTCGCGCCTGATGTTATGCGTCACCGCCTGATACTCACCTTTGAGGCGGAAGCCGCCGGCATTACCCCGGACCAGGTGGTCCAGCGCCTGCTGGAGCGGGTTCCGGTGAGCGCCTGAGGAAGGTGGCAAGCATGGGAGCTTTCGCCTCGACACCAGCCGGCACCGGCCAGCACAGATCAGCCATCACACTGGATGAGCTGCTTCAGCTGCAGGCCCGGGCCCGCACCCTGCAAATGCCATCGGCGCGCCGGGCCCTGCGCCAGCGCCGGGGAGGCCATCAGTCGCACCTGAAGGGCCGCGGCATGTCACTGGCCGAGGTCAGGCCCTATCAGCCAGGAGATGACGTGCGTCGTATCGACTGGCGTGTCACCGCCCGCCGCCAGGCGCCCCATACCCGGGTCTATGAAGAAGAGCGGGAGCGCCCTGTGCTGGTGCTCTGTGACCTTGGCCCTACCCTTTTCTACGCCAGTGAGGGCAGCTACAAACAGGTACGGGTCGCAGAACTGGCCTCCCTGCTGGCCTGGGTAGCCCATGGATCCGGCGATCAGGCGGGAGGCATCATCTTTGGTGGCGACAAGACTGCCATCGTCCGCCCGTCCCGCCGGCGCCGATCGGTCATGCAACTACTCAGCGCCCTCGCCACCAACCAACGCCAGCAACCCGCGGCCGATTTCGGGGCAGGGACCGGCGACCTTGACGCGGCACTCACCGAGGCCCGGCGTATTGCCCATACCGGCAGCCGGCTGTTCATCATCAGCGACTTTCTCGGGGTCAGCCAAGATACCCGCGCGCTGTTGGCCGGACTGGCAACGCACAACCAGGTCACTGCAGTGATGGTTATCGACCCACTGGACGAGCACCTGCCCGACCAGGGCCGCTATGCGGTGTCAGGCCCCTCCGGCACACTCTGGTTCGATGGCAATGACAGGGCCTTGCAGCGAGCATGGCGGGAGCAGGCGCATGCTCGCCAGGCCGCATTACGACACTTGTTCCAGCAGACCGGGGTCAACGGCCTTACCCTGGCTACCGGAGAAGACCCGGTCTCCCTCATGCATGGCCTCACCTCGGCCGGGGGGCGACTACTTTGATTCCTGCCGACGTGCTGGCACAGCTCCGTGACATCGAGACACCACCGCTGTCCGGCCCGTGGCCGCCGGCGCCGGGGTGGTGGCTTCTGGGCGGACTGATTGTCGTCATGGTCGTTGCGGGGCTCGTCCTGGCGCGGCGCCGACACCGTCGCCACGCACCCCGACGGGAGGCATTGGCAAGGCTTGCAGGCCATGGCATTCCCGACAACGCTGGCCCGGACTGGTTCGCCGCCGTCAACCGGCTGTTGAAACAGACCGCCCTGAGCCTGTACCCGGCCGATCATCCCGCCGCACTCAGCGGCAATCAATGGCGTGACTTCCTGACCCGCACATCGAATATTCCCCGTGACAGCTGGCAACAGCTGGTAAACGCCAGTTACCAGCGCCAGAGTGAACTGCCCCCTGCAGAAGCCTACCGGCTGGCGGAACGCTGGATACGGAGGCAGCCATGGTAACCCTGGCATGGCCCTGGCTCCTGGCACTGCTGCCCCTGCCCTGGCTATTACGTCGCCTGTGGCCTTCACCTGCCACCATCGGTACCGAAGCGGCACCAGCCCTGCCCTTGCAGTCCAGGCTGGCGGGGCTACCCGGTGTCGGCCCACAAGGCGCTGGCAACCGCCGCTGGCTGACAATGCTGTTCACCCTCGCCTGGCTACTGCTGTTGATCGCCCTTGCACGGCCCCAGCACATAGGGGAAAACACTCAGGTGCCAGTCACCGGCCGTGACCTGATGCTGGCCGTGGATATCTCCCCCAGCATGGAAGAGCGGGATATGGTGCTGCAGGGCCGCACGCTCAATCGCCTGGAAGCGTTGAAGGTGGTGCTCGACGACTTTATCAGTCAGCGGGAGGGGGATCGCCTGGGCCTGCTATTGTTTGGTTCACAACCCTACATCCAGGCGCCGCTGACCTTCGACCACCAGACCCTGCGCACCCTGCTGTTCGAGGCGGGGCTGGGCATGGCGGGCCGTGCTACCGCCATTGGCGACGCCATCGGCCTGGCGGTCAAGCGTCTGCGGGAGCGGCCCCAACAGCACCGGGTGCTGATCCTGCTTACCGACGGGGCCAATACGGCCGGCAACCTGTCCCCTCGCAAAGCCCGGGACATCGCGGCTGACAGCAACGTGCGTATCCACACCATCGGTATCGGTGCTGAGACTGCTATACGCCAGGGCCTGTTCGGTCGTCGCCAGGTCAACCCGTCCAGCGACCTGGACGAGGCACTGTTGAGGGATGTGGCTGCGGCAACCGGCGGCCAGTACTTCCGTGCCCGCAGCATCGAGGAACTCCAGGGTATCTACCAGGAAATCGACCGGTTGGAACCCATGGAACTGGAAGGCAGGAGCTGGCGACCGGTGACAGACCTGTTCGCCTGGCCGGCCGCGGCGGCGCTGGCCCTCTGGCTGGCTGGCTTTACCTTCAGCAGGGTCCCGGCCCTGAGGCTGGCTGCCCGACCGCCTGGCGGGAGGATGCCATGAGTGATTTCCAGTTCCTGCGCCCCCTGTGGCTGCTTGTCCTGTTGCTGATACCCCTGCTGATCTGGCTACAGCATCATGCTGGCCCCGGCCAGAGCCAATGGCACCGGGTCATTCCACGGGCGCTGTTGCAACCGCTGTTGCCCGCCGGTAGCGGCAGGCCATATTCTGCTACCAGGATCCGGGTGGTCGCCCCGCTGGTGCTGGCGTTGACGGCACTGGCCCTGGCCGGCCCTTCGTTCCGGTCTGCCCCATCGCCCCTGCAACAGCAGGACGACTCGCTGGTGGTTGTACTCGACCTGTCCCTGTCCATGCTGGCCACCGACGCAGAGCCGGACCGGCTGACCCGGGCGACCCGCAAGATCCGCGATCTGCTGGCAACCCGGGAAGGCGCTTTTACGGGCCTGGTGGTTTATGGGGCGGATGGCCACGTTGTCACCCCGTTAACCGACGACCGCCGCACAGTTGAAGGGATGCTCGGCGCACTCGACCCGGTGATCATGCCAGCCAGCGGAAACCGGGCGGACCTGGGCGTGGCCCGGGCCGTGGAACTGCTGGATCAGGGCGCACCGGGCCGGGGCCGCATCCTGCTGATTACCGACAGCCTGAACCCCCGTTACGGAGAACGGATTCGCCAGCAACTGGCAGACTCAACTTGGCAACTGAACGGCCTGATGGTGGGTACGGAAAATGGCGCCCCCATTCCCCTGCCAGAACGAGGCTTTATCCGTGACGGCGACCAGGTAGTCATTACCCGGGCCAGCCTGGATGAGCTGGCAAGCGTTGCCGAATCCACCGGCGGCAGGGCCCTGCCAATGACCACGACGGATCAGGACATTACCCGCCTTGGCCTGCGAGCCCGGGACCATGATGTCTGGCAGCAGGCCGTCAGGGAGCGCATGACCGAGCGCCGCCAGGATGACGGCTACTGGCTGCTCTGGCTGGCATTGCCGCTGGTCCTTTTCGGCTGGCACAGGGGCGCGCTGGTGCTGGTAGCCTGTACCCTCTGGTGGACACCATCCGGGCCGGCGCGGGCGGCAGACTGGAATACACAATGGCAAGACCTGTGGCGTACGCCGGAACAACGGGCACCGGAACTGATTGAGCAGGATCCGGCCAGTGCCGCCAACCGTCTGCAGGATCCCCTGTGGCGGGGCACCGCGCTTTATCGGGATGGGCAGTATGAGGGAGCGGTCGATGCCTTTGCCCGGAGTGATTCCGCCACCGCCCATTACAACAGGGGTAATGCCCTGGCCCGGGCCGGCAAACCAGAGGCTGCCCTGGAAGCCTGGCAGGAAGCCCTGGCACGCAACCCGGATCACGAGGGAGCCCGGCAGAACCAGCAGATCGTCAGACAATACCTGGAACAGCAACAGCAAGCCCGGTCTGGCGATAAACGGGACAACCAGGACCAGGAGGGTTCAGGGCAGGGCAACAGCCAACGTGGCGGGAGCAAGGGAAGCCGGTCCCTGCAGGAAGACGGGTCCGGTGACTACGACGGTCCCGGCGGTGATGACCCGGCAAGCCAGTCCGGCACGGCAGAAAGCAACGAGCTGTCGGAGCAACCCGGTGCCCGGGCAGGTCAACACGCCGGTCAGGGACAGGCCGCATCCGGGCCTGGCGAACAGAGTAACGGCGACCCCGCGGGTCTGGGCTCCGCTGACGGCCGCCCAGGCAAAGGCACCCGGGCCGATGCCCTGACCCAGTCCCAGGAGCAATGGCTGCGGCGGATACCGGATGACCCCGGTGGTCTGCTGCGACGCAAGTTCCTGCAGCAATTCCGAGGCCGCAACACGCAACCGGACGAGAATGACACACCATGGTAAAGCTCACTACCTGCCTGCATCACCGACTCCTGGCCGCCCTGCTTGCCTGCCTGCCGTTGCTGGCGCTGGCACAGGATAACGAGGCCCGCCAGGCATTTATCGAGCTGTCTGCCAGTGAAGACCAACTGTATGTGCAGCAACAGATGCATCTGCGAGTAAAGCTCTACTACACCAACAACGTGATTCAGGGCCAGCTGTCAGATCCGGAACACCCCGACGTCATGATTGAACAGCTCGGGGAACAAAAGCAGTACCGGGAACTACTCGATGGCGAACGGTACCGGGTGGTGGAGCGTAACTTCGTGCTGTTTCCGCAAAAACCCGGTCAACTGCAATTGCCGCCCATCAACTTCCAGGGCACGGCCCGCCACGCCCGTGGCCATCAATACCGGATCACCGATTCGGCCACGCTGTTTCCGCTGGATGTCCGGGACATTCCGGACAGCTTCAGTGGCCGCACCTGGCTGCCTGCCACCTCGGTTGAGATCAGTGAAAGGGGCCTCGACCAGGGAGGTCCTGTGCAGCCGGGAGAGAACCTGACCCGTACCCTGACTCTGACAACGGAAGGTCTGCCCGCCACTACCCTGCCTGATGTGACGCCTCAGTATCCGGACGCCCTGCGAGCCTATCCGGAGCCAGCCCAGCGGCAGTCCTCCGCCACCGATGAGGGCGTAATGGGGCAGCTGCAACAGACCGTGGCACTGGTGCCGGTGCCCGGCCACAATGGTGAAGCCACCCTGCCCGAGATCCGGATTCCCTGGTGGGATGTAGAGGAGGACCGGGAGAAAATCGCGGTTTTACCAGCGCGAACACTGCGCCTGGCCAGCCCGGCGGCGACCGCTGACATTACACCAGCTACACCTGGCTCTGGGGAAACAGAAGATCGCGCTTTTTCACCTGATAATGGTGTCGAGTCGGCTGGGACTCATTGGACATGGCCGCTGCTGGCGGCGACCTTCGCCCTGGGCTGGCTGACCACGGGCGCAGCCTGGTGGCTGCAGGCCCGCCGTTCAGACCGGAGCCAGGCCGACACAGGTTCGCCTGCCGACGCAGGAGGAGAGAGTGAACGAGGCCGGTTCGCCCTCGTTTGCGACCAGGCCCGGGCACTGGACCCGGCATTTTTCGACCAGCTTCCGGCCTGGGTCCGGCAGTTGACCGGTCAGCCCTGCCATACTGTGGGAGCTGCCCTGGAGTGCCTTGATGACGAAGCGCTTCGCCAGGCTGTCAGTCAGTGGCAACGGCACCTGTTCGGCAAGGATGGAACCCCGGCCCCGGACGGACCCGCCCTGGAAAAATCCCTCAAACGCTCGCGCGGATCCTGGCAGCGGGACCGACGGCTGCGCGGCAACAGACCTGGTCTACCGGAGTTCTACCCGGAGGGAATCCGGCCCTGACAGCAGACCGGGTCCCGGGACACTAGTGCAACTGCTGATCAATGGTCAGCAGCACCGGGTCACTCTCACCGCTCACCACAGGCACCGGCTCGTCCCGGATACCCTGGTAATCACCAGGTTGCGGGGTCGCTGCGCCGGAGGGGCTGATACGAGCGGCAACCACCACCTCGTCTGCCCCGGAAATCCGGAACTGGGGCGCCATGGCCAGGCGGTCATCCAGCCTGAGCTCGGTGGGCAACGACCCTGCCCTCAGCCTGGCCACCGCTAGTGGCGCCGATTGCATGTCCGGTGTACGGGCGTAAACGAACAATGTTGTGTCCGGATCTACCTGGCCAGCAAAGGCCTCATCCAGCTCCACTCGCACGGTCACGCCGCGATCTGATACGGCCTCGCCGCCACTGGCCGGTTCACTACGGATATCTTCCGGCACATCCATGCCGAGCTGCTGGTAAGCCCTGGCAACGCCTTCGCGAATGGACGGCAGTTGCGGATGGTCAGGAGCCACTTCGATGATCTTTTCCCAGTGGCGGATGGCCCCTTCAAAATCCCGTTGTTCAAAGGCGTGGATGCCCAGCAACCCGAGGGTGTTGACCTCATCGGGATTGTATTCCCGGGCCTGGTCCATGGCACGGGTTACCTCTTCCGTCATCGCACCCTGGCTTTCAAAGAACCAGGCCTGGGCCGAAAGACCCCAGGCAACGGCCTTGTCGGCATCTCGACCAGCCACTTCAGCCAGCCTTTCAAACGCCCGCGCCGCGTCCGGATAACGCTCCATCCGCATGTAGCTGCGACCCAGCATGGCCCAGCCATCCGGGTTGTCCGGGTCCGCTTCGAGCCTATCGGCCAGCTGGCGGGTCAGTTCCGTCATCTGGGCCATACGGTCACCGCCCTGCTGCAGCTCCCGCATGGCCTGGTATTGTTCCACCTTACCCAGTGCCCCCCACTCCTGGTAAAGCAGGAAAACACCCACTGGCAGCAGCACGACGGCCAGCACCACAACCGCCCAGGTGCTGCGACGACGATGATCCATTCTCAGGTCAGCCGCCCGCACCTCTGCAGCCGGCTGCTCCTCGCCGACATCGTCCAGCATGGAGCCAGCCAGCTCTTCACGCAGCATGCGGAAGTTTTCCTCGTCTATAACACCCTGCTGGTATTCCTCTTCCAGTTCGGACAGGCGGGTGCGATAGGCCAGCAGGTTCTGGTTGCGAATGTCCGCTGATATGCGCTTTTCAGGACGACTGAAAAGCAACGGATAGAGTACAAAAAGAAAAGCCAGAACGATCAGTATCGCCGTAATGATCCAGAAAGTATTGGTCATAAGAATCAGTCAGTTGAATCCGGGGATGGGTTCAGGAGCCGGTTACTGGCGCCGTAACAGTTCATCAGCCTGCCGGCGCTGTTCCTCGGTCAGGTGGGCGCCATCGTCTTCGCCGCCATTGCCGGAACGCCGGACGATCACCACGATAACGAGTAACCCGATCAGCACCACGATGGCCGGCAACAGCCACAACAGGGCAGTGCGGGCATCGAAGGCTGGCTTGTAATGCACAAACTCACCGAAACGTTCGACCATGGAAGCCACCACGGTCTGCTCATCCGCTCCGTCTTTCACCATGCGATAGACTTCGTCCCTCATATCCTCAGCGATGGGCGCGTCAGAGTCGGCAATGTTCTGGTTCTGACACTTCGGACAACGAAGCTCATTGAGCAGGCGATCAAACCGCTCACGCTCTGCTTCCGTAGCCAACGGGTAGATATCCTGGGCAGTCGCTGGCGAATTGCCGGACTGAGCCAGGGCACCCGTTGCTACCGCCATAACCAACAGCATCATCAGCCAATGTCTCATGAACCCTCCTGCTGGTAACGGCGAACCACGGGACCCAGCTTTTGCTCCCAGACCTCTGGGTTAACCACACCGACATGGCGATAGCGCACGATACCTTGCTTGTCGATCACGTAGGTTTCCGGCGCACCATAGACACCGAGGTCAAAGCCGAGTTTGCCCTGGGGATCAAACAGGGTGATCTGGTAGGGATCGCCCAGGTCCTGCAGCCAGCGCAGGGCCTGGTTGCGGTTGTCCTTGTAGTTCAGGCCAATCACCGGAATGCCCTTTTCTTCCGCCAGCCAGATCAGGTCATCGTGCTCATCCCGGCAGGCAGGGCACCAGGTGCCCCACACGTTAAGCAGGGACACCTGGCCCTGGAATACATCCGGCGTGAGCGTGCGATCCGGGTACTTCAGATCCGCCAGCTCGAACGCCGGCACCGGTTTGCCAATGAGGGCAGATTCCAGCTCCTGGGGATCCTTGCCCAGCCCGGTATACAGGAAAATACCGAATGCCACGGCCACGATAACGGGCAGGAACAGCAGTGCACGCTTCATGCCCCTGCCTCCGCCGGCCGGCCGTCAGTGCCTGCATTACCGGTAACCGTGGCCTTGCGGCGCTCCGTAGCCTCATCCTTGATGCGGTAACGACGGTCGGCAATGGCAAGGAAGCCACCAATCGCCATCACCAGCGCGCCCAGCCAGGTCCAGCGGACCAGGGGCTTGTACTGCAGCCGCACCGCCCAGGCATTGCTGGATACCGGCTCGGCCACCGCCACAAAGATATCCCGCAGGAAGCCGGCATCAATACCTGCTTCCGTCATCACGTTGCGCTGCACAACGTACCGGCGACGTTCGGGGTAAAGCGTACTCACCAGTTCGCCGTCCCTGCTTATCTCAAAGCGGGAAACCAGGGCGGTAAAGTTGGCTCCTTCCCGCTCGCCCACTGACGCAAAGTGAAACTGATAGTCACCAACCGTGGCGGTGTCACCAGGGCCCATACGAACATTCCGCTCGATGCCATAGTTGTTAACCACGGTGGCTCCGGCGATCACCATGGCCAGGCCCAGGTGGCCCAGCACCATGCCATAGAAACTGCGGGACTGACGGCGCAGCCCGTGCAGGCGACCATGGCGGGAACCGGATTTGTTCCATACATCCTGCAGGGTTGCTGCGGCACACCAGCTGGCTGACAGTACGCCAAAAAACGCCCACAGACTGAAGTTGTTCCAGAAACCGGTACCCTCAGGTGACACCGCATTACCCATGGTCAGCACCACGACGAACGCGACAATCAAACTCACCACGGTGGGAATAACCATCTTGCGGAGCAAATAGCCCTCATCGGTCTTCTTCCAGCGGGAGAAAATCCCTACACCCAGCAATATGCCGACTACTACGGCAATCGGGCTGAAAGTCAGGTTGAAGAAAGGCTCGCCAATGGAGATGTTGCCCAGCTCGAAATAGTCGGAAATCAGGGGGAAGATGGTCCCGACGAGAACCAACAGCATGGCCGCCATCAGCAGGACGTTGTTCATCAGCAGGAAGACTTCCCGGGACAACGGACCAAACTTTGCCCGGGTGTGCACCACCGGCGCCCGGAAGGCGTAAAGCGTCAGGCTGCCAATGACGGTAATGGCCAGCAACAGCAACAGGAACGCGCCACGGGTGGGGTCGGATGCAAACGAATGTACCGAGGTAATAACGCCCGAGCGAACCAGGAAGGCCCCCAGCAGGCTAAGCGCGAAGGTGAGGATCGCCAGCAGCACTGTCCAGCTCTTGAACACGCCCCGCTTCTCGGTCACCGCAAGGGAGTGCATCAGCGCGGTACCGGAAATCCAGGGCAGCAGGGAAGCGTTTTCCACCGGGTCCCAGAACCACCAGCCGCCCCAGCCGAGCTCGTAGTAAGCCCACCAGCTACCCAGGGCGATACCCAGCGTCAGGAAACCCCAGGCAACCGTGGTCCAGGGCCGGGACCACCGTGCCCAGGCGGCATCCAGACGGCCATTGATCAGCGCGGCAATGGCGAAGGCAAAGGCCACCGAAAAGCCAACGTACCCCATATAAAGCATTGGCGGGTGAACAATCAGGCCGAAGTCCTGCAGCAACGGATTCAAGTCAGCCCCGTCCGCCGGCACATTGGGGAGAATGCGATCAAAGGGATTGGAGGTCATCAGGATGAACAGCAGGAAGCCAACAGCCACCATACCCATTACGGAAAGCACCTGGGAAACCATCACCGAAGGCAAGCGACGGCTGAAGGTCGCAACCGCCAGGGTCCAGCCGCTGAGCATGAGAATCCACAACAGCAGGGAACCTTCATGGCCACCCCATACCGCGCTGAACTTAAAGTACCAGGGCATCAGACTGTTGCTCTGGTTGGCCACGTAGGCCACCGAGAAGTCGTCTACCATAAAGGCATTGGTAAGAATGCCAAAGGCGATGGCGATAAACACGAACTGCCCGGCACTGAGGGGGCGGGCGAACGCCTGCAGGCTGTCACGGGCCGTCAGCGAGCCGTAGAGCGGAACTACCGATAGCAGCACCGAGAGCAGCAGGGCGATAATGAGAGTGACTTGTCCGAGTTCGGGAAGCATGGTTCTCTCCGTTCTGGAGTCGGGTAAATGGCGTCAGGCAATCAGTACTGGGGCATCTCCCGGCCCTCTTCCCGGGCGCGGGCAGCGGAGCGCTCCAAAGCCTCGCTGACCTCCGGGGGCATATACTGCTCATCGTGCTTGGCCAGTACCTCACTGGCGACAAACTCCCGGTTCTCATTGAGCTGCCCGGTAGCCACCACGCCCTGCCCTTCAGCAAACAGGTCCGGCAGGATGCCTTCGTAGCGCACGGTCACCGAGGACGAGTAATCCGTTACCCGGAACTGAACCTTGAGACTGTCCGGATCCCGCTTCACGGAACCTTCTTCCACCATACCGCCCGCACGGATGCGGACGTTGACGGGTGCCTCGCCCTCGGCAATCTGGGTGGGATCGTAGAACAGGTTTATGTTCTGCCGGAACGCATAGGTGGTCAGGCCGACGGCGACAGCCACTCCGGCCAGCAGGAACAGGACGATGGTGAGCTTGCGCTTGCGTGCTGGGTTCATGACTTGCTGATCGACTCATTTTGGGTAGTTGGAATACGTTGGAAGCCGCCGCCGGCACGAGCCCTGCGGGCCGTGTCAGCCTGCCCGGAGGATACCATTGCCTGTTCCCGCTGCTGGCTGCGCACCACCTGGCGCCGGTCCCTTATGGAGAGCCAGGCTATCAGCGCCACCAACAGGAAGAACACGCCGTAGCAGGTCCAGACATAGGGGCCATGCCCCCCCATGACGACAAAGGCACTGAAGGAATCAAACGCCATGTTCTCAGGCCCCTCTGGATTTGAGTTGCGAACCGCCGCCGGCGGCGATGAGTTCTTTCACCCAGCGGGTGCGACGCTCACGCCGCAATACCTCGGTCTGCATGCGATAGAGCGCCGCCCAGCCAAACAACAGGTAGGTGCCCAGCACGGCCAGCAACAGCGGCACCCACATTTCCGGGACCATGGTCGGCTTTTCTGTCAGCTTGAAGGTGGCCGGTTGGTGCAGGGTGTTCCACCACTCCACTGAGTACTTGATGATGGGAATATTCACCACCCCCACGACCGCCAGCACCGCCACCGCCCGGGCTGCCGTTTTTTCGTCGGAATAGGCATGGGCGAGTCCGATAATGCCCAGGTAGAGGAACAGCAGGATCAGCATGGAGGTCAGCCGTGCATCCCAGATCCACCAGGTTCCCCAGGTAGGCTTGCCCCAGACCGCACCAGTGAACAGGGCCAGCACAGTGAGAATCGCACCCACTGGTGCTGCCGCGCGGACAAACACATCCGCGAGCTTCATTTTCCATACCAGGGTAATGACCCCGGCCACGGCCATCATCATGTAGACAGACTGAGCCAGGAACGCGGTTGGCACATGAATGAAGATGATCCGGTAACTGTTACCCTGCAGGTAATCCCTCGGCGCAAATGCCAGCCCCCAGACGATCCCGGCCAGGGCCAGCAGCAGCCCGAAGCCCAGCAACCAGGGCATGAAGCGGCCAGCGATGCCATAGAACCACTTCGGTGACCCCAGCTTGTGAAAAAATTGCCACATCGGGTATATCCCCTGATTTTATACCTGTGGGCGACATCGGCCTGCGTGATAAAGGGTCGCGGCCTAGGACGCCGATAAACTGATTTTCAGGGCCACGGCTGCGGCCAGTGGCGCCAGCACCAGCGCCAGGACCAGTATCGCGGCCATCAGGGCCAGGTGCCCGGACACGTCCGAGCCGCCGGCCGCAGCCATGACAGTCCCGGTACCAAAAATCAGCACCGGAATATACAGAGGGATCACCAGCAGCGACAAGAGCACACCTCCGGCCCGTAATCCCACAGTCAGCGCTGCTCCCACCGACCCGATCAGGCTCAGCACCGGCGTTCCGATCAGCAGCGTTAGACAAAGAACGGCAACAGAGTTCCCGTCCAGGAACAACATCATACCCAACATGGGGGTCAGGATGACCAGCGGGAGCCCGGTGACCAGCCAGTGCGCCAGGGTCTTTGCCAGAACCAGCACGAAAAGCGGCTGCGGCTGCAGGGCCATCTGCTCCAGTGTGCCGTCCTCGTAATCAAACCGGAACAGGTGATCCAGGGACAGAAGTGTCGCCAGCAGGGCACCAACCCACAGTATTCCTGCACCGGCCTCTCTCAGAAAGTCCGACTCGGGACTGACGCCCAGGGGGAACAACGCCACCACCATCACAAAGAACAGCAGTGGATTCAGGAGGTCCTGTTTCTGGCGAACGCTCAGGCGCAGATCCCGCCGCAGCACCGCGATCATGGACTGCCACAGGCCGGGGGACGTGGTGACAGGGTCGAGTACCCTTACCGACATGGATTCCTGCTGCCCCATTCAGCCCCCCTCCCCCACTGCGTGGGCGACCGACTCTGGTTCACCGGCTGCGCCCAGGCGAATACGTCGCATACCCTTAAGGGCTGGTTCATGGTGTGTGGTCATGACCACGGCCCCTCCCTGACGCACCCTGTCCTCCAGCAGCCGTTCAACCGCGGCTACGGCGTCCACATCCAGGGCCGTGAAGGCTTCGTCCAGAAGCCACACTGGTTCGTCCGCGAACAGTAACCTGGCCAGTGCCACCCGACGTTTCTGGCCGGCGGACAACTGGCTACAGGGTACCTGTGTCCAGGGTCCAAGACCGACCTGTTCCAGGGCCTGTGTCAGAATGTTATCCGGTACGTACTGGCGGCCGGCCACCAGGGCCTGGAGGTTTTCCAGCGGCGTCAGCAGCATCTTGATACCCGGACGGTGACCCAGGTAGAGCACATTCCTGCGCACCTGGTCCCAGTGCCGTTGCCGGGGCTCGCCGCACCAATACACCTGGCCGGACCAGTTGTCATTGAGGCCCGCCAGGATTCGCAACAGGGTAGTCTTGCCGGAACCATTGGGGCCCTCGACACGAGTGAGGGTTCCCGGCACTATGGAGAAACTCAGATCACTGAAGAGCGTCCGGCCGTCTCGCTCGCATTCCAGGGCCTCGGCCCTCAGCAAGTGGTCAGCGTGTTGCAGCGGCTCAGTCATCAAGGCCCCGACGTACGGGGGGCAGCCCCAGAAGCCACCCCGGATAATGCGTTTTCGCCGGTAGTGCCGGCGGCGACCGGGTGAACTCCCGGCAAGGTCGCTATTATATAGAAACAGGCCATTGATTACTCTTGCCTGACATCAAAACCACGCGTCGTACTTAACAAAAGCCATGAAATTACCGCACGGTAACCCGATCCCCCCTCAGCCGTCGAAACCACCGTCTGCGGCGAAGGCCAGCGTCCAGCCGGACCCGATGCAACAACTCCGGCAACTGCAGCTGGAAAACCGCCAGGCGGTGGTGGCCCGGGTGGCCGAATTGCTGACTCAGCGCGGGGGCCAGCAAGCGATACTTGAGGTGCGCGGGCAACGAGTGACGGTGGAGTTGCCTGCCAACGGACCCGAGCTGAAAGCCGGTGACCTCATCCGTCTCATGCGCGAGGGCCAGTCCCTCACCCTGCTGGACAAACTACCGGCCACCGCGGAGACCCGGCTGGGACAAGCGCTGCTTCGTCACCTGCCCTGGCAGCAGAACCTGGACAGCGGCCTGACCCGATTACTGGCCACGTTAACCGGCGGGTTCAGGAATGCCCCCGGGGCGACGACCCTGCCCGGCTCCATAGAGGCATTGCCCGCGCCGGTCCGGGAAGCCTTGCAGGTCATTGCCCGGTTGTTGCCACAAGTGCCGGCGGATAACGGGCCACCGACATTCAGGCCGGTGGCCGGCCAGAACGTCACCGGTCAGGGCACGGGCGCCACCGCTCAGGCTACACCGCTGAAAAGTACGCTGGATGCCGCAGCCGTCAGGCAGTGGCTGGCCAGCAGTGGTGTACTCGCCGAGGCCAGCCTGGCACGTGGCAGCACTGAAGCCGGCCCCGCGGACCTGAAGCTGGCACTGGGTCGGCTGGCTCTGACCCTGCTGCAGCATCAGAGCCTCGGCAGCGACCAGTTCACCCGCTTCACCCCGCTTCCCAGCCAGGAACTGGTCACCTCTCCCCTGCAGTTCCCGGTACCGACCACACCGCCAGTGGCCATGGCCGAAGCCCGGGAGCCGGCCTCACCAGGCCAGATGCTTCGTTTACTGGCAGGAATGCTTAACCGGATCACCGTTAACCAGCTTCACAGCCAATTGCTGACCACCCGCGCCGGCGGCGATGCCGGCACGCCGGCCAACACCCTGATCACCGACCTGCCCTGGATGGCTCCGGGCGGTGAGGTAAGAACCGCCCAGCTTCGCATCGATTATGAGAAACCCGGCCAGGAGGGGGCGTCCAGTCCCCGCAAAACCGGCGTGGCCGAGTGGCGACTGTCCCTCGCCATGGACCTGGACGAGGCCGGCAAGGTGTTCTTTGACGTGGCTCTGCGCCAGAGTGCGGTATCCGCCCGCGTCTGGGCTGAACAGCAAGGCACCGCCAGACTGGTCACCCGGCAACTGGGAGACCTGCGCACGCGCCTGACGGAACTGGGACTGGAAATATCGGAACTGGAATGCCGCCGGGGCCAGCCGCCAGTCACACCGACCCGGCTGGAACACCGGCTGCTGGATACCCGGGCATGAGGGTCACGACAACGGATGGGCACCATGACTGAGCAAGGCAAACCGGGAAGGGAAACCGCCGTGGCCCTGAAATACGACGGCAAGCGGGCGCCTACCGTCGCGGCCAGCGGGCTTGACGAGGTGGCGGAGGAGATTATCCGCATAGCCCGGGAGCACGACGTGCCTCTTTACGAGAACGCCGAACTCGCCGGAATCCTGGCGCGACTGGACCTGGACGAGGAAATCCCGGAAACGCTGTACCGGGTGATCGCCGAAATCCTGGCGTTTGCCTTCCACCTGCAGGGAAAGACGCCAGGTGACGTTGGCTGAATCTCCGCCTTACGCCGCCCGTTTCTGGCGCCGGCGCAGGGCTGAGACCAGCTCCGCTTCCGGGCGGGAGATGCCGCAGGTATTCATCAGGTCATCCACGTCAGCACCTAGGTCCACCAGGCGCGAGGCTTCATCATAGGAGACCCTCAGCGGATCGTTCTGGCGCATCTCGTCAAACTGGGCACGCAGCTCATGGAGCTGGCGTTCGCAGGCAATCACCCGGTTGCCCACCCCGATGCTGCCACTGCTGGTGGCATGGAGCTCACGAACCAGGTTTTCGCTGTTATCCCGCAACTGCTGGCGCAGGCGGGCAATGCGGCGGGCATTCATCAGCCCCTGAACGCCCAGCAGAACTAAAGCCAGAACGGTCAGGGCCCAGGGTGCCAGGGTGGTCCAGTCGGTGGTCATCATCACTCAGTCCTCGTCAGGTAGTGATCACGCCAGGCGGTGGACCGGCCCTGACCGCTGCTTTCCAATCACCTTCCCGGAGGGAGGGTGACCATCTTCAGGGTCAGAGTGCGGCGATTTCCGCCCACTCGTGATCGGACAGCATCTTGTCAAATTCCACAAGAATGATCAGCTCGCCATTCTTGTTGCAGACACCCTGGATGAACTTGGCGCTTTCCTCGTTCCCCACATTGGGTGCCGTCTCGATCTCACTGGCTTTCAGGTATACCACCTCGGCAACGGAATCCACCAGGATACCCATCACCTGGCTGTCAGACTCCATGACCACGATGCGGGTGGCATCCGTCACCTCCGCGTCCGCCAGGCCAAACCGGCGACGGGTGTCGATTACCGTGACCACGTTACCGCGCAGGTTAATGATGCCCAGCACATAGTCCGGGGCACCGGGAACCGGCGCGATCTCGGTGTAACGCAGCACTTCCTGGATCTGCATTACATCAATGCCGTAGGTCTCGTCATCCAGGCGGAAGGTGACGTACTGAAGAACCTTGTCGTCTCGGGCCTGACTGTTCTGTCCGTTATCGGATGCCATAATGCCTTATCTCCTGGCAGGCCATCCGTCAACGGGACAGCCTGATGTCAAAAAACCATCGTCAGCGCCCCATACTATAGTCAGGGGCACAAACCGTGCCAGAGTGGTACGGTTTCATTTGGTAACTGCCGGCGGGTACCATTATGCCGGTCTGAGGTGGGTATCGGCCGGCGCCGGGGAAAACTTGAGTATGACCCCGGAATCCAGGGGGTAAGCGCCTACTCCAGGTCCAGCCTCTGCTCTTTCTCTGCCCTGGCCAACAACCTGGCCATGGCGCCCACGTCAATCAGGGCACACATATGCTGCACCACCGTCCCTGCCAGCCAGGGGCGCTTGCTACGGGAAGTACGCCAACGTACCTGATCCGGATCGAGGGTGAAGGATTCCGCCACTTCGTCACAGGCCAGTGACCAGTCGCTGTCATCCAGCCGGATCACAAAACGGTAGCCATCACGGGCATCCGCCGGGGCACGGCCGGGCATGATCCACTGGGCGGAGTCCACCACTTTCAGGTTCACCCCCCGGTCCGGCAGCATACCCATATACCAGGGCGGACGTCCGGGAATCGGCTTGATCCGCTCTTCAATCCGGTGGATGGCGCCCAGCAGTACCAGTGGGACCGCCAACTGCAGGCCCGCTACCCGGAATATCAGGCATTCGAAGGGTCGGTCTGCCCAGCAGGGACGCCCTTCCGGCAGAGGCTCAGGTTCAGGGACCGTCAGGTTTTCAGCCTGCTCGCGAACGACCGGCTCGGCCACCGGAGCGGGAACCGGCGCCAGCTGCTCGGCAACTTCCGGTTCGGGTGCTGCCTCGACAGGGGTGAAGTCCGGCGCAATGGCTTCTCCAGCCCCTGTATTCGCTGCCGTGGATGGAGTGTCCACCTCCGGCTCGACAGGCAAAGGCGCCTCCACCTCTGGCTCCGTCGATGTGGCGGTATGGAGCAGGTCGTCCAGGTAACTGACCAGCGCCGCAGAAGGGTCTGCCAGTTCCGCTCGCCGGCGAGGACTACGCTCTGCTGCCATGACGCCCCCCTTGGCAAACCAGGCCCGGCGTCGAAAAACCGTCACCTGAAAGCCTGCCCGGTGAAATTGCTAGTTGTGCTGCCATGAGGTCGTGCCCTCCTGCAGATCCTGCAACAGCCGCCGGTAGGCCCGAACGCCCTGGGTGTCCGCATCCAGCCTGGACGGCACCACACCGGCCTGGCTGGCATCCCGGAAGCGGGTATCCACGGGAATCATGAAACGCCATAACTCTTCCGGATAGGTGCGCCGCAGTTCATTCAGGCTCTTTACCGAGGCCTGGGTACGCTTGTCATAGAGCGTCGGGACAATGGTGTATTCCAGCCGGTTCTTCTGGGACCGCATGATCATCTGCAAGGTATGCAGCATTCGCTCCAGCCCCTTGAGGGCGAGGAACTCAGTCTGCACCGGAACGATCAGGTGCTGGGCAGCCGCCAGCGCGTTTACCATCAGCACCCCGAGTGACGGGGTGTTATCCAGTAGCACATAGTCAAAGTCATCCCAGAGCCGGGCCAACGCACGGGACACAATCAGTCCCATACCCTCGACACCCACCATCTTGCGCTCGAGGGTAGCCAGGGCGGTGCTCGCCGGCAACAGTGACAGGTGTTCGCAGCTGGTCTCGGTAACCAGCTGCGCGGGCAAGTCCTCGGGTACCTTGCCGCCGTGCTGGAACAGGTCGAACACGCTGTGGGAGAGCCGGTCAGGATCATAGCCAAACCAGCTGGTCAGGGAGCCGTGGGGGTCCAGGTCAACCACCAGTACACGGTGTCCCTGCTCGGCGAGCAGGCCGCCAAGGGTTACCACCGACGTGGTCTTGCCCACGCCGCCTTTCTGATTCGCTACTGCCCAGATCCGCACAAAGCCTTCTCCTGATCCGGTATCCCCCGTGGGAAACCGCTGTTACCTGAAATTTACCGATGCGCCCGGAAGCCTGCCGCCGGCAAGCCGTTGCCGGCGGCAGGCTTCCTGTCCGGTCGAATTCAACCTTTCTCAGACAGTAATACAGATATCGTGCCACCCCTGACGCCCCGGTCTACCGCCGGCCGGTTCACCTTGACCGGACCACGCCCCGGATCGCAGCGTCCCGGGAAATAAGCAACACCACCCTGCGGTTGCGACGGCGACCTTCTTCCGTATCGTTACGGGCTACCGGCTGCCAGGCACCATAGCCGATAGCAGCCATCCTCGATGGATCCACGCCCTCCCCCGCCAGCATGCGAACCACCGCTGCCGCCCGGGCGGAGGACAGCTCCCAGTTGGAGGGGTACTGGCTGGTACGGATAGGCTGGTCATCAGTGAAGCCTTCCACCCGTACAGCATTGTCCTTGTCCCGCAGGATGTCGGCGATACGCTCCATGACCGGAAAGGCATCATAGTGGGGTTCGGCTTCACCGCTGCCGAACAGCAGGCTATCCCGCATACTCAACTCAATCCACTTGTCACTGCTCTGCAGGCTGACCACGCCCTGCCCTATCAGTCTGTCGAACTCCAGGGCAAACTGGTTGGCCATGCTCTGCAGGGCTTCACTGCGCTGGGCCTGTTCACGGACCGTGGTCGATGGCTCGGACGAAGAAGCGGGCGCGGGTGCAACCGGTGGCGGGATTACCTGGTCGCGGGCGGGTGCCACCAGGCCGGGGTGCTCACCCACCGGAATGGGGGTAATTGCCCGCTGGGGCGCGTTGAAGACCCCCGTGAGGGTTTCCGAAAGCACCTTGTACTTGCCTTCGTTCACCGACGATACCGAGTACATCACCACGAAGAACCCGAACAGCAAGGTGATGAAATCCGCGTAGGAAATCAGCCACCGCTCCCGGTGCTGGGCTATTTCAGCCCGCCTGGATCGACGCCTCATGGGTTCCCCCTGCGCGCTGGCTCATGACTGAATAAACCCCCGCAAACGCATCTCGATGGACCGGGGGTTTTCGCCCTCGGCGATGGCGATAATACCGTCAATCATCATGTCTTCGTAGCGACTGCGGCGGCGCACGATCTCCCGCATCTTGTTGGCAACGGGAAAGAACAGCAGGTTGGCCAGGGCGACCCCATAAATGGTTGCCACAAACGCGGTGGCGATACCGGCACCCAGGGTGGATGGATCCGTCAGGTTGGTCATCACCTGGATCAGCCCCATTACCGCTCCGATAATGCCGATGGTGGGGGAGTATCCACCCATGGCCTCGAACACCTGGGCCGCTTCCAGGTCACGCTGTTCGCGGGATTCCAGGTCCACTTCCAACACGCTGCGGATGGTCTCGGTTTCAGCACCGTCCACCAGCAACTGCAGGCCCTTGCGGGCAAAGGGTTCGGGCTCTTTCTCGGCGATGCCCTCCAGGCCAAGCAGGCCCTGCTTGCGGGCCTTGACGCTCCAGTCCATGACCTTGCCCACCCCTTCTTCCAGGCCGACATAGGGCGGAAAAAACACCCAACGGGCCTGGCTAAAGGCGCGGCGAAGGAGGCCGGCAGACGTCTGCAGGATGGTAGCGGCCAGGGTGCCGCCGATAACGATCAGTGCCGCCGGCAGGTTGAACAGGGAGGCCAGGGTGCCACCCTCCAGCATATTGCCCCCAAGCAGCGCGGCAAAGGCCAGGATAATGCCCAGCAGGCTGAGGATATCCATCAGTGGACCCCTTCAACCAGGCGCGGCCCGACCTCATCCAGCGACAGGATTTCATCACTCAGGCCGGCCCGGGCGACCGCCATGGGCATGCCATAGATGACCGACGATTTCTCGTCCTGGGACCAGATCACCGATCCGGTCTGCTTCATCATCCGGCTGCCTTCCTTGCCGTCGGCTCCCATACCGGTAAGGATTACCCCAAGGGTCTTCCCGGGGAAGCTGCGGGCCAGGGAGCCAAAGGTGACATCCACGCTGGGCTTGTAGTTGAGCCGGTCATCGCCGGGAAGGATACGTACCCGACCCTGGCCACCCCGGTTCTCGATCATCATCTGCTTGCCACCCGGTGCCAGCAGGGCCAGGCCGGGGCGCAGCATGTCGCCGTCTTCCGCCTGGCGCACCTGGATGCGACAAAGCTTGTTCAGCCGCTCGGCAAAGGCCGGGGTAAAGCTGCCAGGCATGTGCTGTATCAATACCAGTGGCGCCGGGAAATTGGCGGGCAGGTTCACCAGCACTTTCTGCAGGGCGATGGGGCCGCCGGTGGAGGTACCGATGGCCACCACATCGTAGTGACGGCTGGCGGTACGCCGCCGGCTGGGGCGTGGCGGTGCTTCCGGCTCCTGGCGGGGTGCCTGGGTATCAGCCGGTGCCGGACGCGAAACGGCTGGCTCACGACGGCCCGGCGGGGCAGCGGCTGGTCGTGGGCTGGCTGGCGCCGGCCGGGGTGAGGATGGTGCGGCATGACCCCGGCCAGCCCGCGGGCTACTGCGGGCGACGTCCAGGATGCGCTCCCGCAGGATACGCTGAAGTTCCGAGCCGTCCTTTGCGATGTCTTCAAAGTTCTTGGGCAGGAAGTCGACGGCGCCGGCTTCCAGGGCGTCGAGGGTCACCCGGGCGCCCTCGTAGGTCAGGGAGGAAAACATCAGTACCGGCGTCGGGCAACGGCGCATGATTTCCTTCACCGCTGCGATGCCGTTCATCACCGGCATTTCATAGTCCATGGTGATGACGTCCGGTCGCAGCTTTTCCGCCATTTCCACGCCTTCACGGCCGTTGGTGGCAGCGCCCACAACCTTGATAGAGCCGGAAGCGTTGAGAATTTCCGTCAGTCGCTTGCGGAAGAACCCGGAATCATCAACGACCAGGACAGAAACTGTCATTCACTCCCCCTATCCAATACCCGTCCCGTCAGCCGTAATGCTGCAACAGACTGGGCACATCAATGATCAGGGCGATGCGGCCATCGCCAGTAATGGTGGCGCCCGCCATACCGGGCGTTCCCTGTAAGGCCCGGCCCAGGGGCTTGATGACCACCTCTTCCTGGCCAACCAGCTGGTCCACCACAAAGCCCACCTGGCGGGTACCCATAGCCACGATGACCACATGGGCATTCTCAGGTTCAGCAGTACCTGTGTCCGAGGGCACCAGCCAGCGCTTGATGTGGAAAAGCGGGAACACCTTGTCCCGCACCACGATACATTCACGGCCGTCCACCACGTTCTTCTTGCTAAGGTCCAGGTGGAAGATCTCCACCACGTTGACCAGCGGCAGGGCAAACGACTGGTTGCCCAGCATGATCATCAGCGTCGGCATGATCGCCAGGGTCAGCGGCACCTTGATGCGAATGGCTGTGCCCTTGCCCGGCTTCGATTCCACGTGGACCTGGCCATTGAGCTGGCTGATCTTGGTCTTCACCACGTCCATGCCCACACCACGCCCGGACACATCAGAGATCTGGTCCTTGGTGGAGAAACCGGCGGCAAAGATCAGGTTAAAGCACTCATTATCCGTCAGCCGATCAGCCGCATCCTGGTCGTAGATGCCCTTCTCCACCGCTTTGCGGCGTAATTTCTCCGGATCCATACCGCCACCGTCATCCTCGATGGACAGCAGGATATGATCTCCTTCCTGCTCAGCAGACAGGGTGACCGTGCCCTGACGGGGCTTGCCGGCCTGCTCACGCACATCCGGCATCTCGATGCCATGGTCCACGGAGTTGCGCACCAGGTGAACCAGCGGGTCCGCAAGGGCTTCCACCAGGTTCTTGTCCAGGTCCGTATCTTCCCCGTGCATGACCAGGTTAATTTCTTTCTTCAGGTTACGGGCCAGGTCCCGCACAACCCTTGGGAAGCGACCAAAGACCTTTTTGATGGGCTGCATCCGGGTCGCCATAACCGCAGACTGCAGGTCAGTGGTCACCACGTCCAGGTTGGACACCGCCTTGTGCATCTCGCTGTCTTCGCTCTCCGAACCCAGGCGCTGCAGGCGGTTACGAACCAGCACCAGTTCACCCACCATGTTCATGATGTCATCCAGGCGCTTGGTATCCACACGCACCGAGGTTTCCGCCTGGGCCTGGCTGTCACGCGCAGGCGTCGCCGCCTTGGCGGCTGGCGTCGGCCGGGCAGACGCTTCCGTGGGTTGCGTGGCAGGCTCGGACTTGTTCGCAGCAGGACCGTCACTTGCCGGTTGCGGAGCGGAATTCCCGGGCTTTTCATCACCCGCAGAGTGGGCCGGACTCTTGCCCTTGCCATGGAGTTCGTCCAGCAGACGCTCGAATTCGTCGTCGGTAATCAGGTCGCTATCGCCACCACTGGCTTTTTTGTCATCCGCTGCGGCTGGCTTTTCAGCCTCCGGCTGACCACCCGCATCCGGGTCCGGCACGTCGGTGGAGGCCACCTCGCCGGAGAACCTGCCCTTGCCGTGGAGCTGGTCCAGCAGGTCCTCGAATTCGTCATCGCTGATGTCATCACTGTTGGATGAACCCGCACCCTCGATGGAGCCGGCATCTTCGCAAGCGCTGTCCCCCGCCTTACCCTTGCCGTCTTCCAGGGCGTCCAGCAGCTGCTCGAATTCCTCATCGGTGATATCGCCGTGGTCCTCCTCGGCTGCGGCGGCCACGGCATCGTCTGCAGGCCGGGCCGGCGAATCCCCCGGAGCGTCCACCGGTGACTCACCCTCCGGCAGGGCGTACTGGTCCAGGGTTGCAATCAGTGACTGGGGCGCGGGGGTAGGCTCTTCCCGGTTGCGGACCTCGTCGAACATGGCATTGACGTTATCCAGCGCCTGCAGCACCACATCCATCAGGTCCGAGGTCACCGTGCGCTTGTGGTTACGCAGGGTATCGAACACGTTCTCGGCGGAGTGACAGCAGTTCACCAGCGCGTCAAGCTGCAAAAAACCGGCGCCGCCCTTAACGGTGTGGAAGCCACGGAAGATGGCATTGAGCAGATCACTGTCTTCCGGGTGCTGTTCCAGGTCCACCAGTTGTTCGGAGAGCAGTTCCAGGATCTCCCCGGCCTCCACCAGGAAGTCCTGGAGAATCTCTTCGTCTGCATCAAATGCCATGCAACTACCTCACTTAAAAGCCGAGACTGGACAGCAGGTCGTCAACGTCGTCCTGTCCGGAAACAACGTCAGACCGCTCTGCGGCGCGCATCTGGGGTCCTTCCCCCTTGATCGAGGATTCCTTTTCCTTCAATTCGTGGACCGTTCCGGTCAGCTGGTCCACGTGGCTGGCCATGACCACCAGGCTAAGCAGGTTCTCTTCCACTTCCTTCACCAGCGCGGTCACTTTCTGGATGACCTGGCCGGTCAGGTCCTGGAAATCCTGGGCCAGCAGGATTTCAGACAGATCGGTGTACATCTTCTCGGCGTCGTCCGCGAGGCTCTCGAAGAAACGGTCAATGCGACCATACAGCTCGCGGAACTCTGAAGGCGCCATTTCGCGGCGACGCAATCGTTGCCAGTCATCCCGCAGGGACCGCGCCTGTTCGCACATGGCGTTGGCCCGGGGCATGGCGTCTTCCACCAGGTCCATGGTGCGGTTAGCGGCCTTGCCGGTCATTTCAACGACGTATTGCAGCCGGTCCGAGGCATCGGACATCTTCGACAGGGCTTCCTGCTGCTCCGGGTTCTGGGGCTGTATCTGAAAATTGCGGATAGCCTCGTGGAGGCTGCGGGTCAAGCGACCCACCTCCTGGTACAGACTCTGATCCCTCACCTCACTCAGGTCATTGATCAGGGTCATGGCCCGGGCATAGTCACCAGCGTTGACCTGCTCAACAAGCGCCTGGGCCTGCTCCTTGAGCTTGCTGGTGATTTCCGGGTCCAGGCCGGGGCTGTTCTGTTTGTCTTCGCTCATGGGAGCACATCCGGACAGTCAGTTCAGGGTTCAAGGCGTAAACGGGCCTTACTGGATTCGCTCGAAGATCTTCTCAATCTTCTCCTTGAGTACGGCGGCCGTAAATGGCTTGACCACATATCCGTTAACGCCGGCCTGGGCCGCCGCTACGATCTGGTCTCGCTTGGCTTCAGCCGTCACCATCAGGATCGGCAGATCCTTCAGGTTCTCGTCGGCCCGTACCGCCTTGAGCAAATCAAACCCGGACATGCCTGGCATGTTCCAGTCCGTCACCAGGAAGTCGTACTTGCCTGTTTTCAACATGGGCAGGGCGGTGTTGCCGTCATCCGCCTCGTCGGTGTTGGTGAATCCGAGATCACGGAGCAGGTTCTTGATGATCCGCCGCATTGTGGAAAAGTCGTCCACAATGAGAATTTTCATGTTCTTGTCCAATGGGACCTCCAGTTGGTCTTCGCCGGAATGTTGACCTGGCCCTGTCAGGGCCGTTGGCAGGCGCTGCCCTGCCCGCACTGCTGTCAGATCCTCAGCCGTGGCGTCATTCTAGCAGTCTGAGCGATGCTTACCGTTTCAATGTGTTATCGAACGATTCTGCTGTAACCATCTTTCTATACCGGCCATGCCAGGCGTCAGACCGAGCCTGCGTCCCCTGCCTGCCAGTCCGATAGCCTGCCCCGCAAGCGAAGTGCGGCCTGGCTGTGAATCTGGCTCACCCGGCTTTCACTCACGCCGAGCACCGCGCCGATTTCCTTGAGGTTCAGCTCTTCCTGGTAATACAGGCTGAGTACCAGCTTTTCCCGTTCTGGCAGGTCATTGATGGCGGCCGCCAGGTTATGCCGGAATGCCGCGCCGGACACATCATCCAGCGGATTATCCGAACCTTCCTGTTCCTGTATCGGCAGCTCGCCGGTTTCATTGAGCTCATCGAGGGAAAAAAGTCGGCCGGAGCTGGCATCACTGAGACACGAGTGGTACTCGGAAAGGCTCATACCCAGCTCTTGTGCCACCTCCTGGTCCTGGGCTTCGCGCCCTTCCCGATCCTCCACAGCCTTGATGGCGGCCGATACCCGACGGGCGTTACGGTGAACGGAGCGGGGCACCCAGTCACCCTTGCGGATCTCATCCACAATCGCGCCCCGGATGCGAATGCCGGCATAGGTTTCAAAGGATGCACCCCGGTCAGACTGGTACTTGGCAGCCGCTTCCAGCAGGCCAACCATGCCCGCCTGGACAAGGTCGTCAAGCTGAACCGAGTCCGGTAGCCGGGCCATCAGGTGCAGGGCAATTTTCTTGACCAGCGGCGCATGCTGTTCCACCAGCTGATGGGCGCTGTCCCGACCGGTCTGGTGGTAGATTCCGAGTCTTCTGGCCAAAGTCATTTATCCGGTTAACCCGTACTTCAGGAATGGATCAAGTGTTACTGCCTACCAGGCGCTCCACGAAAAACTCCAGGTGCCCCCGGGGCGATGTGGGCAGGGGCCAGCTGTCCACCTGCTCCGCCAGGGCCTTGATGGCCAGTGACGCCTTGGCCCGCGGGTAGGCATCCAGCACGGCTCGCTGACGCTGCACGGCCTTGCGCACGGCCTCATCATAAGGAACCATGCCGACGTATTGTAATGCAACATCAAGGAACCGCTCGGTGACACGGGTCAGTTTACCGAACAGATGCTTGCCTTCCTGCTCGTTACGGACCTGGTTGGCGAGTATGCGGAAACGGTTAACACCGTAGTCCCGGTTCATCAGTTTTATCAGGGCGTAGGCATCGGTAATGGAGGTAGGCTCGTCGCAGACCACCAGCAGCAACTCCTGGGCGGCCCGCAAGAAACTGACCACGCTTTCGGAAATGCCGGCGGCAGTATCGACGATCAGCACGTCTACCTGGTCACCCAGCTCGCTGAAGGCATTGATCAGGCCGGCGTGCTCCATGGGGGAGAGCTGGGTCATACGCTGGGTGCCAGAAGAGGCCGGTACAATCCTGACACCGCCGGGGCCGTTAACCAGTACGTCACGGAGGTCACATTCACCGGACAGCACTTCAGCGAGGTTGCGCTTGGCACTGATTCCCAGCAGGACGTCAATATTGGCCAGGCCCAGGTCGGCATCCAGCAGGATGACCCGCCGCCCCATCTGTGACAGGGCAATGCCAAGGTTGACCGAAACGTTGCTCTTGCCCACGCCACCCTTGCCACCGGTGACTGCGATTACCTGAACCGGATGTGGTCTGCTCATAGTGGTTGTCTGTTCCTGCCGAGGTTGTACTTATTCACACAATAAGCCTGCAGGGCGCCGACCACGTCCGGTTCCCGGCCGCTGCTGCACTTCAGGCACCTTCAGCCATGGCCTGCTGCTTACGCACGTCCCGCAGTCGTTCCACGCCAAGACGCACCAGTGACGCCGCATTGGCTGGATGCAGGTCCTGGGGAATCTTCTGGCCGTCGGTGACCCAGGCCACAGGCAGGGCGGTTTCCAGGGCAAAGCCCAGGACTTCACCGAGGGTCAGCGCCTCATCCAGCTTGGTCATTATGCAGCCTGCAAGACCCGCCATCTTATAGCAATGCCACATGGATTTCATGATTCTCGACTGGCTGGTGGCCGGCACCACCAGGTGCGGACTCACCCGGTGCCGGCTGTTCGCCAGCTCGGCCAGCTGCTCCTGGCAACCGGGATCGGCGCCGGACAGGCCAGCGGTATCAATCAGCACAAGGTGCCGGTCTTCCAGCTCATCCAGCACCTCATCAAGGCTGTGGCTGTCATCCACCACCCGTACCGGCACATTCAGGATACGGCCGAACACGAACAGCTGCTCATGGGCCGCTACCCGATAGCGATCGGTGGTGACCAGCGCCAGGGAGTCGGCGCCATGCTCCAGCACGTACTGGGCGGCAATCTTGCCAATCGTAGTCGTCTTGCCGGAGCCGGTAGGCCCTACCAGTGCGTAGATACCACCACGAGTAGCCCAGTCACCACTACCGGTTCTGAGGCCCGCTGCCAGGGTACGCAGCGAGCGCTTCCAGTTATCCTCGAGTTTGCCACGACCACTCTGACGGGCCAGGCTTGCCGCCAGCGAACCACTGAGACCGAATTCCTCAAGGCGCTCCGCGAGGCGCTTGCGAACTGCATCCAGGACCTCTTCCGCGTCAGCCTGCGACCTGGCCAGCGGAGTGACCTGGTGGCCAGCGGCGCCCTGCTCGCTGATCATGGCCCTCAGCGAGTCCAGCTCACGGCGCATCACCGCCAGTTCGTCACTGGCACCGGACTCACTTGGAACATGGGCCCGTTCCGCGCCCGCGGCACTCGCGTGCACGCCAGGCTGACGGGGTGATGACAGGGATGGCAGGTCGTCGGTATCCAGGTACTCCTTGCCAGCCGGAGTCCGCTGCCGGGGCTCGTAGCCACCGCGCTGCTCCCGCAAGTTGCGGATACGGCTACGGGAGCGGTCAAGTTCTTCCTGCAGGCGGAGGTGTTGTTCCGCCTGCAGCTCGGCCAGGCGGCCATCGCTGGTGGCGTCCGCAGCAGCGTCGCCAAGCTTTTGGCGTGCCATGTTTTCGTCATAGTCCAGTGCCGTAACAATCTCGACACCGCCATCTATCCGGCGGCTGGAAAGAATCACCGCATCGTCGCCCATGGACTCGCGGACCTGCTTGAGGGCGGCGGACATGGTTGCCGCAAAGAACCGTTTTACCTTCATCTGTCTCTACCTCCCGGTGGGTCGTTACTGGCCGACCGACGCCACGATGGTGATCTGCTTGTTATCCGGCACTTCCTGGTACGAGAGCACGTGCAGGCGCTCTACCCCGTAGCTGGCGAACTTCGCCAGCACCGGCCTCAGGGGGGCGGATACCAGCAGGATGGCGGGCTTGCCCATCATTTCCTGCCGCTGGGCGCTCTCCTGCAGGGAGCGCTGCAGTTTCTCCACCATGCCCGGCTCAAGGACCAGGCCGATGTCGTCGCCGCCGCCGGATTGTTGACTCTGTTGCTGACTCTTCAGCAATAATTGTTCCAGTTGCGGATCCAGGGTGATAACCGGTATCTCTTTGTCGTTACCGCAGATGCTCTGCACGATCATTCGCCGCAGTGCCTGACGGGCAGCCGTGGTAAGGACCTTCGGATCCTGGCTCTTGGGATGGACGTTGACGATGGCTTCGGCAATGGAGCGCATATCACGGATGGGCACTTCTTCCTGCAGCAGGCTCTGCAGCACTTTCAGCAGGATGGAGATAGACACGGTGGTCGGCACCAGCTCTTCCGCAAGCTTGGGCGAAACTTTCTCCAACTGGTCGAGCCACTTCTGCACTTCCTCATGGCCGAGCAGTTCATGGGCGTGGCTCTGCAGGATCTGGTTCAGGTGTGTGGCGACGACGGTGCTGGCGTCAACCACGGTGTAGCCAAGCGTCTGGGCATTGTCTTTCTGGTCCGGCTCGATCCAGATGGCATCCAGGCCGAAGGCGGGATCCTTGCCGGCAATGCCGTCCACCTTGCCGAACACCTGCCCCGGATCAATCGCCAGTTCCCGTTCCGGATGGATTTCCGCCTCGGCGATGGTGACGCCCATCAGGGTGATGCGATAAACGTTGGGCATCAGGTCCAGGTTGTCACGGATATGCACCGACGGCATCAGGAAGCCCAAATCCTGGGACAGCTTCTTCCGCACCCCTTTTATACGACTGAGCAGTTGACCACCCTGGGACTTGTCCACCATGGGAATCAGGCGGTAGCCCACTTCCAGGCCAACAATATCCACCGTTGCCACGTCGTCCCAGCCCAGTTCCTTATTCTCCGGTGGCGCCGGCAAGGCATGCCCCTGGTCTCCTGCCTCCGGACGGGCACCGCCGGTTGGCGCGGCCTGGCCGCCACCACTACGTGAGGTTGTCGGCCAGCTGCTGCTGCCGTCTTCCTCAACCGCCTGGCGGCCCTGCTTCCAGATCCACCACGCCGCTCCGGCCGCCAGCAGCCCCAGTCCCAGGAAGGCCACATGGGGCATGCCAGGAATCAGGCCCAGCATGATCAGGATGGCTGCGGCGATGGCCAGCGCCTTGGGGGCATCAAACATCTGTTTGAGGATCTGCCCGCCCATATCCTGGCTGCTGGTTACCCGGGTGACCATGATGGCGGCAGACGTGGAGAGCAACAGCGACGGAATCTGGGCTACCAGGCCGTCACCAATGGTCAGCAGGGCATAGTTCTGGGTGGCAACGCCAAAATCCAGACTGTGCTGGAGCATGCCGATACCGATACCCCCGATCAGGTTGATGAACAGGATCAGCAGGCCGGCGACTGCATCGCCTTTGACAAACTTGCTGGCACCGTCCATGGAGCCGTAAAAGTCCGCTTCCTGCGCAATCTCTTCCCGGCGGTGCTTCGCCTCGTCCTGGTTGATCAGACCGGCGTTGAGGTCGGCGTCGATGGCCATCTGCTTGCCGGGCATGGCATCCAGGGTAAAACGGGCGCTGACTTCGGATACCCGGCCAGCGCCCTTGGTGACCACCAGGAAATTGATGATCATGAGAATGGCAAATACCACCAGGCCCACAGCGTAGTTACCGCCGATCAGTACCGCACCGAAAGACTCGATCACCTTACCGGCAGCGTCGCCACCCTCGTGCCCGTTGAGCAGGACGATCCGGGTGGAAGCCACGTTCAGGGCCAGGCGCAACAGGGTAGCTACCAGCAGGACGGTGGGAAACGCCGCGAACTCCATGGGTCGCAGGGCATACACACACACCAGCAGGATGGTAATGGACAGGGCAATATTGAACGTGAACAGTACGTCCAGCAGAAACGCCGGCATCGGCAGGATCATCATGCCCAGCAGTGCCACGAGCATAATGGGAATGCCCAGGTTTCCCCGCGTCAGGGATTTGACGTTATTCAGGACAAGGGCCCGGTCCATGTTGACGGAAATCTCCACAATGGTGGTTCTTGCTGCAATGGCCAGGGCCGTTTTTTTGACGCCCGGGCCGCCTTACCCGGACTAGCGGCAAGATCCATACCATTTCTAACATTTTCTCCAGAATCCCCCCTGACTGAGCTGCGCCGATACGGTATCCTTGCGCAAATCCCACCCGACCAGCTGACAGGTGAACCATGCCCATTCACGAAGTCAAACACCCCCTTATCCAGCACAAACTCGGCCTGATGCGCCGAGCCGACATCAGCACCAAGAATTTCCGCGAGCTTGCCCAGGAAGTGGCATCGCTGCTGACCTACGAAGCCACCAAGGATTTCACCCTGAGCAAGGAAACCATTGATGGCTGGGCAGGCCCGGTAGAGGTGGAGCAGATCGGTGGCAAGAAAGTCACCATCGTACCGATCCTGCGGGCTGGCCTGGGCATGCTGGACGGTGTGCTGAGCCTGATACCGGTGGCGAGGGTCAGTGTCGTGGGCCAGATCCGCAACGAGGAAACCCTGGAAGCCTCCACCTACCTTGAGAAACTGGTAGGTGAACTGGACCAGCGCATGGCACTGATCGTCGACCCCATGCTGGCAACCGGTGGTTCGCTGATTTCCACCATCGACCTGCTGAAAAAGGCGGGCAGCACAGAAATCCGGGCCCTGGTCCTGGTGGCAGCTCCGGAAGGTGTCGAAAAGGTGCTGGAAAAGCACCCCGATGTCTCCATCTATACCGCCTCCGTGGACGAACGCCTGAACGAGAAAGGCTACATCCTTCCCGGCCTTGGTGATGCCGGTGACAAGATCTTCGGCACCAAGCAGAAGGACGTCTGACATGCAGGATGCTGATCACACCACTTCCCTGAGGGAGGACTACGCCGGCGAGCCGGTCTGGCGCCAGGCCCTGGCCGGTTCCCAGATGCTGCTGGTGGCTTTTGGTGCCCTGGTGCTGATGCCCCTGCTCACCGGTCTGGACCCAAGCGTCGCGCTATTCACTGCCGGTCTGGGCACGCTGATATTCCACATCGTCACTGGCGGCAAGGTGCCGGTATTCCTGGCATCGTCCTTCGCATTTATTGCACCGATCATGGCGGCGAAGAACCAGTTCTCCATTCCGGAGATTCTCGGCGGCCTGGTGGCGGCCGGCCTGCTCTACATCCTGCTGAGCGGCGCTGTGCGCCTGCGGGGCACGGGCTTCATCAACCGGCTGTTGCCGCCCGTGGTCATTGGCCCGGTGATCATGGTTATCGGCCTGGGGCTGGCCCCGGTCGCGGTAAACATGGCCACTGGCCATACCGGTGATGGCTCAGTCGAACTGGTTCCGTACAAGCCAGCCATAGTGATTGCCATGATTTCCCTGCTGGTGACCATTGTGGTTTCCGTATGGGCGAAAGGCATTTTCCGGCTGATCCCCATTATGGTCGGCATTATCGTTGGCTACCTGCTCACATGGCTGTCCGGCGTTTTCAACGTAACGCCGGTGATTGTGGACTTCTCCCCGATTGCGGAAGCGGCCTGGTTTTCCATGCCGGCCTTCCAGACGCCTTCATTCAGCTGGGGTGCGATCCTGTTCATGATCCCGGTGGCCATTGCTCCGGCTATTGAGCACATTGGCGATGTGCTGGCCATCAGCAACGTGACCGGCAAGAACTTCCTCAAGAAGCCGGGCCTGCACCGCACCCTGCTGGGTGACGGCCTGGCCACCAGTTCCGCCGCGTTCCTGGGCGGACCGCCCAACACGACCTATTCCGAGGTGACTGGAGCGGTGATGCTGACGAAGAACTTTAACCCGCGGGTGATGCTGTGGGCCGCAGGGGTAGCTATCGTGCTGGCCTTTGTGGGCAAGTTCGGCGCGGCCCTGCAGACCATTCCCGTTCCGGTGATGGGCGGCATCCTGTGCCTGTTGTTCGGTTCTATCGCGGTGGTGGGGCTGAACAGCCTGATCCGCAACCAGGTGGACCTGTCCCAGGCCCGCAACCTGGTAATCGTGGGTGTGACCCTGGTGTTCGGTATTGGCGGTATGGCGATTTTCGGGGTGGAGGGTATTGCCCTGTGTGGCATCGTTGCCATTCTGCTGAACCTGGTGCTTCCCGGGTCGGATACTGCCTGGGGTGAGCGGGCTCATCACGAGCACTGAGGGTAAAGCCTTCTCTCGGACGGGTGTTGTCTGCTCCTAGACTGCAGGTTTGCGGGGAGGCGGCAACCAGGGGGAGGCTTTTTCCGCCGCATTGGAGGGGCGTCCTGCCACCCCAATGCGGTGAAGAAAGCCCCCCGGCCAAGCTGTACCTCCACCAAAAGCTTCAGACCAGCAAGCAGAACTCAAATACCCAGAGCCTAGATATCCCGCCGCATATCCTTCGGAATGGGGAAGTTCGGCATAGTCGGCTTGGGCGCGTGCCCCTTGCGGAACTGCCGTAGCTGGAAGATATAGGCCAACACCTGGGCCACCGCCATGTACAGGCCATCAGGGATCTCCTCACCTACCTTGGTGTTGTGGTAAACCGCACGGGTCAGGGGCGGCGTGCGCAGCAGCTCCACCTTGTTCTCCCGGGCAATCTCCATGATCTTGAAGGCCACCTCATCGGCCCCCTTGGCCACCACCACCGGCGCGCCCATGGACTTCTGATCGTACTTCAACGCCACCGCATAGTGCGTCGGGTTGGTGATAACCACATCCGCCGTCGGCACATCCGCCATCATCCGCCGCTGAGCCATCTCACGCTGCAGCTGACGGATCTTGCCCTTCACTTCCGGCTTGCCTTCCGTGTCCTTGTACTCGTCCTTCACCTCCTGCTTCGTCATCCGCAGTTTTTTCTGGTGATCGTAGATCTGGAACGGCACGTCGATGACAGCGATAACGATGGTGGCGCATGCAAGGAAGAAAAAACTCCACGCCATGGTCCACACCACATGGGCCATGGCCGGCACCGCTGGCTCCTCAGCGATGCTCAGCAGATCCTCGGTACGCAGGTTCAGAATCAGGATAGCCACCGCCAGCACCAGGCTCACCTTCAGAATCGCCTTCACCAGCTCCACCAGCGACCGCGCAGAAAACATCCGCTTCAGACCCTTGATGGGATCCATACGGTTCAGCTTGGGGGCAATGGCCTTGCCACTGAACAGCAGACCGCCAATGCCAATGGGCCCGGCAATCGAGGCAATCAACAACAGTAACAACAGGGGACTGAGGGCAACGGTGGCGTCCCAGGCAGAGCCAATCAGCTGCGTGCTCATAAAACGGGTATCAAAAATCTCCCCCCGCTCCAGCACAAACGCGCCACGCATGATCTGCTCCATGGACATGGCCAGGCTCTTGCCAAACACCAGCAGCCCGCCGGCACCGGCCAGCAGCACCGCCATGGTGGCCAGCTCCTTGGAACGTGCGGTCTGGCCATCCTCCCGGGCCTTCTCAAGGCGTCGGGGCGTCGGCTCTTCCGTTTTTTCCTGACTGTTGTCGTTCTCTTCGGCCATATCTACCGTCAAACATCCACGCAGGCGCGACACATAGTAAGAGGGGCATGGCCGGGAACCCCCTTTCCGGAACCGTGAGGCGCCAAGGACGGCGCCGACCGAGCCCTACAGGGACGTACTTGCGGGGCGTGTTTCGGAAAGGGGGTTCCCGGCCGTGACCCGCCACCCAAACAACCAGGCCACATCGAAGTAGTGAGCGTCAGGGCTGCCCCTGAAGCCCCCTCATAAACTCAAAGGTCTCACGGGTATACTGCTCAAAGTGCGGCAGAAAATTGGCATGCAGCACCCATATGGCAAACAATCCAAAAATCAGGCCAATCGGGAAACCCAGGGCAAAAATGTTCATCTGCGGCGCCGCCCGGGTCATCACACCAAACGAAATATTCACGATAAACACCGCCGTCACCGCCGGCAAAGCCAGCAACAGGGCCGCTGCAAACATCCACGAAATCCGGTGGGCCAGCTGCCAGACACCCTCCTGACCCAGCCCCTCCAGGCCAATAGGCAGGGTACGAAAACTCTCCAGGAACACCTCGATAGCCACCAGGTGCCCGTTCATCGCCAGGTACAACAGAGTGATCGTAATGGTGTAGATCTGGGAAAGCACCGTCACGTTGACCCCGTGGGACGGATCGTTCATCGAGGCAAAGCCCAGACCCATCTGCATGGCGATCATCTGGCCGGCGATGGTAAACAGCTGGAACAGGGCCGTCAGCGCAAAGCCCATACCCACACCGATCAGAATCTGCTGCAGCGTGATAATCACCGCCTCGCCACTGAGCGCCTCAACCTGCGGAACCGGCGGCAGCATGGGCACCACAAGGATCGTGGTCAGCAGGGCCAGACCCAGGCGAACCCTCGCCGGCACCAATTGAGTACCAATAAACGGAATCACCATAAAGAAACTGGCAATGCGGAACAGCGGCCACAGGTGCTGCCCCACCCACTGGCTGATCACATCCGCACTGAGATCGGCGGGAATCATACCCGGCTCATCCGATCAGGTAGGGGATGCTGCCAATCAGCCCCTCGGCGTGGTCAATCAGCTGGGTCAGCATCCAGGGGCCGGCAAAGATGATCACCAACAGGGTCACCAGCAATCTTGGCAGGAAGCTCAGGGTCTGTTCATTGATCTGGGTTGCAGCCTGGAAGGTACTCACCACCAGGCCGATGACCAGGCCCGGTCCGATGATAAAGGCCGACAGCATTACGATCATCCAGAGAGCTTCACGCATGATGTCGATGGCGGTTTCCGGCGTCATGGCGGGCCTCCCTAAATTCCGTAGCTGGCAGCGAGTGTGCCCATGATCAGTGCCCAGCCGTCCACCAGCACAAACAGCATGATCTTGAACGGCAAAGAAATAATGATTGGCGACAGCATCATCATACCCATGGCCATCAGAACACTGGCCACCACCATGTCGATAATCAGAAACGGGATAAACAGGATAAAGCCGATCTGGAACGCGGTTTTCAGCTCGCTGGTTACAAAGGCAGGCATCAGCACCCAGAAGGATACGTCTTCAGGGCTGTCGTACTCCTCGTCGGCAATACGTATGAACAGCCCCAGGTCGCTCTCCCGGGTCTGGGACAGCATGAACTGCCGGAACGGGACACTGGCTGCCTCCACTGCCTCGAGGGAAGTCATTTCCTCCGCCAGGTACGGCTGCAGACCTACCCGGTTGGCCTCCTCAAACACCGGCTTCATGATGAAGATGCTCAGGAACAGCGCAAGCCCCAGCAGGATCTGGTTGGAAGGCGTGGATTGCAGCCCAAGGGCCTGGCGCAGGATGGCAAAAACCACAATGATGCGGGTGAACGAGGTCATCATCATCAGCATGGCGGGCAGGAAGGTCAGCGCCGTCATGAAGGCCAAGATCTGCAGGGTAACGGAATACTCCTCCCCCTGTTCACCCGGTGTCACGGTAACCGCAGGAATACCCGGAATACCACCAATCCCGTCCTGGGCGAATACATCCGGGGCCAGCGCCAGCCCCGCCAGGATCAACAGCCACCGCATCAGTCTGTGTCTCCCTTACGACCGGCATCACCGGGTTTCCAGTGCCGCCCCATCAGCCCGTGGAGCTTTTTGGCAAAGTCTCCACTCACAGCCTGCCCCGGCACTACCACCGGTTCGTCGAAGACATGGAGGGTTCGAATGGAGCTGGGGGTGATGCCTACCAGAATCTGGGTACCGGCCACATCAATCAGCGCGATACGCTCCCGGGCGCCCAGGGCCATCACCGAAACAACTTTCATGGCACCGCTGTTCATGCCGGTCAGGCCATTCATGCGGCGGATCAGCCAGGCACAGCCAAAAATCAGTGCCACCACCACCAGCAGGCCGATGCCCATAGTGGCGAGGGTGGCTACGGCATCACTCTGGCTGCTGGTGCTCTCCGGCGCTTCCCGGACCGTTTCATCCTGGGCCAGCACCAGCGCGGGTGCCAGCAGCGTTGTAGCCAGGACATGGCTGATACGAAAGCCCATGGTCATTTCTGAAGACGCTTGATGCGCTCACCGGGGCTGATGACATCCGTCAGGCGAATACCAAACTTCTCGTTCACCATGACCACTTCGCCATGGGCAATCAGGGTGCCATTGACCAGCACGTCCAGCGGCTCCCCGGCCAGCCGGTCCAGCTCGATCACCGAGCCCTGGTTAAGCTGCAGCAGGTTGCGGATGGGAATCTGGGTATTGCCCACCTCCATGGAAATGGTCACCGGGATGTCGAGAATCACATCCAGGTCCGGCTCGGTGCCCGGGGCGCCCCCTGGTTGCGGTTGGTCACCGAAGTCTTCCATCGGTGCCGCGCGAACCTGTTTACCGGCGCCCTCGTCAGAATCCCCGGCTTCGGCCATGGCCGCCGCCCACTCGTCAGCACGGTTGTCACCGGCGCCATCTTCACCGCCTTCACCGTCACCGGACTCTCCCATGGCTGCTTCCCACTCGGCAGCCAGCTTCTCGTCTTCGCTGAGCTCGCGGTCGTCTTTGTTATCGTCAGCCATGTCTACCTACCTTCAGTTGTTTTTTCACCTTCGGAAGCTTGGTGCGTTCCTTGATTCTCAACGCCATCTTGCCATCCCGGGTACCCAGGGTGGCCTTGTAGATGGGAATGCCATTGGCAGTCATGTCCAGGGCTTCCGGCATCTCCACCGGAATCACATCCCCTGCCTTGAAATTGGCCACGTCCCGTAGCGAAATCCGGCGTCGGCACACCATTGCATTAACCGGTACCAGTACTTCCTTGATGTCTTCCTGCAGGGCGTTAACCCAGCGCTCATCGACGTCGTCGATGTCACTCTGGACGCCGGCGTCAAGCACCTCGCGGATAGGCTCAATCATGGAGTACGGCAACGCCATGTGCAGCTCACCGCCACCGCCGTCAAGCTCCACATGGAAGGTACTGATCACCACCACTTCACTGGGGCTGACAATATTGGCCATGGCCGGATTGACCTCGGAGCTGAGGTAGTCGAAATCAACCTTCAGCACTGCATGCCAGGCCTCTTTCATGTCTACAAAGACCTGGTTGAGCACCATCTGCACGATACGGGTCTCGGTGGGGGTAAACTCCCTGCCCTCGATCTTGGCGTGGCGGCCCTCACCGCCGAAGAAGTTATCCACCAGCTTGAACACCAGCTTGGCATCGAGGATGAACAGACCGGTGCCTCGAAGCGGCCGCACCTTCACCAGGTTGAGGCTGGTAGGCACGTACAGGGTATGGATGTACTCCCCGAACTTCATGATCTGGATACCGCCGGTGGACACGTCCGCGTTCCGGCGCAGGAGGTTGAACAGGCTGATGCGGGTGTAACGGGCAAAGCGCTCGTTGACCATTTCAAGGGTCGGCATGCGGCCACGGACAATGCGGTCCTGGCTGGCAAGGTCATATTGCTTGACCCCTTCTTCCTCGGTCTCGTCATAGGTGTCGATATCGCCGTCGTCCACACCGTGGAGCAGCGCATCGATTTCATCCTGCGAGAGTAGATCCTGCATAGTTATCAGCCTCTGACTGCCTGCAGCTCAGGCGAATGCGGGTGGTTAGCCCGGCACCCTGCCTTCGTATGGGTTTTATTGAACCACGAAATTCCGTAACAGGACCCTGTCAAGGGTCGGCTCACCTTCTGCCGCCAGGATTTCGTTGACCGCCGACAGCAGGCGCTGTGGCAGTGCCTGGCGTCCTTCAGGTGTCTGCAACTCCATGAACTCCAACTGCCCCAGCTCGGAGATCAGTGTATTACGCAACAAGGGCAGGTGCTTGCTGGCCGCCGCCAGGGCGGGCTCCTGTGTCGATTCGAATGCCAGGTATACCTGGATATAGCGCTGACGCCCCGCGTGGCGAACAGTGGTGACCAGTGGCCGGTCCATGACCATATAGCCACTGGGAACAAAGATTTCTTCCACTTCCTCCGCAGCCCCGTCGACCGTTTCGCCACTACTATCGGTAAGAAACCAGAGCGTACCCGCCACTGACAGCCCTATAGCCAGTAGCAGAACAACGACCAGCAGCACGATGGTCTTGAGTTTGCCTTTCTTGGGTGGCGCTGCCACCTCATTGTTTTCCGCCATTCCGGAGTCCGTCAATTTTTTGCCGATTGCGGCCAGGATTCGCTTTTCCAGGTTCTCAAGCAATCACTGCGCCAACCCAGAAAAAACCGTTGAAAGTGCCGTCAGAGTGTACCTCTATCAGTCCGCGAACAGAAACGTCCGTCCACAAACAGAAACGCCAGCCCGGTGGCTGGCGTTTCTGATTCAACTGGCCAAAGTGTAACCCCTGACCGGCCCGGAGGCGAATTCTTTGAGTGGCTCTCTCACGGGATCAGACAACAGGCTTGCGGCTCAGGCGTACAGGTCTACCTCACCACGCCAGGACAGGTCCAGGGCTCCGGAGGTTACCGTCCCGGTGTCCCCTTCCTCCGCGCTGCTGACCCGTTGACCCGGACCCCGCTCGCCCTGGCCATCACCGTCTCCCTGCTGGTCGGCAGTTTCGCGACCGGGTGAGTCGCTTACATCAAACCCCTCAAGGCTGAGGCCCTGCTCGCTGAGCATGTCCCGCAGCCTGTGGCCATGGAGTTCGAGCTGTTCCCGAACGGCAGGGGTGCTGGCATGGACCGTCACAGTGGCCTGGTCGTTCTGCACCTGAACCCGCACATCCAGCGGACCCAGCTCCGGGGGCGTGATATGGATCTCAGCCACCGACATCTGGCTGGCCGTCAGCCATGCCAGCTTACCCATGACTTTCTCACCCCATTCGTTTTCGCCAACGGGGGCGTCAACACTCGTGCTGTAACTTCGCATCAGGGCCTGGGCTTCCTGACCTCGAAGGGTGGCCGACTGATTCAGTGACTGCGTCAGTTCCGGTGCAGACAGCCGCGTCATCAGGCTGTCTGCAACCTTGCCCGACGACTCACTCAGCAGTTGCGTATTATTTCCCTGTAAACCCGCCAGCAAGTCGCCACCCTTGCCACCGGGTTCCTTCCCTGTCTCAAGCATGGCGGCAAACAGACGGCCAACAGTCGCCGAAGCACCGCGCTGCTGGCCTGCCACCAGGCCCGGCGCCATCAACCCGGTTTCCGAGATACCCTGGAAGGTGCCGTTATTGCCACCCTGAACCATTGCCCCATTGAGCGGAAGGGCAACAGGCGTCTCGGAGGCATCCGCCAAATCCAGTAATTCTCCAGCCAGCGCCTCAGGGGAATGTTTCTGGCCCTCTGTTGCTGCCCCTTCCCCGGGTTTGCCGTTTGCGGACCGGGATTCGGCCACGGGGTCGGTATCCTTGCCGGCGCCTTCCTGCGCGTCCGTGTGGCGTGAAGTGTCTTCCTCGCCGCTACTACGTCGCCTTGCCGAGGAAGCCGTATCGCCTCGCCCTTCCGCTTTCCCCACCCGCGCAGAAGGGTCCGGCTTTCTCTCGTCAGCCCTGTCATCATGGCGGGCCTCGGCTTGACGCCCTTGCTCCATGGCCCGCTCGCGAGCGCGGTCTTCAACGCGTCGTTGTTCGAGGCGCTTTTCCTGTTGTCGAACCACTTCGTCGTACCGGCTGGGGCCTTGATCGGCCGACCCCTGGGTGTCCGGGAGCTTGCCGGTGGCCTTACGGTCAATGCCCGACTCGGGGTTAAGTAACTGGGTCAGTACCATCGATGACATGGCAACCTCTTGCCGCTGAATCACTGAAAATCGCCCGGGAGGGCAGGTTTTCCAGTAATACTGCAAATTAGGTGCCAGAGAGGAAGTGGGCCGGTAAAACCGGCTCCGGGAGCTATATGGGCGAGGACCGTCAGGCGAGCAGGGATTCTTCCATGAGACGCCGGACGATGGCGAATTCCGCCTCCAGGTCCGTCATCCTTTGCCGGGCATCGGCCAGCGCTCCGTCACGGCCCGCCTTTTCAATAACAAGGCACAGTTCGCCCAGCCGGGCCGCGCCGATATTGATACTGCTGCCTTTGAAACTGTGAGCCGTTTTGGCGAATGCGTCCGGGTCATTGTCGGACAGCGCCTGATGAAGCGCCTGGATTCGTTCACGGGAATCGCTGATGTACGTCTGGATGAGGATATCGAACTCATCCTCCATCACATCCCGCAGCTCGGCGAGGGCTTCTTCATCAAGGTGTGGCTTGTCGTTCATACCCAACCTCACGGGAGCCACAGGTGAAACGTGACTCTTGATGTATTTGTCTAATCATAGTCTGGGCAGTTGGTGATATTGCAACCCGATGACCGGAGAGCGTACCCGGCAGTCCTCAAGTTTGCCCGCTCCCGTGCTCGGTCAGCTCCCAATCATATACTACTTCAGCCTGATTTCCTTGTTTGTTGTAGGTCAGGCCACTGGATAACCGGCGAATTAGCGCCAGTCCGCGACCGGCATATGCTCGCTCCCCGGGCTCAGTCACCGCCTCAGGATCAAAGCCCTGCCCGGAATCCCGGCAGCGGATGATCAGTCGCCCCCCGCTGTCGCGCAAACAGTGCTCCAGGTCAAATTGGATAGAATGCCCCTCCACAACGGCAAGGCGCCGCTCCCGTTCAGCATAGTAGCGGGCAAAGCCTTCCGGACTATTTTTCCAGGCGGAGGGCAGCTCCAGCACGCCATGCTCCAGGGCGTTATTGTAGAGTTCCGCCAGCAAGGTATAGATTTCGCCGCTGTGCTGCCGCAGCCCGGCCACTGCCATGCAGACATGGAGCAAGAGTGGCAGCGGATTGAACTGACCCAGGGTGGGGCCCTCCACCTCATAGCTGCAGCGCCAGAAGGCGGGGCCGGTGAGGGCCGACTGCGTAGCAGGCACTGACCGCTTCGTCACCGGGTCCTGGCTGGTCATCCGGAGTCCCAGAAGGGTAAGGTCATCGGATTCCCGGCCGCCACCGGCAAAGGTCTGAACCTGCTCGATAACATGGTCGACGGGTGAGACGTGAGCTGGCTGGGTCGCCAGTGCCTGCAGCAATCGCTGCTCACCGAAGTGCTGTCCGCCGGCATCGGTGGCTTCCAGCACGCCGTCCGTCATCAGCAGTAGCTGGTCCCCCGGCTTCGCCCGATACTCTTCCATGGGCGCCGCAAACCGCTCCGGGCCCAGAACCCCCAGGGGCAGGTGTCGGGATACCAGGGAATGGCAGGTGCCATCGATGTCCATCAGGTAACCATCCGGCAGCCCCCCGTTCCAGACCCGCACCACGCCCTGACGGAAGTCCACTTCAGCAAAGGTCGCGCAGCAAAACATGCCGGTGGGCAGGATCCGCACCAGTTTCTGGTTGAGCTCACGCAATACATCCGGCCCGCTGAAACCCTTACTGGTCATGCCGTAGAAAATTTCTGCCACCGGCAGGGCGCCAATAGCCGCCGGCAGTCCGTGTCCGGTGAAGTCGCCAACCAGCAGGTGCATGCCGCCGGCGGGTCGGGGACAGGCAAACAGGATGTCACCATTGAAGACGGACATGGGGGAGGCATGGTAGCGGATATTCGGCGCGTCGAGGCAGCCGGTATGGGCGATATTGTCGAACACCCGACGGGCCGTCACCTGTTCATCCAGCAATTGCTGGTTACGCATATGGATAAGGTCCCGCTGCCGGGCCAGGGTCTCCTGCATCCGGCGCATGCGATCAAACGCCCAAAGCTTGGCCCGGATGATGACCGGGTTGTAGGGCTTGGGCAGGAAATCGTCACCCCCGGCTTCAAGGCACTGGGCCAGGGAACCGGCATCGGACAGGGAGGTAAGGAAGATCACCGGCACCAGGGTTTCGCCGGCCAGCGCCTTGATCTGGCGGGCGGCTTCCATACCGTCCATCCTTGGCATCATGACATCCAGCAACACCATATCCGGTTGCCAGCGGTGATAGAGCTGAAGTGCCGCCTGGCCGTCCTCGGCGGCCTGTACCTCATGCCCCTGACGTCGAAGTATGGCCTGGAGAATCAGCCGGTCCGTGCTGCTGTCATCGGCAATCAGCAGCCGCAACGGCCTGGGGTTATCGGGATCTGTCACGGGTGCATCCTCTCACCCGGAGGGCCTGCCAGACACAGCAGCACCCTCACCGGTCGCGTCAACGAATGGAAAAAAGCTGCTCGAAATTGGAGATGGCCAGGATACGGCGCACGTCGCCGTTGCAGTTCTCGATGCAGATGCTGGCATTGTCACCACCGGCAAAGTCCCTCAGCAACAGGAGCATGCCCAGTGCGGAGCTGTCCAGGTACCGGGTATCAGACATGTCGATCACCCAGTGCCGGACTCCCTCCGAATCGTTTTCATAGGCATCACGGAAGGCCTGGTGGGTACTGAAATCAAAACGTCCCTCGATGGCAATGGTGCGGGTTTCACCGTCGTCGCTTTGTCGGGTGTGCACAGGCATGGTCGTTCCCTCCGCTAACCTGGGTCAGACACCGGGTCTGACTTTGGGGTAATCCTGCCGCTGATCGCCTGCCACTGCAACACTGTGATCCGTGGACCGGCAGGACTTCTGAACAGGCGCACGCCCTTCAGGATAGCCAATGTGTAGGCTTTTGTATTCCAGCACTGTCTCGCACGGATACTTAGCGCCGCCGTGAGAACTGACGGGCGGCGGCTTCATCAGACTGCTTCTGCTCGGCGAGGTCACGGTCCCGTTGCTCCTGGGCACGGCAGGCCTGGATGTACTTTTCCATGCCCCGGCGCCGCTCCCAGGCTTGCTGCCATTGCTGTCGCGCCTGCTCGACGCGCTGCTCTGCCTGCTCGACCCGGGCCTGCTGCTGCCCAAGGAGCAAGTCCAGGCGGGCAATGAAGTTCTGCCAACCCTGCAGCCTCGCCACCGGCACGGTCCCCTGCTGCTGTTCCCGCATTTGCTGGTGGTACTCCAGCTGGTAGCGCTGCAATTCCTCAAGGCGGTCCTGTTCCTCCTGCCACTGGCGCCGTACATCGTTCATACGGTCCAGGGCCTGTTGTTCCTTGCGCTCTTCCAGCGACAGCACTACTTGCAGGCGTTGCGACCGTACCGTCATTCACGGCCCCCGGCCTGGTTTCTGTCCGCATTGCCGGGCTTTGGAGGCTTCTCTGGCAGCAAGGCCAGCAATTGCTCCACGCACTGGTCAAACGGGGCGCCCTCATTCAGGTCCTGCCGGAGGAAGTCACGTATGGCGTCAATATAGCGGATGGCAAAGTCGGTTTCCGGATCGGAGCCCTTCACATAGGCTCCCACGCTAATCAGGTCCCGGGCCTGCTGGTAGCGGGAATACACCTGCTTGAAACGCTGGGCCCGGGCGAAATGGTCCTTGTCCGTAACATGGGGCATAACCCGGCTGACGGAGGCTTCCACATCAATGGCAGGGTAGTGGCCCTCTTCCGCCAGGCGCCGGGACAGCACGATATGGCCATCAAGAATGGCCCGGGCCGAGTCCGCCACCGGATCCTGCTGGTCGTCACCCTCCGTGAGCACGGTATAGAACGCGGTAATCGAGCCTCCTCCGGGCTTGCCATTGCCGGTGCGCTCCACCAGTTGTGGCAGCTTGGCAAACACCGATGGCGGATAACCCTTGGTCGCCGGTGGTTCTCCTACCGCCAGGGCGATTTCCCGCTGGGCCTGGGCATAGCGGGTCAGGGAGTCCATCAGCAGCAGAACGCGCTTGCCCTGGTCACGGTAGTATTCCGCGATACGGGTGGTCAGCATGGCGGCGCGCAGGCGCATCAGGGGCGAGTCATCCGCCGGCGAGGCAACCACCACTGAACGGGACAGCCCTTCCTCCCCCAGGATGTCATCGATGAACTCCTTGACCTCCCGACCCCGCTCGCCAATCAGGCCAACGACGGTAATATCCGCATCCGTAAACCGGGTCATCATGCCCAGCAACATGCTCTTGCCCACGCCACTGCCGGCGAACAGGCCAAGGCGCTGGCCCTGGCCCACGGTCAGAAGACTGTTGATGGCACGGATACCCACATCCATGGAGGTGCGAACGGGGGCGCGGTTCAGCGGGTTGATGATCTCGCCGGAGAGCGGCACCCGGGCTTCGGCCTGCAATGGACCATGGTTATCCAGCGGTTCGCCGTTGCCATTGATCACTCGCCCCAGCAAACCCTCGCCCACCGGAACCTTGCTGGCCGCCGACAATGGCACCACCCTGGCACCGGGGCGCAGGCCATCAATGGCGGTCAGGGGCATCAGGTAGACCCTGTCGTCCTCGAACCCCACCACTTCCGCCTCCACGGTGGCATCACCCTGGCCCAGGATCAGGCAGCGATCGCCCACGACCATGGGACAGCCCACGCACTCCAGGGTCAGGCCAACCATACGGGTCAGGCGCCCGGACAGTTCCGGCGCGGGTTCAGGGGGTATATTGCCGCTCAGTCGCTGCAGGCGATCAGCCAGGCTGCTGGTCATCGTCGGACTCCCCCGGCTCGTCCAGTACATCCCGGTGGAAATCAGACAGCTCTCCCATCACCGACTCCAGCTGTTCGCTCTCGCCGGTTGAAGCGCTGCCGATCTGCTGCTCCAGCATGCCCTGAACGGCCTTCTGGAAACGCTTTTCAACGGTGTAATCCACCAGCGAGTGGCGGGTTTCCACCTTACATCCCCCCGCGAGGATAGACTCGTCCCCGGTAATCGCGACTTCCGCATCGAGGCGCCCGGCGACTTCACTGACCCAGTCAAGGTCAGAGGGATGAACGCGAACCCGGACATTCTCACGGGTCGACGGCAGGCTGTTGACCGCATCGGTAACCACCTGCCTTATCTGTGACGAGTCCAGGGACAACTCCCGGTGGATGACCGCCCGAGCCAGTACCGTAGCCAGGTTGACCAGGGCAGACTCCAGTTCGTCCTGGTGCTGCTCAATGGGTGCCACCAACTCGGCCATGACACTTTCAAGTCGCGCCAGTTTTTCGTCAATGGCACTGCGGGCATTCTGCTCGGCCTGTTCCCGGCCTTCCCTTTCACCGGTTTCCCGGCCCTCGCGATAGCCCTGCTCACGGCCGTCTTGCGAACCTTTCGCGAAGCCCTCTTGATAGCCGGAACTGCGGCCCTCTTCCAGGCCCTCTTCCCAGGCCGACTGACGGATGGACTCAATATCGGCGGCTGTCAGCGGCTTGACGTCCACCTCTTCCTCACGGGCGATCTCGTTGCCCTGCTCGTCCAGCAACGGCAACTCCCAACGCTCCCAGGCGCTGAGTTCTTCGGGAGGAACTCGGGTACCGCGACGGGAATCCTTCATCACATCATTTCTTCGCCGGCACCACCGAGGGTGATCTCACCCGCTTCCGCCATACGACGGGCAATGGTGATGATATCTTTCTGGGCGGACTCCACTTCACTGACGCGGACAGGGCCCTTGGCCTCCAGGTCATCCTGGAGCAACTCGGCGGCACGCTTGGACATGTTGCGGAAGATCTTGTCCTTGACCGCATCATCAGAACCCTTGAGAGCAACCACCAACACCTCGGAAGACACTTCCCGCAGCAGGGCCTGGATGCCCCGGTCGTCCACTTCCACCAGGTTATCAAACACGAACATCAGGTCTTCGATGGTTGACGCCAGGTCCGGATCCATATCCTTTATCGAATCCATCAGGCCGCCCTCAATGGAGCGGTCCATAAAGTTCATGATGTCGGCCGCCCGCTTGACGCCACCGATACGGCTGGTCTGGGCGCCGGAGCCGCCGGAGAACTGCTTCTCGAGGATATCGTTGAGTTCCTGCAGGGCCTGGGGCTGGATGCTCTCGAGGGCCGCTACCCGCATCATCACATCCAGCCGAACCTTGTCGTCCAGGGTGCCAAGGATCTCGGCCGCCTGGTCCGGATCCAGGTAGGAGATAACAATGGCCTGGATCTGGGGGTGCTCATAGCGAATGATATCGCCCACGGCGCGGGGCTCCATCCACTTGAGGGTGTCGAGGCCGGTGGTGTTACCGCCGATCAGGATACGATCGATCAGGCTATTGGCCTTGTCGTCCCCCAGGGCCTGGGTCAGCATGGCGCGGATGTACTCATCATTGCCCACACCCAGGCCGGTCTGGCCACCAACGGCGTCGACAAACTCATTGAGCACATAGGACACTTCATCCTTGCTCACGTCCTTCATCTGGGCCATGGCCACCCCGACCCGCTGGACTTCCTTGGGGCCCATATGACGCAGGATCTCGGCGGCGTCGGACTCACCCAGGGACATCAGCAGGATTGCGGCCTGCTCTACCCGGGGTATCTTGCGGCGGAGTTGTTTATTGTCCCCGTCCTGGCGATTTTCTTCACTCATCGACGTTCACCCACTGGCGCATTACCTGGGCGACCCGGGCCGGGTCCTCGGCAATCAGCCCCTTCAAAGCGTTCAGGTGCCTATCATAGCTGTCAGCGGCGCCAGGCAAAAGCAACTCATCCTGACCGCCCATGGCATCCGCCAGTGCCCTGTCGGCACCCATACCAAGGTCATCGTAAGAGCCTCCGCCTGAGCCAGCGCCATCCTCCCGGCCATGCCGGCTGCCACCGGAAATGGTCTTGAGGACCGGGCGCAGCAGGCCCAGGACCAGCGCCAGGATTACCACCCCGGCAAGCACCTGCTTCATAAGGTTCCAGAACCAGGGTTGCTCCCAGAACGAAGGCTCCACGTATTCCACCGGCTGCTCCGGTGCGAACGCCGTGTTCATCACCGTGACACTGTCACCCCGGGCAGCGGAGTAGCCCACGGCATCACGTACCAGCATATTCAGGCGTTGCAGCTCCTGCTGTTGCCATGGCTGGTAACTGACCTCACCGGTGTCCGGATCCACCACCCGCTTGTCATCCACGGCCACGGCAACGGTCAGGCGCTTGATACCTCCCTGCGCCTGGCGAATGTAGCTGACGGTGCGGTCCACTTCGTAGTTGCGGGTGGATTCACGGCGGATGTCCACTGGCTGGGCCTGGCCACCCTCTTCTTCGTCCGCGTTGGCTGCGGCCTGCTCAGGCACAGCGGCTTGACCCGGGGGTTGGTTGGAGAGCGCACCGGGAATACCGCCCTGGGCACCGCTGGCGCGCTGCTCGGACATTTCCCGCTCGCTGCGAATGGCCTGCTGTTCAGGGTTGAAGAGCTCTTCCGCCTGCTCGACAGAGGAGAAGTCCAGGTCGGCACTGACTTCCGCGCGGAAGCGGCTGTCGCCGACAATCGGTGCAATCATGGAAGCCACCCGGCTGGTCAGGCGCTCCTCCGTTCGCTCGGTGTATTCATACTGTTCCTGCATGTCCCGGCGATTCGCATCCTCCTCACGGCCGGTCAGCAGGTTGCCGTTCTGGTCGACCACGGTCACCTGCTCCCGGCTCATCTCCGGCACACTGCCTGCCACCAGGTTGACGATGGCCTTGATCTGCTCCTGCTCCACCCGGCGACCAGCGAAGACATTCAGGAATACCGAGGCAGTTGGCTTGCGGGCATCACGGACAAAGACGGAACGCTCCGGAATGGCAAGGTGCACCCGTGCGGATTTGACACTGCGCATGCTGCCGATAGTCCGGGCCAGCTCACCTTCCAGGCCCCGGCGGAAGCTGATGGTTTCCATGAACTGGGAGGTGCCCAGTCCCTGCTCCTGGTCCAGCAACTCGTAACCAATGGTGTCCCTGTCGGTCACGCCCTCGGCAGCGAGCTTCAGGCGGGCGTCATAGACCTGGTCCGATGCCACCAGCAGGGCACCGGAGCGGCCGTCCATGCGGTACTCGATGCCACTCTGGTCAAGGATGCGGGAAACGTCTTCCGGGTTGTAGCTGGAGAGATCTCCCAGCACCGGCTGGTAGTTGGGCTCCTGTGCCCACAGCACCACGGCCACGCCCAGTGCCACGCTGGCAGCCAGCCCCACCATAAGTCCGATCTGCCGCAGCAGGTTAAGGCGGTTGAAGCCAAACAGCAGGTCGCTGCGGCTTTCACTTTCGGTGTCCGAACCGGTGGTGGACAGCTCAGTGGAGGTGGCGTCTGCAGGTATACTGGCCATGGGGTTGCTCCGCTACTAACTCGTTATACCGGCCGTCAGATCGGCATGTTCATGATGTCTTCATACGCCTTGACCACCCGGTTACGAACCTGGGACAGGGCATCAAAAGCGACCGACGATTTCTGGGAGGCAATCATCACCCGGGTGATATCCACGTTTGGGTCGCCCTGCTCATAGGCGGTTCGAAGTTCGCCGGTGGTCGACTGCAGGTCGTTGACCTTGTTCACGGCCTGGTTGAGCATATCGCCAAAGCCCGGAGTTTCGTTGACCTTTTCCGGGCCCGACGGCTTGTCCACCTGGCCACGTATCGCCAGGTCGTTATCCATGCGCTGGTTCTGCATCATCTGCGCCCGCAGATTGCGCATCTCGGACAGGACGTTATTGATATCGGCTCGCTGGACCATTGCTCGTCTCCCGGTTCCAAAAGCTCTTGCGCGCCCGGTGTCCTGGGGTGGCGCTGAACAGGTTTCGACGGGGTGAATGCAAAGTTCTGACCAACTAACAATTAATCAATGATTACAGCGTGTTAAATAATAAGGCCCGCTGCGACCACAGAACGCTGTCGGGATTTTGACGTGCTGGAGAAGGCGCATACCCGGGCCAGAAACAGAAAAGGCGCCCGCAGGCGCCTTTTCCGGAGAGCTTTCAGGGTCAGACCGCCATTGCCAGCTCGGCGTCCAGGTCGATGCCAAAATCGCGCATCTGTGCCAGCTTGTAACGCAGGGTCCGGGGGCTGATACCCAGTTGCTCTGCCGCCCGGTTGCGACGTCCGCGCTCCCGGCGAAGCGTGTCAATGATAATCCGGAACTCCCGACGCCGGATCTCATCCCCCAGCGAGGCCGACTCATCCGCAGGCTCCGACACCGCAGCCACAGGTGCTGTCGCGCCCGTATCACCGCATACTGCAGCACTAGCCGTGGCCTCCATCGGGGCAGATCCCGCCTGTGCCGCTGGTGCGGCAGGGACGGCAGCGACACCGCCAAGTCCGGTGATTCCCATATCCAGGCACAGGTCCTCTGCCTGGATTTCAGCTCCCTGGTGCAGCACCAGCGCCCGCTGGATGGCATTGTCGAGTTCCCGCACGTTACCTGGCCAGCGGTGATTCTCCAGGGCCTGGCGGGCATTGGCGCCCAGGGTGATACCGCTAAGCTTCATCTTGCGGCTGTGCTGGCGCAGCAGGTGTTCAGCCAGGGGCAGGATGTCTTTCGGACGATCCCTGAGCGGGTGCCAGTGCATTGGCAACACACTCAATCGATAATAGAGGTCTTCCCGGAACTTGCCTTCACGAACGTAGTCCGCCAGGTCCCGGTTGGTGGTGGCCAGCACCCGCACGTCCAGGGAAATGGTTCGACGACCGCCAACCCGCTCCACTTCCCGCTCCTGCAGGACCCGCAACAGCTTGGACTGCAACCCCAGGTCCATCTCGGAAATCTCGTCCAGCAGTATGGTGCCGCCGTTGGCCTGCTCGAACTTGCCCGGCACCGACGCGTGGGCCCCGGTAAAGGCGCCTTTCTCATGGCCGAACAGGATGGCCTCCAGCATGTTTTCAGGAATCGCAGCGCAGTTGATGGCGACAAAGGGCTGGTCACTGCGACTGGAGTTCTGGTGGATAAAGCGGGCGAGTACTTCCTTGCCAGTGCCGCTTTCACCCGAAATCATCACCGTGGAATCGCTTGCAGCAACCTTCTTCGCCAGCTGGAACAGCCGCTTGCTGATGGGATCCTCAGCCACCGGGTCGTCACTGCTGCGACGGCGGCTTACCGTGGCACCCACCACCTTGTCCACCGCCTCCACCAGCACCTGGGGCTCGAAGGGCTTGACCAGGTAATCGATAGCGCCGGTCTGCATGGCGCTGACCGCATCGCTGATCTGACCGTAGGCGGTAATCAGCATCATGGGCAGGCCGGGGTACTTTTTCAGCACCTCGGCTAACAGGTCATGGCCGGACATTCCCGGCATATTGACGTCACTGACCACCATATCCACGGGCCCACGGGCCAGCTCCTCCAGCGCCTTTTCACCGGATGCGGCCTCCCGCACCCGGAAACGGGCCAGTTCCAGGGTGGTTACCAGCGCTTCGCGCAGGTCATGATCGTCTTCAACAATGAGAATCTGGGGTCGGGCCATGATGTCCTCCGACTGTCCTTTTTTGTCAGGATGTTGTTTTCGGGTTGCGGGCGGCAGGCAAACGAACCGACGCAGAGGCTCCCCCGCCAGGCGTGGGCGCCAGGCTAAACTGGCCGTTGTGGGCCTTGACCACGGCCTGTACCACCGCCAGCCCCAGGCCAGTGCCGTGGGACTTGGTGGTGTAGAAGGCTTCCATCAGCTGCTCGGCCTTATGGCCGGGGAAGCCCGGACCATTGTCAGATACCGCAATGACCAGCTCGTCCTGGCAGCCCGTGAGCGAGATTTCGACGCGCCCGGCACCGGCTTCCAGGCTATTGTTAACCAGGTTCATACAGGCGCCTACCAGTGCCTCCTGGTTACACATAAGCGGAACCGGGGCACCATGGGCGACCAGTTCTACCTGTTGGTTATCCGCCAGGTTGAGGCCATCGACCGCCGCCCTCAGGCCCTCCTCAATACGGTCCGAAGAGAGTGCCTCCGCCAACCGGGTTTCACCCCGGGCAAAGGTAAGCATGTCGCGTACCTGGGACTCCAGGTGGGTCAGGCGGGACATCAGACGGCTTGCGCAGCGCTGGCGCAATGCTTCATCCAGGTCTGGCTGGGACAGGTGCCCACCATAGAGAATGGCGGCGGACAACGGCGTACGAATCTGGTGCGCCAGGGACGCCACCATGCGGCCCATGGCCGACAACCGCTGCGCGTGGGCCAACTGGGCCTGGAGCTGACGGGTCTCGGTAAGATCAGTGAGCAGGATCAGCTGACCCGGCTCATTCTCCATGGTTCGAATCTCGATGCTGACACGGCGGCCGTCCTTGAGAGAGACTTCATGGCCATCGTCGCGCCGGGGTGCGAAACATCGCTGGATCACACTCACCCAGCGCTCGCCCTCCAGGGGCTCACCCAGCAGGGAAATGGCAGCGGGATTGCACTGGGCAACCGTGCCCTGGCTGTCCAGAACAATCACGCCGGCAGGCAGGGCAGACAAGAGGGTGGAGAGGCGATCCGCCAGGCGCTCCTTTTCTTCCAGCTCACGCTGGCGCTGACGGGTTTCGGCAGTGAGTTCGCCGGAAAGCTGGTTCACCCGGGACTCCAGGGTACGGTAGGAGTCGGTGATCTGGCGGGACATCTGATTGAACAGATCCAGCGCGGAATCCACCGCATCGTCTTCCTGGGCCGGGAACAACGCGGTTACCTTGTCATTGGCATCCGCAGCCGCATCCCTCGTACTCGCGGAACCGAACTTCCCGGCACGGGAGGCAGGTACTGCCGTCTGGATCTGTCTCATGCTTCCCCCTGACCATAATGTAATGATTCAGAAGGGTATTAGCAGGACCCGTGCCAGAACGTCTTTTTTCTTTAATTACAAACGATTGGAGACCACAAAAAGCAAAAACCCGACCCGGACCGCCGGCGCTGACAGAAATCCGTCAGCTGTCGTCTTCGTCGCGAAGACCGTATTTACGCACTTTTTCTACCAGCGTCGTCCGGCGGATTCGCAGTTTTTCTGCCGCCCGGGCCACAACACCGTTGGCCTCATCGAGCGCTTGCTGAATCAGCTGCTTTTCCAGGTTCGACAGGTAGTCCTTGAGGTCGATGCCATTGACCGGCAACAAAGCCGGCGCATCCAACCCGACCAGTCCGGGCATGCCGCCTGACGGTGTGGCCTGTTCGTCGATGGGCAAGTCTTCGTCGTAGTCGTCCACATAGCGGAACTTCTTGGGCAGTTCCTGGACGCCGATCACCCCATAGGGGTGCATGATCGCGAGACGTTCAACCAGGTTGGCCAGCTCACGAACATTGCCAGGCCAGTCGTGGCGGCACAGACTGAGGATGGCGGCGGAGTTGAGTCGCAACGAACCCCGCTTTTCCTTTTCCATGCGGGCAATCAATTCGTTGATCAGCAACGGAATGTCTTCAACCCTTTCGCGCAGGGCAGGCATTTCAATGGGGAATACGTTAAGGCGGTAGTAGAGGTCTTCGCGGAAGTCCCCTTTCTCGATCATGTCCTCCAGGTTCTTGTGGGTGGCCGCAACAATCCGTACATCCGCGCTCTGGGTCCTGTTGCTGCCCACCCGTTCAAAGGTACGCTCCTGCAACACCCGCAGGATCTTGACCTGCATATTGAGTGGCATGTCGCCGATTTCATCGAGAAACAGGGTACCGCCCTCTGCCAGCTCGAAGCGACCTACCCTGGCGGTAATGGCACCGGTGAACGCACCTTTTTCATGACCGAAAAGCTCGCTCTCAAGCAGCTCCGCAGGAATGGCGCCGCAGTTGACCGGTACAAAGGGCTTCTCTCGCCGGGGTGAATGGTAATGGAGGTTACGGGCAACCACTTCCTTGCCGGTACCGGACTCGCCGGTAATCAGTACGCTCACGTCCTTGTCTGCCACCTGGCTCATCAACTCCCTTACGCCTTTTACGCTGCGGGAGGTACCCACCAAACTGCGGAACAGCATGATGTCCCGTTGCTGGCCCCGGCCCCGGGCGCGGGTGTGCTGGTCCCGGTAGATCTGAGCCCGGTACAGTGAATCGATCAGCTTGGTGTAATTGGGGGGCCACTCCACCCGGGCGAGCACGCGGTCCTGGCAGTCCTTGTCCAGCCCGCCCAGATCCGGGTCCCCGACCACCAGTATGGGCAACCCCGCCTCAGCGTGACAGACCAGCTCGATGTCCTCCCGCAGTTCCCTGTCATCCTCGGCACTGATCACAGCGAGGCCCAGTTCTTCCAGGGCCGCCTCGTCGTTACTTGCCAACCGTTCACGGGATGCACCGTCGTCCAGTACCGTTTCCTTGCCAATGAACTCCAGTATGGTTTTCAGATCCCTGGCCCGTGAGTCATCCCTGCTCAGCACCAGCACAGTATCGGTCATCGACATTCAGATTGAATCTCTTGGTCAGCACAGCATGAAAAACGGACACGGGCCCGGGGAAGCCCTGATCCGTCCAGCGATATTGTTTGAGCGCTATTTAAGACGTTTAATCGGTGAGAGTCAATTTTATGACGCGGGTCACACAGTTATCGCAGGATGCGACCTGATATGACGGAAATCTCCCTCAATCTACCAGTGTCCAGGACGCTAGTGTCCCGGACTCTAGGAACGGTCCCGCCCCGACACCCTGGCATAGGTGCTGGCTGCCTTGCGGTTCTGCCCTACCTGCTCCAGCGCCTCCCTGGCTTCGTCGCGGGCTTCGCGTGCCTTTGAGTCCGCCTGCTGCACAAACTGCTCCAGGGTGCGCAAACGTTTCTGCACCTCGGTGGGCGCCAGCTGTCTCTGCTCCATGGCATCCATCACCGGGTCAATCAGCGTCCGGACATCCGCGTTGAGCTCACCCAGTCGCGTCCAGTCCCGGGCTTCCAGCGCCCGTTGCAGCTGGTCAATTCGTTCATCCAGCCTTGCAAGGGCTTCATGGGCGTCATTGGTCATGCCAGGCCTCCGTATACTGTCAGGGTTGCCCGAGTTAAGCCGACGGCTTATCCAATTCAGGCAGCTTCGTTCGAGTATACAGGCCACGGCGCTACAAAGTCCCTGCCTGGCCATGGGGGCCAGGCGAAACAATGCCACACGCAGCCGCGTGCCAGCGCCAGAAAGCGGAAGAAATTGCACACAGATTCTGGTAAGATACCCCGTTAATCAGCGATTCATCCGACGAGGTACAGCCAGCCATGTCAGCACAGTGGCAGACACTGGTGTCACAGAAGCTCTACCTGGCAACCCAGTTGGCCGGACTGTCCCGTAAGCAGGCTTCCGCCGCTGATCGGGAAGCCACGTTGCAGGGGGCTATTGAGCTGGCTTTGCGGGCTCGCAAACTGATGTTTGCCCTGGTAGCCCGCTATCACCAGCAAAACCGGGCGACGCCAGCCACCGTGGAAGAGCTGACCACACTCATCGCCGATACGCCGGACGCTGAGCTGTTGACTGACCTGGCCCGCACCCCGGGTAGCTGGCTGAACCACCTGGAGCAGCTGGAGGTCGCCCAGAGCGAGCCTCCGCGGCAGCAGAAAACGGTATCGGAAGAGAATATTATCGCTGTATCGACGGCTGCCGGGCCCGATCGCTCTGCGGACGGCCTGCTGGAAACCCTGGCAGCCATGAAAGCATTCATGACAGACCTGGGCGAGCGCCATGCTGAATGGTAGCAGCCCGGGCTTGATGTAAGGATTCTATGTCACCTTCATTCTTTGAAATTGTACAACTGAGCGACGGCGACTATGCGCTCAAGCGTGTGGACGATGAGTCGGCCCCGCTGGTGAAGATCTCGTTTTCCCAGGAAGCCCGTGAGCTGATGGAAAACCGCGACATGACCGTTGCCCGCGCCATGATCGACGCCGGCATCCAGGCCGTGAGCCACATCAACGATGCAGTAGACTGGGAAGATGCCGACCCGGAGGATTTCGAGCTGCACGCCCACCACACCCTGCACTAAACCAGGCAACGTTGCGTCATTAGCGGCACCGCAGAATCACCCCGTGGCTCTGGCCGCGGGCAGATGCCTGCTCCAGCGCCCCGAAATCCCGATTCGACAACCGGGTGGTCCACATTACCACCGCATGGCAGGTACCCGCCCCTAATGCCCTCTCTGCCAGCTCAAAGGCGGAATAGTCGCGGCTTGACCTCAGCACCAGCAGCTCGCTGGCAACAATCCCGTGCATGGTTTGCCACTTGCTGACCAGCTCCTGGGGCGGGTCGATCCAGGCCAGCCAGCGCCGCTCCTGATTCAGTTGGGTCAGCATGGGCAACAACAACTGGAAGTTTTCTACCTGCCCCGGCGGCAGAATCACCTCGGTCACGTTTCCACGCGGTTCCGGTGCCGGTTCGGCGACCGGCAGCAACTCTGTGTTTACACTCAAACCCAGCTGTTCCATGACTTCCTCCCGGAATACTGCGGGCTGACACCGGATGGCACCAGCCTGAACAATCAATGCACCTGGTGCAGGTCGGACTGTCGAATCACGCCAACCCCGAGGCCCTCAATGACCAGCTCCTGCTCCCGCAGGTCGACGACAATCGGCTCAAACTCTTCGTTCTCCGCCACCAGGTAAACCTGGGGGCCTTCCCGCCGGTAACGTTTGACCGTGACTTCCTCGCCAACACGGGCTACTACCACCTGGCCGTTGTGGACATCCTGGGTACGGTGCACTGCCAACAGGTCACCATCGAGTATTCCGATATCCTTCATACTCATGCCCCGCACCCGCAGCAGGTAATCGGCAGACGGGTTGAAGAACTCCGGCTGCAGGGTGCAATAGTCCTCGATGTGCTCCTGGGCGAGGATGGGGCTACCTGCCGCCACCTGGCCGATGACCGGGAGCCCCGGGTCCTGCTCTTCTTCCGGCAGGCGTATGCCACGGCTGGTACCCGGCACCATTTCGATGGCACCCTTGCGAGCCAGTGCCCGCAAATGCTCCTCGGCAGCATTGGCCGAACGGAAGCCCAGCTCTTCGGCAATCTCCGCACGGGTGGGCGGATACCCGGTTTCATCCACGTGACGACGGATGATGTCCAGTACCTGGCTTTGTCTCGCAGTGAGTTTCATGAGCAGTGGCCCTCGTGGCTAGTGCTGGTGTTATATACAGTAACTCAACTTTATACAGTATTCTATCCAGTGTAAACCCCGACACGACTTTTACCCCCGCACAACTGCCTGCGGTACACAGGTGAACTGTTACCAAGGTTTTTTCCAGCGGGCCGGGAAGCTGTTACATTGACGTACTGACCTCAATCCGGTGCCACTTTCAGGGAGTAAGAATACATGCCAGAGCGCTGCCAGATGCCCGATGTGCTAACGACCGACGAGGGTGAAAAACGTCGGGTGGGCGTGGAAATCGAGATATCGGGCCTGGGCTACGAAAAACTGGTAGCGCTGACGGCCGACCTGCTGGGCGGCAAGGCCAGCACCGCCAGCCGCTACGTCAGCCGGATTGATTCGCCGCTGGGGGAGTTCACAGTCGAACTGGACTCTGACCCGATCAAGGACCTGGACCTTCAGGACCACAGGGTGCCGGAGTCCCTGCGCGAGCTGGGCGGCCATGCCATGGACGTTATTGACTATGCGGCTGAGCGGCTGGTGCCACTGGAAATCGTCTCGCCCCCCATCCCGTTCGAGGCACTGGAGACCATTGAGGCCCTGGTGGATCACCTCCGGGAAGCCGGGGCCGTAGGCAGCCGTGAGGCCATTCTCTATGCCTTCGGCCTGCAGCTGAATCCCGAATTGCCTGCGCTGGACGCAGACACACTGCGCCGCTACCTGCAGACATTCGCGGCACTGTATGACTGGCTGAAGGGCCGTCACCAGCTGGACTTCAGTCGCAAGGTAACCACCTACATTGAACCCTGGGCGAGCAAATACGTCGACAAGCTGGTCGCAGAAGGCTATTCGCCGGATATGGAAATCCTGATGCGGGATTACCTGAAGGATAATCCTACCCGCAACCGGGCCCTCGACCTGCTGCCACTGTTTGCCCATATCAACGCGGACCTGCTGGCAGAATATGTGGAAGACCCTCGCATCAAGTCCCGCCCTACCCTGCATTACCGGCTCCCGGACTGCGACATCGACAACCCCCGCTGGCACTTCTCCACCGTCTGGAACGACTGGGTCGTGCTGGAGCAGGTCGTCGCCAACCCTGAACATCAACAGGAGCTGAACGACCTGTTCCGGGAGAGCCGCACCCTGTCGTTCCGTAACCTCACCAGCACCTGGCGTACCCGCTGCCAGCACTGGCTGGAGAACCGGGGTTATGTCTGAAACCGATAACGCCGCGGAACAGGAAGTACCCGGCCTCACCATCGGCATCAGCGGCCCGTCCCGAAAACGTACCGCCGATCGTCTGATCGCCCTGGGGCTGAGGCTCTATGGAGCCCATACCCACTACATCAGGCCCGGTAGCAAGGTCGATGTCTCGTTGCTTGATGGCATCGTGTTGTCCGGTGGCAGTCATATCCATCCGGAACTCTATGGCCAACAGCCAACCATCAATGCACGCTATGACCGGCTGCGGGACAGTACCGACCAGGTCCTGCTGACCGAAGCGGAGCGGCTGCACCTGCCGGTACTGGGTATCTGCCGGGGCGCGCAGCTGATCAACGTCTTCCGGGGCGGCTCCCTGTGCCAGGATGTGACGCCACTGCGGGTTAAAACCCGCCATCGACCGCTGTTACTACCCCTGCAACCGGTGGGCATCGTGGAGCCTACCCGACTGGGGCGTATTGCCGGTACCCGGAAAATCGGCGCCAACCGCATCCACAGCCAGGCCATCCAATGGCTGGGCAGTGGACTGAAGGTCAGCGCCGTGGACAATGACCTGTTCGTGCAGGCCATCGAGAATACCCACGGGCAGTGGCTGATGGGTGTTCAGTGGCACCCGGAGTACCTGCTCTACCACGGCGTACACCGACGCATATTCCGGGACTTTGTACGCACCGCCGAACAACTGAAACTGGCCCGCCTGACCCGGGGTGAATACCCGGAACCCGAAGGCCCGCCGCCAACGTCAGAAGGAACAGACCATGAGTGACCACCCTTTTCGTCGAATCTTCAGCCCGGTAATGCTGGCCCTGATGCTACCAGCCGGCGCAGCACTTGCCGATACTCCCGAAGTCAGCCTGAGTGGTGAGGGCCAGGTGCGTTATATGCCGGACAGTGCCAGGCTCAGCTTCTCCATCAATGCAGAACACCCGGACGCCGACAAGGCGCTGGAGCAGGTCCGGTCCACCATGGAACAGTGGCGTGACGCCATCGAAGACATACGGGGGGAACTGGTGGATTACAGCGACGCCTCAGCCCACCTGTACCAGCGCCGGGAACCACCACGGCCAGTCCGGGACGGAAACAGCCAGGACGAAGAGCCGCAAACCATTGCCGTGGCCAGCCAGACCATCACATTCGAGATCCACGACCTGGACCTGCTCAACCCGGTACTGGAGAAAGCCCAGAACCTGGGAATGAACTACAGCCTGGGCCAGCACCAGTTCTTCCATTCTGACGAGGAAAGACTCCAGCGGGACGCCCTGGCTGCTGCGATCCGCAATGCCAGGGAGCGTTGCCGGTTTGCCGCCGCACAACTGGACATGACCTGCGGTGAAGTGAAATCCCTGAACCTGCAATCCTCAGGAAGCGGCCCGGTGATGATGCGCATGGCAGAAGCATCCGCAAAGGCCGACACCGTGAGTGAGGTGGGGCCCCGGGAAATCACCGCCACGGTGCAGGCGACGTTCACAATGGAATAAGTTGAACAACAGGCAGGCGTAGCGGGCAGGCGATCATCAGAAATCCCGGGTGTAGAAGATATCCAGTGACGACGCCAGCCCGCTGGCCGCCTCCACATAGAAATAACGTCCCAGGTCATACCGCAGGGCCACCGTGGTAATGGGCTCGAACAGGCCCACACCATAGCGAAGGCTGAGATCTTCTGTGAGGTAACCGCTGGCAACCACGGCAGAGCCCTCCCCGGAGCCTTCCGCTTCCAGGGTCAGGTCCTGTATGCCGAACGCCTCACCGATATCCCGGGTAATACCACTGGCCCGGTTGAGCCCCAGGGAAAGGGCCGCCCGGCTCACCTGGCCCTGGTCGCCCTGGCTTTGCAGGGGACGCCCCAGAATGACATAGGATAACGCCTGGTCCTGGGACATGGGGGGTTCCGAAAACACTTCCGTTTGTGGCTCCTGGGCGGATCCACTGAGCCGGATACCCGCCACCACATTGTCGACCCGCCGTACGGCCTCGATATCCAGGTAGGGCTCGCCCACCGAACCCACGAACACCAGCCGCGCCCGCCGCAGGTCCAGCTCCTGGCCGAAGGCCTCGTAACGACCTTTAACCAGCTGTAGCGCACCGCGGGTATCCATGTTGTTACCAATGCGCAGTTCGCCTTCAAGGTTGCCAGTAACCCCGAATCCTTCAAAAGATACCCGGTCTTCCCCTACCACAACGGTGACATCCATATTCATGGACCGGACCGGCGGCGGCTCCGGCTCCCGGCCGACAATCACTTCGTCACCAGACACCGCCACGGCCTGTTCCGGCAGTCCCCGCACTTCGATCTGACCGCTGGGCACCGCCACCCGGCCCGCTATGGTCAGGTCGCCATCGACAAAGCGCAGCTCCAGGTCCGGCGAAACCTTGAGCTGTGCATAGGGTTCGTAATTGAGCGGCAGCTGGTCACCTTCGAGTACCAGCGTCAGCACCGGTGCGTCTTCCCAGTCCAGCGCACCACCGATCTCGCCACGGCCGCTACCGTTGCTTCGCCAGTTGCCTTCCAGGGTGGCCCGCTTGCCGGCAAAGGCCAGCCGCAGGTTCAGGTCAGACACGGGAATCGGTACCATGGGATCGATCACACGGCCATCAGAGAGCACCAGCTCACCGTCCACACGGGGGGCGAGCAGGGGACCGTCCAGCCGCCCGGAACCTTCCACCAGGCCGCTGACCTCCTCCATGTTGAGCAACGAGCCCACCATCGCCAGGTCAAAACCGGTAAGACTGAAGGTTCCGCTGGCCGGTCGGTCCGGGGCATTGGGATCAACGGTCAGGTCCACCGACAGCGCCCCAAGGCTGTCACCGTCCAGCCGCAGTGCCACATCCGCCTGCTGCGGTGTCAGATTCGCTGACAGGGTCAGGGTCCGGTAACTGAGTGTCTCCCAGTCTTCATCCAGCACGACGTCCACCTCACCCGGGCCGGCGGACACCCGCACGTCGCCGGTGGGGCCTTCGCCACCCAGGGACAACACCAGCGAACCATCAATTCGAGCCTTCCAGCGAATGGTTTCCGGCAACAGGGGTGACAGGGCAGAGGCAGGAAGATTGCTGATTTCCAGGTCCAGCGCGGTATCGGGTAACAGGGTCTGGTCTCCAGCACACAGGGTGCTGTCCTGCCAGCGCCAGCAGTGGGCCCCGAGGGTCAGGGTCTGGTTGCGCCAGCCCAGGTCCGCGGGGGCTTCAAGCTGCCAGGTCTGATCCGGCTCCGACAGCTGCACCTGGCCATCCGCCAGCTGCCCGCTCCATTGGCCGCCGTCCTCAGTCACCCAGCCGCCGGCCAGCGTGATATCAAGAACTGCCTGGGGATGCCGCACACCCAGTTCCAGGCGATGGTCTTCCAGGGTGCCGGCCAGGTCTGCCTGCACCTGCTCGATGGTCTGATCGCTGGCCTGAATCATGCCAGCCTCCAGGCGGGCCTCCAGGGCCTGGTTCGCGTCCAGGCGGGCGGTCAGGGACAGGTTGCTGATGCTCAGCTGGTCCTGCCAGGCCAGGCCTTCGCCCGAGGCCGTCAGGGTACCGGCAGGGGCCAGCATCGGTCCCTCCAGATCGAATTCCGCCCGCAGGTTGCCGGCCAGTTCCGGGTGAAGGGTTTCCGGCTCAGGCAGATCAAGCGAACCTTCAAGGGCCATGGCCGGGGCATCTCCCAGCGGGTCACGTAGCTCGCCGGAAACCGACAGCCGGTTCGCCCCAATGGCAGCCATGACGTCAGATACCTGCCACAACCGGTCCGCAGCACTGAGCTCGCCACGGCTGGTCAGCGGCGCCTCCTGCCACTGGCCGTCCAGGTCCCAGGTGGCGGTAAACTCCGGCTGACCTTCATCGTCCAGCTGGCCCCGGGAGGTAACAGTACCGTTGATGCTGGCCGACGCCTGTGGCACCCAGTAGCCTGGATCAAACTCCTCCAGCACGAACTCGCCCTGCCAGCTCAGCGCCTGGGCAAAGCCGACGTCCGCCTGCCCCTGAAGACGACCGCCACCCGTGGTCATGGTCAGCTCGTCCAGCCGTACCTTTTCAAGGTCACCCTGCACGCGACTGTCGAGGGTAGCGTCGCCCATGGGACCGGACGCGTCCAGGTCCACGGTGGCACTGTATTCACCGTTGCGGTACTCACCGCTTGCCTGCAGGGCGGTAATGGTGACCGGGGGCGGCGTCATATCCGGTAACAGGTCGAACCAGGCAAAGGCCCCCATGTCCACATTGGCGCGGACGGACAGTTCATCTGCCCAATGGACGGCACCATCCAGGTTCAGCTCGGCCTGGCCATCACCCCCGGCGGACGGGCCGGTCAGGTTCAGTTGCACGTCACTGGCCTCCTGGGCGGTCACCAGGGCAGACAGCTCAAGGTCCACCGGTCCCCGCTGCCCCGGAAGCTGCGCCCGGGTATTGACGCGATAGCCACCCGCCAGGTTGCCCCGGGCATCGACCCGCCACTCCTGCAGGGTCAGGGTTTCTGGCAGCGTGTCCAGGGCCAGGAAAGCCTCGGATCGGAACTGGGCACTGGCGGGAAGGTCCGGCGCCAGCGGCGCCAGCTCGGCCTGTAGTTGTCCGTCGAGATAGCCACTGGACACCAGTTCCGCCCGTAAATCACGCACACTGCCACGGAACTGGCCGACGATACGCCACTGCTCGCCCCGGGGTGGCGGCAGGCTGAGGTCCACCTGTACGGCGAGGGGCCAGTCGCCACGGGTTTCCAGGCGACCGTCAAGCGCCAGCGTCACGTCTTCCCGGACCAGGCTGAGTTCGCGGATATGAAAGTCGGCACCGCCACCGCCGCCCTGCAGCCTGAGGCGATCCCAGATCAGGGTGTCGTTGAAACGGAACCTGCCAACGTCCACCGACCCGATATCCAGGTTAACCGGCAGGTTGACCTCGGGCAGTTGCACCGGCCCCGAGGCCTGGTCCTCTTGCACGGTACTATCGGGCATCCGGGTAACGTCCAGTGACGCCACTTCCAGGCGATCAAGGCAGAAGGTTTTGCGGAACAGGCAGGTGGGCGACCAGTCGATGACAGGCTCCTCGGCATGCACCTGCACACCATACCCATTCCAGGAAAGTTGCGCTGCCTGCCACTGCCCCAGCAAAGAGCCCCTCGCCTGTTCCGTTGTCAGTCCCGGAATCTGCTCCAGCACCCAGGCAGTGCCAGTCTCCGACCGCAAGGCCGCCAGCATTGCGCCAACCACGATTACCAACAACAACAGCAAGATCACCAGGGTGATCAGCAGCCACTTGAACAGACTGGTCAACAAACGGGTCGCCCGGCTCATAGCTCTGGCCCCATGGAGAAGTGCAGGCGCCAGCCGCCGCCAAACTGATCATCAAGACCCCTGGCCACATCGAAGCGGATCGGCCCAACCGGGCTGATCCAGCGCACGCCTATGCCGGCGCCGGTGGCGAGGGGGTCGTTCAGGTTATCAATGGCATTGCCCTCATCCACAAACGCGGCCACGCGCCAGTTATCCGCCACCTCGTACTGATACTCCACACTGCCTACTACCTGATAGCGACCGCCCACGGCGTTGCCCTCACTGTCTTCCGGCGACAGGGTCTCGTAACCGTAACCCCGAACACTCTGGTCACCGCCAGCGAAGAACCGCAGCGACGGCGGCACGTCAGAGAACCGGTTGGTGGCCACGCCGGCCAGCTGGAACCGGGTCAGGAAGCGGTGATTGTCTGCCAGGGTTATCAGCCCCCGAGCCTCGGAGTTCACATGCAGCACATCAACCGTCGAGAAAGCGTCCCGCAAGCCGCCGGTCACATCAAACTGCAGCCTGTATCCCCGGGAAGGATCGATGGGGGAATCGGCATGGCGTTTGGAGAAGGCAATGCCTGGCAGCAATAACCGGGTATTGCCGGACTCTGCGTTGCCGATATCAAACCGCTCATTCTCCCAGCGCATGGAAAGTACACGCGTCCAGCCATTATCCATCCGGTGGCGCCACTGCTGGCCGACAGTGAACCGGTCTGACTGCACATCCTCGATATCCTCCCGCTGGTAACCGGCCGAGAGGCGTATGGAATCGGTCATCGGCGGATCGAGTGGCAACTCATACCAGCCAGTGATGTTCTGGCGTGGCGCCGATAATTCGGTCTCCGCGCCACGGCGATGGCCCCATTCGTTCACCCAGTGCTCAGTCCAGGTGCCCCGGAAACGGGGGCCGACATCCGTGGAGAAGCCAACACCGGCAGCCACCGAGCGGGGATCACGCTCACTGACCCGGGCAGTCACCGGGATAACGCCGTCTTCTGCCTCCGAGGGCGGTGCCGTCACCAGTACCTGCTCGAAATAGCCGCTGTTGGACAGGTCTGAGCTCAGTTCGGCCACCTTGTCAGCATGATAGGGAGTACCCGGCTCAATCTGCACAAACCGCCGCAGCAGGGACTGGTCGAACACGTGGTCTTCGTTGAAGCTGACCTGACCCATGCGATAGCGATCGCCGCTGACAAAGTGCAGCACGATGTCGGCCTCGCGGGTCTCCGGATTGACTCTGAGCGTGCGTTGCTCGAACTCACCGTCAAAATAACCAAGACGTGAGGCGCGGCTGCTGATCACCTGGCGCAGGGTTTCGTACTGGCCATGATTCAGTATATCGCCCTGTGCTGGTTGCTCCGGTAGGTTGGCGCTGAAGTCCGGGTCCTCGGACGCAGGACCGGAAATCGTCACTTCACGGGAGGCAACACGCACCGGCTCACCGGGCACCACTTCCAGAATCAGTACCGGCGGGTCACCGTCCTGAATCCGGCGGGTAATAGACGGACTGTAGTACCCCAGGGCGCGCAGGGCTTCACGGACCTGGTCTTCCGCGGTGCGACCGTAGCGGCGCAATGACGGACGGCTGCGGTTCTCCACCTCGCCGACGAAAGCGCGGGCGTTCTGCAAAAGCTCCGGGTAATCCCCTTCAATCCGGATATCAAGCTGGTTGGCGTTTGCCAAAGGCGCCAGTGCCAGCACCAGCGACGCCACAGCGCCGAGGGAGAATCGTCCTGATGTGTAATTGGTTCGCAAATCCGGCTCCGGTTTAACGACGCCTGTGGTTCTTCCCCGGCAAATGGCTGCCCTGTCAGGAGTTCGTCGTGGACGTCCAAATACGCTAGTCTGTTGGAAAGCGTCTGACAACACCATGAATCGGCGGCAAATACTGATCGCCGGGGTCGTTGCCGGACACGTCTCCATTCAACCAGGCGTCAGGGGAGTTGTTGCCAGCGGATGTTCACCATCAACAGGGAGAATCTCAAGAAAAGCCATCAGACCGTCTGGTTTGTCGTCGACTTTCTGATGCTGGGTCTGCTGATCCTCAACCTGGCACTGATTATCTTCGATTCCATATACAGCTTCGCGGCCATCCAGGACTTTTTCCAGCAATCCCTGCCGGCATTCTACAATGCCTATCACCCGGTACACCGCAATTTCATCTTCTACGACCTGATCTTCGTCAGCATCTTTCTGACAGAGTTCTTCGTGCGCTGGCTCTACGCCATACGCATCGGGCTTTATCAGCGGTGGTATTTCTATCCGTTTATCCACTGGTACGACCTGCTTGGCTGTATACCGACCAGTGGCATGCGCTTCCTGCGGGTGTTGCGGGTGATCAGCATTATCTACCGCCTGCACCGCTACGGCGTTATCGACTTTACGAAGACGCGGCTGTACCAGTTCCTCGCGTTTTACTATGAAGCCTTCATGGAAGAGTTGTCCGACCGCATCGTATTGAAGGTACTGTCAGGCATGCAGGAGGAAGTACGCCGGGGTTCCCCGCTGCTGGACCGCATCTCACATGACATCATCCTGCCCCGCCGGGACGTCCTGGTGGGCTGGATATCGGACCGGGTGGCTGACATGGCCAACCAGGGCTATGTGCCCAACCGGGACGCCCTGCGCGGATATATGGAGGACCGCATCAGCGACGCCATCCGTCAGAACCCGGAACTCTCGCGCCTCAAGCTGCTGCCCATCTTCGGTAACCAGGTACGGGGCACGCTGGAGGAAGCCATCGGCGACATCACCGCCAATATCATCAACCAGGTGATGGAAGACCTTTCCAGCAGTCGCAACCACGACTTCATTGCCGACCTGGTGGATGTATTCATGCCACACCCCAGGACCTTCGACGCCACCAGAGAACCCGAAGTGTCCCGTCGCCAGGACAATGAGGTACTGATCAACCTGACGCTGGAGATCATTGACGCTATAAAGGACCAGGTTCACCACAAACGGTGGCGCGAGGAACTCTGACCCTGTCAGGGCCGATGCCTTATCCGGGAGACGTACATGGATCAATCGCTGCATTACCTTACCGCTTTCGGGCTAATGCAATTACTGGAGGCAGGCGACCTGACCAGTGAAGCGATCACCCGCTCCCTGCTCCAACGAATTGAACGACATAACCCGGCCCTCAACGCCGTCATCGACCTGGACCAGGAAAGGGCCCTTGGCCTCGCCAGGGAAGCCGACCGTAAACGCCAGGCAGGTGAACCCTGCGGCCCCCTCCATGGCTTGCCCATGACAGTGAAGGACACCTGGGAAGTACCCGGCCTGGGCTGTTGCGCAGGCGCTCCGGTGCTGTCCGGATACCGGCCAGAGCAGCCGGCGGATGTAATCCGGCGGCTCCAGGACGCTGGCGCCATTATCATCGGCAAGACCAATGTGCCTTACTACGCCTCCGACATACAGACCTACAACCGGGTTTACGGTACCAGCTATAACCCCTGGAACCGGGACCACACCCCCGGCGGGTCTTCCGGTGGTTCCGCCGCGGCCCTGGCCAGTGGCATGACACCACTGGAAGTGGGCAGCGACCTGGCCGGTTCCATCCGCACCCCGGCCCACTTCTGTGGCGTATTCGGGCACAAGCCCAGCCGCACGCTGATTTCCTTCCGCGGCCATATCCCTGGCCCGCCGGGCACCATCAGCCAGCCGGACCTGGCAGAAGGCGGGCCCATGGCCCGGTCGGCGGAGGACCTGGAAACCCTGTTAAAAGTGATTGCCGGCCCGCGCCCCCAACTGGCCCGCAGCTGGCAACTGAGTATGGAGCCGGCAGCTGTTGAAACCCTGGCCGAAGCCCGTATTGGCCTGTGGCTGGACGACCCGGAGTGCCCCGTAGACCACGAACTGACTAACTCCTATCGGAAACTGGCCGATACCCTGGCCGCCGGTGGCGCCCTGGTGACGGACCTGGCCCATCCGCTGTTATCTCTGGCCCACATCATGCCGGCCTACTTCAACCTGCTGGGCAGCCTGTTGGGTAGCGGCATGACCAGCCGCCAGAAGCGGCGCCTCAAACTCTTTGCCTTGGCCGAAAAGCCCCTGCGCCGGGTAACACCCATGACCTGCGGCATGGCGGAATTCGCCCGAGGCACCAGCCAGAGCATCGGCCACTGGATGCACTGGAACGAAACCCGGGAGAAAATGCGGGAACAGGTAGAGGACATTTTCCGGGAAGTGGATGTCATGCTGACGCCGGTAAACCCGGTCACGGCCATCCGCCACGACCAGAGTGACCCGCCCTATCGCCGGCAGATCCGGGTCAACGGCGAGAACCGCCCCTACTACGACCAGTTCTGCTGGATTGCCCTCGCCACGTTGCTGGGGCTGCCTGCCACCTCCGTTCCGATTGGAGTGACCAACGCGGGACTGCCATATAGCATCCAGGTGATCGGTGCACCGGGCAGGGATCTGACAACACTGGGATTCGCACGGCTGCTTGAAGCAGAGGGACTGGCCGGCTTCAGGAAGCCGCCAGGCTATTCGGGAGAATAGCGCAATGGACAGGAAGAGATCAGGCAGGCCGTCCCTGGCCCGGTCAAATCGTCCTGAAAGGGATTACTGGCCGTACTGAGAAACGTCGACCTTCGAGAACACGTGCTCCCAGTAGAGGTCCGCCAGCTCTTCGCTGCTTTCGACGCCATCAATACGCTCGCGCCATTCTCCCAGCAGCTCACGGAAGCGCTCGATCTTCTCGTCAGCATTCTGGATACCGTAGCGCTCCTCGTAGGCGGAGGCGATGGTCTTCAGGTCTTCACGGATAAACTCACGGTTCTTCTCAACCATGGCTTCCGAGGGCTGGGTCAGGCCAATGCCCTGTTCCTCGGCGGTGCGCTCGTTGTCTACGGCGCCCTTCTCGTAGCCCCAGCTGAACTCGGCAGACAGAACCGATGTGGCTTCCAGCAGCGCCTGGCGTTGCTCTTCGTTCAGGGAGCGCCAGCTGTCCAGATTGATGTTGGCTGAGCCCACACCACTGAAGGTACCGCTGGGGTAGTTCACAGTGATGTCGTCCACCACTTCAAACAGGTTGAAGACGGACAATTCCGAGGTGGACTGAACCGAGCAATCCACCACACCCTGACTCAGACCTTCATAGATCTCGTTAACAGACATGGTGATAGGGTTGGCGCCCACAGACTCGGCCCAACGTGCCCACTGGGCACCGGACGTACGCAGGTTCTTGCCTTCCAGGGCCTCAAGGCTGTCCACCTTCTCACGGCACAACAGGGAGTAAGGCGGTGTGGCAGCGCTACCCAGGAACAGCTGGTTCTGGGCGGCAAACTCGTCACGGCACTCGGTGCATTCGCTGAAGATGAATTCGGACATGGCACCGGTATACACCAGACCCGCCTGGGATGAGCCACGCTCGGTCAGCTCAATGGACATGGACACTTCCGCCACCATGTTGGTGTGGGGAAAATCCGCCGGGAAGTACGGCGTGAGTACCACGCCCATATCTGCCATGCCGTCGCGGATGCCAGCCGGGGTTTCCCGCAGGTTCAGCAGCGACAGCTCGAATACACGAACGCTGACATCGCCACCGGACAGCTCGTCCAGGCGCTCTTCAAACACGCCCAGGGCATCACTGGTGATACTGCCCTGCGGATAACCCGAGGCGAACCGCAGCTCCGCAGCCTGGACAGCCACAGAACCCATGGCCATCAGACCGATAGCCGCAGCAAGGGGATACTTTTTCATTGGGGGAGCTCCTTTATTGTTGTTTCAAAATGAAACCATATTGGTGCGGACCCAACTATACGTATCCCTTCGCCGGGAATCCATGGTTCCCACAACGCAAAGTGTTATCCATCGCTTCGCCGGGAACACATTTGACCCCCTGGCTAATCAAATGGCCTGAACTGCCTCAGCCAGCATATCCCGGACCTTGCCGGCAATCTGCTTGAGCTCATCGTTGTCGACAGCCATCATGGACTCGACCGGATCAATGGCACTGACCTCAATGCCATCGTCCGTCTCACGCAGAATGACGTTGCATGGCAACATGGCCCCGACTTTTGGTTCAGCGCCGATGGCCTCCCAGGCCATGCCGGGGTTACAGGCTCCCAGAATGCGGTAGCCGGCCATGTCCTTGTCCAGCTTCTTCTTCATGGTTGCCTTGACGTCAATTTCGGTCAGCACACCAAAGCCTTTGTCTGCCAACGCCTTGCGCGTGCGTTCGTCAACAGTTTCAAAGTCCGCATCGCGGATTGTGCGATCCAGGGTATAAGTCATACCAACCTCCTCGTTTGCACTGTGACAGGGAACAACCAGAAAACCCGATTTTCATAGTGGCCCCCCAGCCAATCAAACGCAAAATCACGGTAGCCCAACGGTCAGAGACGCACCCTGAGTCAGTCTGCTCATTCCGCCACTCGCAGCATCGCCAGGAGAACGGCTATCATCGATTCAGGAACGCCCTCATGGCGCCACGGGCATTTTCAGTTTTGCCCAACTCCGTCGCCAGACCCATCTCCAGGCCATAACCTTCCAGCACCCCCATCTGCTCTACATCCGCCAGGCTCTTCCGGGCCATCTGAACCGCGGCGGGATCTTTTTTCGCTATTTCCCTGGCAATGGTCCGTGCATAGGGCATCAATTCCTCCTGTGGAAGGCAGGCTTCGATAACCCGGCGATGGAAAAGCTCACGGGCATCCAGCTGGTGACCAGTGAGTAGCATTCGATTAACCGTGGAGTGGCCTAGCAGGCGCATGGCATGGCGGGCACCACCGAGCATGCCCACGTTGACTTCCGGAATACCGACATAGGTATTATCGCTGGCAACCAGAATGCAACAGCTCGACGCGATACCAAGACCCGCGCCCAGCGCGGGACCATTGATGGCGGCAATGGAGGGTTTGCGACTGTTCAGGAGGGCATCGTACATATCCAGGCCAACACTGGTCGGCCCGGGCGTATCACTTTCAAGCGCCGCCAGCTGCTCACGCAAATCAACCCCTGCCGAGAAACACCGGCCCTGACCGGTCAGGATGACCGCTCGTACCTCCTCATTGGCATCGGCTGCTTTCAGGGCCTCGACCAACGCCTGCATCATGCCGAGAGTCAGCGCGTTCACAGGCGGACGACTCAGGGTAATGGTAGCCACATGCTCGGCGACCGACAGATCTATGTCTGACATGGATGGGATATCTCCGATTTTCGACAGATAGCTGATTCAGGTCTCTTTCAAGGCCCGCCGCAAAATCTTCCCGGTCGGGGTTTTTGGAAGGTCCTCAATAATGTCGACGATTCTGGGGTACTTATAGGCCGCCAGGCGCTCCTTGCAATAGTCGATCAGTTCGTCCGACGTCACCGTTGCGCCCTCGGTCAGGCTGACGACGGCTCTCACAGTCTCACCCCGGTAATCATCCCTGGCCGGCACTACGGCGACTTCGCGAACCTGCGGATGTGTGTAAAGCACATCCTCCACATCCCTGGGCCAGACCTTGTAACCGGAGGCAATGATCATGTCCTTCTTGCGGTCAATCAGGTAAACCCAGCCGTCCTTGTCGACAGTGGCTATGTCGCCCGTCGCAATCCACCCATCAACAATGGACTGATCTTCAGGCCTCCGCCAGTAACCGGAGATGACCTGGGGCCCTTTTATCAGCAGCTCACCCTCCTCTCCTGCAGGTACTTCCTTGCCCTGGTCGTCCACGATCCGGATATCGGTATTGAACACCGGAACACCGATCGACAGGGCGCCGTATTTCGGGTCGACCGGCCCCTCGTACTGGAGGGGCGTCACGGTCACCGTTGCGCTGGTTTCCGTCATCCCGTAGGCATTGCGCACAATGATGCCAAGCTTTTCCCGCAAGGCATCCCGCACCGCGGGAGGTACCGGCGCCCCGCCGGAAAGAACCAGCCTGAAACTCTCGAAATCACCGGGCTTCACGCCGGGAACATTCATCAGGGCAATCAATGCGGTAATTGGCGCCACCGTAAACACCGGTTTGTGCCTTCTGATCTCGTCCAGCACCATGTCGGGCACGAATCGCCGGTACAGGACCAGGGGCGACCCGGCCAACAGCGCGGAACAAAGGTTGCCCACAAGGCCAGTAATATGAAACAGGGGCGCGATGGCCAGGTTAGGCTCCCCGGGCGCCATTCTGAGCCATTCCCGGGATACCTGGGCGTTGAAAGACAGGTTGCCGTGGGAGTGCATGGCGCCTTTGGGCTTGCCGGTCGTGCCAGAGGTATAGACGATCGTTGCTGTGTCCGTATTCGTCCGCTCAATAACGGGGATGTCGCCTGCCGGTAACGACGAAACTTCCTCCATAAATTCCGGGCACTCTGCACCGGAGGCCGTATCACCGAATACCCTCGGGTCGTTCTCGCCCTGGAAAAACGCCTCCGAGGTGACATAAACCTTTCCCACCCCGTGGTTTTCGGTAACGTCCTTGCCAACAGCGTGGTAAAACTCATCCTGCAGGACAACAATGGTCGGTTCACAATCCTCCAGGACAAATTCGAACTCTTTCGACTTGTACATGGGGTTTGCAGGCACCACGATCGCTCCGACCTTCCACGCAGCGATCAGTACCAGCACAAACTGCGGCACGTTCTGCATCACCATCAGTAACCGGTCACCGGCGCCAAGTCCGTTGTTGATAAATGCCCTGGCCATTTGATCCGAAAGTTTGTCGACCTCACTGAACGACAAGCTACCGTCAAAGTACAAAATAGCCGGCATGTCCGGGCGCTGTCGCACCGCATCCCGGAATACCGACAACATATCTCCGTATTCCTGGTGTATTTCTCCAGGCTGGCCCGGGTCATACAATTTCTGCCAGAACCGCTGCTCGAATTGTTGTTCTGTCACCTTCTTTCCCCCTGAACCTTCATAGTCAAAGCACCACTGTGACGGTCACCGGGCCCTGCGACATCCTTGTCATAATCCCGGAGTCAAAGCTCGTTATCGATCATGGGTTACTAAAGACCATAATGCTCCACATCAACCTTTGAGAAGGCCTCCCTCCAGTAAAGGTCAGCCAGCTCATCCGCATCATCAACGTCCTCGACCAGGTCCGACCAGCGGTTCAGCATTTCCCTGAATCCTGAGATCCGTTCGTGGGCATTTTCGATACCAAAACGCTCTTCATAACTGGCCGCCACCGCCTCGATATCATTCGCAATAAACTCCATTGACCTTTTAACCAGGGCATCAGAAGGCTCGTGGACCTGAATATCTTCACTGGACCGTGCGGTTTCCAGGTTATTCAGGCCTTCTTGCACATACCCCCAGGTCGCTTCCGCAGACAGCATGGCCGATGCCTTCACCAACGCCTTTCGCTGATCTACCGAAAGTTTTTTCCACACATCCAGGTTGGTATTGTTAATGGCAGAACCACCATAAACGCCGCCAGGCACCTGGACGGTAATATCCGTGACCACTTCATCCAGCTTCCAGACCGAAAGATCTGTGGTAACGATCATCGTGCAATCGATAACCCCCTGACTCAGGGCCTCATAGGTTTCTGCTGCCGAAACAGATATAGGTGTTGCGCCCATGGCTTCCGCCCATCGTGACCACTGGGCCCCTCCCGCCCTTAAACGCTTGCCTTGCATATCGTCCATGTCAGTCACTGGCGTGGTACAAAGCAGCCAATAGGGAGGGCTGCTTGCCCCGCCAAGGAAAACCTGATTCTGCTCAACAAATTCTTCCGTACATTCGGGACAGTCTGAGAAAATGAACTCCGACATAGCTCCCGCATAGGCCAGGCCAGCTTTTTCCGGAGATACGCCAGTCGTTTCGAGCATCATGGTGAGCTCTGCGACCATATTGGAGTATGGGAACTCAGCGAGTGAATAAGAGAGGAAAAGCAGACCGCTATCTGCCATACCATGGGCGATGCCGGAGGGTGTCTCGGCAAAGGAAAGCAAAGACCCGGCATACACCTTCGCCGTAAGGGAACCACCGGATAGCTCATCCAGATAGCTGGCGTAATCCTCGGCGGCAATCGCAGCAGTAGTATTGGGCGGGTAACCCGTTGTGTATTTTAATGTTTCTGCACCGACACTGACTGATGAAAGGATCGAGGTTGCGGCCAGAGAGCCGATTAGAAACGTTTTTGTCGTTCTTATACCGCTCATGATGATCTCCCGGTTTTTGTGATTGTTGTTTCGAGCTACAAGACTCAACCTAGTACCCACCAAACGATCGGTCAATTTTATTGCGCTGACCTCCGGGATGCGGATATCCTGTTTATTAGTTCCCTATCCAGAGCATGCATGCGACCATAGCGGGGAAGGCAAAACCCGCAGTCAACCGGAAACCCGGTGGACATGGGCGCTCAGGTAATTGCAGCATCAGGAGTACAGAAATGTCTTATACACCGTCCGTGGATCAGGAGAGGCTGGCACAACTGGCGAGCCAGTATCTGGGGAATACCCCGGTCACAGGAGATGTGATTTTCTTTGCTGACGAGGGTGAACGCCTGAGCCATGCTACCTGGCAATTGTCCCAAAAGGACCAGCGCAGACTCCAGGAATCCGGGTTCAAATCGGCACTGCTGGAACTCCTGGATGACCTGATCAGCCACCGGGCCAGTCAGCACCAGGCCAACCTCTGCCAGGGCGTCGTGAACATCGAGAAAAATCAGCTCAACATACAGTGGCTGCCCCTGGAAGAAGCCCAGATGCTGCGAAACCAGCGTAAGGCGAGCTAGCGCTCTTTACAGCAGAACGTCACAGCACCTGGGCCGTACCATCCTGGCCCTGTGCCTGGACCTTCAACACAACCCTGACACCTGACCCGAAAACATCCCATGAACGATCTCCAGAACCGACTTGAATCCAGCTTCCACGCCCGGGGCCTGATGAAAACCCTGGGGGCCCGATTGCTGTCCATTACCGACGGTGAAGTCCAGATAGAGTTGCCCTTCTCGCCAGACCTTACCCAGGGGCTTGGCTACCTGCATGCCGGCGTTGTCACCAGTCTTGTGGATACCGCCTGCGGCTATGCCGCCCTGACCCGGGCACCGGAGGGACATACCGTGGTGTCCGTTGAATTCAAGACCAACTTTGTCAGACCCGCCGTCGGTGAGCGCTTCGTCGCCATTGGCAGGCTGGAAACCGCTGGCCGGATGCTGTCGGTTTGCCGGGGCGAGGTTCTTGCCTACTCCGGCGACAGTGTAAAAACCGTTGCCTTGATGCAGGCAACCATGGCCAATGTTCCAGGCTGAAAACCTTCTTATTTAGTACGCCTTTCTCTCCCGGCACCTCCTTGCCCCTGATCATAATTCGTCCATTCCGACGATGGCCGGATTTCCCGGCCACTTCTACGTTGTTTAAGTAGCAACCAAGCTCACTATTAGCTTCAACGCATTCGCGGCCACCCCCGACAGGAAGGAGCCGCGATTCCCTGGAACACCAACAACAATAAGGAAGATCGCGATGTTGGGCATCATGCAAGAGCATCCCCTGATGATTTCCTCCCTCATCGAGCACGCCGCCCGGTTTCATCCGGACTCGGAAATTGTCACCCGAACGGTAGAAGGTCCGATCCACCGGACCAATTACCTTGAGCTGAGAAACCGGTCGAAACAGGTAGCCAACGCACTGGAAAAATTGGGTATCGAGCAAGGGGACCGGGTCGGCACCCTGGCCTGGAATACCTACCGGCACATGGAGCTTTATTTCGGCGTCTCCGGCTCCGGGGCGGTTTTGCACACCATCAACCCGCGACTGTTCGAGGAGCAGATTGAATACATCATCAACCACGCAGAAGACCGGGTGCTGATGTTCGACATCGCCTTTACCGACCTGGTCCAGAAACTGGCGCCAAAGCTGAAGTCCGTTGAATTCTATATTGCCATGACCGACAAGGACTCCATGCCGGACATGGACCTGCCAAACCTCTACTGTTACGAGGAACTGGTGCAGGCAGAAAAGCCCGACTACCAGTGGCCACTGTTTGACGAGAGAACGGCTTCATCGCTTTGCTACACGTCAGGCACCACCGGCAACCCCAAGGGCGTCCTCTACTCCCACCGCTCCACCGTCCTCCATACCATCATGGCCGCAACCCCGGACGGCGCCAACATCAGCGCATCCGAGTGCCTGCTCCTGATCGTTCCGATGTTCCACGCCAATGCCTGGGGCATACCCTACGCCGCCGCCATGACCGGCGCGAAGGTGGTGCTGCCGGGACCCCGGCTGGATGGTGAAAACCTGTATGACCTGATGGCCACGGAAGGTGTCACCTTCTCCCAGGGTGTGCCAACCGTCTGGCTGATGTTCCTGCAGTACATTGATTCAAAGCCCGGGCTGGACCTGTCAAAACTGCCCCTCAGAAAAGTCAGCATCGGCGGGGCTGCGCCACCCAGGAGCATGATCGAGCGGTTCGAAGATAATGGTATTGACGTCATGCAGGGCTGGGGCATGACCGAGACCAGCCCCCTCGGATTTGTGAACGGCGACCTGCTACCCAAGCACAAAAACCTCTCCAAGGACGAGCGCTTTGCCATCAAGTCCAAGCAGGGGCGCGGCATCTGGGGCGTCGAGTCCAAGATCACCGATGACGAAGGCAACGAGCAACCCTGGGATGGCGAGTCCGTCGGCAACCTGATGATACGGGGCCCATGGATTGCCGCAGGCTATTTCAAGAAAGACAACAGTGACCAACTCGACGCCGATGGATACTTCCCGACCGGCGATATCGCAACCATCGACAGCAATGGCTACCTGCAACTGGTTGACCGTTCCAAGGACGTCATCAAGTCTGGCGGCGAGTGGATCTCCACCATGGAGCTTGAGAACCAGGCGGTATCACATCCTGACGTGGCCGAAGCCGCTGTCATCGGCATCCACCACCCGACCTGGCAGGAGCGGCCGTTGCTGATCGTGGTTGCAAAAGAAGGCGCCACGGTTACCTCCGACGACCTGATGCAATTCCTTGGTGAACGGGTCGCCAAGTGGTGGCTGCCGGATGACATCGCGTTCGTCGACGAGCTACCCCACACCGCCACCGGCAAACTGCTCAAAACGAAGCTACGGGAGCAGTTCAAAGGATACGTCGCAGCAGAAAGTTCCTGAGTCCCCCCAACAATAACCCGAAGCCAGGTTTCGGAATGGCCGGGGCCGGCAGGCCCCGACCATTACGACAATCTACTTGGGTTAAACGTTACCGCAAGTCACGCTGAAGTTGACGCTGGTGCTCCAGCATCTGTTCCATCATCAGCTGCATCTGGTCCATGCGCTGCTCCATGAGCTGAACGCGTTCATCAGTGTTCATCCCGGAGCCGGCTTGTCCCGGGCCGCCCTGACCTGGGGACATGCCCTGGTTATTCCGCATGCCCGGGCTGTTACCGCCCTGTTGGCGATTTCCCATACCCTGGTTATTCATCATTCCCTGCGGCCCGGACATGCCCCGCATCATCTGCATGTGCTGCTGCATCTGCTCCATATGCTGCTGCATCAACTCATTCCGCTGCTCGCGCTGTTGACCGGTATCGCCCCGCATTCTCTGGTTCATCTCCTGCATACGGGACATATTTTGCTGCATTTGCTGCATCTGTTCCTGGGACATCATGGTGCCCGCGGGCCGCCCCTGACTGCCCTGCCCCTGAGCCAGGGCAACCGGTGCAACGAGCATCATGGAAACGGCGACAAATCGCACAATTCTGTTCATCGCAAACCTCCTGCGAAGCGATGTGGACGACAAACACAGTAAAGCTCAAGAGCCCTTGCTTTGCCACCAGGCCCTGCGGAACCACCCGCCGTTTCCACTCCAGGTCAATCCGCACTCCAACCCTTATCCACCTCCTTAATAAAAGTCCTTGTCTGGCCAATCACCTCGCTTTAATCTATAGAGCGCTCGCACTATTTCGTCCATAACGACGATGGCAGTTATGGCCCACGAAGCCACAATGAGACCTATACCAGACTGATCGGCATCGCCTCCCTTCAACGGAGCGAACTGCCTGCAAGACCTTTGCCGGAGATAACAATGACAAACACCACCATGGACCCGATAACAGACGACAGCTTTCCGGACCGGGCTCGGGCGGAAGAAATCGCCGAGAAAGTCGAACGGTTTGTTCGCGATGTGGTCATTCCCTATGAAAGCGACCCGCGGCGGGACCACCACGACTGCCCTACCGATGAGCTGACCCAGGAAATGCGCGCCAAGGCCCGGGAGGCCGGCGTACTGACACCCCACATCTTCCCGGAAGGCGGTCACCTGAGCCAGCGTGGCACCGCCATGGTGCTGATCCGCAGCGGTCTCTCTCCCCTTGGCCCGCTGGCCTGTAACACGGCCGCACCAGACGAAGGCAACATGTTCCTGCTGGGCAAGATGGGCAGCGACCTGATCAAGGAACGCTTCCTGAAACCCATCGTGGCTGGCGAGAAGCGCTCCGCGTTCTTCATGACCGAGCCGTCCCAGGAAGGTGGTGCGGGGTCTGACCCGTCCATGATGATGACCGAGTGCCACAAAGACGGCGACGAGTGGGTCATCAACGGTCGCAAGGCGTTTATTACCGGTGCCCAGGGCGCGGGTGTCGGCATCATCATGGCCAAGGCGCCGGAAGGGGCCAGCATGTTCCTGGTGGACCTGCCAAACCCGGCGATCCAGATCGATAACGTGCCCAATACCATGGACAGCTCCATGCCTGGGGGCCATGCCACACTGACTATCAAGAACCTGCGGGTGCCGGAAGAACAGATGCTCGGCGCAGCCGGCGACGGCTTCCGCTACGCCCAGGTACGCCTGGCACCGGCCCGCCTGTCACACTGCATGCGCTGGCTGGGTGCCTGTATCCGCGCCAACGAGATTGCCACCGACTACGTTAACCGTCGCATGGCCTTCGGCAAGCAGCTGATTGACCACGAAGGTGTCGGCTTCATGCTGGCTGAGAACAAGATCGACCTGCAGCAATGCCAGCTGATGATCGACTGGTGCGCCAGCGTGCTGGACCGGGGCGAACAAGGCGGCACCGAAAGTTCCATGGCCAAGGTCGCCGTCAGTGAAGCCCTGATGCGCATTGCCGACCGCTGCGTCCAGGTAATGGGCGGCAACGGCCTGACCGAGCACACCATCGTGGAACAGGTATTCCGTGAAATCCGCGCCTTCCGCGTATACGACGGCCCCACCGAGGTCCACAAGTGGTCCCTGGCCAAGAAGATCAAGCGGGACTGGAAACGCGATAACGGCTGACAATCAACAAAAGAACCCTTCGGTGACTTGCTGAAGTTGCCTCCTTGACCTGGACCATCTCCCGGTTCAAGGCCTCGCCCCGGTGCCGCTGGTACCGGGGTATTTTTTTATCCGGCGGGTGAACCCACAAACTGCTCAACCAGGAAGTCGATCATCAGCCGGACCTTGGCTGGCAAACGGCGATCCGGCGGAAACATCACATAAAGCCCGCCAAGCTCCACCAACGGCTGGTCGAGCTCCAGTGACACCAGTTCACCCTTGGCGATCGCCCGGTCCACGATAAAGTCCGGCTGGTAGATGATGCCCTGCCCGCCCACAGCCGCAGCCAGCAAGGCATCGCCATTATTGGCTGTCAGATTGCCGTGCACCGGCACCTTGATATCCCCCTGGCGACCGAAGGCCCAGGGGCCCTTGCCCTGCAGGGGCGACAAGGTATAGCCAAGGCAGTTGTGCTCAGCCAGGTCCGCCACCCGGCGAGGTCGGCCGTGCCGCGCCAGGTAGTCGGGTGAGGCACACACATATAGCTGACAGTTGCCCAGCCGACGGGCCTTGAGCGAACTGTCCGCCAGGTGACCAATACGAACGCCCAGGTCCCAGCCTTCCCGTATCAGGTCATGCTGCGCATCGCTGAGCCCCACCTCTACATCGATTCCGGGATAACGACGACTGAACTCCGGTAACAGGGGCGCAATAAAACGTGTGCCGAAAGAGTGGGGCAGATTCATGCGCAGTCGTCCGACGGCTTCCGTGCGCTGTACGCTGACTTCGGCTTCCGCCTCGTCCAGCTCCTGCAGAATGCTGCGGCACGACTCCAGGAACTCCGTGCCCGCATCCGTCAGTGTCAGCTTGCGGGTGGTGCGGTGCAGCAACTTCACGCCCAGCCGAGCCTCCAGCGCATCCATATGCTTGGTAGCCATGGCCGGAGACATGTCCATCACCCGGCCGGCAGCAGAAAGACTGCCATGGGTGGCCGCCTGTACGAACACCCTCATGCTGATAAAGCGGTCCAGCATTCTATTTCACACTCCTGGTTAAAGGTGTTTTCCGATTTTAGCAGGTTCTCGCACCCGCGAATAAAACGTAAATTACCAGCTATTGATCAATCGCAATATCCAGCGAGGTACCAACCATGGCGAATCCAGCGTTCTCCGCTGCACCCGCTACCCAGCCGGTCCTTTTCATTCCCCATGGCGCGGGCCCGTGCTTCTTTATGGACTGGACACCCGCTGACGCCTGGCATGGTATGGCAGATTTTCTGCGCAACATTCACTCATCGTTGCCAGAAAAACCACGGGCCATCCTCATGGTATCCGCCCACTGGCTGACAGAAGATTTCACCGTGACCGCCGGCAAACAGCCCGCGCTCATCTTCGACTATTACGGCTTTCCCGAACATACCTACGAGCTGACCTACCCCGCCCCGGGCGATCCGGCGCTGGCACAAAGGGTTACCGGCCTTCTGGCCCAGTCAGGACTGTCCTGCCGGCAGAACAGGGAGCGGGGATTTGACCATGGCATGTTTATCCCGCTGAAGCTGATGTTCCCCGCCGCTGACATTCCGGTTGTGCAGCTTTCCCTGCGCGCCGACCTGGACCCTGCAACCCACCAGCGGGCCGGCAAGGCCCTGGAGACGCTGCGCAGGGAGGGCGTACTGATCATCGCCAGCGGCATGAGTTTTCATAATATGCGCGGCTACGGCGACCCTCACTTCACGCCGCTTTCCGAGGCTTTTGACGCCTGGCTGAGCGAGACTATGGAAGCGCCAGCGGCGCAAAGGGAGGACAGGCTCGACCACTGGAGCTCAGCACCCTATGCCCACCAGTGCCACCCGTCAGGGCACGAGGAACACCTGTTGCCACTGATGGTGGCCGCCGGCGCCGCAGGTGACGACACCGGGCAGAAACCGTGGTCCGGGCAGGTACTCAAAACACAACTTTCAGCCTTCCGGTTTGGCTGAATACAGTCCTGTATTGGTCTCGTCCATGACGGTCCTGATCATCGGGCACATCGGCATGACTCTGCTGCACCACTTCCGGGGCGAGGCTGTGCTTAAGCGAATGGTATAAACAAATTCGGCACCCCCTGATTCAGGTATACACGGCTTGTTTAAACCACCTCAATCCCAGCGGGCGCGGGAATAACTGAACACCGGCAGCGACAGCTTCCAGCGGATGGCAGACATCCGCAGCAACAGCCCAAGGCTGAACGCCGCCAGCAGGGTGATGTTTTCGCCCACCCCGTGGTTCAGCAGGGTGAGATAGAACAGCGCCACCACCAGGGAAACGCTGGCGTAGAGCTCGTGGCGCAGTACCTGGGGAGTCCGATTGCACATGATGTCCCGGATAATGCCGCCAAAAATCCCTGTGGTTATTCCTGCCATGACCACCACGACCGTCTCATAGCCCAGCCTGAGGGCCACATTGCAGCCAATCACGGTAAAGGCCACCAGGCCAATGGCGTCAAGCACGAGAAACAGCTGATGAAGGTGGCGCATGAACCGGGCGATAACAATGGTTACCAGACCGCCGGTAATCGTCATATAGATGTAGAGGGGGTGCTGGGTCCAGGTAACCGGGAAGTTACCCAGCAGGATATCCCGCACCGTGCCACCGCCCAGGGCCGTGAAAAAGGCAATCACGGCAACACCGAACAGATCCATGTTCCGCCGGCCGGCAGTCAGCGCTCCGGACATGGCTTCGGCGGTAATGGCAATCATATAGATAGAGGTCAGCACACAGCACTCCTGCGTTTCTGTGGCCTCTCCCCCTGTCCCTGATACCTGAGAGTGTACAGGGCCTGACCCTGCTTGCCCCTTCGGTGGGCTGCTGTGCAGCCTCTCTCCAGACGGCGTTAAAAAATGCCCGCAGTACCTGTGCCTGAGCGTTTATGGGAGTTTGCGCCTTCGGCGGGGCTCTCAGCCCTCTCTCCTGCGGAGTGGCGGATTATAGAGATGCCCATGCCGGGCGTCGAGTGGCAATCAAAGATCGAATCAACCGTCGAATCGGTTGAACAACTCTGCCAAAAAGCCCCGATATCATTATGTTCGAAACGGCGCTAGATTAAGTTAGTAAGCGAATAACTTCATCACCCCATGCAGTGGCTCAAAAAGGAGATTTCCGATCATGTCGCTCAAACTCCAAACCATCATCTGTAGCACCCGCCCCGGGCGTATCGGCCCATCTGTCGGCGAGTGGTTTCACGAGGTTGCCGGTACCCACGGAGCATTCGACAGCGAACTGGTCGACCTGGCCAGCTTCAACCTTCCGATTTATGACGAACCCAACCACCCGCGTACCCAGAAGTACGAGCACGACCACACCAGGGCCTGGTCCGAAAGCGTGGCCAGTGCCGATGCCTATGTGTTTGTGATGCCGGAATACAACTTCAACCCGCCACCCTCGTTCGTGAATGCCGTCAACTACGTCTACAACGAATGGAACTACAAGCCCTGCGGCTTCGTCAGTTACGGTGGCGTATCCGGGGGCTTACGCTCTGCCCAGGCCGCCAAGAACCTGGTCACCACGGTAAAAATGATGCCCATGGTGGAATGCGTTATGGTGCAGATGCCCTGGGAAAACCTGGCCGATGACGGCAGCTTTGCCGCGGCCGATATGCATACCAGCTCTGCCAACACCATGCTGGAAGAAATGGCCAAATGGGCGAAGGCGCTGAAAGCCATGCGTTGAGGCCGGGCCACAGACGATCCGCTTGGGCTCTGGCAACAAGCTATTGCGGCCATCCACCCACCCGGATCTCACCGCCCTTGGACACAGCGTGGTTGTAGATGTACACCCAGGCCCTGCCCAGGGGCGTGTCTAAAAGCTTGCGGTCATACAGGCCCATAGCAGGCGAAGCGGCATCATAACCTTCCAGCGCATCCAGCCGGGCAAAGGTAGGACCGTCGACCTCGTAAACCTCAATCAAGACACCCTGACTGCGCTCCAGCTTCGCCCCGGGGTACGGCCCCAGGTCATAGAGCACGATGGAATTCAGCGAGCACTCACCCACTAACCGGGAACCGGCGAGAACTCGGTGGTTTGACTGGTGGCGTTTCAGGGTGCCGTAGACGGCGACGCGGTAGGGCCGGAGCACAATTACACCCCCAGCCATTCAGCCAATTGAAGGTTGGTTTTCAGCCGCAGGCGTTGCTGGAGCATGCCCTCGAAAACCGAGTCAAGAGAACGGCTCTCACCCAACAAAGGCAATGCGGCTTCGGCCTCTGCAAAGAACCGGGACTCGATCTCGGTTCCGATAACGGCTCGTTCCCACCACTCGGTCACCCTTGGGCGAGCCTGTTTCAGCAAAGCATCGGACGGCAACTTCTCGGACTTGGCGGCATTGGCCATCTGGGAAGCCGGCAACAGGTTCCACAAATCATTGTTGCTCCAGCGCGACCAGGGGAAACAGTGGTCAATGTCATACCGTTGCTGGGACAGGTTACGTGCCGTCCAGACGCACTCTACCCTGCCCTCCGCCAGTTGCTGCTCCACCAGCTTTCGCATCAGGGACGTATCCCGCCGGCCTTCCGCCCATTGCAGCGCCTTGTGATAAATCTCTGTGGAGTATCGCACCTCCCAGCCGGACATCAGATTGACCCATTCGTTAACAATGGCGGGCTCCACCCAGCAGGCATAGCGGCTGAAGGTATCCCACAGCATGGCAGGCACCCGGAATACCCCGAACCGGGACAGTGTTTCCCGGTCCAGCGTAACCGGCTCTTCACGAATACGTATGCGGTTGGCAGCCCCCTCGAAGACGGGCCGATTGGTTCCTGGCCAGGTTGTAAAGTGGGCGGGGTTCTTGAGGATATTGGCAGCGGCCTGCCTGATTGCGCGCATGACCAGGGGGCCGTGCACAGCCGACAACGACAACCCTGGCCTGAAATCCAGTGGCGACAACTGCTCCAGCGCATAGAAGTCCTCGCCAGCGAATCCATAACCCTTCGAGCCAGGCGCCTGCCGCAACCGGTGCCGTAAAACCAGCGGGTGATACTGCATCAGCCAGAACAGGCCAACAGCTCCCAAGGGTAAATCGACCCAGTCGTCTGTTCGGTTGATTACAAGCCCCGACGAGCTGTCAGCCAACCGAACCAGGGTGCGCAAAAGCCCCAGCTTGTAAGAGGAGGATTTATCATCGTTAACGATGATATGCCGGAGCGTGGGCAGCGCCCCGGTGCCATCATCCGGCAGACGATAAACCGCCGTTTCCCACCATACTTCCGGCCGCTCCAACTGGTCTGCCGCCGTGCTGCCAACCAACGGCACAGGCACCACCGCCCGATGCCGGGCAAAACCATCCAGCTCTGCCTTGCTGACCTCATGAAAGACCCGCTCCCCATCGCCGGGACCATGCCGCAGGGTGATGACCAAAGTGCCCGATGGTGCCAGCAACTCCGTCAGAATCCGGAACGCCCGCTCCCGGGAAGAGGGGGCAATGTGCATCCACACGGCCGATACCAGAATCAGGTCAAAGCGGTAACTGAGTTTACGGATTTCGGCCAGATCCGGCAGGCTGTCGTCGACCCACTGAATACTCCGATGGACGGTAGCCGCTTCACCCAAGCGGCGTAACTCCCCTGCGGGTTCCACGGCGACGACATCCCAGCCGCGCTCAGCCAGTGCCAGCGCATCGCGGCCGCTGCCCGCACCGACATCCAGTGCCAGACCGGAGCTTTTCTCCAGCAGGGGAAACCAGTCGCTGTGGACCTGTTCGAAGGTCAGGGACTGGTATTGGTTGAAGAACTTTTGGGCGTTTTTATTGTAGGGGGCGTAGGTCATGCTGAGGCCAGCTTTGCCGCCTGTTGCCACATAAAGTTGGGCATTGGCGTCCGAAGCTTCCAGGTAACATTCATGGGCTGCGAGCCAGTATGCGACACGTAATCGACCTCACCGTAATTCACAAACCCCATCGTGCGACCATATTCGTCTTTGGCCTTCTCTCTTACAAACAGAATTAACCGTTTGTTTATGGCACGGTGTTGAATGTAGTTCTTCCCCTTCCCTCTGTCTGGTCGCGCGCTGTTTTGCGACTGCCAGTGGAACAACCGCTCGTTGATGGCGTAGTCGTGGTACATGGTGGTTGGGGAGAACTGCTTTTCGTTCTTATCCAGGGTCACAAACAGGAGCTCAATATTCTGATCCGGAATGACATAAACACCTTCCCTCGATGGCGGCTGGTGCTCGAACGTCATGGCACCAAAGCCAACCAGAATCTGCTCTCGGGAATAGCGGGCGTGCAGTCGCAGCGGAACTGCCTGTAACTCCGGCATGGCCGGTTGTTCGTGCTTGGTTTTCGCCAGTTTCCAGTCGAGCACGTCCACTAGCTCCTGTTCCAGCCCCAGCTTACTGAGTTCCGCCAGGCTTTGGGCAATCGAATCAAACTCCAGCTGTGGCCCGGATTTCTGCCAGAAGTCATAATGGCACATGAGTGCCTGGCGATTGCTGGCGCTGTCCCATCTAAACCCTGCCTGGCATAGATTCTTGAGGAACAGCAGATACTGGTGATCGTCACAGGTCAAAATGCGATTGTAGATGGCCTTTTTCGCCAGCTTGAACGACGACTCATCGGCTACGTCCTCGTCTTTCGCTTTGCTCACCAGTTCCGCCCAACTGCCCCGTTTATATAGTTCGTTCAGATCGATGTAGGGATGCTGGGTTATGAAGTTTTTCAGCGTGAGTGGCTGAGTGGAATGCTGCGGTAACTGGCGAACAAGAGATACCAACCGCTTCATGGTCAGTGTGGCTTGCCGTATGTTGCTCAGCACCATTTCCTGGGTTTTCTTGGTGAGCTCAATTCGACAACCGAGCGGTGCATGGGGAAAGCCCTGCTTGAGCTCCTCGGTAATCGAGCGTTCCGACTTACCCACCAGTGCCCTGAACTTATTGGCAAAGTCATATTCAGGACGGGAGTTGCCTACAAAATCCAACACCGTGCAGCATTCTTTGTCCTCCGACAAACGCAGGCCGCGGCCCAATTGCTGCAGGAAGATGGTTAAGCTTTCGGTTGGGCGCAGGAATAACAAGGTATCGACTTCCGGAATGTCGACGCCTTCGTTGAAGATGTCGACCACGCACAGCACGTTTATTTGCCCCGAGCGAATAGCTTGCTGCTTTTGTTGGCGCTCGTGGCTATTGTCACTGGTGAGAATGTCTGCCTTGATGCCGTGCAGCAGGAGTTGCTCCACCATGAAGTTCGCATGCTGATGATCAACACAAAAGGCCAAAGCCTTCATACTTCCTACATCGGTGACGATCTCTCTCAAACTGCGAACAATCTTTTTCACACGGCTATGATTATGTGTATACAGATTGGTCAGCTGAGCGGGCTCATAACGGCCCCGACGCCACGGGATAGTTCGCAGATCGGTATCATCATCAATACCGAAATACTGGAAAGGGCATAGGTGACGTCGGTTTATTGCTTCCGGCAACCGGATTTCAGCAGCGATGACTCCACAAAAGTCGCTAAGGATATCTGCGTCATCATTACGCTCCGGTGTTGCAGTCAGGCCAAGTAATATACTGGGCGAGAAGTGCTCCAGTACCGCCCGATAACTCGATGCAGCGATGTGGTGCACTTCATCGATTACGATGTAATCGTAATAGTCTTCCGTCAGCTTCAGCTGACCCAGCTGGTTGTTCAGGGTCTGGATAGACACGAACAACTGGCGATAGTGCTCAGGCAACTGACCGCCCACCCAAAGTTCGCCGAAGCCATTGTTTCGCAGCACGCCACGATAGGCTTCGCGGGCCTGCCGCAGAATTTCTTCCCGATGCGCCACAAACAGAAAACGGGCGGACGGCTTTGCTTTCATGAACCGCTGAAAATCAAACGCCGAGATCAGGGTCTTGCCAGTGCCTGTGGCGGCCACCACGAGGTTCCGGAAACGCTGGTGCACGTCTCGCTCAACAGCTAGCTGCTCCAGAATGTCCTTCTGGTGGGGGAACGGAGTTATTTCGAAATAGTGGGCGGTACCTGGAGCATCCAAGCCTTTTTGCTGTTTTAGAGCTCGGTTGAGTTTTTCAGTACTCTCAGCCTGCCCATCAAACCGCTCAAACTCATCTGACGCCCAGTAAGTTTCGAAAGTACTCAAAGACTTGTTGATGATGTGCGGAATTTCCTGAGAGGTGATCTTCAGGTTCCACTCAAGGCCATTAGTCAGCGCCGATCGGGAGAGGTTTGATGAGCCAATGTAACCCGTGTGAAAGCCTGTGTTCCGGAGGAATAAATAGCTTTTGGCGTGCAGCCTCTCACGCTCGGTGTTGTAGCTCAGCTTCACTTCGGTATTCGGCAGGCTGGCCAGGTACTCAACGGCTTTGGCATCGGTCGCCCCCATGTAGGACGTGGTGATGATTTTCAGCTCTCGCCCACTGGCAGTGAAGGCTTCCAGCTCTTTCCGGAAAATGCGGATGCCGGCCCACTTGATGAACGATACCAGCCAGTAAATCTTGTCTGCCGACAGAATCTCGCGCTTGAGCTCAGATTCCAGTGAAAGGCCGGCATTACTGCCGGAGAACAATTCGCTTTGGGTCAGGCCTGTTAGCGGGAAAATGTCTTCGACGTATTGTTTAAGGTTGGCAGCAACGGGGTTCTCCAACTCGTAGAGCGCGGTGAGGATCTTGCCTTGGCTATCGAGAAGGTTTTCCTCAAGAAAGCCTTCGTCTGAAATCTGGTTCTTGAGCCACATCAGCAGCTGGTTGGAGAGTTCGATTTGCTCTTGCAGCCGATCTTCGCCCGACGGCACCGCTTCAATGGCAAACTCCAGGATGTTGGAGAGGAATCGTGACAGCCAAACCGACGCTTCGCTGCCGTCGAGCTGGCGTTCGCCAACGTAAAACCTGTTTCTATCCAGGCGGCTTTCAATGAGCTTGGTGATCAGCTGCTCATAGATTCCGGTCTGCTGCATCATTTACGTTCCACGTTGATGACTTCCAGGAGAACGGCATCGTGACCACGGGCATTCATATATGCTCGCTAGCTAACGAAAGCCAGTAAGAGAACGTTAACCCTTAACATACCGAATTTCCATGGAATCCTTGGAAACGACGCCCCCCACCTGACAAAAAGCCTCGCAAAACACCCTTTCGCTTCCTTGCTGTAAACCGAACCGCCATCTACGTTGTGAACTAGTGGGTGTTTTTTGCACGACCACCTCTGCCTCAGGGGTGGTTACCCCCAACCTCACGAAATGAGGACACAACAATGAAAACGATACCCCCTCTCAAGACCATTGCCACCGGCATTGCCATCGCAGGACTGGCTACCGCCAATATCGCAGGCGCCAAGGAACTCAGCTTTGCTTCCGGTACCCCGTTAAACTCCATGGGTGCCAAGGCGGTGTACGTCTTCGCCGATGCGGTTGAAGAGCACTCGGAAGGTGACGTTACCGTCAAAGCCTACATTCAGTCCCTGCTCAGTTTTATGGAAACGCCGGCCGGTTTGCGGGACGGCATGGCAGATCTGGGCACGGTGCTGACGCCCTATTTCCCGTCCGATTTCCCCAATACCATCATGCTCACAGAGTTAACCATGGCGCTTGAGCTTGCCGATGTGAGTCCGCAGGACGCGGTGTTTGCCTACACCGGCGCAGTGTCCGAATACGTGATAAACAACTGTCCCGCTTGCCTGCAGGAACACCATGACCGTAATCAGATATTCCTGGGGCTCGCCAGTTCTTCGCCCTACGGCCTCTTCTGCAATGGTGCGATTACCAGCAAAGAGGATATGGAAGGCAAGCGCATCCGTATTGGCGGCCCCCAGTGGTCTCGGTGGGTTACGGCCATGGGAGGCTCCCCCGTTTCCATTCCGGTTAACGAAACCTATGAAGGACTCGACCAGGGCGTGGTCGACTGTACGGCCCACAACCTGTCGGATTATCTCAACTTCAAGTTTATTGAGATCGCCAGCGACGTCACCATGGGGGTTCCTGGCGGCACGTTCGGCGGGGTTGGCACCAGCATGAATGCCGATGCCTGGAAAGGCCTGTCAGAGGAGGATCGCACCTCGGTGTTGTATGGTGCCGCGACCATTGCCGCCGAGATAGCCAAGCTTTATCTGGAGGACCATGAGGAGGCCCTGAGGAGGATCGACGAGCAGCCGGAACTGACGCTCCACGAGCCGGATGAGGAGTTTCGTCAGATGACCAGGGACTTTATCGAACAAGACCTCAAGACGGTGGCATCAAGCTACGCTGAGCGGTACGACGTGCAGCAAGCCGAGGCGAGGATGGCCGAGTTCAAGGAAATGCTGGATGAATGGGTCGGTAAGGTCGAAGGCATCGAAACCCGGGAAGAGCTCCGCGACCTGTATTGGAAGGAAGTGTTCTCCAAGGTCGATGTCACCTCTTACGGGATCTGAGCAACGTGCCCCGGCGTAATGCCGGGGGTTTATAGTCTGAACGATCGATGAGGATGTACGAGGCAAGTGTTCGCTCGTCAGGTAGTGAGCACTTGCCTACCCCGCGTAAAGGGCCTGCCGAGGTCTGTCGCTGCACCTATGGGGAGCGCCTTTCGGGGCGGCCGGGCAAATGCTTCGCATCTCCAACGAAATGATCACGCGAAGATATAGTAGAAAGGCCCCACAATAAAAAACACCGCGAACCCGGTCACCATGCTGTAGGCTAAAACCGTTTCAAACGGATTCGCAAACGCCTTTATATCCAGGTCTGGATAGACGGCCTTGTAAAAATCCGACCTCTGCGCGAAGGGGAGCGTGCAGACCAGCGCAAACAGAACGGTATTGCCGAAGTCCAGATCGAGAGTACCGGTACGCCAGTACTCCCCAGTCGGTTTCAGCTTCTTCTTTAAGCGGTACGTGAGAGTAATCCTAAGTAATAGCATGCTCAGCATTGCGAGTAGCATACCCCCTCCCGCCACTATAGAGATAAGCAATCCCACCGGCATGTTCACCACTCTGTTACCAGATCGTACAAGTCTCCGAAAATGCCTTTAAGGAGGTAATCGGATCCGACTGCTACTGCGCCAGCAGCGACCACAGCAACAGCCAACCCAACCGGCGTCAACGCTATCACAAAGCCAATCGCGGCCCCGGCAGCAATACCACCAGCAAACGCCCCACTCTGGACAACGGCCTCACGCTTCCAGGTCGGGTCGCCATTTTTCCAGGCATGGTGAACGCTGTTTGCTCGCAGGTAGCCATCAAGCAGAATAAAACCGGGGCCCGCTACCCGGCCTACCTTCGCGAACCTTGCCAGCTTCTGTACGTCAGCTGTGTTGCGGACCGGTATGGATTCCCATACTGGCCGGCCGGTGGCGTTAGTGGTCTGACGCATCCGAAACGCATTGTTATTGAGGTAATTCAGTGAGCGGCTGTAGAGAACCTGGTTCATTTCCCGGAACGCTGCGTCTGCCCGTAGCTTTGCAGCGTTCACCATTCTTGGTGCAGCGCGGTGATTCTTCAGGTCCTCAAACCGTTTGTTCGCGATATCGTAGCGATTGATTGCATCCAACACTTTGTCGGACTGGGCCACCGCGGCACCCATGCCGTTACCGCCAAAGGTATTCAGGTCACCCATAACGTCAGACAGCCTGGTGTCCCACAGAAAATCCGCCATGCCCATTACGGCGGCGCCGCCAGCGTAATGGCTCAGATGTGACAGCGTGTGTTGTTGCTCCGGCGTGCATGACAGAACCTGGCTGATATCCACTGAATCGTCCTGCCTGGCAGAGGGCAGCAGGAGCGGTTTGTGTGGTGCGCACAGATTACTGGTGTTGATCGGCCGGCCATTGGCTGCCAGAAGGCGCCGTTCGAAGTCTTCGGGCGACAGATCAGATGGACAGGACATCTTGGCGATGTCACGGGATGAGCAGACGCGGTTCGGGTAGTAGATGGATGAAGGCATGGTTCGTCCCTGAGGGTATCGGTTAATAACGGACAACTTCCTGTTGAACTGGAAAATTAACAAAGTTCTTGAGGGTTCGCTATGCCGGAATCCGCGACATGAGAGCCATGCCACTTACCTCCGAGTGTCCCATACTTCGATGCTCAGTCTGAGGTTTCTGCTTCGAGCGCTCCCATCCCCAGCTCTACAACCATCGGTGGATTAATCGGTCGATACCGCTCATCACAGGTGCTGGCATTGATAAACCTTGTGTCCCAGCGGGCATGCTCGCCGTAACCTTCATGGATATGGCCGTAGATATGAACCTGCGGCTTCACCTGGCGGACCCTCACCAACAGATCCTCGCAGCCAACGCTTTCATAACGCAGCCCGGTGTCTACCTCATCTCCGATGCCATTGGGCGGGGTGTGGGTAATCAGCACATTGGTATTGGCCGGGATGCGCTGCCAGTAACGGTCAATGGGCTCACCCCGGTCCTGCATGAACGCCCAGTCCATAAAGGTGGGTGACCAGGGTGAGCCCCAGAAGCGCACGCCTTCAATCTCGATACCGCTGTCTTCCAGGTAGGTGGCGTTGGTGAGCAATTCCCGGGCATGGTCCGGCGCTTCCTGGAAGACCCAGTCGTGGTTGCCAGCGATGACAATCTTGTGGCGATGTGGCAGCGTGCCCAGCCAGTCGTTCAGGTCCGCCACATCCTCCAGCGTGCCGGCACCCAGGCAGTCGCCGGCGTGGATCAATACATCACCATCCGGAATCTCGGGTATGCGGCGGTGCATGCTGTGGGTGTCGGAGATGCAGACGAGTTTCATAAGGGGCCTTCTTTCCTCCCTGAGCATTCACCCAGTCTAACTGCTGTGCTGCAACGTTTCTTGCCTACATGGTTTTCCGGACAGTGCGTGAAATACCAAGTAAGAGCTTTGTTGCCCGATTGCCAAAGACTGTATAAATATATAGTCTTCCCGCGATTCGGAATTCAGCCAGGAGGCAATACATGTCAAGGAATCATCATGACACCGGCTATAAGGAGCTTTTCAGCCACCCGGAATTCGTTCAGCAACTGATTGAGGGTTTTACCCCGCCTGAGCTGGCCATGTTAATGGATTTCTCTACGCTTCAGAACCATAGCGGTAACTACATCACCCCGCTGTTCGAGGAGAAGTTCGAAGATGTCGTCTGGTCAGTGCAAATGGCATGGGAAGGCTGCCTGCAGGAGGTTTACGTCTACATTCTGTTGGAGTTCCAGTCTTCCGTTGACCACACCATGCCAATCCGGCTGATGCACTACGTGGCATGTTTCTACGATCACCTGCGAAAACAGAAGTCCGCCCGTTCCGGACAGGGGTTGCCGCCCGTGTTTCCAGTAGTGTTATATAATGGGTCAAGGCGTTGGACGGCCCGGCAGGATATCTACGAGATGGTAGTGCCGGAGCCACCGGACTTTCTCCGACCGTACCAGCCGCACCTTCGGTACTATCTGGTGGATGAAGGTGCATACACTAAAGCGGAACTGCATGGGCGACCGTCGGCGCTCAGCGGCATTTTCGAAATAGAGTTCGCCAGCAGCCGGCAGGCGTTGCAAGCGGCAGTCAACCGAATCGTTGCGATCATCGAAGCCGCACCAAACAAGCACCGCCTGGATAGGGTCATAACCCGTTGGCTTAAGCGGCACTTGGTACGGATGAGCGCAGACGTGAATCTGGATAACGTGAACAGCCTGGTGGAGGATCAAAGCATGTTAGCGGAAAACCTGCAGCATTGGTCGAAGAAAGATCGTGAAGAGGGGCGACAGGAAGGACTCCAAAAGGCACGCCTGGAAACCGCGCACAAACTGATCGACCGCACTGACATGGATGACCAGATGATTGCTGAGATTTCTGGACTTACCGTGGAGCAGGTTGCGCAGTTGCGTTCTGAAATACCCAGGAATCAATCTTTGTAGCCGTTGATAGGGTTCCATCTGGAGCCCTTCTCGCTGGGCGTGCCATTAGCCCGGCAATACTAGAAGCGAATGATATGCGTATTCAAGAACTCATTGATGAAGCGAGCGCACTACCTGTTGATGAACGGGCGCACGTCATCGAATCCCTGCTACAAAGCCTGAATCCGACCGAGGTCGCTCTTGACGAGAAATGGGCTGAGGTGGCGCAAGCTCGACTTGCCGAACTGGAGTCTGGCAAGAGAGAAGCCATTCCCGGTGAAGAAGTATTCAAAAAGATCAGGAGCAGACTCGAAAAGTAATAAGGACCCCCTGCCCCATGCCCTTCCCCATTGAACAGAAACTGGTCATCGCCGTCGCCTCCAGTGCGCTGTTTGACCTGACCGAGTCAGACCGGGTGTTCCAGGAGGAAGGCGCCGTCGCCTACCGGGATTACCAGGAGGCGCACCTGGACCAGCCGCTGGAGAAGGGTGTGGCGTTTCCGTTTGTGCGCCGGTTTCTGAATATCAACAAGCGCTTCCCGGAAAAAAGCCCGGTGGAGGTGGTGCTGCTGTCCCGCAATTCTGCCATTACCGGCAAGCGGGTGTTCCGCTCCATCGCCCACCACGGCCTGGATATCAGCCGGGCGGCCTTCCTGGAGGGCAAGTCGCCCTATCCCTATATCCCTGCCTTTAATGCGTCACTGTTCCTGTCGTCCAACGAACAGGATGTGCAGAAGGCGATCGCCTATGAATACCCGGCAGGGACAGTGCTGCCCTCCCATGTGGTGGATGAGGAAGACGACGTGGAGCTGAGGATTGCCTTCGACTTCGATGGGGTCATCGCCGATGATGCCTCAGAGCGGGTCTACAAAAGCCAGGAACTGGAAGCCTTCCACGAGCATGAAACCTCCCGGGCCAACGTTCCCCACAGCCCGGGCCCGCTGGCCGACCTGTTCCGCAAGCTGTCCCTACTGCAGCAACTGGAAGACGAGGCCAGCAACGCTGACCCGGACTACCAGCGCATCCTGCGTACCGCCATCGTCACCGCCCGCAGCGCCCCGGCCCACGAGCGGGTCATCACTACCCTGGAGCACTGGGGCGTCGACGCCAACGAGGTTTTCTTCCTCGGCGGCATGACCAAGGACCGTATCCTGAGCGTGCTTCGCCCCCACATGTTCTTCGACGACCAGCAAAGCCACCTGCAATCCGCCGGGGGCAATATCCCCATGGTGCATATTCCGTTCGGAGTGGCGAACGTTATCTGAGGGCCAGTATCCCGTCTGACTACTTAGTCCACGCCCGGCCCCGGTGCACATTTCCCATAGTGCGCCATTGTCGGACATTGTCCGGTGGTGACAATGCCTGACAAAGCCTCACTGTTTCAGCCAACCCGCTGTATAACCGTCACTTTAGTGATGTGGCACACAACCTGCTGATACCGGACCAGATACCTGACCGGAGCATCACTATGGGCGCCACGATTTCCCTCGACTACATCACCCACCGTTTCAGCCGCGGGGCGGCACCAACCCTGGAGAAGATCGAAAACCGGATCGAACCCGGTGAGATGGTCGCGCTGATTGGCCGCAGTGGCTGTGGCAAGTCCACCCTGCTGCACATGCTGGCGGGCCTGCTGATTCCCTCTGAAGGCTGCGTCCGCGTCAACGGCCACCAGGTTTCCCGGCCCAGCGCCAAGTGGAACATGATGTTCCAGAAGGCCTCGCTCTACCCGTGGATGAGCGTGCGGGAGAACGCGGCGCTTGGTCTGCTTTTCTCCGGCATGGCCAAGACCGAAGCCTTCAGCCGGGTGGACGAACTGCTGGAGATGCTGGGCCTCCATGACAAGCGGGACGTCAATGTGCAGAGCCTCTCCGGGGGACAGCAACAGCGCGTTGCACTGGCACGCTCGCTGGCAACCGATCCGGAAATCCTGCTGCTGGACGAGCCCTTTTCCGCACTGGACGCCTTCACTCGCACCGCCCTGCAGGAAGAGGTTCCCGCTATCTGCCGCGACCTGGACATCACCATGGTCATCGTTACCCACGACATCGATGAGGCCATCGCCATGGCGGATCGCGTCATGATCATGTCCCAGAACCCCGGCCGCATCGTGGGCGAGCTGGATGTGGAATTACCCTGGCCCCGCCGCCACATGGACGCGGGCTTCCAGTCCCTGCGCGACCAGCTGATGACCCAGTTCAAGGATACCGATGACGGACTGGCCGGCCGCAAGGCCATCACTGAAACCACCGATGACGACGCCGAAAACGCCGCCTGAGACTCTGCCTGAATCATTGAGGTCCTGACCATGAAGAAGCCAAGAAGCAAGCAAAGCAATATCCCCGCCGATGAGCTGGCCTATCTGCAAAAACACGAGATGAGCCGGCGTGACTTCCTGCTGGACAGTATGGCCGCCGGCGGCCTGGCGGCCGGGTTCGGCCTGACCGCCAGCGCCTCCGCCTGGGGCAGCATGCAGGCGCCTGAGGACGAAGTGGTGCGTATCGGTTACCTGCCGATTACCGACGCCACGGTTCTGCTGGTCGCCCATGCCATGGGCTATTTCGAGGATGAAGGCCTGAAAACCGAGCCGCCGACCCTGATCCGGGGCTGGTCACCGCTGGTGGAAGGCTTTGCCGCCGCCAAGTTCAACCTGGTGCACCTGCTCAAGCCGATCCCCGTCTGGATGCGCTACAACAACGGTTTCCCGGTCAAGATCATGGCCTGGGCCCACCTGAACGGCTCCGGGCTGGTGGTGGGTCGACACACGAATGTGGAGAGCTTTGCCGAACTGGGTGGCAAGCAGATCGCCGTGCCTTACTGGTACTCCATGCACAACATTGTGCTGCAGATGGGCCTGCGCCACGCTGGCCTGACGCCAGTGATTAAATCCCAGGGGGACACGCTGGCACCCAACGAAGTCAACCTGCAGATCATGCCCCCACCGGACATGCCCCCGGCCCTGGCCGCGCGCAAGATCGACGCGTTTATCGTGGCTGAGCCCTTCAACGCCGTTGGCGAGATGCTGGCCGGTGGCAAGATGCTGCGCTTCACCGGCGACATGTGGAAAAACCACCCCTGCTGCGTGGTCTGCATGAATGAGAACCAGGTGAACGCCAACCCGGAGTGGAGTCAGAAAGTGATGAACGCCATCGTCCGGGCGCAGATCTATTCGCAGCAGAACAAGGCGGAAGTAGCCCGCATGCTGTCGAAGGATGGCAAGGGCTACCTGCCCATGAAAGCTGACATTGTCGAACGGGCAATGACCCTTTACGACGAGGACAGCTACGCCACACCGGACGCCATCCAGAACCCGCAATGGGGCAGCGGACGGATCGACTTCCAGCCCTGGCCTTACCCCTCCGCCACCCGGCTGATCGTTAATGAACTGAAAAACACACTGGTGGGTGGTGATACCACCTTCCTGCAAGACCTGGACGCGGACTTTGTTGCCGACGACCTGGTGGATTACCGCTTTGTGAAAGCCGCGATGGAAAAGCACACCGGCTGGCAGCAGGGCCCCGGGTTTAACGCCGATAACCCATTCGAACGGGAGGAGGCCATCAAGCTATGAGTACTCAGACAACACAGGCACTCAGCGGTGCCAACGGGGCGCAGGTCAACCTCGCCCCTGTCATCAGCTGGCTGGCTGCGCTTCGCTATCCGGCCATTGGCATTACAACGCTCCTCGCCCTGTGGTGGCTGGGGGGCTACGTAGTCGCCAATGACCCGGACATGTGGGCCTTCGCCAACTTCGCCCCGGCGCCTACCTTCAGCGCCCTCTACGACCTGGTGGCCAGTGGCGACATCTGGCCCACCATTGTCTCAAGCCTGTACCGGGTCCTGATCGGCCTGTTCTGGGGCGTGGTTATCGGCGTCCCTGTAGGGGTGCTGATCGGCTACGTGGGCACCGCGATGAAGATCGCCAACGTGCCGTTCCAGTTCCTGCGCATGATCAGCCCCCTGGCCTGGATGCCGATTGCGGTGCTGGCCTTTGCCACCTGGGACGCTGCGATCATCTTCTTGCTGGTGATGGCCACCGTATGGCCGATCATGTTCTCCACCGCACACGGCGTTCGCCGCATCGACCCGAACTGGTTCAAGGTGGCGAAGAACCTCGGCGCCTCCGGCCCGCAGATGCTGCGACGGATCATCCTTCCAGCGATCATGACCGATGTCATGGCCGGCATCCGGCTTGCCGTGGGCGTGGCCTGGGTGGTGCTGGTGCCCGCGGAATACCTGGGGGTGACCAGCGGTCTGGGGTACGCCATCAATGATGCCCGGGACACCCTGGCCTACGACACACTGGCAGCGATTGTCCTTGTCATCGGCCTCATAGGCTACGGGCTGGATACCATCTGCGGCCTGCTCATAAAGCGCTTCAACTGGCATGTCGAATAGCCATTGCCCGGATTCCCGTTCCTGCAACAAGCCTGCTCCCTGAGCGGGCTTTTGTCGTTGCCCAGCCAGGAGAATGAACACCATGGACACGCAGCCGATTTCGTCCGTGACCACCAACGCGCCCATTGACACCGGCGCTGCCGACCTCACCGTGGTGCAGGAAGCCGCCCGGCTGATCGGTCAGTCCGCTACCCCCGGGGTGGCCATCACCGGTACCTTGCGCCTGATGTCCCAGATGCTGGGACTCAACCGGGGCCGGGTGCTGCTACCATCGGATGAGGACGGCCTGCTGGCCATTCGGTACAGCTACGGACTGACCGACCAGGAGCGCAAACGGGGCCTCTACAGTTTCGAGGAAGGGGTTACCGGGAAGGTCATGAAAACCGGGCAGCAGGCGGTGGTGCAGGACGTAGACCAGGAGCCCGGCTTCCTGTTCCGGACCGTGGACCGGGCGACCCTGCCTGAAGGCATTGTCTCCTACCTGGCGGTGCCCATCATGGAGGGCAATCTCACGGTTGGTGTGCTGGCGGCACACCGGCTGCGCATGCGGCCCAGGGCCATCAATGCCGACCTGGTGATCCTACGCATCCTGGCCACTTTTATCGCCCAGATCATCAAGATCAACACCCTGATCGAAGAGCGTACCAGCCACCTGCGGGAAGAAAACCAGGAACTGAAGGTGGCCCTGGAGCAGCAACAGAACAACCACGGCATCCTGGGGGAAAGCGCCGCCGTCAAGGATGCCCTGCTGCAGATTACCCGGGTAGCCGATACCCCGGTCACGGTGCTGTTGACCGGTGAGTCCGGCACCGGCAAGGAGCGGTTCTCCCAGATTCTCCACCTCAACAGCAAACGCTGTGACCAGCCCTTCCTGGCCATCAACTGCGCCGCCATTCCCGAGCAGCTGCTGGAGTCCGAGCTGTTCGGTCATGAAAAAGGTGCCTTCACCGGCGCGACCGCCACCAAGCCAGGCAAGATCGAACTGGCCAACGGTGGCACCCTGTTCCTGGACGAGATCGGTGACCTGAACATGGAACTGCAGTCCAAGCTGCTGCGGGTGCTGGAAGGCCAGGTTATCCAGCGGGTCGGTGGTACCCGGGATGTACCGGTGGATGTGCGCATTGTCACCGCAACCCACAAGAACCTGCAGGAGGCCGTCAACCAGGGCACCTTCCGCCTGGATCTCTTCTATCGCTTGAATGTGTTCCCGGTCCACCTGCCGCCGCTGCGGGAACGGGACGGCGATGTTCGCATTCTGGCCCGGCACTTCCTGCTCAGCGCCAATCGCGAGTACGGCCGCTACACCCTGTTTGGGCGGGGTGTGTTGGAGCGGATGGAGAGCTACAACTGGCCCGGCAATATCCGCCAGCTGGAAAACGTGATCAAGCGGGCGGTACTGATTGCACTGGACGGCAACATCAGCGTCAGCGACATCGAGAGCATCCTGCGCCAGGAATCGGTGATCAACAAGCACCTGGAGGCGGGCCAGGCGGCTGTATCAAATTACCCGCGCGCCGCGGAACCTGCTGCCACGACCCGCATCACGGAACCGGGCCTTGTAGCCCCTGTTGCCGCCTCTTCCCGTCCGTATCGTTGGGTCCGGGAGGATGAAGAGGAACAATTGCTGAACGCCCTTCAACAGACCGGCGGCAACAAGACGCGGGCTGCGGCATTACTGGGCATGAGCGCCCGCCAATTCCGCTACCGGCTGGACAAGCTTGAACTGACCAATGCGCCCTGACCACCAACCGACATTGTCGGACATTGTCATCAGGACAATGTCCGACACTTCCCGCCGAAATCCTCCGAACCGCCATCCTTAAAATCATAACCATCTGTTTTAAATACACAAAAATAAAACTTACGAAACTGGCACAGCTCCTGCTCTGGACATAACAGGTTACCGCGAGGCCCGTTCCGGACCGCGCGGTGTCATCAAAGCCACTGGAGAATTGCCAATGACCACTGCAACGCCTACCAAACCCGAAACCGTTTCCACCTACCTGCGTCCGATCGACCGGGAGGGTCTGCTGGCCTTCGCCGAGAAGGGGCGCAACAACCCCGGCACCCGCGGCACCAACAAGGTCCACACGGTTACCGAGGGCCAGTACCGGACCGTCAGCCACGTCAATCAGCATGAAGTGGTGGTGGACGAGCCCCTGCACCTGTTCGGTGAGGACACCGCGCCGGCACCCGGCGAGATCGTGCTGTCCGGCCTGGGTGGCTGCCTCGCCGTCGGCATCACCGCCGTGGCCACCTGGAAGCAGGTCAAACTCAGCAAACTGGAGATCTTCCTGGAAGGGGATATCGGCAACCCGGCGGCCTGGGGTGCCGGTGGTGCGGAAATGAAGCCCGATCAGATGGGCTTCCAGGAAATCCGCGTCAAGGTGCTGGTGGAAGGCGATGCCACCCGGGAACAGCTGGACGAGATCGTTCAGCACGCCAACTACTTCTCCCCGGTGGCCAACACCATGCGCAACCCGATCCCGTTCAGCATCAGCCTGATGGACTGAACCGGCCCACACAGAGGCGAGGACCAAGAGGAGAGAACTGCCATGAATAACGTCGCCGTATCCAACCCACCGTTAAGCCCCTGGGCCGATGACGCCATGGTGCAGGCTGAGGTCGCCCGGGTTGCCAGCGAGCAGCTGGCGCCCAACGCCTACCGCATCGACCATGAAGGTTATTACCCGACCGACATCATGGCAGACCTGGGCCAGGCCGGCGCCTTCGCCACTCACCTGGACCAACACGGTAGTCGCTTCGGACTGGCGCTGTCGAGCATGCAGGAGATCAGCCGTCACTGTGGCTCCACCGGGTTCATGACCTGGTGCCACGATGTCTGCGGACTCTACATGGAGCAGTCCGGCAACCCGGCCCTGCTGGAGCGATTGCAGGGCCATGCTGCCGGCCAGACCTTCGGGGGCACCGCCCTGTCCAATCCCATGAAGGCCCTGACCGGCATCGAGAAAATGGCCCTGAAAGCGAAGAAGGTACCGGGCGGGTACCGGGTCAGCGGTACCCTGCCCTGGGTCAGCCACATTGGCCAGGGACAGTACTGTGGCGCCATTGCCGGCGTAGACCGCGATGACGGTAGCCGCTCCCACGAAGTGATGTTCCTGCTGGACATTGATGACCGGGTGCCCCTGCGACCCTGCCCGGAGTTCTCGGGTATGGAAGGCACCAGCACCTGGTCGGTGCCCCTGGACGACTACTTCGTCAGCGAGGACCAGATCATTGCGGACCCGGCCCGGCCGTTTATCCAGAAGATCCGCGGTGCGTTCATCCTGCTGCAGGTGGGCATCGCCGCCGGTGTCATCCAGGGCTCCATCGATTCCATCCGTGCGGTGGAGAACCAGCTGGGGCACGTGAATCAGTACCTGCACAACCGCCCCGACGAATTGCAGGCCGAATTTGACGAGGTAGCCAAACGCGCGGCCCGGCTTGCAGAAACCCCCTATGACGGCAGCAAGGACTACCTGCTCGATGTGCTGGAACTGAGAGCCCACGGTTCCGAGCTGTCCCTGAAGGCCTCCCAGTCCGCCCTGCTTCACCAGGGCGCCCGCGGGTACCTGATGAATTCCGCCCCCCAGCGCCGGATCCGTGAAGCCCACTTCGTAGCCATCGTGACACCGGCCATCAAGCACCTGCGCTGGGAGATGGACAAACTGATGCGAGAGGAGGTTCCGGCATGAGTACCCGTAAAACCGACCTGGAAGAACGCCCCTGGCGCCAGTATATCTGCCTCGCCTGTGGCCTGATCTACGACGAGGCGGAAGGCGACCCGGACAGCGGCTTGCCCCCGGGCACGCGATTTGAGGACATTCCGGATGACTGGGAATGCCCCCTGTGCGGTGTCACCAAGTCCGACTTCGAGCTGCTGGAAAAGCAGGAGATTACCGCAGCCGCGCCGGTGGGCATCACCAGCTTCAGCAAGGTGCCGGGCATTGTCGTGGTGGGTGCCGGCATTGCCGGGTGGTCAGTCGTGGAAGCGATCCGCCACCTGGACGCCGAGACCCCCATCACCCTGGTCAGCGCCTGCCATGCTGACCGTTACCACAAACCGGAGCTGTCCGTGGCCCTGAGCCGGGGTCAGCAGCCTGGGGACCTGGTGCGGGAGAGCGCTGCCGATGCGGCAAACCGACTCGGGATTCGCCTGTTGGCGGACACCTTCGTGGTGGGCATCAGCCCGGAGCGACGGGAAGTGCGCACCACCCGGGGCACCGTGGCCTACACCCGCCTGGTGCTGGCCCAGGGCGCGAAACCCGCCCTGCCTGACGAGTTGCCCCCATCACTGTGCTGGCGCATCAATGACCTGGCCGGCTGGAGCGGATTACAGCAACAACTGGCCACCGGCCCCCGGCGGGTGGCCATTGTCGGCGCAGGGATGGTGGGCTGCGAACTGGCCGAAGACCTGGCTCGCGCCGGCCACACGGTCACCCTGCTGGACCGCCAGAGCCATCCCCTGTGTGGCCTGATTCCCCCGGAAGCCGGACAGGCACTCCAGGAAAGCCTGGCGGAACTGGGCATTCACTACCGGCCCGACAGCCAGGTCAAGGCAGTCCGCGCCGACGGTGACGGCAAGAACGTTCTGCTGGCAAACGGTGAAACCCTGGCCGTGGACCAGGTGATCGCCGCCACCGGCCTGAAAACCGACAACCGGCTGGCCCGCCAGGCCGGGCTGGCATTCAACGGTGGCATCGAGGTGGACCGCGAGCTGCGTTCCAGCGATCCCTGGATCCATGCCCTTGGCGACTGTATCAGTCTGAACGGTGAACCGTGCCGCTTTATCGAACCCATCCAGCACCAGGCCCGCACCATTGCGGCGGCGGTGTTGGGTGTTGAGGCACCAGCCTATGAACACAGACGACCGGTGGTACGCCTGAAAACCCGGTCGCTGCCGCTGGTGTTGCACGGCCTGCCAAAACCCAATGGCCGCTGGGCAATCACCCAGCGGGAAGGCAACAGCATGGTGATGGAGCAACGGGTTGGCGACACCATCGTCGCCACACTGAGCCTTGGCCAGCCCATGCAAAGCAAGGCCGCCTGATCTTTCCGGGCCGGGCGACCGGCCCAGTCCCGACAATGACGTCAACCAAAGGTGAACATCATGATCCATACCCGCGAAGAAGTGACCAACATGATCCTCTCTGCCAAGGTCAGCAAGGGCATTCAATGGAGCCAGGTGGCCGATGCCATCGGCCTCTCCAAGGAATGGACCACCGCTGCGTGCCTGGGCCAGATGACCTTCGACAAGAAGCAGGCCGAAATTGTCGGCGACATCTTCGGCCTGACCGATGAGGCCATTGCCTGGCTGCAGGTGGTCCCCTACAAGGGTTCCCTGCCGACAGCCGTGCCCACCGACCCGCTGATCTACCGCTGGTACGAAGTGGTCAATGTCTACGGCAGCACTATCAAGGAACTCATCCATGAGGAGTTTGGCGACGGCATCATGAGCGCTATCGACTTCAACATGGACATCCAGCGCGAGCAAAACCCCAACGGCGATCGCGTTAACGTGGTGCTGTCCGGCAAGTTTCTTCCCTACAAATCTTACTGAGCCCCTGCCTGGTGGGGTACCCGATGGCCCCAAGCCCCCGGGTATTCCACCAGGTCAACCCTAGCGGCAGAAAAAACGGCTTGGCCGCAAGCAAGGTCACGGACTACCGCAACAGAATCTCCACACCGCACAGGTTGAGGCTTTGGCCGGTGCGATCGGCCCCCTGCTCCATGGAACGTGTCAGAATCGTCGCCGGGTCACCGACTGCCAGGTCGATCGCCGTCAGCCCGGCGGACTCCTGGTGATCGCATTCTGCAAACTTCAATACCGCGTTTGGTGTCTCGATCACCGGTGTGCCATCACGGTCTTTCACGGGCATACCCAGAACGTTTGACCAGTGACGTGCAAGTTGGGTCGGTCGCGTGTCGGAAAGGGTGACGCCGGTAATTCCGGACACCCGGTCGGTCATGGTGTGTTTGACCCAGTCCATACCTCCCGCTGGCTGCCAGTTACCCCGGGGGTCGGCCTGTTCGTCCCAGTCTACTTCCAGGAAGGCTGCGCCCATGTCCCGGGGGTGCAGTTGCATAAGGTTCCCGCTTTCATGATCCGACTCCCAGGCTACCCGGACGTTGTTTTCGGCAGCCCTGGCCCGCACGCCAGCTTGCTCTTCGAGTGAGGTGGCCTGGCAGATCACCATGTAACCCCCGGGTCCACCCCGTCGCTCCAGGAAACGCCCGGCGGCCGTGCCTTCGCGGATGGGTGCCACCACTTCCAGGAACTGGCTGCCAAAGGCAAACAGGGCGTTTTCCAGCCCGAAGGTGGCTACCTCCGGATCCCGATGGCATACCGGTACGCCGAACAGGTTTTCAATCCGCTCGACAACCGGTTCAAGCTGTTCGGCCACCAGGCAGATCTGGCGGAGATAAATGGACATCGGAGGGCTCCTTACGACACAGGTTGGAGGACATGTCTGTTTGCGGCTTGTGGCACAGTATTAACAACCACGCCATTTCTGGCAATTTGCGTGCAAACCCACGGGCTGGACCGGCCGTTACTACGGCTGACCCTCACACAGCCCCGCTACCCTGCCAGGCTCCAAGCTGCTCCGGCGTATCAATATCCCGTTGTGCGTTGGGCATGGAACACTCCCGAACCGGAATAGTGGATTCGTACAGCACCGCCTTGGCACCCTGGTCGCCACCCAGCTGCCTCAACCTCGGAAAGCTGCTGCGGGGGAAAATTGCAGGCACACCCCGGCGGCGGCCGTAAACGCCGCAGGCGATATTGTGACCGTCGAAAGCCTTCAGCAGGGCATCAAGGTCAGCCCTCGTCAGCGCCACCTGGTCCGCCAGCAGTACCAGGACCGCACTGTAGTCAGCGGTCAGGTTGTTGATTCCGGCCCGCAAGGATGCCGCCATGCCCTCGGACCAGTCAGCGGCGTGGATGAACTCCGCCCCACAGAGCCGCCCCTCGGCCTTCGCCGCCATCAGTTGCGGATGCCAGGCGCCGGTGACCACATGGACGTGGCCCGGTAACACGCCGGATGCCAGCTCAATACTGCGCTGCAGGAGGTTTCGGCCATCGATTTCCGCCAGCAGCTTGCACCCGCCAAAGCGAGAGCTGGCGCCGCCGGCCAGAATCAGCGCGGCGATATCAGCCACCGGGCGAGTCCTCGTTGAACCGTTCGGGGTGTGGCCGCACGTAAAACCCGACACAAAAGGTCATACCTCTGACAGGATCCGCCCCCGGCGAACCCGCAAGACGTCCGCCATGATCGCCAGGGCGATCTCCGCCGGGGTTTTGCTGCCGATATCCAGGCCGATGGGCATATGAATGCGGCTGATCTCATCGGGCGCAAGGCCACCGGTGCGAGCCAGCCGCTCCGCCCGTGCCTGTGAGGTACGGCGGGAACCCATAACGCCGATATAGCCGGCGGAGGTTTTCACCGCCGCCATCATCGCGAGGTCGTCAATACGGGGATCGTGGGTGACGGCGACTACTGCCGTTGACGGGGAGCAGGCCCCCGGCGAAGCAATGTAGAGCGACGGCAGCTGGGGTATGAACTCCACGGCATCCGGCAGGTTCATGCCATCGGTAACCTCGCTGCGGGGGTCACAAAGCACGACCTGGTAGCCGAGGGTGAGCGCAAAGCCGGCGCAGGCCTCGGCCACGCTGGAGTAGCCAGCCAGTATCAGTTTAGCCACGGGCCCCACGCGGATTTGGACAACCTCCTCCCCCGGATACCACTGCACCTGGGGTCCGCTCGGGTCCGCCTCTGACAGGGAACGGTGCCCATCGGCAAGCCGTACCTGCCGGATCCGGTCGTGCTCACCGCCCAGCGCAGTTTTTATCTGTTCGAGATGTGCCAGGTTCTCCTCGCTGGCGGCCATGCGCTCAACCAGCACTTCCAGAATTCCGCCGCAGGGCAGCTGTACCCGGGCAGCCCCGGGTTTGTTGCCCCCATCCTCCGGTCCGCCATAACGTACCACTACGGCCGGCTGCTGGTACTCGCCGGCCACCAGCCGCTCCAGGAAATCTTCCTCCACACAGCCACCGGAGAGTGAGCCCAGGTGTTCGCCATTGGCATTGGCCACCATCAGCGAACCGGGCTCCCTCGGCGATGAACCAAAGGTAGACAGCACGGTGCACAACCACACCGTGCGGCCTTCCTTTAGCCAGGCCACGGCCTGGCCAACCACCCGATAATCCAGGTTCTGCATGATGGTCAGCCCAACTGATCCGCTACCGGTAACCGGCGGATACGTTTGCCGGTGGCCGCATAGATGGCGTTGCAGAGGGCCGGCGCTACCGGCGGCAAGCCAGGCTCACCCACACCCCCCATGGGGGCATCCTCGCCACCGTCCACCAGGTGCACATGCACTTCCCGGGGCGCGTTTTCCATGCGGGGGATCAGATAACGGTCAAAGTTATCCTGTTCGGCCTTGCCGTCCCGGAACGACACTTCGCTTTGAAGGGCAATACCAATGCCCATGACACAGGCACCTTCCATCTGCGAGCGCACCCGCTCCGGGTTGACCGCCCTGCCGCAATCGAAGGCAATGTCGGCCCGGTGGATGATCACCTCACCGGCGTCGTCCACCTCCACATCCATCACGATGGCGGTGTAGGACACAAAGCTGTGGTGCATGGCCAGGCCCAGCCCGCGCCGTTCACCCCGGTCCTTGTTATCCCAGTTCGCCTCGCGGGTTGCCCGCTCCACCACCGCTCTCATGCGGCCGATATCGATGGGATAGACCTCCGGGTTTTCCCCGTAGTTCCAGCCGTCCTTGAACTCAGACGGGTTGATTTTACGTGGCTCTCCCAGCAGCTCCAGCAGGTAGTCCCGGTGGTCCCTGCCCGCTGCCTCGGCCATTTCTGCAGCGAAGCTCTGGATCGCCCAGGCATGGGGCAGGTTATAGACCGCCCGGAACCAGCCGATGCGGGTATGTGCGGCAGCCTCAGGGTTTTCCAGGCGAATGGCCGGGATATCAAACGGCATGGTGTTGAAGCCCATGCCCAATTCGAAGTCCGCCTTGTGCTTCGGGTCTTCAGCGAACAGTGAGCCGATGCTGGGTGACAGCGTCCGGTGCAGCCAGCCGGTGGCCTTGCCGTCACTGTCCAGTGCCGCTTCCAGACGGTCTACAGACACGGCATGGAAATAGGCATGGTGGATGTCATCTTCCCGGGTCCACTGCACCCGCACCGGGCGGCCCTTGAACTGGCTGGCCAGCCTGGCCGCTTCAATCACGAAGTCGGGCTTTGACTTGCGCCCGAAGCCACCGCCAAGCAGGGTCTGGTGAACAGTGACTTTTTCCAGGTCGAGCCCCAGGGCGCCCGCGACACCCTGCCGGGTGGCTCGGGGATGCTGTACCGGCGCCCAGGCTTCTGCGGTGTCGCCATTGAACTGAACAATGGCCACCGGTGGCTCCATCGGAGCTTGGGCCATATGGGGCATATAGTAGGTAGCTGTGACGGTTTTGTTCGCTTCCTTCAGGGCTTTTTCAATATCTCCGGACTCGCGGACCACCTTGCCAGCGGATTCGGCCCGCTCCTCCAGCATCTGTCGGTAGTCGTTGGAGGTATACCGGGCGTTGTCCCCAGCGGGCTCCATGTTCCACTCGATTTCGAGGGCATCACGACCCTTGATTGCGGCCCAGGTATTCTCGGCGACAACCGCCACACCACCCAGGGGGCTGAACGCTGCCGGCATACCGGTGCCTTCCAGGGTGATCGTTTTTACCACACCACGAACGCCCAGGGTGGCGCTGTCGTCCACGCTCTTGATGGTTGCCCCCAGCACGGGCGGCCGTGCAATCACCGCATACAGCATGTTGTCCATCTGCACGTCGGCACCGAAGCGGGCCTTGCCGGTCACCACGTCCTCTCCATCGATGGCGGGCGGACGAGTATCGCGGTTAGTCAGGTCACCATTGACCAGACCGGTTTCCCGGCCGATATAGCGCAACTGGCTATCGGGTTTCAGTGTCAACTGGTCGCGATCAGGAACCTCCAGTTCACGGGCAGCCGCCGCCAGTTCGCCAAAGCCCAGGCTGCGGTCGCTGTTCTTGTGGACCACTTCATGTACACGGGTTTCCACCTCGTCAACCGGCACGCCCCACTGATCGGCAGCAGCCTGTTCCAGCATGAGGCGGGCACCGGCGGCAGCACGACGCATGGGCTCATACCAGTGGCGCATACTGCGGGAGCCGTCGGTGTTCTGGTTGCCGTACTTGTCCTGGTTTGCATCAGCCTGCTCTACCTTGACCCGATCCCAGTCGGCGCCAAGCTCATCGGCGGCCACCAGCGCCAGGCTGGTACGAATGCCCTGCCCCATCTCGGCCCGGTGATTGGTGATGGTGACTGTGCCGTCCGCATCGATACGAATGAACACATTGGGGTTATCAACCCAACCGCCCGGCATGGCGGCGGCACCATACTTTACCTCGGCTGAGTCAGCGGCGGTGGCCAGGCCCCAGCGGGCAGCCATGACAAAGGCACTACCGGCGGCAAGCCCGCGCAGAAAGTGGCGCCGGCTCACGTTGGCCAGCATGACCGAATTGCCTATCCTGCTCATGACTTGTCCTCCATGCCTGCCGCCCGCGCAACCGCTGCTTCGATACGGTTGTAGGTACCGCATCGGCAGAGGTTGCCGTTCATGGCATCACGGATCTCGGCACCGTCCGGGTTGCTGTTCTCTTTGAGGAGCGCCGTTGCCGTCATGATCTGCCCCCCCTGGCAATAGCCACACTGGGCCACGCCCAGTTCCAGCCAGGCTTGCTGTACCCGCTGACCAACGTCGTCATCGGCCATGGCCTCTATGGTGGTCACAGCCTTGCCTTCTGCGCTTGCAACCGGGGTCACGCAGGAGCGGGTGGCCTCGCCATCAAGGTGCACCGTGCAGGCGCCGCACTGGGCAATGCCGCACCCGAACTTGGTGCCGGTAAGCTTGACGACATCCCTGAGTGCCCAAAGCAGGGGCATATCGCCGGGCACGTCGAGTTCGTGCTCCTGCCCGTTTATTGTCAGGTTGATCATGGTGCTCTCCCTCATCCTGTTATTGTGTGGCCCGTCGCAGCGCGGAGGCCCTCTCCGGCGCTTGAGACGCCGGCGTTATGTCCTGGCGGGTGCCAGCCCGCAATTCGTTCAACACAGTGTGGTTACGAACCGGTCAGAAGGCCAGTTCAACACCACCATGAAAAGTCAGCCCGGGTGCCGGTTCATAGTACCGGCCACCATTGGCGTTGATACGCACGTTGGCGTAGTACTCTTCTTCAAGAAGGTTACGGATGCCGGCATGGACCTTCAGTGTGCGGTCACCCCCCAGCTGCCAGCCTGTACCAGCCCGCAGGTTCATGACCCAGCTACTGTCGACTTCCACGGTGTTGGCGTTATCGGCGTAGAAATCGCCGGAGTACAGTCCTTCAATGCTGGCAAAGGTGTCACCCAGGCCTGACCAGGTCAGTCGGTTGTTCCACTGGTGGCGTGGCAGGCCCGGCATTCTCAGGCCACTGAAATCGCTGGTTTCGGTCTCGAAGTCCTCGAACCGGTAGCTGGCCATGGTGAGCGCACTGTGCCAGCGCCACGCCGGGGTCATGTACCAGTCCAGGGCCAGTTCGGCACCCTGGCGGGACGTCTGCCCGGCGTTCTGATAGTAGGTCCGGCCGTCAATCGCTTCGAACGGAAGCAGCTCATCGTCTACGTCGATGCGGAACACGCTGAGGTCATACTCGATACCCATCGAAAGGTAACCCCGCAATCCCAGCTCCCGGCTGATCGCCCTCTGCGGCTCCACGTCACTATTGAACCCCCCCTGCCCGTCAGGTCGCGCAAACTCGGTAAACGTGGGGGTTTCAAAGGCGGTGGCAACGTTGGCATAAAGCGAATGGGCTGAGCTCAGGCGATAAAGCGCCCCGAGACTGCCGTTCCATTCCCGGAAGGTGCGGCTGCCGCTGTTGTCGACTCCGTCGGCCAGGAAACGATCATCGATAGACAGACGGACCCAGTCGTGGCGTACCCCAGCGCTAACGGTGAGACGATCATTCAGGTCCATGTCAGCCAGCGCGAACACGCCGGTCGCGGTGGCGTCCTGCTGCTCATCGCCGGTACGGGCGGTGATTTCCCGGTCGGTGTTCACGGCAAACCGCGAACGGTCATCTTCCTGCCGGCCCACTTCGGTGCCCACCATAACCGTGGTGGGAAGGTCCCAAAGCTGCAGCCCCCGCCGGTAGTCCGCACCGCCACCGTAATAGAAGCGGTCGTAACGAATCCGACTGCTGCCCGGGAACGGCAGTTGCTGCTCAAAATCCCGCCAGCTGGCAAAAGCCCTCAGGTTGAGGTCGCCACCGCCGAGGTTCCGGTCCTGGTAATGGAGCCCCACCAGCTGCTGCTCCACCTCCTGGCCGGCGTCCAGCAGGTCCGACATGGGCGCAGCCTGGTCCCGGTCCTCCTCGACTTCTTCCAGGGTCAGGCCACCGGGGTCTTCCGCCAGTGGCATGTCCAGTACGTTGACCAGGGCCGACAGTGTGCGGTCCTCGTCGATCTGATAGCCAACCTGTCCGTTAAACAGGCGCTTCTCAACCTCGCTCTGCTCCCGCTGACCCTCGAAATCCAGTGCCGAAAAACTCAGATTATGCCGCCAGCGGCCATTCTCGCCGCCAAGACTCGCCGACAGCTTGCGGTATCCGTCGCTGCCGCCTTGCAGGCCAATGTCCGCTCGGTCACGGCGCTGACTGCCATCCGCTGTGGTGACGTCGATGACACCGCCAGCGGCGTTGCCATAAAGGACCGAGGCCGGCCCCCGGATAACTTCAATGCGCTCGGCACTGTCCAGGTCAATGGCGTCAACCTGGGCCTGCCCATCGGGCAAGGTATAGGGAATACCATCCACACGGACGTGAATGCCACGTATGCCGAAGGGTGCGCGCGCGCCAAAGCCACGACTGGCGATCCGCTGGCCCTGGGCGAAGTTGTTGTGATTCTGGAGAAACAGGCCGGGAACGATAACAAGGCTCTCATCCAGCTGGAGTCCCTGCTGGCCCTGCTGGATCTGGTCCCGGGTAACCGCCGAGACGGCGGCAGGAGTATCCTGGAGTGAACGGGACATGCGTGGAGCTGTTACCAGGATGGCCGGTCGGTTCTGACCTGTGGTGGCTGTTGTCGCCTGGCCTTCCGGCACGGCTTGCTGGGCAATGGCCAGCCCCGGAAAGACCACTCCGGCCCCGATCAGGAAAAATGCACGCAGGTCGTTTTTTATTATCAGACGGCTTTTTATTGTCATGGAGTCATCCAGGTCATGTAAATCTGGCTGGGAAATGAGGCTTTCCCCGGGAGCAGGCCCCGGGGAAAGCCACGGTTTGCTAACCGGACTACTGGCTGGCGCGGATGGTGTCCGCGGTACCCATGATAAACGCCCGGATTTTGTCAACGTCCTCCTCACTCAGCCGCTCGGAAAAATCAGGCATGCCCCGGTTAGCCAACACACCGTTCAGCACAAAGGACTCCAGGTCACTGATCACCTTGGCATTGGAATAGCCCAGGTTGGGAATCGCGCCACCCCGATCAACCCCCGGCACACCATGACAGGCTACGCAGTTAGCGATATACAGGCCCAGGCCCTCCTCGGCCAGTTCCGGGTTGTAATCGACACCTGACACCAGGTTAGTCTGCTGATGCTGGCTGTATTCGGGGGGCTCCGCCTTGCCATCCAGCGAGTAGGTATAAACGGTGCCGGGAATGGTCCGGTCGCTGCCCCTCTGGACCAGGCCATAGACCCCGCCCCAGCCGGCGGCGATGGACACAAACTGCCGGCCGTCCACTTCATAGGTTACCGGTGCTGCGACGATACCCGTACCTACCATGGTGTCCCACAGTTTGTCGCCATTACTGGCATTGAAGGCCATAAGGCGGGCGTCTGCCGTACCCTGGAAGACCAGGTTACCTGCTGTGGTCAGGGTGCCACCGTTCCAGGGCGAAATGTGTTCATAACGCCAGGCCTCCTGCTGTTCCACTGGGTCCCAGGCCACCAGGCGACCAAAGGGCTTGCTACCCGGTTCAGTGGGGTTCAGGAACATGCCAGTGTTCCAGCCCGTGCCACTCATGAAAACACCCGGCTCTTCTTCGTTGTAGTCCCATTCCGGCATTTTTTGCATGGACGCCGGAATGTTCTGGGCCGGTATGTAGGCCAGCTGTGTGTCCGGACTGAACGACATGGAATGCCAGTTATGCGCCCCATAGGGTCCTGGTATCGCGTCGAACGCTTCATCTTCGGACCGGGCTTCCGCAGTGACCATGGGTCGCCCGGATTCGTCGTAACCGGTTGCCCAGTTCACATCCACGAAGTTCTCCGCCGAAATGAACTCGCCGGTTTCACGGTCCACCACATAGAAGAAACCGTTCTTGGGGGCGTGGAGAAGTACCTTGCGGGTTTCGTCGTTGATGGGCAGATCCGCCAGGATGATGTCCTGGGTGGAGGTGTAGTCCCAGTTATCGCCAGGAGTTTCCTGGTAATGCCATACGTACTCGCCGGTATCCGGATCCAGCGCCACGATGGAGGCGAGGAACAGGTTGTCACCACCACCCGGGCTACGGTGCAGGTGGGACCAGGGGGAACCGTTGCCGGTACCGATGTACATCAGATCAAGCTCGGGGTCGAACACCATGCTGTCCCAGACGGTGCCACCACCTCCAGCTTCCCAGTACTTGCCACTGGGGTCCCAGGTTTCAGCAGCCATTTTCATGGCGTCGTTCTCGAAGGGTTCATCCGGATTGCCGGGCACGGTATACCAACGCCAGGCTTCCTCGCCGGTGTCAGCATCGTAAGCAGTGATATAACCTCGCACACCGTATTCGGCGCCGCCGTTACCAATGATCACTTTGTCCTTGAAGACCCGGGGGGCACCTGTGATGGTGTATGGCTTGTCCCGGTTTTCAATGGTGTCCGTTTCCCACACGCGCTCCCCGGTTTTTGCATCCAGGGCTATCAACCGTCCGTCGAAGGCACCGAAGTACACCAGACCGTTGCTCACTGCTACACCCCGGTTGCCCACATCGCAGCAGCCCTTTTCCCCATAGGACCTGGGTACTTCCGGGTCATAGGTCCACAACTTCTCGCCGGTACGGGCATCCACGGCGTGGACGATACTCCAGGGCGCGGTTACGTACATCACACCGTCAATCACGATGGGGGTAGACTCAACGCCACGGCTCGAGCCCAGGTTGTAGCTCCACTCGAGCTTCAGATCCTTAACGTTCTTTGTCGTAATCTCGTCCAGGGGGCTGAATCGCTGTTCCTGGTAGTCAAAGCCATGGGCAGGCCAGTTTTTACCGGTTTCGCGGTTCTCGGCTATGGCCTTGTGGGTTTCGTCGACATACTTTGCCTCATCGGCAGCAGCAACCATGCCATGACCGGCGGCAAGCGCCCCCACCAGGCTGGTTAACAGTATCCGTCTATTGTTCTTTATCATGGGAATTTCCTGTGTTTTGTTGTTGTACGCCGTCGCTGACAACGGCTGATTTGTCACTTGATCCGGCTGGGCAGTCCTCTCAGCATAGAATGACCACAGATTTCTGCTCGGTGTAATGGTCGACCAGGCTGTCACTCAGCTCACGGCCAGTGCCTGATTGCTTGAAGCCACCAAAGGGCATGCAAGGATCAATCAGGTGGTGCCCGTTAACCCATACCGAGCCGGCATCGATCTCGGGAATCAGCCGATTGACCTGTGACAGGTCGTTGGAGAAGATACTGGCGGCCAGGCCGTAGCAGTTGTCGTTCGCCAGTCTGACCAGTTCCTGGTTGTCACTGAATTTCTGGACCACCACGACCGGACCGAAGATTTCTTCCTGCACACAACGACTGCCCTGGGCCAGTCCCGTAATGACGGTGGGTTCTACGAAATACCCCTGGTCCAGTCCCTTGCCACCACCAATCTCGATCTTGCCCCCGTCGGAACGGGCTTGTTCGATGTAACCGAGAACACGCTGCTGCTGCTTGGCCGATACCAGCGGACCAATCATGGTGGTCTCATCCATTCCCGAGCCGAGGGTCAGCGCCTTCGCCTGGTCCACCAGCTTGCCCACAAAGGCATCATGGATACTCTCGTGTACGTAGATGCGCGAGCCTGCGGTACAGGCCTGGCCCTGGTTGAAGAAGATGGCCTGTGCGGCGCCCGCGGCCGCCATGTCGAGATCGGCATCCGGCAAAACCATAACGGGTGACTTTCCACCCAGCTCCAGGGTGGTACGGGTCATATTCTCCATGGCGGCCCGGCCCACCTGCTTGCCAACTGCAGTGGAGCCAGTAAAGGCAATCTTGTTGATGCCGGGATGTCCTGACAGGGCGGCGCCTGCTTCATAGCCGAGCCCCGGAACCACGTTCAGGGTGCCGGGCGGAAAGCCAACCTCGTTGACTACTTCCGCCAGCAGCAGTGCGGTGAGGGGCGTATCTTCTGCTGGTTTGAGAACCACGGTGCAGCCCGCCGCCAGGGCAGGTGCCACCTTCCAGGCGGTCATCAGCAAAGGGAAGTTCCAGGGAACGATGGCACCGACCACCCCGACAGGCTCCCGGCGGGTGTATGCCACAATCTGTGCCTCATCCGGGACCGGGGGCAAGGTGGGGGTCATGGAGCGGCCATCTATCTTGGTAGCCCAGCCAGCGGTATAGCGGATAAAGGACACCACACTGGCCACATCCATGGCCTTGGCCACGGTCACTGGCTTCCCGTTATCCAGCGTTTCAATAACGGCGAAGTCATCGGCGCGGGCTTCTATCGCATCCGCAAGGTCCAGTAGCAGCTTCTCGCGAACAGCCGGGCGTGCCTTGCGCCAGGTGCCAAAGGCTTCCCTGGCAGCGTTTACCGCACGGTCAATATCGTCAGCACCACCGGACGCCACGCGGGCAATTCGATCAGTGGTTGCCGGGTTGAATACGTCCAGCGAGTTGCCGCTTACCGCGTCAACCGGTTTGCCGCCAATAAAAAGCTTGTGCTCTTTATCCAGCCAGGCCCTTACCGAATCGGAAATCTGGGTCATAGCATTACCTTTTCATCGTTGTTGTCATTGTTGGTGCTCAGGCCACGAAACAGCCCGTCTTGATCTGTATCAAGAGTCATGCCAGCAACGGATATATCAAGGAAGGCTTGGTAGTCATGTGGTTAGCAGAAACTTTGCTAATATGAAGCAGACATCGCCTGTGTCAGAGTGGGACAGGTGTTGCAGAATCAGACAACAAGAACAAGACCCCTACAGGAGTGCACGGGATGTTTCGGACGGTCCTCCGTACACCGGAAGTTATCAGGCAGGCCTACCTCCAGGCAGAGCGGGGCCACGTGTCCACCGATTTACTCGATGCCAGTATTGGCCAGTCCTGGCTCAGATGTCTGGAATCCGGTTTACGGGTAGGTTCCGAGCCGGAGTTGCCTCAGATGGCCAGCGGGGAGCTGAGGCATGAACTTGGCCGTAACCAGCGTTTTCTGAAGCTTTCGTCACCACTGGCAGAGCGACTTTCCAGCAATCTGAACGACTGCCAGGTGATCCTGGCCTCCCCCGATGCGACGATCCTTAAACGGTTAGGGCCACACCAGGATTTCATGGCGGACGTCACCATGGATCCCGGCACACTGATGCCCGAGTCCCTGGCCGGCACAAACGCCCCCGGACTCTGTCTGATTGAGCGCAAACCGGTGCTGGTGAATTCGTGTGAGCACCTGTTATACCCGGAGGTGACCGTCGGGTGTGTTGCTGCGCCACTGTTCGATCTGCACGGTGACGTGCTGGGGCTGATCGACTTTACCTTTGCGGCCAATCACCCACGACCGGACCAGTTCCTTGACCATGCCAACTGGTTCTCGGCGGCTTTCGAGCACCAGTTGTTCCTGGACAGCTACCGTGATCACTGGATCCTGCAGGTGCAGGCCCTGTCCACCTGGTCACAACAGGAGCCCTCGGGCCTCCTTGCCTTTAACGAAGACGGCTCATTGATTGCCGCCAGCTCACACGCACTCAAGACCTTCGTAACGACCGAGACAGGGCTGGTCGGGTGCCCGGTAGAGTCGATTTTCGGGGTGTCCTGGGGCGCCCTGGTGGACCATTGCAGGAAATATCCCGGCGTACTGAGCCTGGAAAAGACAGGGCGTCAGATGATCGGTCGGTTGTCGCCACCGTCGAACTGGCGTGCGGTCACCTCGCTTCCAATACGCAAACCCGGGAAACTATCGGCAACGGACGCATTGATCCGGTCCTGGCCGAGCGAACTGGCCACGGAAGCCCGGCGGGCGGTACGGGCCCTGGAAGCCGGAATGCCGGTGCTGTTGCAGGGCGATACTGGCACCGGCAAGGAACAGTTTGCAAAGGCCCTCCATACCGACACCGAATCCGCTGGCCCCTTCGTGGCCATCAATTGCGCTGCCCTACCGGAGGGAGTCATCGAGGGTGAGCTGTTCGGTTATCGCGACGGAGCGTTCACCGGCGCCCGCAAGGGCGGTTACAACGGCCGTTTCCTGCAGGCCCAGGGTGGCACCCTGTTGCTGGATGAAATTGGCGATATGCCCCTGGATTTACAAGCCCGGCTGCTGCGGGTTATCCAGGAACGAGCCGTCACACCCCTCGGCGGCCACGAAGAGCTGCCGATCGATTGTCGCATCGTAGCGGCAAGCCTCCACGACCTGGAAGAACTTGTCGACCAGGGACGTTTTCGAGAGGACCTCTATTTCCGGCTGGCCGCGGTAGTGGTCGAACTGCCGGCGCTTCACCAGCAAGCTGATCTGCCGCAAGCCGTCGACCGCCTCTGGCACGACGTCTGTGCACGCCACGGCAGCTCCGCCGAACTTGATCCGGAACTGTTGGAACAGCTGGCGGGATACCATTGGCCCGGCAACTGGCGAGAGCTGGAAAACTGCCTGGAAGCCCTGCTGGTCGGGGCGCAGCCTGGCGTTGAGTATCTGACCACCGCAGACCTCCCGATACGCTGGCGCCGGAAATTCCAGCAGCACGCCCTGGTGCCAGCTCGCGCAGACACCAGGCTTGCCACCCCCGAACAACAGCCACGAAATCTCAAAGACCTGGAATGGGAACACATGCAGCGAACCCTGCAAGCCTGCAATGGCAACTACTCTGCTGCCGCCAAAACCCTGGGGGTGAGCCGTTCCACGCTTTACCGGCGCCTGAACAAGGAGCCTGCAAGCAGCCCCGGACAATACAAGACGTTCTGTTGATACTGGTCATGGACAATTGTCAGGAGAGCTGGACTGGACTTAAATAAACTAAGGTGTGACGGGCAGACCATAAGGACAGACACCATGGCCGGATCATCATTCAGGGACCGGGTTGAGGCTGGTCAGGCGCTGGCACAGAAACTCCGGGAATCTTCGATACCACCCGATGCCGTGGTGCTGGGACTGCCCCGGGGTGGGGTTCCGGTTGCCTGGGAAATCGCCAGGGAACTGGGGCTGGAGCTCGACATCATCAATCTCCGCAAGCTCGGCCTGCCGGGGCAGCCCGAACTGGCCATGGGCGCCATCGCCGAAGATGGAACCCGCTATCTGAACACCTTGCTGGTCGACCAGCTGCACATCCCGCAGGAGGCAATTGAGCGGGTCGAGGCCGAGGAAAAGGCCGTTATGGCCGTCCGCACCCGACTGTTCCGGGATGTACGACCGCAAGCCGATGTAACCGGCCGCACGGTGATACTGGTGGATGACGGTGTTGCCACCGGTGCCACCATGAAGCTTGCAGTCCAGGTGCTGAGAAAACGCGGCGCCGACTGGATTATCGTTGCTGTACCGGTCGGGCCACCGGGCACCATCGAACGCTTCTCTGAGGTCGCCGACCAGTGTGTCTGCCTGCTGGAACCCCCGCGCTTCAGTTCAGTGGGCCTCTGGTACCTGGATTTTAACCAGGTGTCCGAGGACGAAGTCATTCAAGCCCTGAAGGCGTCTATGGCAGACCTCCGGGGTCGGAACCCTGAAGGGACGTAACCGGCCATCGTGCAAGCTCCCTGCCCCTGTTGATAGCCGGCATCAAAGGCCGAACGGATAGGTATCCGGCACTCCCTGCAGGGTCTTCGCGTTCAGCGGCGTCACCGCCCGTGTTTCATTGAACCAGATGTACTCGTCAAACTGCTGCGGCAGGCTTGCGTGGTAGTAATGGCTGTGCCGCTCCGTTTCGGGCCGATAGATCACCCCGATGGCCCGCTGCAGGCGCTTCGGGCGAAGCAGGTGCAGTAATTCCCCATCACCATGTCTGAGTGGCACCAGCGCCCGTTCAACGCCACTGCCATGGAAGGCCAGCTCATAACTGTCGGCAAGTGAGGGATTGACCGATTTGACCTCCGCCTCGCCGCCCCAGTCGGATGCTGCCATCACCGTACCCTGGTGGGTGCCGAAGCCAATGCTGAACAGGTCGTCGCCATAACGTGCCCGGGCCAGTCGGCCAATGTTGTATTCACCCCTGCGCACCATGTCGGTGGCGTCACTGTCACCGACATGGGAGTTGTGGGCCCAGACAATGCCGCGACTGTTCTCACCGTAATGTTCCAGCAGCCGTTCCAGGGTGGAGAACATATGGGTATCCCGCAGGTTCCAGGCATTGGCATCACTGAAGAACATGGTGCGATAGTATTCTTCGGCGCTGGCTACGAGGTTGGCATTCTGCAGGGCATCGAAGAGCGATTCACCATCGTGCCTGGCAAGCTCACGACGATGCTGGTAAAGGTTTGCCAGGGTGGCAAGGATATCGTCCTCACAACTGCGGAAACGGGGGTTCAATGCAGTTCTTGCGTAGTTGACCGGGTCATCCCGGTACGGCAGCAAGCACTGGTAGCTGGCCAGGGCCTGCTTCGCCAGGTCCGGCTCATGGCGACGAAGGTAGGCCAGCACTTCGTCCAGGGACAGGTACAGGCTGTACAGGTCCAGCCCGTGGAACCCTACCCGGCCGGGTTCCGGGCGGTCCAGGTTCCAGCGCCGAAGCCAGTCAACGAACAATCGTACCTCGTCATTACGCCACATCCAGGTGGGGAAGCGGGCAAACGCCGTCCACTCCGATGAAGGGGTACGTCGGTCACGCACATAATGATCCACCCGCGAGGCGTCCGGCCAGTCGCCTTCAATAGCCACAAAGTCAAAGTGCAGGCGTTCGATCAGTTGGCGGGTGATTCGCGCCCGGGCTGCATAGAACTCGGACGTTCCGTGGGACGCCTCGCCGATCATTACCACCCGGGCATTTCCGATGCGTCGCATCAGGCCATCCATGGGCATATCCTGGAGCGTATCAAAGGGAATCGCGACCTGGGACAGCCGCTTTGAAATGGACGTGATTGCCGAGCTTGCGTGCATGCTTTTCATCCCCCACTGAAATAATCCTTGTTCATGGATCACCCCGGACGAGCAGGCTCCAACCTGCCCCGTCAGACCCGTTCCTGCAGGTAATCCAGCAGGTCCGCAACGCACCGCATGCGCGCGTAGTCCTGGTCGGGAATGTTCACACCCAGCCGCTTGTGTACCGCGGCTGCCAGGTTAAGCAGGTCCATGGAATCCAGGTCGTATTCGTCCTGCAGGCTGGCCCTGTCGTCAAACGTGGCCATGTCGATGTCCGGTGCCACATCCGACAACTCCTCCAGCACCGCCTTGCGCAATTCGTCCCGATTCACAGTGCCTCCGGTTGCTGTAGTCGTTGTTCAATCTCGTTGAGAAACAGTGCGCCAAGGTGGCCATCACAGACACGGTGATCGGCCGCCAGGGTCAGGTCCACGGCCAGGCGGACGGCGACCCCGTCCCCCACTGCCAGGGGCCGGCGGCGGGCACGACCAATGCCGATCATGGCGACCTGGGGCGGGTAGATCACACCGTAGACCGTGTCTACGCCGCGATCACCAAGGGCCGTCAAAGTGGCGGTGCCGCCTGTGATCTCGGACAGGCGCAGGCCACCTCCCCGGGCACGGCGGACAAGGTCCTGAAACCGTTGCATCAACTCCGGCAGCGACAGCTTGTCGGTGTCCGATATAGCCGGGGCCACCAGCCCGCCGCCACGCAGGTGCACCGCCATGCCCAGATTGACCTGGGGCGCAGCGGCAAAGCCCGCTTCGCCATAGTGACCATTGAGCTCAGGATAACGGGCCAGGGCCATGGCGGTGGCTTTCATGAACAGGGCAGCAAGCAACAGCCTTTTCTCCGGCGGTTGATGCTGATTATAGTCCGCCAGCCAGGCTTCAGCCGCATGCAGGTCTACCATGGTCGCCAGGTAATAATGGGGAATCTCGCGCTTGGACCGGGTCATTGCTGCTGCGATAGTGGCGCGCATCTGCTCCCGGTCAAAGCCGCCTCCGGCGGGCGCCGGCCTGCGCCCAGGCGTCGTTCCCTGCAGGTCTCTCAGCACAACGGCGCGATCCGGTCCGCTGCCCCGGATACCCGACAGATCCACACCAGCCTCCCGGGCCCTGCGCCGGGCCGCCGGTGATGCCAGGATCCGCTCCGCAGCATGGCCACCGTTGTCGGCCGGGACTGACCCTGCAGACACCGGTTGTGACGGCAGTGGCCGGTCTTCCTTCGAAGCCTTTTCCGGCCTGGCATGCGCACCGATTGTCTCACCAGGTTCGGTGGCCGGTTTGGTGGTCCCTGGTGATGGCGTTTCCGGGCCGGGCCGACCCTTGCCGCTACCGTCACCAATCCGCGCCAGTGGCGTGCCCACATCCACTTCGGTCCCCTCTCCGACGTACAGCGCCTCGACCACGCCATCCTCGAACACCTCCACGTCCAACACCGCCTTGGAGGTTTCCACGGCTGCGATAACCTGCCCCCGGGTTACCCGATCGCCCACCTTTACCTTCCACTGGACCAGCTTGCCGACATCCATATCGGCACCCAGGGACGGCATGGTGAACTCACTCATGGCTTCTCTCCGAGCGTCCGGCGGGCTGCCTCCACGATCTGCTCAACCCGGGGTAAGACCAGCTGCTCAAGGTGCCGGGGGTAAGGCACCGGAACTTCCTCACTGCAGACCCGGGCCAGTGGTGCATCCAGTTCCCAGAATGCACGTTCATTCAGGATGGCCATCACTTCTCCGGCCAGGCCGCCGGTTTTCCATCCCTCATCGACAATGACCGCCCGATGTGAGCGGGCGACAGATTCCACCAGCGTATCGGTGTCCAGGGGCCGCAGCACCCGTAAATCGACCACTTCGGCCTCGATGCCCTCTGCGGCAAGCTGTTCCGCCGCTTCCAGTGCCTTGTACAGGGAGCCCCCATAGGTGATCAGGGTAATGTCGGTGCCTGTACGCCGGATGGCCGCTTTCTCTATGTCCACACCCTGCGGTTGCGGCGTAAGTTCGGCGGTGTGGTTGTAGAGCATCACATGCTCGAAGATCAGTACCGGGTTGGGGTCCTGCAGTGCGGCCCAGAGCATGTACCGGGCATCTTCCACCGTAGCCGGTGCCAGCACACGAAGACCGGGCACATGGGTGTACCAGTTTTCCAGGCTGTGGGAGTGCTGTGCCGCCACCTGCCGCCCGGCGCCGGTTGCCATGCGGATCACCACCGGCACATTGAACTGGCCACCGGACATGTGCAGCAATGCAGCGGCCGTATTGACGATCTGGTCCATGGCCAGCAGGCTGAAATTCACGGTCATGATTTCCACGATGGGCCGCATGCCCCCGAGGGCCGCCCCCAGCCCGGCGCCGGTAAAGCCGTTCTCCGCCAGCGGTGTGTCCCTAACACGATCGGCCCCGAACTCGGCAAACAGGTCACGGGTAACCGCATAGCAACCACCATAGCGCCCGATGTCCTCCCCCATGAGGAATACCCGCTCATCGTGCTCAAGGGCTTCCTGCAAACCGCGATTGAACGCCTCTCGCATGCTGGTTTGTGAGGGTTCCGACTCCGGTGCCGGTGGTGGCGCCAAGGGACTGGGCAAAGGGAGGGAAACATAGTCGTGCAGGGTTTCCGGCGGCTCCCAGTCGGCGTTCTCGGCGAACTGGACCGCCTTGTCGATCTCTTCGGTGATTTCCTTTTCCAGGGCCTCCCGCTCGCCCTCCTGGATAAGCCCGGTCTGTGCCATCCAGTCGGCCAGGCGGACAATGGGGTCCTTTTCCTTCCAGGCCTCCACTTCTGCCGGGTCCCGGTAAAGTTGAGGGTCGAACATGGAGTGGGCACGGAACCGGTAGGTGTCGCATTCGATCAATCGTGGTCCCTTTCCGGAACGTGCCGCATCGAGGGCGTTGCGGGCAGCCGCCTCCACCTGGACCACGCTCATGCCATCCACCCGCTCGGACGGTACGCCAATGGCTTCCGACTTGTGATAGACCTCGCCCCGGGCATGTTCAACGTCCAGGGGCGTCCCCATGGCGTAGTGATTGTTTTCACAGATGAATACAACCGGCAACTGCCAGAGTGCCGCCAGGTTCAGGCTTTCGTAGAACACGCCTTCCGAGGCGGCGCCCTCACCAAAAAAGCAGACCGTTGCCCGGGTGCGGCCCTGCATTTTGTCTGCCAGCGCCAGCCCCACCGCCATGGGAATTCCGCCACCGACAATGGCATTGCCGCCAAAGAACCGGGTATCGGCGTCGAACAGGTGCATGGAACCACCCCGCCCCATGGCGCAGCCCGACACCTTGCCGTACATCTCCGCCATGACCCGCTCCATGGAGATACCCTTGAGCAGGGCATGGCCATGTTCCCGGTAGGTGGCCACGACGGCCTCGTCCTCGGTCAGATTGAACATGACGCCGGCGCCAACGGCCTCCTCGCCGATGCAGACATGGAGGAAGCCACGGATTTTTTCCTGCGTGTACAGTTCCACACAGCGTTCTTCAAATCGTCGCGCACGCAGCATGTCCCGAAGCAGGCGAAGCGCGTGCTCACGGGACATCCTGGGTTTCCCGGAAGCACTCATTGCGCACCTCCGCTCTCCAGGGTGGAAGTATCACCTTCCGGCAGGCCCAGTTCCCGCGCCCGCAGCAAGCGGCGCATGATCTTGCCGCTGCGGGTGCGTGGCAGTTCTTCCCGGAAATCGATCTGCCGTGGCGCTACTGCCGGCCCCAGCCTTTTTCGGGCCAGGCCCATCAGCTCCTTGCGCAGTCTCTCATCCGCTTGATAGCCCGGTTTGAGGGCGACAAAGGCCTTCACGGTTTCTCCCGCAATCTCGTCAGGTACGCCGATAACACCAGCCTCCGCTACGGCGGGGTGCTCCAGCAGCACGCTTTCCACCTCGAACGGGCCAATCAGGTGCCCCGACGACTTGATAACGTCATCGTCACGGCCGACAAACCAGTAGTAACCATCGGCGTCCCGGCGTGCCAGGTCACCGGTGAGATACCAGTCACCGACGAAGCTGTTGCGGTATTTCTCTTTCTGGTGAAGATAGCCACGGAACATGGAAGGCCAGCCCTTTTTCAGCACCAGCTCGCCCGTCTCGTCCGGTTCCGTGATCAGCTCGATGCCGGTTTCGGTCTTCCGGGCCAGGGCCGCCTCCACACCGGGGATGGGCTTACCCATGGAGCCGGGACGAACCTCCATGGAGGCATAGTTGCTGATCATGATGCCGCCGGTCTCTGTCTGCCACCAGTTGTCGTGAAAGGGCTTGCCCAGCACCTTGCGGCCCCAGATAACGGCTTCCGGATTGAGGGGCTCGCCAACACTGGCCATGAACCGGAGCGACGACAGGTCATGGGCCCGAGGCAGTTCCGGACCCAGCTTGATCAACATGCGGATGGCGGTGGGTGCGGTGTACCAGACGGCAACTTTCTGGTCCTGGATGATCCGGTACCAACGCTCGGCGTCGAACTCGGCCTCGTCCACCACCATGGTCACACCATTGGTCAGCGGCGCGATGATGCCGTAGGAGGTGCCCGTCACCCAGCCCGGGTCGGCAGTACACCAGTAAATGTCACCCGGGTGCATGTCCAGCACGTAGCGACCGGTCATGTGATGGTTCACTACGGCCTCGTGCACATGCAGGGCGCCCTTGGGCTTGCCCGTCGTGCCGCTGGTAAAATGCAGAAGCGCCGGATCTTCCGGGTCCATGGCCCGGGTGGCGTACTGATCACTGGCGGCCGCCATCAGCGACGCGGCATCCTCGGTTCCGGGTGGCGCCTCGTCGAGCTGGTCAATCAGCAATACATGGCGTATCGACGGTGTGTCTGCTACCCAGTCCGCGACTTTTTTCCGATACAACCGCTCGCTGGTGACCAGCACCGCTGGCTCACCGATTTCCACGCGCTGACGAATGGGTTCCGGGCCGAAGGCAGGAAACAGGGGCGTGAACACACAGCCGTGCTTGAGGGTACCCAGCACCGCTGCATAAAGATCCGGAATCCGATGGGACAGACCGTAGACCCGTTCGCCGGGCCTGACCCCCAGATCCTGCAGCACATTGGCAAATCGCGCGGCGCGCTCGTTCAGGGCCCGGTAGCTGATATCCACCGGGGTTTGACTGTCACGGGGCATAAAGCGGATGGCGGTGCGTTCTGCCACCTCTGTGCCCATATGCCGGTCCAGCGCCTCGAAGGCGATATTGAGCCGACCATCGCCCATGCCTGCCAGTTCCCGCCAGGCCTGGGCCCAGGAAAAACTGGCACAAAACTGCTCGTAATCCGGCAGATTAACCGAACTCGCCTGCATGTAGTTCCTCCCGATGATAGAGGTTCCTTTCCATGCATGAGCTTAGTCGAGAATTGCTTTGACGATGACGGCAAGTTGCGACGAGCCGCCCCAGGACCACCAGAATCTGATGGCCCTGGGCCCAAAGCGGCCCTCAGGCTTCAGCGAGGGCGGTAGCTTTGGTGGCAGTATGCATGCCCGCATGGTCGATAAACTCACCACGACCGCCCTGCTCCAGCGCCTGGCGCATCAGGTCGGGAATGGGCATTTTCTCAACGGTTTCCGGATGTACAGTCACGCCGATCATCTCGCCCTTTGCCAGGAACTGTCCCGTGCGGGCGTTGGTGATGTCCATATCCAGGGTGAACGACGTATTGCCGATATGCCCGGGCTGGACGGTGATTTCCAGCTGGTCCCGGTAACGCGCCGGGGCTTTCCATTCGATGGTCAGCTTGACCACCTGGTAGTCAAAGCCGCCACCGGGCAGCTGGTCCTGCTCGCAGATGTGGTGGAGGAATTCGGTCGCAGCCAGGTCGATGTAATCACCGTAGCGGGCATTGAAAACCACTTTCTGGGCATCGCATTCGCCGTAGCGGACTTGCATGTAATAGCGAAACGGGGTGTCCATGAATACTCCTTTTATCGTTGTTTTATATGGGGGTCTGCCGTACCGGTTGCATGCCACCATTTGCCGGCCGCATTCCAGTCGGGCGCCGTAGTTTGAAAAGGAATTATGGCAGATAGCAATGAAACTATTCACCCCCTCGACCAGGCAGTGGTGGGCTACAACCCACCAGGCGGATTACTGCGAGGAATAGCAGGCGAATCGGTCAGACCGCGGGACGGGGAAGCTGCCCGGCTACCATAAATCTGTCGGCAGGGAATTCCGCGGCGGTAGAGGTACCATCACGCTCCGTCACGACAATGGATACGTGCTCTCGGGTGGTCACGGCAATCATCGGCCGAAAATTACTCGGCTGACGCCGCCGGAAGGCTTTTGGCGTGAACACCCCCCAGTTGAGGCCCACTGCGTTCAACCCCGACTTGGACTTTCCTGCAGCCCTGTCTTCGGCGTCGGGAGCCCGAAGCCCCACCTGCACTGCCCGGGCTGAAATAAACTGGAACGCCTGAACACCAGCTTCCCGCATCTCGCCCCCCAGAGCCTGGGTAAACGCATAATCCGACGGATGGGTCAGCTGGTCCCGAACATCGCGCCAGGCGGACGATTGAAGCTGGAGCCCCTTTTCCACCCCTACCGACGCTTCAAAGATTGTATGGTGGGATTTGACCGGCCTGGGGAACGGCTTTGTAGTGTCCCGAACGAACACCAGCCGGTAATAAGCGGTTTCCACCAACGCCGTTTGAGTGTCGGCAGAACCGTAAAACAGGCTTTTCTCGAAGACACGCCCGAAGCGAGAGCCATAACGCAGCGGCGGATATCGAAACGGCGTTTTTAACAGGTAGTGCAGCCCACGATCAGTGTGGGTGTAAGGTGGCTTGCTTTCTTCCAGTAGCTCTTCAAGGCGAGACTGCTCTTCAGCGGTGTCGACGATATCGGTGGTGGCGGATTTCTCCTGGGTTTCCGCCACCCGGTAAACCTGCCCCTTGAGTGGCCCCGTCTGGGTGTATATTCGCTCCAGGTAGCTCAAACCTTGCCCCGGATGGCATCGAGGTACATCACTACCCGCACCAGGCCCTCGCAGGTTTTCATCGTCTGCAGGGGCGCCTGGCCGAAGTACTCATTATCAGTGGTTAGCCAGTGCCGCATATTGTCCCGGTCGCCACCGACCAGCGCATAAAGCCCCCGGTATACACGAACAAACATAAGCGCCAGTTCGCCGGACTTTGACTGCGGATCAATGCCGTCGCGAGTGATGCCGGTACGATCCCGTCCAACGATCTTTGACACGTCAGCCTTGGCAACCCCCATGGCATCGGCGGCATTAAAAAGCGCCTTGGCGAGCAAAGTGCGATCGTTGGTCCGGTTTTGCGTGGCGGCGGCCAGGGTCATCACTTTTCTCCTCGTGAACTGCTCTGTCCAGTATAGTGCATTATCACTTAGTGGGGCTATTCCGGGGAATTTTCACGATAAAGCTGTGTAAGCTGTGATAGTGGTAGCGGAAGGTTATGAGCCCGACGGTCGCTTGCCCCCACCGTCAGTACAGGTAAACCGCCTGGAACTCAGCCACCTTGGCCGCCCGTTCATCCCGGAACACGAGCACGTCACCATCCACCGTCCAACTGACAGTGTCTTTCAGTGCCTTCAGGAATAACGCTTCCTGTTGCATCACCTCCCGACAGGCCATCAGCGTGGTAACCAGGTTCCGGAACCTGAGCTGATCATCATCCAGCTGATAACGGCCGGAAAGGTTATTACACCCGGTTGAACCTGCAAGACGCTGACCCTCCTGGTGCAGTACCAGGTGTGGCTCCCGGTGTCCCTCGATAACTGTCACTCCTGGTTCTTCCAGACTCACCAGTTTCCAGTAGGTATTCAGCAACGGCTGGTCCGGCACCGACTGACCGGTTGCACACCCCGTCACGACCGCAAACAACAAAAGCAACACCGTGCGCCTGATAACTCCCTCAGTCATGCGACTCTCCTGGCCAGAACATTTAAGCACTGAAATGTTTTACGATGCCCGGGAATCTTATCACCCTTTCCAGGCGCGACTCTCACAGGCCGAGGGGACGTAGGGGTTATCCTCAACAGAAAATCTTCAAATAGCCGTTGACAGCCCTCCGCCGAATCCTTAATATACGCACCACGTTGAGCGGTGAAGCAAACAGAAAACACTGCTAAAACAAAAAGTTAACCAGAACTTTTTGTGATGACGACAAGTTTGATGCGGGGTGGAGCAGTCTGGTAGCTCGTCGGGCTCATAACCCGAAGGTCGTAGGTTCGAATCCTGCCCCCGCTACCATATAAAAGAAAGGCAGATCAGTTACTTACTGGTCTGCCTTTCTTGTTTCTGCTCTCCGCATTTTCCTCCGTGCCGTGGCCGTGCCCTAACTGTGCCATTTGTTCTTAAGCCTATAGTAGCCTCCTATGAACTTTGACCATAAGGCACCCTAAGGCACGCCCTGCTTCTCTCCTTCAGAAACGGCATAACGATTTAATAGCTTCCATGCTGACGGTAGTCCACGGATCTCAGTTTCCGTCCTTTATATGGGTCACAAGCTGTTCGATCTCACAATCGAAATAGTTGCACAGCTTATCCAGGTTGTCCGTCACTGTACTGTGTCCTGGATGGTTAATGATCTTGGATAGCGTCATCCGGTTGATCCCCGTTTCCTTGGCAATTTCCCCAATCGTAATGCGTCGCTTTTCTGCGAATTCCTTGTCTGCGATGAGCTCTTTTAGGTGATAGCGAATCATCTTCCCGCCATTTGATCATAAAAAGTATCAAACGACACTTGCAATTATCAGCAAGAGGCGTATATTGATGATCAAGTGATATTTTTTATTATCATTTGATCGCTTGGACAATAGAGGATGATATTCGCATGAACAACACATACCTGACAACTGAAGAACTGTCTGATCGCATCAAGTATGACGCCAGAACCATTCGCCAGTGTTTAAAGGACAGCGTCCTTCTGGAAGGCAAGCATTATATCCGCCCTTTCGGAGGCAGGAAGATACTGTACATCTGGGAGGTCATCGAGGAAGACATGCTGAACAGGGCTCAGGATTCGCTAACCATTCCAATGGCAAATGGAGGGGTGTGCCATGGCTAAGGTAAGGGTCCGGCGAGATACGAACAAGCTTTTTGTCGACTTCACCTTCCAGGGCGTGAGATGTCGTGAACAGACCCTGCTTAGCGACACCGCAAAGAACCGCAAACAATTGGAAATGCTCATTCAGCGCATGGAAGCAAAGATGTTACTCGGCGATTTCGATTATGCAGAGTTCTTTCCAGGCAGCAAGAACGTGTGCGTAAACCGCTGAAGGTTGCCACCCATTCCACGTGAAGCCTGCCACCCGGACCGGAGCAAGGCTGCCACCCATCGGAGCGTAGCGACGCGGGGTTTCTCTTGTTACTCCGAAGTCTCAGTGCCCGTCAACTTTGTCTGCTGTTTTCGCATGGATTCGCCCCGTAGATTGATCTTGTAGGCGTTGTGAACAAGCCGGTCCAGGATGGCATCTGCCAGAGTGGCGTCGCCGATTACACCATGCCATTCTTCGATGGGTAGTTGGCTGGTGGCAATGGTGGAGCGCCGGCCATGTCGGTCTTCCAGCACCTCCAGCAAGTCTCTTCGGTTCTCCGCGCTCAGCTTCATCAGCCCCCAGTCATCCAGGATCAGGACGTCTACTTTGGCGAGGTTGGTCAGGAGCTTGGCGTACTGACCATCCCCCTTGGCGATGGTCAGTTCCCGCAACAGTCGGGTCAGGCGCACGTACTGGGCGGTGTAGCCTTCGCGGCAGGCCTTGTGTGCCAGGGCGCAGGCCAGCCAGGTTTTGCCAACGCCGGTGGGACCGGTTATGAGTACGTTCAGATGCTCCTTCACCCATTGGCAGCTGGCCAATGACTGGATCAGTCCTTTATCCAGGCCCCGTGAGTTCCGGTAATCAATGTCTTCGAGGATGGCCGTGTGTC